>NZ_JBDNHC010000146.1:0-11961 GCF_041689005.1 Sneathiella sp.
CACCTTGTTCTGCGCCAAAGCCTCAGTGGAGCTGATAACCTTGCCGCCAAAGGGAAGAATGGGCAGTTCTATGGGAGTGGATCCTGTGGCAATAACAACGTTCTCAGCACGAATGGTTTTAGTCCCTTCCAACGTATTAACTTGAACGGTTTTACCATCCAGGAAGCTAGCAGAGCCAATAATAAGCTGCGTGCCCGCCTTTTTAAGCAAGCCGGAGACGCCTTGATTAAGCCGTGAGACAATGCCGTTTTTCCACTTAATTGTTTTTGCTAGATCAATTTTTGAATATCTGGTTGTAATCCCGAGCGGTCCCTTTGAGATACTCGTTATTTTATGATATTCATCTGCTGCATGGATTAATGCCTTTGACGGGATACAACCAACGTTGAGGCATGTTCCGCCGGGGTGAGATTCTTCGACTACAATGGCGTCGATTCCAAGCTGACCGGCACGGATGCCGCAGACATAACCGCCGGGGCCGCCGCCGATGATAAGGAGCTGGCAATAGATTTCGGTCATGTCCTAGTCCTCAATAAACATCAAAGCAGGAGTTTCCAGCAGTGTTTTCAGTTTTTGCACGAATACCGCCGCATCCCAGCCATCGATAACCCGATGATCGAAAGCGCAGGAAATGTTCATAATTTTACGGGGTTGAAAAGCTTGTCCATCCCACATGGGTCGAATTGCAATCTTGTTCACACCTATTATTGCAACCTCTGGGTAGTTGATGATTGGGGTTGTGGCAAATCCGCCCAATGGACCAAGTGACGTAATGGTAATCGTGGAGCCAGTCAGCTCCTCACGACTAGATTTGCCATCGCGGGCCGCCTGGGATAGACGACTAATCTCGTTAGCATTGTCCCAAAGACTGTTGGCTTCGGCATGATTGATAACAGGGACGGTGAGACCTGCCGGCATTTGTACTGCGATACCAACATGAACAGCGTTAATTTGATGAATAGTATTCGTATCGTCGTCGTAGCGGGCATTCATCTGGGGCTGTTCGGCGATAGCTATGACAACAGCACGTATCATAAATGGCAAGATCGTAAGCTTACAGCGATCTTGATTGTAGCTTAAGTTCAAATCGCCGCGAAGAGTTTCAAGGCTTGTAACGTCAATTTCCTCAATCAGGGTGATATGCGGGATACGAGTTTTCGAAAGCGCCATTTTTTCGGCGATCTTGCGCCGCATGCCGACAACTTTGATATCCGAGCCGCCACTTGCCGGCACTTTGCCGATTTTTGGCTCAAATGCTTTGCTCTGAGCGATAAAGCTATCCAGATCTTCATGTGTGATCCGACCCGCGGGGCCTGTGCCCGTTACCTGCTGTAAATCAATACATGCGTCCTGTGCACGTTTACGAACAGCAGGGGCTGCGAGCGGTTTATCTCCGTGTCGAAGAATATGCTTCGGCTGCGTATGTGGCTCCATTTTCGTAGATTCTAAAGGTTCTTTTGACGGAACCTCAATTATTTGCTGTACCGCAACAGCAGGCTTGGAGAACGATGAGTTGTTCCCCTTTTTGACTGCATCTTTGGTTTCAATGTGAACTAGTTCCGCGCCGACGGCAACGGCATCCCCAATTTCGGCGCCTATCCAAGTGATCCTGCCCGTGCTGATTGATGGTATCTCAACGGTGGCCTTGTCGGTCATAACCGCCGCGATTGGATCATCCTCTTGTACAAAGTCGCCAACAGAGACAAACCACTCCACAATTTCTGCGTTTGTTACACCTTCACCTACATCCGGCAAATGAACTATTATCATATTCATTTTCTTACGCCTCCAAAGCGCGACGCATCGCACGGCTAACCCGATCGGGGCCGGGAAAATAATCCCATTCCTGTGCATGTGGGTAAGGGACATCCCAACCAGTGACGCGCTGAACAGGGGCTTCCAGATGATAGAAGCATGCCTCCTGTATCTCTGCGATTAGTTCTGCGCCAAAGCCCGACGTGCGGGTTGCTTCGTGAACAACAACGCAGCGTCCAGTTTTTTTAATCGATGCTGTAATCGTATCAAGATCGAGCGGTAGCAGGCTGCGGAGGTCAATGATTTCAGCGTCTATTCCCGTTTTTTCGGTAGCCCTTTCTGCAACATAGACCATTGTGCCGTAGCACAGAATCGTCACCTCATTGCCGGCACGACGAATATCTGCCTTTCCAAGCGGGATGGTGAAAAGATCATCCTCGACATCACCGCCGGGATGGCTTCCCCAACCAATTGATTCAGCTGAATGATCTCCGTAAAAAGGACCGTTATAGATGCGCTTGGGTTCTAGAAATATAACAGGATCTGGATCATTCATTGCCGCAATCAACAGCCCCTTCGCATCACGCGGGGTTGAGGGCTGTACAACTTTTAATCCGGCCACATGTGTAAAAAGTGCTTCTGGAGATTGACTATGGGTTTGGCCTCCATAAATGCCCCCACCTGTTGGCATTCTGATAACCATCGGACAGCTGAACTGACCATTTGAACGATGCCGAATTCGGGCGGCTTCTTGTGTGATCTGATCAAACGCTGGAAAGACGTAGTCGGCGAACTGCATCTCGACACAGGGTTTCATCCCTTGAGCTGCCATGCCAATGGCCATGCCGACGATCGCGCTTTCGTTGATTGGTGTATCAAAGACGCGCGGCGTACCGTATTTTTCCTGCAAACCTGAAGTACAGCGAAAAACACCCCCAAAGTAGCCTACATCTTGTCCCATTACTACTACACCCGGATCGCTGTCCAGCATGACATCCATGGCAGATCGGATTGCTTCGATCATCGTCATATTCGTCATGTTAATACCCCATTTCCTGTCGCTGACGGTTCAGGTGCGGCGGTATTTTTTCATAGACACCGCGGAATATTCCAGCCGGCGACATCGAGGCAGGATCAATCAAAGTGCCATGGGCTTCGACTTCTTTTTGGACTTCCTTTACCTCGGCTATGAATTCAGCTTCTGCCTGTGTATGGCGTTCTTTTGACCAAATTCCTTGTTTTATGGCGTGGGTCTTAAGACGATCCAGTGGGTCTCCAAGCGGCCATGCGTCAGCCTCGTTTTTAGGGCGGTACGCAGAGGGGTCATCGGATGTCGAATGAGCTGCTGCGCGATAAGTTAGCCACTCTATTATCGTCGGTCCGTACCCTTTGCGCGCACGCGCAATTGCCCACTTGGAGGCGGCAAGAACAGCCAAATAATCATTCCCATCAACGCGAATTGCGGGTAGGCCGTATCCAATGCCACGTGCAGCAAACGTTACTCCGTTGCCGCTCGCTATGCCCGAATAGGTCGAGATGGCCCATTGATTATTCACAATATTCAAGACGACAGGCGGCTTGTAGACCGAGGCGCTTAACAATGCACTGTGGAAGTCGTTGGAAGCTGTCGCGCCGTCACCAATCCATCCGGCGGCTATCTTGCTATTGTTCGTTAAAGCATTCGCCATAGCCCAGCCAACCGATTGTACATATTGTGTGCCAAGATTGCCCGAGATCGTAAAGAACCCGTAATCGCGGGCAGAATGCATAGTTGGTAACTGGCGACCCTGCAGTGGATCAAGTTGATTGGAATAGAGCTGCCCAAGAAGAGACTGCAATGGATAATCGGCCGCTATCAATAGGATCGGCTGTCGATAGGTCGGAAAATTCATGTCGCCGGATGACAACATTCGCTGAAATCCGCTGCCAATTGCCTCTTCACCCGTGCATTGCAGATAAAATGTTATTTTCCCTTGGCGCTGCGCGTTTTGCATGCGCGCATCGATGGCCCGCATTTTCATTATGTCTTTTAGACCTAGTAGAATTGCATTATCATCGCCGTCATCGCCTAGATAGTCAGCCCACGGACCGGTCGCGTTGCCCTCACTATCCAGAACTCGAATTAATCCGGTTGCATATTTCCAAGGATTAACCGCATCGAACCTTAAGTCAGGCACAGGTAGTTCACCGGGCGCGGAAACGTGAAACTGAGAAAAGTCTGGTACATCGCCAGGGCGCGCGGATGGAGAACGGAATTGTAGTTTCGTGCTCATTTTGCCAACATCCTTTTGGTGATGTTACGGTGAGTTGTCTAAAAAGATTCTATCAAACATGCAACCGTTTTTGTTTTCAAATTTGATTGAATATTCTTGACTTTAAAGAATATAATTCTTTAAAAATTATAGATTAAAAAATATAATTCTATGTGGTGAGCATGCGAGAACTAGATTCGTTAGATATCAAAATCCTGGATGAGCTTTGCGCGGACGGACGGCTTTCTAACATACAGCTTGCTGAAAAGGTTGGGCTGTCACCTAGCCCCTGTTGGCAACGGGTTCGTAGATTGGAACGCGAAGGCTTAATCATGGGGTATAGTGCACTCGTTGATCAAAAGAAGATGGGATATTCTGAAACTGTTCTGGTTGAGATCACCTTGGAACGTCATCAGGGATATCAGCTGGAAGACGTGTGCAAAGAACTGGCAACCTTTCCAGAAGTTCTGGAAGTTCATCTCACTTCAGGCGAATTCGATTGTTTTTTAAAAGTTGCCTGCAATGGGACGAGTGGTTATGAAGAATTTTTAAAAAAGAAACTCTACGCCGTTGCAGGGATCAGGCATTCACGATCAGTTTTTACATTACGGTGTTTCAAAAACACTCAGCATGTTTCGCAAAGATAGATAAGAATTGTCACCTTAAAGCGTGACAACGTAATATCCGCTTAAACAAGAGAAAAATGCGATACTGCTTTCGTTCTGTTTTTCACGCCAAGTGTCTTGAGAATTGAGGATACATGTTGTTTCACAGTGCCTTCAGTGATGTTAAGCGCCAAGGCAATATCCAGGTTGGTCGCGCCATTTTTTAAATGATCCAGTACTTCTCTTTGACGTTTTGTCAGCATTTCAACCTTCGCTGTGACATCTGCATCTGCGTCTGCGTCTAGTGTATTATTTGTCTCTGTTTCATCTTGCCTCGCATTTATCAAGCCCAAAGCGGCATCAAAACTCTTTGCGAATTGGTCGAAAGCGGTAACTACAGAATACACAGCATTTTCTCTTTGGGCTTTGCTCCGATCCGAAAACTGCGTTCCTTTTAAACGTTGCATTGCATGATCTAACGCTTGAAAAGGTGAGATCGCATCTCGCGCGGCAATTGCTGAGAAGCGTCCATCAGAAATTTCTTCCAGGCGGGTTTGAGACAAAGCACGTTCTAAAGCTTCAAGCGCTTCCCGGCGATCTGTTATATCCAGCGCGACGCCATCCCAAATTACCGACCCATCGGGCAAGCGTCTTGGATGACCAATTGAACGAACCCACTTATACTGACCGCTTGCAAATTCAACCCGTGTTTCTTCATCGAGCACCGAAAGTTCGCGAGCAGATTTTTCTAATGCGGCGATAAAATTTTCAAGATCGTCTGAATGAACCCATTCATGATCGACAGGTTCTCGCTGAATCAAATCATCCGGATCAAGACCAAGTTCGCGTATGCCTGGGCTTACATAGTTATAGCGATATTTACCGTCTACCGTACGAACCCGTTGCATTGTGTGACCCGGAAAATGACTACTAAAAAGATCGGGGAAACTTTGTATTTCGGAGATAGTGGGCAAATTTTTTTTCAATTTAATTATTTCTCTTTTGTTGATTCATTTCTTTATAAATATAACTTTAGTAATAGTAAATTCAGAAATACGCAACATTATTTTCATATTTTGACTAGACACTATACCTAAAGTCTGATTTTATCGAACGATAAATAAACAGAAAACGAAGTTAAACGTCTGGGAGAATGAACGGTGTCGGATAAAATCATCATTGAAGCACGCGTAAACGAACTTGCGCTACGGGACGAAAATCCAAATGTTCCTTTCCTGCCAGCGGAGATTATCCGTGACGCTAAAGCCTGTTATGACGAAGGTGCTTCTATTGCTCATTATCACGGACGTAAAGCCGACGGCGCGCCGGAGCATGATGCAGAATTCTATCTTGAAACAAATGCGGGGATCCGTGCCGAGTGTCCCATTCTACTTCATCCAACACTTGGTTATGTCGCGAATGATGCAGACGCTCGAGAACGGTTTTCAGCTGTAGAAGAGATGATGAAAGAAGCCAGTACGGCTCCTGATTTTGCCCCTATGGATGTGGGAAGCGTTAATGTGGATTGGTGGAATCCAGAAGAGGGAAAATTTGACACAACCGATCTTATTTACAAAAATTCAACTGCCACTCTTATGTATTTTGCGGATCGAATTAAACATTTTGGGCTAAAGCAATATCTAGTTTCCTGGAATGTCAGTTTCACCCGGCAAATAGAAGCGTTCATGAAAATGGGTGTCATACCGGAACCCGCCTATGTCCTTTTTTGTCTCACTGACGGGATTATGTTGGCTGGCCACCCGGGAACCCCCGAAGGGCTGGATGCGCATACGACCTTTTTGCCAAAAGACCGGGAAATCGTTTGGACGGTTTCCAATTACAAAGGCAACTTATTGCTACTCACCGAGAAGATTGTCAAAGCTGGTGGACATATTTCGATCGGGCTGGGCGATTATCCTTACGCCGAATACGGCGCACCAACGAATGCGGAAATTATAGCAAAAGTCGTGGAACAAGCCCGAGCGCTGGGTCGTGAACCGGCTACAGTAGAAGAAACACGCGAAATTCTCAAAATGGGGAAAGTTAATATCGCGGCATAATTTCGATCAATAAAGAAAATTGTCATTATCAGAGGGGAAAAACATGTCGATAAAAACCATAAAGAAGCTTGTAATAGCAAGTACACTCGCAATTTGCTTTACAGCGACGGCTCAGGCTGAACAATTCAAAATGCAGACTTTTCTTGGTGCAAATGCGACAACGACCAAGGCATTCGAAGCAATGGCAGCCAAATTAAAGGAAGATACGAACGGCGGAATTGATATTACTGTTCTGCCTGGAAAATCCGTTGTCGGTGCCACGGAAACTCTGGAAGCCGTCCAGAATGGCTTGCTTGACGGCCAATATACCGCGCCCACTTATTTTGCCGGTAAAGATCCGGCTATGGGTGTGCTTGGTGACACGCTTTCCGCATATCCTGATCCGGCAACCCGTGATCGTTGGTTTACAGAAGGTGGTGGCCTGGCACTTGCGCAAACCCTGTATGAAAAATATGGGTTACATTTTATTTGCCCCGTTTACTGGCCTTCAGAACAAATTCCGTCAACCGTACCTATCTACACGATTAGTGATTTTAAGGGGCTGAAAATGCGCGCTCCGGGAGGGCTTGCGTCTGATCTGCTTAGTCGCGCGGGTGCGTCTCTTGTAAAAATGGGAGTTGGAGAATCTGTAACGGCAATGGAAACCGGGGTTCTCGATGCAACAGATCTTGCAAATGTAAGTTTAAATGTTGCCCTTGGCATGCATAACAAAGCGAAGTATTCCATCCTTGCACGTCACTCGATGGCGACAACCGAGATGTCGTTGTCAAAAGCAAAGTGGGATGCTTTATCGCCTGATAATCAGGCGAAATTTACGGACGCCTGTAAGGCGATGTCTAAACAATTACAGACTTCTTTGACTGCAGAAGATGCTGCCGCCACAAAAAAGGCCAAAGATGAACTTGGCGTCACATTCATCGTATTTGGGGAAAAGGATGCCAGCGCTTTCCGCGCTATGCTGAAAGACGTTTGGGCTGACTGGGGGTCAAGAAGCGCAGAAGCCGATGCTATTGTGAAAAGCCATCAGGCGTTTATGGCCAAGCTTAAATTGAACTAGACAGCCAACTCAGAGAGGACGTGATAAAAATTGTCATGTCCTCTCTTATCTCGGGCACCCATCAATGAATTTCGTAGACAAATATACACTTAAGCTTGGTCGCATACTGGCGTGGGGCTTTATTATTATTGTTGTGATGATGACTTATGAGGTTGTCGCACGTTACGGTTTTAATGCCCCTACAATCTGGGCACATGAAATAGCCGGTATTATAGCAGCAACTGCCTTTGTCTTCGGCGGCGCCTATTGTATGGCGGATGATTCACATATGCGGGTCACGGCCATAGCCGATCATCTGGGACCAAAAATGACAATATTAGTGAATTTAGTTAGTGCTTCCGCAGGGATAATTTATCTGACGGGGTTGGCATTTTCTGCTTGGCAGATGACGAACAATTCGTTGTTCAAGTTCACAGCCGACGGTACTTGGGATCCTGAACGATCAGGCAGTACTTGGAATACGCCATCGCCATCTTTTATAAAATTTGCTCTGTTTGTCGGGACTACTCTGTTCCTTATAGTGCTTATACAAAAGCTATTTCAACGCCAAATTCAGACAGATTAAACAGAATGGAAATAGCAACCTTATCCTTAGTGCTTATCGTTGTGATGATAGGCATGTTAGCAGTCGGTGTGCCGTTGGCATTTGTGTCAGGCTCGATTGCCGTAGTTTTAGCGGTCACCTATTATGGCACCGGTGGATTATTCATAATTGGCAGTCGAACGGCTGAATTCCTCAATTCGTTTTCGTTAGTTGCTGTCCCCATGTTTATTCTCATGGCATCAATCATGGAACGATCGGGTATTGCCCGCGATCTCTATCGAGCCTTTCATATCTGGGCCGGTGGCATGCGAGGTGGCGTCGCAGTTATAACCACATTCGTCGCTGTAATTCTTGGCGCTACGACGGGTATCATCGGAGGAGAAATCGTTCTGCTAGGCCTTGTAGCCCTGCCGCAGATGTTGAAACTTGGTTATGACAAGAAGCTCGCAATCGGAACTATTACGGCAGGTGGCTCATTAGGAACAATGATACCCCCCAGTATCATTCTCATATTTTATGGAATCACAGCGGAAGTTTCCATATCGCATCTTTTTCTGGCAACGATCGTTCCAGGATTGCTTCTAGCCAGCCTTTATATCGGATATATTGTAATTCGATGCTCTGTAAATCCTGCGCTGGGCCCTACGCTTGGACCAGAAGAACGCGAGATGCCGTTTATCGAAAAGCTTGCGTTGTTGCGCGGAGTTATTCTCCCGATAATGATCGCTTTGTCTGTCCTGATTTCTATATATGCTGGATTTGCTTCCATAACTGAATCTGCAGCACTGGGTGTCGCAGGGACCATTATCGCCGCCTGGGCCAGAGGATCTCTGACCCTGGAAATGATCAACGGTGCTCTTGTTCAGGCGATGAAAACATGCGGCATGGTCTTTTGGCTCGTTTTCGGCACCAATGCACTGATTGGTGTGTATAATTTGCTCGGTGGCCTTGCTTTTGCCAAGGGATTGCTGGGTGGCATTTCTTCCGAACCAGTTGTTATTCTTGCCGTTATGATTGGTGTGTTTATCTTGCTCGGACTGTTCATTGACTGGATCGGCATTTTGTTTCTTACTATGCCAATTTTTCTGCCGACACTTTTGACTTTAGGGTATGATCCAATCTGGTTCGGAATCGTGTTCAACCTTTCGATGCAGATTGCTTATTTGTCTCCTCCCTTTGGACCCGCCTGCTTTTATCTGAAAGGGGCGGCACCGCCAGAGGTCAGTCTACAGGATATCTTTTCGGCTCAGTGGCCCTTTATTGGACTGCAATTAATCGGATTACTGATTATTGTCCTGTTCCCGGGCCTGTCGCTGTGGCTTCCCAACTTGGTTTACGGGTGAGCAGATGCAATCCATCGACATTTTGAATTTTGCGGAAACCGTCCCTCCTTCCAATCAGCTGGCAGATACAGATTTGTTGGATATGCTGACGATGATGTTGCGTATCCGGCAATTTGAAACGAGCACAATCGATTTATTCGATCAAGGTAAGATTAAGGGGACCGCTCACTCTTCCATTGGCCAGGAAGCAATTGCTGCTGGTGCCTGCCATGCATTGGAAGATAACGATTTTATTCTTACCCACCATCGGGGGCATGGCCATACTATCGCCAAGGGTGCCGATATCAATCGCATGATGGCAGAACTTCTAGGCAAAGCTAATGGTTATTGCTTTGGTTTGGGCGGTTCGATGCATATCGCTGATTTTGAACGTAATATTTTAGGCGCCAACGGTATTGTTGGCGCTGGAATGGGGCTTGGTACGGGCGCGGCACTGGCAGAACAAATAAAGAATACGAATGCCGTCGGAATCGCTTTTTTTGGCGATGGCGCTGCCAGCGAAGGTATTTTTCATGAAGCCTTGAACTTGGCGGCAATATGGAAGCTACCCTTGATATTCTTCTGTGAGAACAATCATTACGGTCTTACGACAGCAACGAAAGATGTCATTTCCGGAGGAGGTATTGCGCGAAGGGCTGTTGCTTATGACATACCCGGGCATTTGATTGACGGCAATGATGTTGCTGCCGTTCACGACACTGTCTTGCGAGCTGCTATGCGTGCCCGATCTGGGGAAGGACCTACCTTGATCGAAGCAATGACATATCGTTGGGGAGATCATTCAATGCGAGCTAATCTACCCTCTTACCGGGCTGAAGAAGAAGAATTGGAATGGCGGCTTGGAGATCCTATTGACCGTTTGCGCGACAAGCTTAAAGAACGACACGCAATCGACGACCTTAAGTATAAAGAACTTATCGATTCTGCTGCAATCGAACTTGAGGACGCCATAAAATGGGCAGCGGAATGTGACGAGCCAACTCTGGATGCTGCCAAATCACTAGTGACGGTGAAAAGCACGGAGCTACAATTGGCAGAACCTCCTGCTGGCAATCGAAACTTGACCTATAGCCAGGCCATTAACGAGGCAATGAAGCAGGAAATGGAGCGCGACGAGAATGTGATCCTTATTGGTGAAGATGTTGGCAAGACAGGCGGTATCTTTGGTCTCACACGCGATCTACAACAGATTTTTGGCGGCGAAAGGGTTCGCGATACACCGATAGCAGAAGGGGCCATTTCCAGTTGCGGCGTTGGTGCAGCTATGATGGGTTTACGCCCCATTGTTGAAATACAGATCTTTGATTTTGTTGCATTAATGATGGATGCAATTGTTAATCAGGCGGCAAAAGCCCGCTTTATGATGGGGGGCAAACCGAAGGTACCGGTAGTCTTTCGGGGGCCGCAGGGCGCTGGCATTCGACTTGCCGCTCAGCATGGTCAATCGCTTGAGGCGTGGTTTGCGCATGTGCCCGGATTGGAAGTCTATATGCCTTCTAATGCCTATGACGCAAAGGGCCTGATGGCTGCCGCAATCCGTTCAGACAATCCCGTAGTATTCCTTGAACATAAACTGCTTTATCAGGGCGGTGAAACACCAGTTCCACAGGAGCCTTACGTAATTAAACCCGGAAAAGCGCGCATTGTCAGGGAAGGAACCGATTGTACAGTAATCGCCCTGATGGCAATGGTAGAGCGCGCAGAGCAGGCGGCGAACCGTCTGGAAAAGCAGGGGATTTCCGTTGAAATTATTGACCCTCGAACAATTAAACCATTGGACATGGAATCAATTATCAACAGCGTGAAGAAGACTAATCGTGCCGTTGTTGTTCATGAAGCCGTTCGCTTTGGCGGTATCGGAGCCGAGATTGCCGCCACGATAAGTGAAGAGGCATTCGACTGGCTTGATGCCCCCGTTGGGCGGATAGGCGCCATTGATATGCCTGTGCCTTACAATGACCGGTTGGAACGTGACTATTTGCCAGATGCTAAGAACATCGCTGAAGCCATAAAAAAGGTTTGTTATGTCAAGTAAACGTAAAATTATCATTTCTCCCGGCATGGAACAAGCCTGCGAGAAATTTAACTCCTCGACCGGTAATTTAGTAAACGGCATTGTCAAATTAACTCCCATAATTGCCGAATTTCCTAGCTACTTTCATTCAGGCCGTTGTACTTGCGCTTGCCCATTTTACTAAAGGTTTCAGCGCATGAGAACGCCGGAGCAATTATCCACCACTGAAGCGGCCAGATTTCCTGGTTGTTGGCCGGAGTAAAAATCCGCCAGTGGTAAGCTTTCTGCTTTTTGCAGAGGGCGGGGATGAAGCAAGTGGAATTGTATGGTC
>NZ_JBDNHC010000147.1:0-18728 GCF_041689005.1 Sneathiella sp.
ACCGATTGCTGGATGAAATCCGTCGGGTTGTAGACGATATCATATTGCAGCCCGGACGGAAAAGACTTGGAAAGCCGCTCCATCGTCGTTTTCAAATGATCGGCTGTTTCCAGCGCATTCGAGCCCGGCCGCTGAAACACCAAAAGCGGTAGCGCTTCGCGCGTATCAAGATAGCCGTTGGTCGTATAATCCTGCGCCCCGAGCTCGACGCGCCCGATGTCGTCAAGCCGGGTAACGCGACCATCCGCATCGGCACGGACAACGATATTACGGAATTGCCGGACAGTCTCCAGGCGGTCCAAAGTCTCGACATTGATCTGGAATGCCGCCGACTGCGGCACCGGCGGCTGGTTGAGAACACCCGAGGCGACTTGCACATTCTGCGCCCTTAACGCCGCCACCACGTCGGTCGCCGTCAACCCGCGCGCCGCGATCCGCTCAGGATCCAGCCAAATACGCATCGCATAGTCGCGGGCACTGAAGACGCGGACATCCCCGACTCCGTCAAGGCGAGCCAGAACGTCGCGGATCTGCAAAGTGGCATAGTTCGAGATATACAGAAGATCACGGCTCGCATCTGGCGAGCTGAGATGGATCACCATCATCAGGTCCGGGGAACTCTTGCGCACCGTCACTCCGATGCGACGGACCTCCTCAGGCAGCCGCGGCTCGGCGATCGAGACGCGATTTTGCACCAACACCTGCGCGGCATCTAGATCGGTTCCGAGCTCGAAGGTAATCTGCAGCGCAAGTTGGCCGTCCCCGGTGGCCTGGCTCGACATATAGAGCATATTTTCAACGCCGTTTATCTCCTGCTCGAGCAAGGTGGCAACGGTCTCGCTCACAACATCGGCTGAAGCGCCCGGGTAAACGGCCCGAACCTCAATGGTCGGCGGCGCGATCTCGGGGTACTGCGCTACCGGCAGGGTCAGATAGGCGGCAATACCGATGATCGTGATCAGGATTGACAGAACGGAAGCAAAAATCGGCCGGTCAATGCAGAAATGGGCAAATTTCATGGCCGTTACCCCGGTCGCCGTTCACCGGCACCTTTAATCTCGCCCTCTTGCGGCGTGACCTTCGCGCCGGGCCGGGCTCGCATCAATCCGTCAATGATGATCCGGTCCCCGGGCTCGAGGCCATTGCGGACAATCCGCAGTCCGTCATAGGTGGGTCCTGGACGGATGATCTTCGGAACCACGGTGCCATCGGCGGTGACAGTCATGACAATCTTGTTGGACTGATCCGCAACGATGGCCTCATCCGGTATCAGCATGGCTATATATTTATCCGATCCCGGTACCCGGATACGCCCGAACTGGCCCGGCGTCAGAAATCCGTCCTTATTTGCAAAAATCGCTCGCATACGGATCGTCCCGGAAGTGCGGTTGACTTGGTTGTCAACGAAGTCAAGAGTCCCCTCACGCGGCCAGTCCGGCTCATCGGTCAGCCGCGTAAAAACGGGTATCGCCTCGCGCGTCGATTGCAGCGTCCCCGACTGAAGCGCACGCTGATATCCGAGATACGCCGACTCGCTCATATCAAATATGAAATAAATCGGATCAATCGACACAATAGACGTTAGCAGCGTATTGCCCGCGCCAACGCCGCCGCTCACCAGATTGCCGACACTGACTTCATGCCGACTGATCCGGCCTGTCACCGGGGCTAGAATTTTCGTAAATTCGATATCCAGCTCCGCGGACTTGATGTCCGCCCGGGCGATTTCAGCAGCCGCCGCCGCAACGCGTTTTTCCTGCACTCGCTCGTCATAGGTGCTGGAGGCGACGAAATCCTTCTCGCGCAGTTTCGATGCGCGTTGTAGCTGCTTGTCCGCCAGCTCGACACGAGCAAGCGACTGCGTCAATTGCGCCCGCATGGAAGCAAGCGCCGCCTCGAATGGACGTGGATCAATCACGAACAGTAGATCTCCCTTATTGACGATCTGCCCGTCTTCAAATTTTATTTCCTGTAAGTAGCCACTGACGCGGGAGCGCAGCTCGACATACTCGACCGGCGCAAATTGCCCTGTGAATTCGGTATATTCAACAATTTCGCGTTGCAGGGGAATAGCAACAGTCACTGCGGGAGCGGCGGACTGGGCCCAGGCCATGCCGACCGGCGCGGCAACTGTCAGCAGAGCCGCTGCAACACCCAAGAATCCCCCACATTTACAGTTAATAAGTTCCCGTAATACTCTGCTACCACAAAACATTTGCATTTTTCATCCTCTGGCATCACTGACAATAGGTGTTCTATAAAAGCACCGGTCAAAAACGAAATTTGGCGGTGAATTCGTAGAAATTTATTGGATCATCCGCTCCGGTCGCCTTGATAAATGTGCCCGGCTGCATATGAGTATAAACTGCTTCCAAGGAAAATCTTTCGGTAAGCTGCGCTGAAATATTAGCAGATATTGCCGTCGCAACATAGCGTTTATCAGAGCCATTGGGTGCTCGCAAAATACTGCCTGACGGCGTGTAGACACCATCATTCGTCTCCAGACGCCAGAAGAAGTTGACGTTGGCTCCCATGGTCAAAATCGAGCTTGGATGAACCTCAATTGAAGGATTCAGGTTAAAGAAATTTCGCGGTCCCAAAACCGCGGCATTGGAGAAGTAATTTCCGCGCGGAAAAAGCGGATTAAAAGTATTCAACTGACCATCGCTGGCCGAATGATCTCCCGACGCAATATTGATGGAAGCGCCAAACCTCGGTTTCCAGGTGAAATCGGCTATCTGGTAGCCGGTATCCATCGCAAGCGTCCAGGCGACGATGTCGCTATCACCGAAGGTCCCGAATTGACCCACCGCTTCCCAGTTCCAGTCCCACCCGACCTTATCGCCAAACAGTCGCATGCCGAGAGAATGCCGGACCTCGTCCGCCGTGCCCTGGACAAAAACAGCATTTTCGCTTTGATATCCAAGATAGTAGATATCCATATCCGAATGAGACGTTGGAAAATCGGACGGGATCGTCGCATAGGCTCCCCAGAGGGCCTGGTCGCGGTTTGTTCTGTCATCAAACACGCCTTCGGAGGGAACGACGGGCCGGAGGGCGATGATCGACGACGTCCAACCCTTTTTCTCACCAATGTCAAAGCGCAAACCGTCAAAATTTCGCCGGACATCAGGTCCTTCACGAACATCGACCAGGCGGCCGGATCCCAGGGAAATTTCCTGCCGGCCGACACGGAGCCTCACCATATCCTCGACAGCGGGCGCCGTCGCAATATCAATAAACGCATTTTGCAAATCTAGCCGGTCTTCATCAACCGGACTTGGGCCGCCATTGCGTCCGGCACTCAAACTGCTGGAGAGCTGGGAGAAAATCCGGAAATGCTCTCCCAAGTGGACATCCGCCTGCAGGACAAGTCGTTGCAGCCAAACACCGTTCTTGTCCTGCGGATCCGCACCAAAGCTGGGGTTTTCGGTATATTCGTAACGTTCCCGGATTTCCCCGCCAAGCGACAGAAAATTGCCGTTTCCGCCGAATGGAATATATTTTATATCCTCCAAAAAATTGCCGGGCTCTTGATCGGCGTAGAACCGATAGTCTTCATTAAACCGCAGTTTCTGGAAAGCCGGGCTTTGGGTTGCCTCCGACAATGCTGGCAGGATCGCTCCCAAAATACATGCGGAGACGAGCAATCCGGTAAAAATGACACGACGCAAAAGCAGGCATAGGGTCAAGCCTTACCTCCCAATCGATACCGTCCGGGACCTGACAGCGCGATCAGGATAAATCCGCCAATAATTGCCAGATGCTCCAGGGCGGTTGTGAGCTGCCGCTGCTGCTGCAATTCGGAATAGTTCCAGAAATCATGGGCGAGAAGCGTTGCAAATACCGTGAACACGGCGAGAGCACCGGCGGCAAGGATGATATAGCGCCCGGATATAAGAGCAATACCACCGGCGATCTGGACGATAATCGTCAGGGCCAGACTGAGTTCCGGTAGCGGGAGAGCTAGCGCCGTTACCTCGGTCAGGCTTCCGCTCCAGTCAGTCGCTTTGATCGCTCCGCTGTACAGAAAGACAGCTGCCAGAAAAATACGGGCAATCAGGTAGCCCATATCATGATAGCGATCGTTCATTGCGTAACCGAATTCGAAACCGAGATATCACCCGTCCTATTCGTCGCGCTGAAGTCACGCACCAGGTAATCGGTCCCGATAAACCCCACAGTCATTGCCACCACCAGAAGCGCGCCGACAAATTTTGGCGGCGCCGGCAAGGGGATATCGAACCACCGACATCCGGCGCCGATCAACAGCCCCATCGCAATACCAAGAAAGCTTTCAGTCATATTGCGTTCCTTTCCTTTGATGGGGCCTCTCCTGTCGGACCACCACAGAGCGGTTTCGATTTCGACGCCCGGTGTGAGGCGAATTTATCGACCGTGATATATCCAACAGTCATTGCGATCACCAGCAAGGCGCCAACGACCACCGGCGGGGCTGGCAAGGGCAGTCCGGCGATCCGGCAGACAATGCCGATAGACAGGGCGACAATTATTCCGATGACGGCTTTCATTGGGAAACCTCACTCATAGCTGATGACGGAAAATCGAAGGAGCGGCCAATTCCTAGAAGATGACGGACAACCGGAGCATTATTTTCGCCAAGCAATGCGAGAATTTTGTTCTGAATTATCTGGTCTTCCCCGGAGACACGCTCATGGTGACGCAAATGATCAATCCATGATCCTTCGAAAAAATACTCGATAAACTGGTTTGCGGCGGCGGCATCCTGCATCAGTCCCCAGGCATAGGCGCCCAACCGCTTGCGGGCCTCCGCCAGCAGTGACATCTGCCCGATGAACTCGCGCTGAGCGGCCGGAGAAACGGTATAGGTGATCATCGTCATGACCGGACCGCGATCTTTAGCATCTGTATCCGTTGTGATTGGCGGTGGCCAATGCATGGAGGGCGCCAGATCCATCTGCTCGCCCTGACCTAGGTGCGCGTTCCGGGTGACGATCATCAGGACCAGAATACCCACCGCCGAGATCATGAGGGCGGTCGGAATACCCACAAAATTCGCCAGCTGCCCCCACAACAGACTGCCTGCCGCCATCGAGCCGAAGAAAACAGTTATATATATGGATAGCCCCCGTCCGCGGACCCATTCCGGCAACGCCGTCTGGGCGGACGCGTTCAAAGTGGTGAGTACGAGAATCCAAGATAGCCCGGCGAGAAAAGACGCCCCGATTGCTACGGACTTTTCCGGAAACAAGGCGAACAACAGAAGGACCACCGTTGTGCCAACCGTTCCGGCCCGCACCATGGCATCAGGTTGAAGGCGCTTACGCAATCTTGGAAGAAGCAAGGCACCGGTCACGGCGCCCGCGCCGATACTTCCGACCAGAAAGCCATAAAAGGTGGCATCCCCACCCAGCAGGACCTTGCCGATCAAGGGTAAAAGCGCCCAATAGGCCGATGCAAACAGAAAAAACGCGCCCCCCCGCAGCAGGGTTGACCTGAGCGGAGTACTATGACCCGCATAACGCAGTCCGGCCCGCAGCGCGCCGAACAGATGCTCCCGCGGCAAGGCAGAGGTTTCCGACCGTACCGGTTTCCAGAACAGCAACGCGACCACGATCCCGATGAAGCTCAACGCGTTCACCGTAAAAGGCGCGTAGAGACCAACGGAGACGATCAGAAACCCGGCCAGCGCCGGACCGATTGCACGGCTGATATTGATACCGAGGGAATTGAGAGCGATGGCCGGCTGAAGCGCCGAGCGCGGCACCAGGGAAGGCACAATTGCTTGCCAGGTCGGCGCGACGAATGCTGTCCCCGTCCCCATGAGGAACGTCAGTAAAATGAGTAACAGGGGCGTCACAACATCTATCGCCGTCAAAAAGGCAAGCGATCCGGCGGTGGCGGCCATGAGAATGTTGATACCGATCAGCAGCTTGCGCCGATCGACCAGATCGGAAACGGCGCCTGCGGTAATCGCAAACAGGAAAACCGGCAATGTCGTTGCCGCCTGAACCAGGGAGACGGTCGTCGGCGTCGGGTTTAACGTCGCCATCAACCAGCCCGCGCCGACATCATGCGTCCAGGTCCCGATATTGGACGCAATCGTCGCGCACCAGAGAAGCGTAAAGGCATGGGAGCGGAAAGGAACCCAGGCGCTCTGCGGGACTGACTCCGTCATGAGATTAAACGGCAAAGCATGAACATCCCAACGCCCCCCAGAATGATGTTTTGTCCGTCACCGGGATAGGCACCGTCCAGGCAATCTGGTGGTGATGACCGTGCAGGCCGCAGCTTGAGGCGCAATCATCATGGCAGGCCCGCGCCATTGAATTTTCACGCTTCCCGGCTGCTGGGCGCATGGCCGGTGAAGCTGCATGTTTGACCGGGCTCCAAGAAGGGCTCGCCGGAGGGATCGGTGGGGAGATATCCAAATATTCCGCGTCACCAAAAACGACACGGCCGCCGACAACCGTCAGTACCGACGTGATTTGCCGGATTTCCTGAGGCGGAACCATCATATAATCGGACGATAGAACGGCTAGGTCCGCATACATGCCGGTCGCCAAGGTACCTTTTTTATCCTGTTCCCCGGAAAACCAGGCCGATCCTTTCGTCCAGATTTCAAGCGCGGCTTCGCGGCTGAGGATGTTGGCCTCGCCATAAAGAGGCAATCCGCCAACGGTCTGGCCCGTCGTCAGCCAATGCAGTGCCACCCAAGGGTCGTAGCTCGCAACTCGTGTCGCATCGGTTCCGCCGCCGACCGGGACGCCAATGTCCAGCATTTTGGCAATCGGCGGGGTCGCCTTCGCCGCTTCCGATCCGTATCTGTCAATAAAATACTCACCCTGGAAGGCCATACGATGCTGTGTTGCGATCCCGCCGCCGAGAACCTTGATCCTCTCGATATTGCACTCGGAGATCGTTTCGGCATGATCGATAATAAAGCGTGTCTCAAACGGCGTCTTGCCATTTACTCTTTCGAAAACGCTCAAAAACCGGTCAATCGTCTCGTCATAGGTCGCATGGATGCGGAATGGCCATTTATTAGTTGCGAGAAGTTCGACGATCTTTTCGAGTTCCTTTTCCATTGGCGGCGCAAGATCGGGCCGCGGCTCAAGAAAATTTTCGAAATCGGCGGCGGACCAGGCGAGATTTTCGCCTGCACCGTTCATGCGCAGCATATCGTCTCCGGCGCCAGGCTCCGTCATGGCGATCCAGCGCTCATAATCGGACAGCTCCTGTCCTGCCTTCTGAGCGAACAGGTTATAGGCGATACGGATCGTCATTGCCTTGTCCGCATGCAGGCGCTGTATGACGTTATAGTCGTCCGGAAAATTCTGGCCGCCGCCGCCCGCGTCAATGACGCTGGTGATCCCGAGCCGGTTAAGCTCACGCATGAAATGCCGCGTCGAATTGATCTGGTCCTCGACCGGCAGCGCCGGCCCTTGCGCCAAAGTGGAATAGAGAATGAGGGCGGACGGCTTGGCGATCAGCATGCCCGTCGGCTCACCGCGCGAGTCTTTCTCAATCAGGCCGCCCGGCGGATTGGCTGTGTCCCTGGTAATCCCCAATACTTTAAGCGCCGCACGATTGAGAAGCGCTCTTGCATAGAGATGGAGGATAAAAACGGGTGTGTCGGGTGCTGCCGCATTGACTTCTTCCAATGTTGGCATCCGCCGTTCGGCAAACTGGAATTCCGACCAGCCGCCGACGACGCGAACCCACTGCGGCGCCGGTGTTTGCTCCGCCTGCTCCCGCAGCAGCCGAAGGGCGTCGGCGACCGATGGAACATTCTCCCACCGAAGTTCCATATTATAATTCAATCCCCCCCGGATCAAATGCGTATGACTGTCATTCAATCCGGGGATAACCCGTCGTTTGTTAAGATCAACAACCTTCGTCGAACCGGTTCGGAGCTTCATAATCTCAGTATCCGAGCCCGTCGCCTGTACTAGACTGCCCTTGATTGCAATCGCCGAGGCATCTGGCGCAGCGGGGCCCAAGGTGGTGATCCGGCCATTATGTAATATCAAGTCAGCCACGTTCTGTCCTCTTTTGGTGGATTGAGTGAAATCGATGGAAAATGGGCTTGGGGTTTAAGCGGCGACCGGTTTCAGGGTTTCGCCGTGCTTGATCCGTTCAGGCGCCTTATGAACCATCGTGTAGGCGTAATCGACGCCCATGCCGTAAGCACCGGAATGTTCGCGGACGATATCCATTACGGCATCATAAGTATCCCGATGCGCCCAGTCCCGCTGCCATTCCAGCAGGACCTGCTGCCAGGTCATCGGGATCACGCCGGCCTGGACCATGCGCTGCATGGCATAGTCATGGGCTTCCTTCGACGTGCCGCCAGACGCATCGGCCACCATGTAGATTTCATAGCCGCCCTCCAAAATGGCCGATAAGGCAAAGCTGTTATTACAGACCTCCGTCCAGAGGCCGGAAACGATCACCTTGTTCTTGCCATTCTTCTTCAACGCATCCCGGACTTTCTGATCGTCCCAGGAATTCATTGATGACCGCTCCAGGATCGGGTTTTCCGGAAAGACGTCGAGAAGTTCCGGGTAGGCAAAACCGGAAAAGCTTTCCGTCTCAACCGTCGTGATCGTTGTCGGAATACCAAAAACCTTGGCCGCTTTTGCCAGACCAACGGTGTTATTCTTCAGGACCTGCCGGTCTATCGATTGAACCCCGAAAGCCATCTGCGGCTGATGATCGATAAAAATCAGTTGGCAGTTTGTCGGGGTTAATAGTTCCAGCTTTGATTTAGACATAATTCTTTCTCCTTTTCAGATTTTATGATGAGACAAATTCAGAACTCAGATCGAACAAGAGGAATTCCGAGGGTTCTCTATGGATTCCCTTGATGGTCAGCGGGGTTTCCTCTTCAGAAATACCAAGACCATCCCCTTCCCCATAAAAATTGCCGCCAATTTCCAGATATCCACTCACGATCTGGATCCAGATCATTCGCTTGGGCTTTATGGCAAAGGTAACGGTCTGATCTTTCGCCAGCAGGCGGCCATAGAGGTCGACGTCCTGATAGATGGTCACCGAACCATCGCGCCCGTCGCGAGAACCGATCAGCAAAAGGGTATTTTCCCAGCTGTTAGCGGGAAAATTTTTCTGCTCATAGCCTGGAGCCGAACCCTTCGTATCCGGAATGATCCAGATTTGCAGGAAGTGCACCGGCGCAGTTTTCGACGCATTAAACTCGCTATGACGAATGCCTGTCCCGGCTGTCATGCGCTGTACGTCACCAGGTTTGATGACGGAACCGGTGCCGATGGAATCCTTATGCTCCAATCCCCCCTGCAAAACATAAGAGATAATCTCCATATCCTGATGGCCGTGGGTTTCAAATCCAGCACCGGGCGTGACCCGATCCTCGTTGATCACACGCAACGCGCCAAAACCCATGTAGGCGGGATTGAAATAACTGCCGAAAGAAAAGGAATGGCGGCTGTCCAGCCAGCTAAATTTGGCCCGCCCTCTGTCTTCAGATGATATTAGTTGCATTCAAACCTCCTTAGCAGGCTCGCGTCCGCTCTCAACTTTTGGCGAACGCCAGAAGATCGTCGTTGAAACGTTCTGGTTCCGTCTGCGCCAGCCCGTGCGGGGACCCTTCATATATCTTCAACGTCGCCTGTGGCGCGATCTTGGCCGACAAAAGTCCAGCCGCGCCTATCGGCACAATCTGATCGTCATCGCCATGCACGATAAGCGTCGGGACGTCCATCCGTTTGAGGTCTTCGGTATAATCGACCTCGGAGAATTCGCGGATGCAGTTATACTGCCCGATAACGCCGCCCATCATGCCCTGAAGCCAGAAGTTTTGGCGGAGGCCGTCAGATGGTGTGGCGCCCGGCCGATTGTACCCATAAAAAGGCGTCGTGAGATCCAGGTAGAATTGCGACCGGTTATGCGCCACGCCAGTGCGGATTCCGTCGAACACGTCCTTGGGCAGGCCACCTGGATTGCCCGGCGTCTTGATCATTATGGGTGGGACCGCGCCGACAAGTACCGCCTTGGCAACCCGGTCTGTCCCGTGGCGCCCGATATAACGGGCAACCTCGCCACCGCCGGTCGAATGCCCGACAATTATGAAATCCTTAAGATCCAGAGCATCAATCACCGCGGCCAGATCATCGGCATAGGTATCCATGTCATTGCCCTGGAACGTCTGGTCGGAGAGGCCATGACTCCGACGGTCATGTGCAATCACGCGAAAGCCTTGCCTCGCGAAAAACAGTATTTGCGCATCCCACGCATCGCCGCTCAGGGGCCATCCATGCGAGAACAGGATCGGCTGGCCACTTCCCCAGTCCCTGTAGTAAATCCGGGTTCCGTCTTTTGTTGTAACTTTCGTCATTGGTTGAACTCCATTATTTGAACTCTGAGAGTTGGAAATAGTCGTCGATTGATTACCTGCGGCCAGCGTTAATCCTGACACCGATGCAGCGGCAACCAGGCTTGCGCCACCGAGCAATACATTCCGGCGCGACGAGATTGAGTTATCGAAAAAACTTTTTACTTTCATATCGTTAAATTCTTTTCCTGTAACAGGCGGCGCAGCTTTTCGCGCATAATTTAGTCTGGATCCAGTTCAACCCCGTCAGTTCGAGCTTTTCGCCGGACCGCCAATTGCCATCCGAATACAGTCAAACAACATGTCCGCATCAAGCGGCTTGGATAGATAACACACGACCCCTGCAGCCAAGGCAGCCTGGTGCGCGGCCTCATCCGCAAAGGCAGTCATAAGAATTGTTGGAATGGGCCTGTCCGAGGCGTTCAGAAACCGGAACAGTGCGATCCCGCTCATCCCCGGCATCCGCACATCGCTGATCAGGCAATCGGTCCGCAATCGAACATCGGACTCCAGGAAGTCACCTGCACTCTTGAAATCTACCGCAATGAGATTGAAGGACCTGACCAATCCTGCAACTGCATCCCGTGCTGAATCATCATTATCTGTTATGCTGATCAGCAATTTCGGGAGCATTCTGCCGCTTTCCTACCTCATGACAACCACATTCGCGCAGTCGTCTTGTCCTGTTTAAAAGATAAAAAAAGAGGGGGTATCGGAACAATTGTACTTTGGTCTGAGCCAGCTACTGCTTTAGGATTGCTGACCTCAACCGGTCGGCTCAACTTATGTTTCTAATTTAGAAATTCTACAAGTTTTGGAATGACGAAATCGGGGGCCTCTTCCATAAGCCAATGACCTGATCCAGGCACAATAACTCCATCGACATCATTTGCCACCAGCATGCCCTGGTCTATCAGAGTTTGCCCGGACGCCTTTTCCCCGCTTAAGACCATCATCGGCATTGTGAGGGGCGTCTTGGCAAATTCGGCGAAATCCTTCGCGTCCTGCTCAAAAGCGCGAAAATACTCCATTCCGGCACGCATATGCCCCGGCTTCGCATAGGCAGCCGCGTAAAACTCCCGGTCCTTTTCAGAAAGAGAATGAGCAGGGTCCGCAGCGAAATCATTCCAGAAATGCTCCAGATAAATACGTTCGCGTCCCGTAACAAGAGCAAGAGGCGTGTTGCCATAGAAGTGAAAATGCCATAAATCCCGCATCAACCAAACGCTCTTCCAGTCGCCCACGCCCGGCAGAAATGCGTCCATAAGGACAATCTTGCTAACTTCCGAAGGATATTGGGCCGCATAGGCATAAGCAACCATAAGCCCGATGTCATGCCCAACAATTTCAACGCTTTTATACCCGAGTTTTTGTGCCAGGGCATGAACGTCCTGCGCCAACATTGCTTTGGTGTATCCATCCTGGGGGGCTTCAGAGTCCCCCGCCCCCCTCAAATCAGGGGCGATAACCTGATGAGTTTTCGCAAGCTCCGTCATCAATGGTACCCACATATGGCTGGTTTCGGCATACCCATGCAACAGGATGATCGGTTCGCCCTTACCAATAGAGAGATAATGGAGCCTGACACCATTGACAGTGGCAAAGCTGCTGCTGATTTCATCCGCTTTTGCTGCGAGCGGGAAGAAAAGCACCACAAGCATCGACATCGAAAATAGCCTAGCTATATTTTTCATGGGAATTATCCTTCACATTGAGATAGCCTTAGTGGGCGGTATATTACCTACCTGTATTTGAAACTAACTCTCAGGGCATATTGTTCTGATATTGTGGCTTTTCCCAAAGCGGTTCACAGGGAGTTTTGCTGCTTTGCGTGCTGTGGGGTCTGGAAAAGTTATAAAATGCTTCCCGTTCAGCCAGCTTTGTTACTGATCGACGGCATTCCATCGTGTCCTAATTCCAGCATGCGGTCATCACGCCGATGTCTTCTACTTGCTGCGAAGGATAGAAAAAGAAATGGGATCAATGCAATTATACTTTAGTCTGAACCGGCTACTGCTTTAGGATTGCCGAATTCAATCTGTCGGCAAAACGGACTAGATCGGGGAGCGTCCTGGCTTTCATCTTACGCATCACTTGTGCCCGATGCGCCTTGATAGTGACCTCGCTAAGATCTAGTTTGAAAGCAATCTGCTTGTTGAGTTGTCCAAGGACAACGAGTGCCATGATTTCCTGCTCACGCAATGTCAGCGCGTCATAGCGATCTTGCAGGTCATTGAGGACGGCCTGATCCTTTTTGCATTCACGGTCAAGTTCGATTCCGCGGTGAACAGCATCTAGCAGGTCCTGATCCCGGAATGGTTTGGTAAGAAATTCGATTGCCCCCGCTTTCATCGCCGATACCGACATCGGCACATCGCCATGACCGGTGATAAAGACAACTGGGATATGAATTCCCAATCCGGCCAGCTGGCGTTGAAATTCGAGCCCGCTCGGCCCCGGCAGCCGGACGTCAAGTACGATACAAGCAGAGTCATTCGGCCGCTCCCTATCCAGAAAATCCAGCGCAGATTCAAAGGTATGTACGACATGGCCGACGGATCTGAAAAGACTGTTCAGAGATTCCCGGACTGAAGGATCATCATCAATGATAAATACAACGCCGTGGTCCTGGCTCATTCTATAATCCCTCTGCCCTACAAATAACTATCGTCGATTGGTAATGTAAACTGAAAGATCGTTCCGTGCGGTATATTATCAGCCGTCCATAGGCGACCGCCATGCGCTTCAATGATCGCGCGGCAGAACATGAGCCCCACCCCCATGCCGTCGGCCTTCGTCGTGAAGAACGGCTCAAAGATTTTCTCTCTGTTATCCGGTGCCAGTCCACTTCCCGAATCCTCAACAGAAATAAGGATACTATCCAAGTCCAAGCGTTCACATTTCACCCACAATACCCGGCCCCTGTCTTTTACCGCCCTCATGGCATCAATGGCATTTGCCGTCAGGTTCCAGATAACCTGCTGCAATTGAACCGCATTCCCGGTCACCAAAGGAACGCTGTCATCAAACTTCGTCCGCAGTGAAACAAAGCGAAAATTAGCATCACTCTCGCTGCATCGAAGAACGTCATCAATCAGGTATTTCAAGTCCACCGGGCCGCGTTCGTGCGTTCCATTGCCGAACATCGTTCTAATGTTCTTGACCACGCTGCCAGCACGATGGCCGTCACTCACGATCCGTTGTAGCGCTGCCCGCGTCTCATCGAGATCAGGACTCTCTTTTTGCAACCATCGCAATCCTGCATCCGCGTTCGTGACCATACTCGCTAACGGTTGATTGACCTCATGCGCAATCGTCGCGGACAATGCCTCCATCGCGGCAAGCCTGCTTTCCCGAGTGAAACGTTCCGCCGAAACTGACCGGGCGAGCCGGGTATATAGCAACGTTGTTTCCGAAAGCAGGACGAGCAGGATGACTGTCGCGGAGACAAAGCCGAAAAACCTGCCAACCCACCAGCCAACACTTAGACGAAGGCCCGCACCAATGTAGGAGAGGAGAATAACCTCAAAAAGCAGCGTGCAAAGGACAAGCATCAGCCAAAGATCCAGCATCGAATGCCGACGGCGCCAAAGGGTGACAATACCGATGACGTACAAAGCTACTGCCGTGCCCGGAACATACTTCCAGAGCGCGGTGACGTTTCGCGCGTCGCGCATCAATTCCGGTAAGGCGTCATCGCTCGTGAATATAATCCACGAAAATACGCATACAAGAAGAGTAATGCCGGCGATTGAAGCAATAATTGTCCTGCGGACCGGGTGGAGTGGATTTCGGATGGAAAGAGCTTTGTCCCCCATCATTGCGTAGCCAAGAACAAAAAGCGGAAAGCCAATGCGCCGCAATATTGCAATCCATGCCGTACTCTGCAGACCCGTATCCGGGAGGCCCAGCTGGGCGAACACATCAGGGAAGGTTACTGACCACGGGATCACAAGGAGCCCGGAGAAAAGATAGCCCATAGACAGTACCAGAATGGCGGTCGAACGCTGGGCGGTGTAGAGGACTAGCAGCAGGGTCGTGGTGATCAGCTCATTCACGAAAACGGCAGCGGCATAGGCGGGAACGAAAACTTCTGTATGCGCCATATGGATATGCGCAAACGGCACTGTCACAAATAATGCACTAATTAGCGCCAGCAAAATTAGTACGGCAAGTCTCTTGTGACGTCGTCCCGGTGGTACGACGGAAATCAAAAAGGGTTGATCGCCGTCAGTATTTCCCGTAAGCGACATCGTAATCCTCTGCCATTATCCGAATACCCAGCATTATACCCAGCTTATGGATTATTGTTATATTTAAAGTGATACATGAGCTGGCGGTGTTGTCACATTAACTTAGTGGCGAGGAAATCAATACTCATCTAATTTCAGTTGATGAAAAAGATTTCGTATCAGTGCCATCGTTTTCCACCTCAGATAATTCAGCATGACGTCTGGCTCTATGCTCAATTCAAGCTAAGCTACCGAGATGGCGAAGATCTTTTGGTGGCGCAAGGACTAGATATTTCCTACGAGACAGTTCGACGTTGGTTTTTGAAGTTCGGAACGCCAATAGCCAGAAATTTGAGATCCTCCCGCCCCAATCCCAATAATATCTGGCATCTCGATGAAATGGTCGTTGTAATGGGAGGAAAACGTTACCGGCTTTGGCGTGCCGTTGATAGTGAAGGCGAAGTGTTGGATTTCCTCGTACAAACCAAACGAAACACCAGGGCTACCCTAAAACTGATGAGGAATTTACTGAAGAAGCAAGGCTTTGCGCCAACGCAAATAGTAACAGATAAACAGAAATCATATCACAAGACATTTCAAACTTTGCGCTTGAACGTCGAGCATATTGACAATAAGTGATCTAACAATCGGGCGGAGAATTCACATCTTCAAGTAAGGCGAAGAGAGCGAAAAATGCAAAAATTTAAGTCGCCCGGATCAGCCCAGAGATTTCTCAATATCCACTCAGCCACTTACAATAACTTTTATCTTCAACGTCACCTAATCAATCGATCTCACTTCAAGCAAAGTCGCGCTGAAGCATTTGACGTTTGGACCACTGCAAGCAAAACCGCCTAAAAAGCCCTAGCGAGATTTATTCGCGCCTACTGCAAGTTAGTGTGACAATGCCCAATACCCCAACGTCACCTAATCAAGCAACTCCGCGAAGAAGCTTTTGATGTTTGGGCAGCGGCAAGCGCCGCTGCCTGAATGTTTTGAGCAAGAACTTTTCGCGTCTTCTCAATCTTAATGTGACAACGCCCAATTTTATGCGATCTTGGCAACAGAATACTGATTTTCCTGATCCGTCTCCAGGATCGCTCCATTCTCGGACAGTCGAGCGCGCAGTTCGGAAACGTCAATAGCCGCGAGCTTTTTGCCCGACTTAACCGACATGGCCGCGGCGGTACCCGCTGCTTCGCCGATTGCAAAACAGGTGCTCATCGCGCGGATCAGGCCGAGGGGGTATGGTTTAACTGAGATGCATCGGCCGCTTGCTAGCAGCCCATCGATGTTTCTGGAAACTAAGCAGCCATAGGGAATGCCAATAGCGTGTTCCGACGGTTGCAGTACAATTCCGACGCCGGTGTGAATATCGAGGTTGTAACCTGCCAAGGCAATGGTGTCTTCCGGCACGAGAAACTCGTTTACCGCATTGTCCTCTAATGTCTTGAGGCCGATGATGCGGCGACTTTCACGGGCGTAGGTGCCGGCGGCGATATTAGCTAGGAAACAGTTTTTGAAGCCAGGACAGTATTTCTTGAAGAAGTTGAATAGTATTTCCACCTGCCGGTGTGCGACCGCTTCGGCCTTGCTCATGCTTCGCGGGTCAGTCGGATCGACGTCTGATACACGTACCGCGTTGACGACAACTTCGTTGCTGTTGGGTTGCTTGGCGAATATCACGCGGTCTCGGGGAACATCGAACTCTCCGTTCTCCCGAGCTACGTTGATGAACTCCTCAAACCCGGTGAAATAGAACGAGCGAGAGTTTAAGAAGTAGTCTAGGGTATAATGGACACCGTACGACGGTGGATTGGAAAATGTTTCCGGGTGACTTTTGAGATAGTCCAATACAGCATCTATATCGACGTTGCCAAGAGAGAACACCAGCGACACTGGCTGAACCTGGGTGTCCTCACCTTGACCCATCTCGTAGTCGGCGCCCGATAGATAGGCAGCGGTACCGTCTCCGGTGGAATCGATGAGAACCTTCGTTTCCGCGGTGTATTTCTTGCCTCTAGATATTAGCGATACGCCGCTAACGCGGGAGTTTTCGACCTTGACGTCCTCCACTTCGGTGGAAAACAACAGATCAACACCGGCTTCTTCGCACATTTTGACAGCTTCAATTCTCAACCAGAATGGATTGACTGGTGTAATCGAATTGTGAATCGGACAAGGGATAGCACCGTCAAAAGTAGCGCCCAACCGATCCAAGCGCTGTACAAGTTCGTTGCCTATGCCACCGACAACCTGGGTGCCGGTTCGATCGTAGAATGCAAGCAATGGAAGCCCCGTAGCCGCTACCCCGCCAAGGAAACCGTTGCGCTCCACCAGTAGCGTTTTCGAGCCTTCGCGGGCGGCTGCAATCGCTGCGGGAAGACCGCCGGGACCACCTCCGATAACGATGACGTCGTATTTGCCTAGATCATTGTGTTCGTTCATTGGGTTCTTCTCCATAGTAGTAGTGTGAGTAGATATTCGGTGTCTCAATAGAATCCGTTACAGTTTTATTAGTGACGGCAAATATATTGTAAGAAACGGGACAAGCGAGATAAGTACAAGCGTAATTATCAAGGCCAAGTAAAACGGGATCATTGCTTTTGCAACGCGGATCATCGGCACACAGGCGAGGTCACTGACAATGTAAAGACAGATTCCAACGGGTGGCGTAATCAGTCCGATCATGCAGGCAAGAACCACAACGACACCCAGTTGAGTCAAGTCGATTCCAAAAACGAGCGCGATGGGAACGACGACTGGGGTCATCATGATCAATAGGGACAGCGCATCGATGAAACAGCCTGCCAGCAGCATGGCCACTCCGATCAACAACAACGCCATATGCTTGTTGGCGGTTATCGAAAGAAGCATGTCCGACACAAACCCTGGAAACCCGTAGCGTGTTAGAACCCAGCCAAAGAGTCCAGCGGCAGCGACGATGAATGTGACCTGTGCAGTCGTCAATACCGATTCGACAACTATGGCGCCGAGAGCGCCAATGTTGCGCCAGCGTATCCCCTTGTAAATAAAACCGAGAATTAGCGCGTAAAGCGCCGCTACTGCACCGGCCTCGGTTGGGGTAAATACACCTGAAAATATTCCTCCGAGAATCACGACAGGAGCTAGCAACGCCCAGAATGACTCGATAAAACTCGATGCAATTTCACCAACCGCAGACTTCGCTTTAACGGGTTGGTTTTCGTTGCGCAGAACGATTGCGATGACAGCCATCATGGCGACGCCCATCAGTAACCCGGGAATGATGCCCGCAATAAAAAGCTTGCCGACCGACACCTGTGCCATTACACCGTAAACGATCAACGGAACGCTGGGTGGAATGATCGGACCGATCGTTGAAGATGCGGCTGTGACTGCCGCAGCAAACTCCGGCCGATAGCCGTCCTTTTTCATCGCCTCAATTTCAATAGAACCGAGTCCTGCGGCATCTGCGGTCGCCGCGCCTGACATTCCGGCGAAAACAATGCTCGCCATGACATTGATATAAGCTAGGCCGCCGCGAATATGACCCAGCAATGTCAGGAAGAATCTAAAGATGGCTTCCGCACCGCCACCATGATTCATCAACACACCGGCGAAAACAAAAAACGGAATTGCCAGCAACGGAAAGCTTTCAAGCCCACCCCATAAACGCTGGGGGACGACGATCATCGGAACGGTTCCATCGACCAGCAACGTGAGAGTCGATGAGATGATCATGGCCAATGCAACAGGTACCCGAAGTGCCATGAGGATCAATAAACTGCCCCCAATGATCAGATACAAGGTCATGCTTCGTCACCCCGGTTCGCAATCCATGAGATCATTGAGACCAGGCTCGACACAACCATTCCCAACATTGAAATTATTACCGGGATCATGACCACCCAGCTAGGGATCAGAAGCGCACCACCCAGATTATGGCTGAGTGCACGTTGACGCATCATGAATTCCCACGACAGGTAAAAGAGGTAGCTCATGGAAATCAGAATTATGACGTTGCCGATCGTATGACAAACCTGTTGGGCCCGATCCGGCAGGAGGGTTACAACGGTATCTACACTGATCAGGATCTTCTTATCGAACAGAACGGCAGCACCAAGGAAGGTGATCCATATGAAAAGAAATACTGCCAGATC
>NZ_JBDNHC010000148.1:0-11324 GCF_041689005.1 Sneathiella sp.
CTATCCGGCCGACCGTGTCCTGCGTATCACGTTTAGCAATCCTGAAACGTTCAATTCCGTGGACGCTGAAACGCACACCCAGATGACCGATATCTGGCGCGATATTGATCGTGATCCGGATATCAACGCGGTGATCGTCACGGGCGCCGGCAAGGCCTTCTCTGCGGGCGGGGATTTCGGGCTGATCGAGAAAATGACCGGCAATATGGATGAGATTATGAAGACCTGGAAGGAAGCCAAGGACCTCGTCTATAACATCATCAACTGCAATAAGCCGATTATCTCGGCCATCAACGGCCCGGCTGCCGGTGCCGGGCTGGTTGTCGGCATCCTTGCTGACATTTCCATCGCGGGCAAGCGCGCGCGGATCGTGGATGGACATCCGCGTCTTGGCGTCGCCGCCGGGGACGTCGCCGCGATCATCTGGCCGCTTCTCTGCGGCATGGCCAAGGCGAAATATTACCTGCTTACCTGCAAGCCGGTAACCGGCGAGGAAGCCGAACGGATCGGTCTCGTTTCCCTGTGCGTCGAAGACGACGAATTGCAGGAAATCGCCCTTGGGATTGCCACCGATCTTGCCAATGGCGCCCAGAGTGCGATCCGCTGGACCAAATATTCCCTCAATAACTGGCTGCGTCAGGCGGGCCCAATCTTTGATGCGTCAACGGCGCTGGAGATGCTGGGCTTCATGGGGGAAGATGTGAAAGAGGGCGTTGCCTCGCACCGTGAAAAACGCAAACCAGTTTTCCGTAAAGACTGCCCGATTTAGGTGACCGAGTTTTCTGATATATCCTCTGTCCCCATGAGGGGCAGGGGCACTGTCAGAGGAAAATCGGGCTTTGACCATATCTTAGAAACTCCTTAGAATCCTGGAATAAAAAATAAGAACCCGTTTCGCTATTTCAAAACCTCGCCGGAAGTCATCCGCTTGGCGGTGATGATGTATGTCCGATTTCCCCTTTCACTTCGAAATGTTGAAGATTTGCTTCATGAGCGCGGCATCGACATTTGCCATGAAACAGTCCGCTATTGGTGGAATAGATTTGGCCCTCTGTTTGCGCACGAGATCCGGAAGAAACAACTTCACCTTTCCCCGAATTATTCCAATTGGAAATGGCATCTCGATGAGGTCTTCGTAAAGATCAATGGCAAACACATTTCCTGTGGCGAGCCGTCGACCACGAGGGCGAAGTGCTGGAAGCCTTTGTTTCCAAGCGGCGAAATCGTAATGCTACGTTGAAATTCCTCAAAAAAACAATGAAACGGTCTGGGAAACCCCGTGTCATTGTCACAGACAGGTTAGGGTCGTATCGTGCCGCAATGAATTTGATTGGAAATGAAAAGATTCAGGAAACTGGACGTTGGTTGAACACTCGCTGTGAGAACCCCCATCTCCCGTCCCGACGAAGAGAGCGGGCGATGCTGAAATTCAGGCGCCTGCGAAGTTTACAGTAATTCGTCTCAATTTACGCATCATTCCATAACCATTTCAACCATGAACGCCACCTAACAAGCCGAGAAACATTCAAGCTTCAGAGAAATGCCGCACCGACCACGTGACAGCACCGTACTGCGGCATAATAGTGGCACCTTATCGCCAATTTACACCATATAGAGACGTGCTCGCATTCGTCTGACAGCGCCGTTACATCAGGTCTTTGTGGTGGGCGCCTTCCGCAATGCGGCGCTCATCTTCTTTCATTTCTAGCCACATGGCATTGACAACCGCAAAGAGTGCTGCCAGCGGTAGGCCCAGTATCCAAGCAAAATACCACATTTTGGATCCTCCAGATCAGTATAGGGAATTCGAATTATCCGTGACATCAGCCTCAGTGACCTTGCCCCATAGGACCTTGTAGACCCAGGCTGTATAGGCAAGGATCATCGGCATGAAGATTACGGTCGCCACTAGCATGACGAACAGGGTCATATGCGAGGATGAACTATTCCAAACAGTGAGTGATGATTGAGGGTCTGATGAGGACGGCATGATAAAGGGAAACATCGTAAGACCGACCGACGAGATCACGCCAAGGATTGACATTTTAGAAAATAGAAGCGTGGACACCTCGCGGCCTGCGCGCAGCCCAACAAAGGTGAGTAGCCCACCCACAAAACCCATTAGGGGCGCAATCGCGATCCAGGGACGATCAGAATAGGCTGTAAGCCAGCTTGCTGTTTTTGCTACGTCGAAATGCAAGGGATTGGAGGGACCATTTGTCACATAATCGCCAATGATTTGATATCCTTCGATGCCAAAGGCCATCCAAACTCCGGCCAACGCATAGGACAAAAGTGCGATAAGGGCTGCAACAGAGCCTATCCGGCGTGCGCGATAACGCACATTGCCGTCGGCTTTCAATGTGAGCCATGCCCCGCCATGCATGACCAGCATGGAAAGAGACACCACGCCTGCGAGGATCGAAAATGGGTCAAGAAGGCCAATGAACTTCATGTACCAGGCCCCTTCGTATATCGAATGTAGGTCCTCTGTAAAGTGAAAGGGTACGCCCTGGATGACGTTGCCAACAGCGACACCAAACAACAGCGCCGGTATGGCTCCGCTGGCAAATAGCGCCCAGTCCCAAGTGGTGCGCCATCGGGCATCCTCACGTTTTGAGCGATACTTGAAGGCAACTGGGCGGACAATAAAAGCTGCAAGGATGACAAACATGGCCAAATAGAAGCCCGAGAAAGAGACTGCATAGAGAGGCGGCCAGGCAGCAAAGATTGCGCCGCCGCCCAGAATGAACCAAACCTGATTGCCTTCCCAGACAGGCCCCACGGTGTTGATCGCCACGCGGCGCTCAATATCCGTTTTTGCAACGAAAGGTAAAAGCGCGCCAACCCCCATGTCAAAACCATCCGTGACGGCAAAGCCGATCAGAAGGACGCCCAAAAGCCCCCACCAGATTACGCGCAGGATTTCGTAGTCGATTAAGGTATGCAAAATCATGGGGCTTACTCCGCCGGCTGGGCGAGGGAGTCGGCATTTCGCCGCCCGGTCAGCCGTTCATTGTGTCTTTTAACCCAGGCATCGGTTTCCTCGACATCCTGGAATGGGCCTTTACGGATATACTTGAGCATCAGTCCCATCTCGACCACGAAAAGGACTGTATAGAAGACAATATACGCAATCAGGGTCAGCGTGACCTCTGTCATCGATAACGCAGACACTGACATGGCCGTTGGCAGAATGCCGTCCACGGTCCAGGGTTGCCGCCCAAATTCAGCAACAAACCATCCCAGCTCCGCCGCGATCCAGGGGGCGGGTATCATCCAAACGGCAAGATGCAGCGCAGGGCGAGGGAATCGCATGCCCTTGAATGAGGCGCGATAGAAAAAATAAATCATTGTCGCTATGAAGGCAAAACCAAGTGCCACCATAATGCGGAACGTCCAGAACAAGGGCCAGACGGTCGGCACCGTATCATTGGCCGCCTGCTGGACTTGTTCCGGCGTTGCCTGTCTTGGATCATCCAGATATTTTTTCAACAAAAATGCGAAGCCAAGATCAGCGGAATGTGTCTCAAATCTTTTCACTTCCAGTGGATTAGAGTCATCCCGGTTTTTGCGAATATGCATCAGCGCATCATAGGCAATGATACCGGATTTAATCCGGGTTTCGGCCTGATCAACAAGCTGCGCGATACCTGGAATTGGCGTTGTGAGGGACCGGGTCCCGATTAACCCCATCGCAATCGGGATATGAATGGCATAATGGGTTTTGCGGGCTTCTTGATCGGGAATGCCAAATACGGTGAAGGCGGCAGGTGCGGGCTCGGTCTCCCACATGCCTTCCATGGCGGCAAGTTTCATCTTCTGACTATGGGTGGTGTTATAGCCGGACTCGTCCCCCAGCAAAACAACAGAAAATGCAGATGCAAGGCCAAATGCGGCCGCGACAGTGATGGATCGCCGGGCCATTTCGATATGGCGGCCGCGCAGCAGATACCACGCGGATACACCCAGAACAAAAACCGCGGCTGTAACATAACCGGCAGATACAGTGTGCACGAATTTGGCCTGCGCGACCTCATTAAACAGCACCTGAAAAAAGTCCGTCATTTCCATACGCATTGTCATGGGGTTGAATTCGGCGCCGACTGGGTTTTGCATCCAGCCATTGGCAATCAGGATCCACAGGGCAGAAAAATTAGAGCCAATGGCAACGAGCCAAGCGACAACCAGATGGCCGACCTTGCTCAGCTTGTCCCATCCGAAAAAGAATAAACCGACAAAGGTGGCTTCAAGAAAGAATGCCATCAAGCCTTCAATCGCCAAGGGGGCACCAAAAATATCACCGACATAATGGCTGTAATAACTCCAGTTCATCCCGAACTGGAATTCCATGGTAATGCCAGTTGCGACACCAAGGACAAAGTTAATGCCGAATAATGTCCCCCAAAACTTCGTCATCTGCCGCCAGATTGGGCGATTGGTTATTACGTAGACGGTCTCCATGATCGCAACGAGGATTGACAAACCCAAGGTCAGCGGAACAAAGAGAAAATGGTACATGACCGTCAACGCGAACTGCAGCCTTGATAGTTCGACGATCCCAAATTCCATTGGTATACTCCTTCAAGGGGAGGCGGGAAATCAGCCCGGCCCCGCACAATACATAAATAGAAATACACCTATAGCGCTAAGCCAAATGGGCTGACTTGATTGTGGTCAAAAGGAATGCCTTAAAAGTTATCATTTTGGACAAATAATGACATTATTTTTGGAGATTTAGTTTGTCAGGGCTGTAACCGCAAGCTTATCGATGTCGATAGAATAATCAGTCCAGTTTTTCTCAACGTCACGATGGGACGCCATCAGGATTGTCGCATCTGGAAGATAGGATCGAATTCCTTGAAGAACCAGCAGGGCCAGATCAGCGTCCAGACCTTCCGTAGGTTCATCAAGGAGTAGCAGCTTAGGTCGCCGCAAAATAGCGCGCGCCAAAACAAGCCGCCGGGTTTCGCCGCCAGACAAACCACTCCCCATCGCCCCTAAGTTAAAGTCCAGCCCATTTTTGGGCTTGATAACTGAGGCGAGCGAAACTGCCTCAAGGACACGCCATAAATCTTCATCAGTGGCCGTGGGGTCGGCAAGATGCAATGCCGTTCGGATACTGCCGGACATTAAGATGCTGCGTTGGGGCACTAAAGTCATGCTGCTGCGCAATTTGGACTCATCCCAGTTTGAAAGGGGGACAGATCCGATCAGAATATTTCCGCTCGAGGGGTTTAAAAGCCGAGCGACAAGAAGGAGTAATGTCGTTTTACCAGATCCGCTGGCCCCCGTGAGAGCAACGCTCTCTCCGGAGGGGATCGTCAGTGAAATGTCGCTGAGTACTGGCCGTTTTGCATCAGAACGGCGAAAAGACAGGTTCGCGATGTGCAGCTCGGCGGTTTCGCCGTAATCGCTGCAGTGCGCCCTTAATGGCGGAGGCGCAAGGCTTTCATCAACACGTTCAGCCGCTACCAGCATACGGCCAAGTTCAGCCATCGCTCTTCGAAGTGGCCCCACCGTTTCCATCAAGGCTAATGACGCAAAAAAGCCGATTGCTGCCAGCGCGGGTGTAAGGTCGCCAGTTTCTGTAAGTGTCATGCCAATTACCAGCACACCGGCTGAAATGATTGTTCCCATGAGTGACAGTGCAAACCCGGATCGCCGTTCAATTCGATCCAGATGCGATTGATGCCTTTGCCGGTTAGCATCAATATCAAGCGTGTCTTTTCCCTGCCGCAACAACTGCCCATAAACGGCTAAATCAGCGCGAGCTCTCATCAAATCAATGAAATGTGATCGAAAACTTTGCGCGACTGCTTCTTCTTGGGACGAGGGCTGGGTGGCGGCTCGGGCTGTCCAAATCAGTATAATGGCGGATCCGACCAGAAAGCCGGACACCATCCAAAGAGCGACCCTGAGATCAACCAGCCACCAAAGAACGCCAAAGGTGATCAACTGCGCGAGAACGCCTGCGGCAAGGGGCAAAATCAGGCGTAAAATGACACCATCAAGGGCGTCTACATCTGCCATAAGCCGGTTGAGCGCTTGCGGCGCGCGCAGACGCATCAGCTGATCATGGGTCGCATTAGCGGTGGTGGATAAAAGCTTTGTCCGCAATGTAGTGAGTGCGCGCAAAGTCGCATCGTGGGTCAAAACTCGTTCGCCATAACGGGCTGCGGTGCGCCCGAGGGCCAGAAATCGCACCGTGGCCGCAGCGCTAAATACATCAAAAACAGCGCCCATTCCGATTAATCCTGCGGCGGCCGCAGCGGTTATGAACCACCCTGACAGACTGAGCAGGGCGATACCGGCTAGCAGCACCACCAAGCTTAACACGGCTCCGCGTAAAATGGCTGTTTTCTGTTCCTTTAAAACCAGCCGAAAAATTTTCCACAAGGCGTTCATGAAGCGCCGCCGATCAGAACCGTCCGATCCATCATTGCCGCAAGTACCGGATCATGGGTAGCAACAATCAAGGTGCAGCCGCGGTTTATGAGCAGAGCCAGGCCGGCCATCACCTGCTTGGCTGTCCCTTCGTCAAGATCCGCAGTTGGTTCATCAACCAGTAAGATATCCGGCATGGCAAAAAGCGCTCGGGCCAACGTAATCCGCCGGGCTTCCCCCCCTGACAGGCCGCCACCGGTTTCGCCCAGATGCGTCTGCAATCCGCCGGGCAGCGCCGCAATAACATCGTCAATCGCCGCTGCGCGCGTGGCGGCATTTAGATCGCCAGACTGTCCAAGACTTATATTTTCTGCCAGGTTCATATTCAGGAAATGAGGCACTTGCGGCATCCATCCCATGCGCGCGCGCCAGGCGTCCGCCGTTTCATCGTTCAGGGGTTGGCCAGAAACGGTAATTTTACCTTCATCGGGCGATAACAAGCCGGCCAAAAGTTTGAGCAGGGTCGTTTTTCCGACGCCAGATGGCCCCATTAACGCAACGCTTTCCCCCTGAACGATTTTAATATCGGAATAGCGGATTTCGGTTGATCCAGTGTTTACCACAAGCCCTTGCAACTTGATGTGAGGGGCGCCGGAGAGCGGCTCGACATTCGCGCCTTGACCCAGAAGCTTCTGCGGTGTTTCTGCGCGCCATTTGGCAAGCTCGCCTGCAACGGCAAGCGCGGATGCCTTGTCATGCCAGGCCGCTGAAAAATCCCGCATGGGCTGATAGAAATCGGGCGCCAGCAGTAAAAGAAAAATTCCGGCAGCGGGGCTTAGTGGTTCGACGTAAGTGCCAAACTCAATCATACCCAACAGCTCAAAGCCAACATATACAGCCATCATGGCAACCCCGATGGCAGAAAAAAGTTCAAGCACGGTGGAGGAGAGAAACGCAATCCTCAGGACACGCATTGTTTTTTCTCGGAGCCTATCGGCCCCATCGGAAAATTCGGCAATGACCGCCGTACTGGCATCAAGTAGTTTGATATCCGTAAGCGCGGATAGCCGTTCAATCAAAACATTATTGAGCGTGCCAATATCTTCCATCTGGCGTTGGCTGGCTTCTTTTGCAGCCATTCCAACCAGCGCCATAAAAACCGGGATCAAAGGCCCCGTGATTAAAAGCACAATTCCGGCGGCCCATGAAAACCAGAATGTGATCGCCAGCAGAATGAGCGGAAGCACTATGACCCGCGCGTGCGCCGGGGCGTAATGGATAATATAGGGTACCAGCATATCGAGTTTTTCAGTGGCCAGAGCGGCGGTGGACGCGGCAGATGTGGTATCGATAGTCTGCATTTCCCGCTCGACGATTTCCCGCCGAATACTGGTAACGGCCTGCAGGCCAGCCTTAAATGTCTGGCCCTCCGCAAAATAGGTAAGCCCGGCGCGGAGGAGACCCAACGCAGAGAAAATCGCCACGGATATAAACGTCCCCAGGCCGCCGCTTTGCCCCGGCAGCAAACCGGCGATGGCCGAGGCGACAACAGCGGCCTGAAGCGGCCAGATGCTCGAAGATGCGACACCAAGAGCGGAGGCAGCGCGTATCCTCTTGCCAATGGGCGCGATCATCTGCTTCAGTGTGTGTTTATCAATCTCTGGTTTGGTCTCTGCAGATTTCAAATCGTTGGTCCGAAAAAATAGGTTTGGAAATATATCTTACTGTTATAAATTTTTCGTCGCTGATTTTTGTGAGAATGCTGGTGCGGCAAAAAGGCACTGTCAGGGGAAAACTGGTCTTTTGACCGTATCTTGGCAATTCCATAAAATCTGGGAATGAAAAACAAGAATCCATTTCGCTATTTCAAAACCTCACCTAGGTCATCCGCCTGGCTATGATGATGTATGTCAGGTTTCCGCTTCCTCTACGAAATGTCGAAGACCTTTTTCATGAGCGCGGCATCGACATCTGTCATGAAACAGCACAACATGCCGTCCGTTGGTTGAACAATCGCTGTGAGAACTCCCATCGCCCGTTCCGGCGAAGAGAGCAGGCGATGCTGAAATTCAGGCGCTTGCAAAGCTTGCAAAAATTCGTCTCAATCCACTCATCAATCCACAATCACTTCAACAATGAACGCCACCTAACCAACCGAGAAGAATTCAAGCTTCAAAGAAATACCGCACTGATCGAGCGGCAGCAACTTAGTGCGGCATAATAGTGGTACGTTTGTGCCGTTCTGCGCCAAACAGAGACGAGGGCGCAGTCGTCTGACGGCACCATTCAAGTAAGATGAAGAGTCCCGCAATTTCGCACATTCCTATAAGCTATGCGGATTTCTACATCACTCTCGTGTGCGAAGGCCATCAAGAAAAATATCAAGAAAGCCATTTGCGATTTCCGAATAAGTTTCGCGATTTCCGTTTGTCTGCCATTGCGGAACCCAATTGAATGCGCCAAAAAGGGCGGCTGTGGCAAGTTTTGGCTCGCACGGGGCGATTGTCCCGTCGGCGACACCTTGCTCGATCAATTCACGTACGACCCGATCAAGTTTCCGGCGCCCGTTTCGCAAGGTTTTGCGGCTCTCTTCAGACAAAATATTATCTTTTGAGAGAGCCAGGCAGGCCCCGAATTCATTGGATAACAGGTCCATATAGCTTCGCATGACCATTGCTATGCGCTCCAAAGGCGATAGATCGTTGTTCTGGCTCGTAACCATGGTTTCTTCCATAAATTCGAAAGCTAATCGATTGCACTCGAAAAGAATGTCATCTTTATTCTTGACATAATAATAAAGGGTCCGCTTGGAAACATTGAGCTCAGATGCGATATCATCCAGGGATGTCCGGTCAAAACCATGCTCATTGAACAGTCTAGCGCCAGTACGCAAAACCGCCATGCGCTTTTGCTCTCGGGTGTCATCCCGATTTAATGTCATTTCACTCCATACATTTGATGCCATTGTCCTGCCTTTTGAACATATCTAGACGTCCGCTAAACAACCTGACCCGAATATGCGAACTGTAAAGTTTATGTAGTATAAACCATCTTAATTGACATGTAACCCACCAGTGGGTTACATTTCCAAAAAATACGATATGCAAAGCTCAGAAATGATTGCAATTCGAAATTGTTTGAAGACTTGGCGAGGGTTTTACGGGAGATAAAATCATGCAGCTTACATCGGCTATCAGAAGAGCCGCACAAGCCAACCCGAACGCAATGGCAACGATATATAAGGATCGTCAACAAAGCTGGTCGGAGTTTGTGACACGTACTGCTAAGCTGGCAGGCGCATTACAAAAGACTGGAATGAAACCCGGGGATCGGGTCGCCATGCTTTCCCTCAACTCCGACCGGTATCTGGAATATGTATTTGGTGTACTGTGGGGCGGTGGCGTTATTGTCCCGATGAATCTGAGGTGGTCTCCAACTGAAAATGCCTATTCAATTGATGATTCCGGTACTGAAATCATGCTTGTTGATGAAAATTATGCGGCCATAATTCCAGCGATACAGGAAAAATCCAGCACTCTGAAAACCCTGATTTTTTCAGGCGAAGGAGAAACACCGGCAGGCATGCTGAATTATGGCGATATCGTTGACGCGGCGGAGCCCGTTGAGGATGCAGGTCGGGGCGGAGAAGATCTGGCCGGTATCTATTATACGGGAGGTACGACCGGTTTCCCCAAAGGTGTGATGCTGTCGCATCGGAGCCTTTACATCAGTAATCTATCAAATTGCCGTGAGTTTTGCATGCCCGACGGCGTCCGCTATTTGCACGCGGCTCCCATGTTTCATCTCGCGGATGGGGCGGCATCCTTTGCAGCCACATTTGCTGGCGGTACACATATTATGATCCCCAGTTTTACGCCAGCTGCAACTCTGAAAGTTATGCAGGACCACAGGCCTACCCATGTCTTGCTGGTGCCGACTATGATCCAGATGCTGATTCAGAATCCGGATTTTCATAAATATGACACGACATCTCTAACAACAATTATGTATGGAGCCTCTGCGATCAGTGAGGCAGTGCTTGTCGAGGCAATGACCAAACTTCCAACGACGAAATTTGTCCAGGCCTATGGACAAACGGAACTGAGCCCCGTTGCCACAATACTTGCGCCGGAATACCACACGACGGAAGGACCTAACGCCGGCAGACTCCGTTCTTGTGGCAAAGCCGTGAGTACATGCGAGCTAAAGGTTGTTGATGAAGACGGCAAGGAAGTGTCCTCGGGCACAGTCGGCCATATTGTGGTGAAAGGCCCAATCACAATGCTTGGTTACTGGAACAAGCCCGAGCAAACAGCCGAATCCTTTAAAGATGGCTGGGTGTATACTGGCGATGGCGGGTATCTCGACGACGACGGGTTTCTGTACATTGCGGACCGGCTGAAGGATATGATCGTTTCCGGCGGCGAAAATGTTTATTCCGCTGAGGTCGAGCAGGCGGTCACTCAGCATCCCGCGGTCGCTGAATGTGTAACAATCGGCATTCCCAGCGAAATATGGGGAGAGAGTGTGCATTCCATTGTTATTCTCAAGCCAGATGTCCGCACGGCGGAAGACGATATCATCAAGCATTGTCACAATCTGATTGCCGGATACAAATGCCCTCGCAGTATCGAATTCCGTGTCGAACCCATGCCCCTGTCGGCGGCCGGTAAAGTGCTCAAAAAGGATTTACGGGCACCCTACTGGGAAGGCAAGGAACGTAATGTCAATTAGGTGTTTCTGAATTAATTGGGAAAGAGAAAATCATGGGTAAAAAAATTGTCGTCGCGGGCGTTGGAATGACACCGTTCGTAAAACCCGGACAGAACGAACCCTATCCGGTTATGGGTGCCAAAGCGATAAATATGGCTCTCGCGGACGCGGGTATTGGGTATGACAAAATTCAGCAAGCCTATGCCGGTTATGTCTATGGCGAC
>NZ_JBDNHC010000149.1:0-5863 GCF_041689005.1 Sneathiella sp.
CCGCGCTATCTGGGTTGGTAGAAAATCGCTTTCCTCCAGCATCAATTTGACCAGTATAAGCGAGGTATGTATCGAGATTTTCGGCATATTTATCTGGATAGATGAACTCTGCTCCTGTGTTGTATGGGGGGTCGATGTAGATCATTTTGACCTTACCGAAATACGCCTTCTGTAAGAGCTTAAGAACTTCCAGATTGTCGCCTTCGATGAATACATTCTCGCTCTCATTGAAGTTCACGCTCTCGTCGAGATCCGGTCGAAGCGCTCCAGTGGCGGGCGCTTGAATGACCTTCATACATGCGGCTTCACCCGGCCATGTCAGACCAAAGCGCTCGGAACCTTCATCAACCCAATCGCCCATAACGCGGCGAAGCTGGTCGAGGTCGATCTTGTCCTCATTGAACACTTCCGGAAACAGCCGCTTGAGGTCGGCTCGTTTGCGTGCTGCGACATCATCCGAATTGAGGTCGAAAGGCTCGGGCTGTTCGTTGGAAGTGTCGGTCATATGATCTCGAAGGTTATGGTGAAAAGGTCACTCGTTTCGGTGTCTTGTGTGAGTTGCTCAGCCACTCGGTCAAGTAGAAGCTCTTTTCGCTCCTCGATTTCCTTGGCCTCGCCATCATAGGCACGCCAATCCTCATCGCGCTTCTTCTCAGCTTTCTGCTTCGCGCGTTGGATCGTGAGCTTGCCCGTCATCGGCGAAGACATGGCGCAGCCAAGCTATATTTTCCGACAATGATAACCTTTTGCTTTGAACTCTTGATTCACGAAGGTTCCCTTTGATGGTGAACTTCGAAACTGTTCCCACGTCTCCGCTGCAACCTGTGAGTAAACATAATGCCCGCCATTCTTGAAAATCACATGGGCCTCAGCTTCAAGGTCATCGTACCCGATTTGATCGACATTTGTTGAATCAACATATTCCAAATCCATGTTCTAAATCCTTGTTTGATTGCGCCAATTTCGTAACGCGGTTGCATACATCTGAGCGTCTGGCCGGGGCTGAGCTTTCCAAAGTTTCGAAACTTCTGGATCGGCTCCACCTTGTGGAGATTGGGTGAGATTAACTCGCACTCGTGACGGAACAAACATTGCTTCGCCCACGAACAGTCCCTCTCCTGTGCGAAGTGATGGCAACAGATCGACGAGTCCGCCGAGATCATCTGGGAAGGCAGAGGCCACTTTCGTTCGATCGCTTGGATTTGTAGTCCGCAGTGCGATCATCGTTCCGCACTGACTAATAATGGTAGAATCGATTTCGCTAGGCCGTTGGGTCACTACCGCGATGCCAATACCGTATTTCCTTCCTTCTTTCGCGACACGAGACAAGGTTCGGTGGCAACTGCTTTCTTCACCTTCCGGAAGAAAACGATGGGCTTCATCAACGACGATAAAGAGTGGCTGGGATTTGCCTGACATACCCAACGAACCCGCCCAAACAAGGGTATCATAAACAATTCCGACTAAAAGCCCTACGATGTCACTCGCTACATCCGATGGTAGCTCAGATACGTCGATAATTGTTAGCGGTTTTGAACCTCCAACCCACGCAGCGACTAGCTCATCAATATCATTTTTAACTTTGCCATCTAGATCTGGCGCATAACCATCGCGGGGATTGATAAGAAAAGCATATCTAGCGTCGGTCAGCCTGCTCCGCGCCAACTCTAACTGTTTAACTAGCCCTCGAGGACTGGGGTGTTTGAAAGGCTCTTTCCCACCTGGAGCGTGCAAAGGATAAACGTTTGAAACGAGTTTCAATGCATCGCCAGCGGTTTCAATTTCAGTTTTAACCCTCTGGCCACCTTCATTTCGGAATGTAGTCCGCTCAAAGTCATCAAGCTCAAACCAGAGTCGGTGTAAGCTAAAAGGTATTGGCGTATCCGCCGTGATGGCTTCAGGTGGCGGTGGATTTTTTAGAAATATCGCGGCTTCTTTTTTCATCGCTTGTACCAAGTCGCGAACGGCAGCCTCGTTAGTTGGTGACATGTTTCCAAAAGTTATCGCCAGCAGTTCATTGAACGGCAATGCCCAAAATGGGACTACGAGGTTTCGCTCGCCCTCCCCTGCGGAAATGCGGAATACATTGGTTCTTCCGGGTGAAACATTCCCATACTCTCCATGTGGGTCTATTACTAATGTTCGCGCAGACGGCAGTTCTGGTGAGGCTAATGATTCTAGCATAATTGACACCAAGTTGGATTTACCTGAACCAGTGGACCCTACAATAGCACAATGCCTAGTGACTAAACGATCAAGGTTTAACACGGCAGGTATGCCGCTCGCGGCGGCAATATGGCCAACAGCTAATCCTAGCTCTGTTGAAGTGTTGCTTCCATAAATGATTTCGAGGTCAGCGCCGGTAACAAAATGGACTTCATCGCCAACTGTGGGATATTGACCAACTCCACGCTCAAAAACGCTGCCGGTGGATTCTCCAACAAGAACTATTGTCATCCATCGAAAGCCTGAGAGTCCCGGCTCCACCGCTGAATCCTGTTCAATGATTGCTGGACTAATATCGGCCATGTGAGGTGCTGCATCGGCACCGACTTGAGAACAAATAGAATAAAGTTGAGTGTAACCAAGCGGGATGCGGAAGAAGCCGCCAATTTGTCCAACGCGATATGATACACCATCAACTAAAACAAGCGTCGTCGGCATATCTTGACGCAATCGGACACGAACTATTCCTCCCGCTACCGACGCGACCTGTCCGATAAACGTGGGATCGGAACTTGCCATTATTTGGGTCCCGTTAACGCGCCGAGGAAGGCTGAAAACTTCGCAAAATCTCCTAACATTAATTTTCCGAAACCAGTCTGCTCTTCACCCTCAGCCAATGGGTCCAATTCAAATGCCTCTTCAATGTGTTTAGCGTTACGCAGTTGTCCCAGCTTCCATGTGCCCCGTTTTCCACCTAAGTACGAGACAGTTGGTCCAAGGACCATCAGATTTAGATATCGCGCTGCACGGTTAGCCAACGCTGAGCCTTCAGTTGGATCATCATATTGAATAGCAATGACATTCGGCCTCGGCTTTGCTTCGAGTGCGTCGAAAATTATTGCGTTTATGTGCTCGTCAGAAAAACTATATCCACAAACTATCAGTATCGAGTCATCGCGTTCGAGCGTTTTCGTAAATCGGTCCAAAAGTGCTGAATAGGGTTGTTTGCGAGATTCATCGTACTTGTGCTGTGAAGGTAATATCATCTCCCCCATATTGTGTGGCTCCGTCCTGATGAGCCGCAGCCTACCCGCTATTTTCTCTAGTTGCCAATTTATGGAACCGTGAATTTTCCACAACCTAGTCCACCCTGGAGCTGGTGCACTTTCAGGTCTTATCAAGCTTTCGTGACAGAAGAACGGGCGGTTGCAGCCAACAAATCCATCAAACGCAGGCACTCTCTCCGCCTCGAGTGCAGTCTCGAATAGCACATCATAATTGGTCGTAAAAATTTCAACAGGTTGTTCTCTTGGCATCCGAGCAATCCACCTTACAAACTCTTCATGTGGAAGCTTGTCTGGATACAACGATCGCTCAGGGTTCACCAATTTAGCGATTGTTGATTGAATAGTCTTTTCTAACTGACTCAACTCAGCCTTATTTAGTCCTGACAATTTATCATTGACGCCAACGGCACTGAGCTTTCGACGTACACAGGATAGGATGTCTTCGATATTTGAGTCTCGGTTATCAGGACGAATTTCCTTCTCAATTAAATCATATGCATCACCAAATTTTTTGAGATCATCCACCAAATCAAGCTTGCGAATTTCGTTCACACAAACGGTTGTAAGTTCTGCAACGTTGGGGATCAATGACCGCATTTTGGGTGTTGCTTGACCCGTGTCATCAGCAATAACTGGAACACGCACTGCGCAAGAGGTGCCTGCGCCGAACAAGAACGTAACATTTGCTTCTGGCTGAGTGAGATGATTTCTCAAGGTGTCTAGCAGCAGTCTCGGATCATGTGTATTCATAAAAACACCCTAATTCGGCTCGTTTATTTGTTACGTAATCTTGTAACAAAAGTAACTTTGATGATAGTGCTTATATTCAGGTATCAGTTTATCACGAACTTAAGGAGGGTGTTTTTATCAGCAAGTCACTTTCGAAGTCGGACTTTCTTGAATACCAAGATTGCGCGAAAGCCAAATGGCTCAAAGTTCACAAGCCCGACGCGATCAAATGGCCTTCCCCTTCTGCCTTCGATCGCATGCTGATGAAGGACGGCTATGCAGTTGAAGCAGTCGTCAAGGAACTCGTGGCATCTTGGCCCGACCGAGACACTTGCCAATTTCAAAAAACCTATGTTTCTCCCGGCAACCTTGTCGCTCGTACTGACCTTGTTAAGCAGCTTGAAGACGGTCAAATCGACATTTTTGAAATCAAAGGTTCAACATCGCTCAAAAGTTCGACGGGTCAGGATCATGTGAATGATGCTGCATTCCAAACTTTGGCGATAGAACGCTCAGGACAAGTTGTTCGGTCAATCAACATAATCCATGTGAACAAAGAGTTCGTCCGGAATGGAAATATTGATCCCACAGATTTTCTGGTCATTGTAGATGTTACCGATGAGATAAGGAAAAGGCTTCCCGATATCGAAGGACAAGTTGACGAAGCTCTTGCTTTTTTGGACCAAACCGAAATCGATGAATCCAGTTGCTCATGCTTATATGTTGGCAGTCGCCCCAACCAATGTGCCTCATTCGATTATTTCAATCAGGGCGTGCCGGATCACTCAATTTATCTCCTGCCACGAATTTCAAAATCCAAAGTCCAAACTTTCGTTGATGAAAAGCGGCTATCGTTGAACGAAATTGATGTTTCTGAAGTTTCAAAACTCCAAGTGCCGGTGTTAATCGCCGCGCAGCAGGGTACTCCCATCGTGAATAAGGTTAAGATCTCGGATTTTATAGAATCCCTGACTTGGCCACTCCACTTTTTGGACTACGAAACGTTCGCGTCGGCGATCCCACTCGCTGATGGTTTGAAACCACATCTTCCCATGCCAGTACAGTATTCGCTCCACGCACTTTCGACGGCTGGTGAGTTGAGGCATTTTGAACATTTATCAGATCGCCCCGGCCAGCAGTTGAAACTCGTCGAACAGATGAAACAAGACTTTGTTGAAGATGGTAGCGTTCTATGTTGGAACAAATCATTTGAGATGTCGTGCAATAGACGGATGGCAGACCTCTTTCCCGATGAATCGGATTTTCTAACCAACCTAAATGATCGTACGGTTGATCTCATGGAGGTGTTCAAAGAGGACTATGTTGATGTGCGGTTCGAAGGTTCAGTATCGATCAAGAAAGTGCTTCCGGTAGTCTGTCCTCATTTGAAATATGATCAAGATGCCGTTCATGATGGCACTGGCGCGATGTAGGCTTGGCTGTCAATGGTTGAAGCGGCTGGTAATCAAGAACGAGAAAAGCTCAAATGGGAGCTACTGAAATATTGTGAACTGGACACCTTCGCAATGGTTGAGATATATCGGTTCCTTGCGGAAATATAGGCGATTCTTATCACGCGAGTGCTCGATCATCTTCCAATCGGTTTTTGCCAATCAATGTGAGGATTATCGCGCTTCAATTGTTCTATTTCCTCGGCCTGCTTTTTGGTTCTCATTATGAGTGATTGAAAGTAGGCGTCCAGCAAAACCTTATCACAGCTACCGTGCTTATTAGGCCTGATCAGGTCCCAAATATCTTTTTCATTTTCCATCATCTCTTTATCTTGATGAACGACTTGCTCGGCTTTCTTTTTCGCGCGGTGTCTCTGCACTCGAAGTCGTCCGAGTTCTTTTTTTCTGTTCTCTTTTGCGTCTAGTTCCTCTTGTGACCGTGGCTTATCA
>NZ_JBDNHC010000150.1:0-3095 GCF_041689005.1 Sneathiella sp.
ACTGCACAACCGGGCGACACGCGCCATCGCCAGTCAGTTTCTAAGCAATCTTGTCGATGCTGTGCCTTACCAGATCCATACGGTGCTAACCGACAACGGCGTCCAGTTCTGTCATCCCAGGCGTTACCGTGACGGCCCGAATGCTACCATGATGGGGCATCAGTTTGATCGGGTCTGTGCCGAGAACAGTATCGAGCATCGGTTGACAAAACCGAACCACCCCTGGACCAATGGGCAGGTCGAGAGGATGAACAGAACACTGAAAGAGGCAACGGTCCGGCGGTATCACTACGGCAACCACGATCAGCTCCGTGAACATCTCCAGAACTTCGTCAACGCTTACAATTACGCTAAACGACTCAAGACCCTCCGAGGCCTCACACCCTTCGAGCACATCGTTCAGTGCTGGAAAAAAGAACCAAAACCCTTCAAGCTAAATCCAACCCATCACACTCCGGGACTAAACACCTAGGCGATAGCATGGGCATTCCTTGCCGTATCAGCAACAACGGCAGGGAAGCAGCCCTCCACAATTCTCCAGACTTCGGCCGTTAATATCTATCGTTCGAGCCTTCGTTATGGCCCCGTGGATACAGAATCCGAACAGCATTTCATCGAGTTCTTGGATGCCAGCCTTGGTTTTCAACAGACCGAGGCAAAAGATGTTATAGGACATTATCGAAAGTTTGCGGCAGAAGTGGGGACCCAATAGATGCACACATTTGCTTCTCTAAGAGCCCGACTCAAAATTAATACCCATTGATTTCAAGCCCTTGCAATAAGGCGGGTGGTGCGCCGGATGGAGGCGATGAGCAGCCATGCCTCGGAAGATGCGATGGTTGCCTCCCAGTCTTTGGCCAGGCGACGACATCTTCCCAGCCAAGCAAATGTGCGCTCGACAACCCAGCGCCTTGCGATAACGACAAACCCTTTTGCGCCATCGGGGCGCTTGACGATCTCGATGGTCGGCCCATCCATGTTTTGAAGAACCGTTTCCAGCTTTTGCCCGGCATAACCGCCATCGGCGAACAGATGGGCAAGGCTGGGGAAGCTCTCTTTCGTGTATGCGATGGCGACCGGTGCGCCATCCCTGTCCTGTATATTGGCGGTGTGCGTGATCGCACCCAGCATATTGCCTTGCGTATCGGTGAGGATGTGACGCTTGCGGCCTGTAATCTTCTTGCCCGCATCAAAGCCGCGCGGGCCGCCGCTTTCCGTGGTTTTCACGCTTTGGCTGTCGATCACACCCGCTGTCGGCTCTGCCGCTCGACCAGCCAAAAGGCGCGCGGACATGACCAGCGTTTCGTTGATGATGTCGAGCATGCCGCTGTCGCGCAATTGGTAGAAATAGTACTGAACCGTCGTGAAGGGTGGAAAGTCTTTTGGTAGCATCGCCCACTGGCAGCCCGTCGCCGCTATATACTGGATCGCATTCCATATCTCGCACATCGGCCATTTGCGAGGCCGACCGACCTTGTTCGGCGCAGGCATGAAGGGCGCGATCAACGCCCATTCCTCGTCTGTACAATCGCTTGCATAGCGCAAGTGTCTGCGCTCATATTGTTTCCGAGTGATTTCAGTCCAGGCCATCCGATCCTCCTTTGTCTTTGCAAACAACAGAGAATCACAACCTGCTGGAATCACTCAACATAATTTTCGGTTGGCCTCTAAAAGAAAAGCAACGAAAGATTCGATCGGGGTTCTCCTCAGATGTCGGGCTCCGAGTTCGTCGTTGTATGAGCTGGTTAACCCTTGCGCAAACGGAGTCGTCCACACACGACAGGACCACGCCATGCATTCGATTAGGCCCCCTACGTTTTAACTGCCGAAATGCGTGATGCCATATAGAATGAAGCCGGCGATAAAGATGGTCTCGACTACAATCAGTATGATTGCCTGACCGCCGACACCCACGATACCCTTGAGAGACGTTTTCATGCCGACCGCAGCAATCGAGACCAACAACGCCCATTTCGAAAGATCAGACAGGAATGCCTGCACGAAGGATGGGATCAGGCCGAAAGAGTTGATTGCCGCCAGCAGCAGAAACATGAGAATGAAAAACGGCATGAGAGGGGGGCGTTTACCGTCGACATCCTCGTCGTTCTCCGCATAGGTGCAGATAACGAGGGAAAAGATCAGGACGACCGGTGCCAACATTGTCACGCGGATCAATTTCACAAGCGTTGCAGTCTCGCCTGTTTCATTGCTCACCGAAAAACCGGCACCGACAACCTGTGCCACATCATGGATGGTGCCCCCAATGAAGACTCCCGTCGCACGGCTGTCGAGACCAACCGCTGCCGAAATAATCGGATAGGCGACCATCGCGAGCGTGGACAAGACAGTCACACTCAGGACCGTAAAAATCAAGTTGCGCTCGGAATGCTCATTCTTGGGCAGGACTGCGGCAATGGCCATCGCGGCAGATGCCCCGCAGATGGCAACAGACCCACCGGTCAAGAGTGCAAAACGCCAGCCCCGGCCCAGCAGCTTGGCCCCGATGAGGCCTACTAGGATCGTGAGAATAACGCCAGCAACAACCAAACCAATCAATTTCGGCCCCAATCCGATCAGCAGTTCCACGCTGATACGCGCGCCCAACAGTGCAACGCCGATGCGCAACACGGTACGGGATGTAAGTGCGATGCCGAGAACGCACCAGCCTTCTTCGGCAAGGAAGTGAAATGCGATGCCCAGGAGCAATGCCATCAACATGGCCGGAGCGCCATAGTGGTCGGACAGAAATTGTGCCGCCGCTGCTACAACAACGGAAACGGCAAATCCGGGACTGTTCTCAGTTAAAAAGACCTGGATGCGACCAAAGAAGTCGCCGCGTGGAGCCAATGGGGCAGTCATCGGACAATGTCTCCTTGACCGCACGCCAAGTGCTTGACGTTGCGCGACGAATACAGGTGATGGAATTTCAAGCCAGATGGGCGTTTTCTGGATGAGCGAGCGAGACGCCATTCAGGAACAACAGGACGTAGCTCTTGAGCGCCTCCCAGAGGAGATCGGTGCCATGAAGATCATGGATGTCCGCGACTTCGAGCGTGTCGGCGTTTAGCGGACGGTTCGCAAAGTCCGACGGCGCA
>NZ_JBDNHC010000151.1:0-8680 GCF_041689005.1 Sneathiella sp.
CAAGATGATCGGCGACGCGACACTGGCGGATGCCATTCTGGACCGGCTGCTGCACAACAGTCACAAGCTGAAACTCAAAGGCGAGTCGATGAGGAAGACGCTATCAGAAATTACGGATTCCGATCACTCGGAATGTTAGGACGCGTGAGGCTGCTCAGGTGATCGGATAAAACCAGTACGGCTGATCGGACTGGCCAGAATACGCAATTATGGGAGGCCCGGAAATTACTTTGAGCGCCAAGGCCGGTTCTGGCTGCGGCAATACCCCGTGCATCGCAGGACCGGGATATTCAAATGATGTTTTTAGAGGGCAAGACTCGGCAACTTCCGGATGATCACATTCTGCAACGCCGTCGCAATTGACCCGCGGCGTTGCAGAATTCGAGGTGTCCATTTTAGTCGAACATTGGTTCGACACCGGGCGGGACGCTGAAGCCCAGATCACCGCGGGCAATGACAGCCTCTTTGCCGCCACAGGCTTCCAGCATGGCTTGTTGATCCACCTTGGCTTCGCGATCGACGGCGTGAGGGTCGCAAACCTTGAATAATTCCCGAGTTAGATCCTCTTGCACGTCCGCCACTTCCGGGCAACCTGCAAGGTTCGTCAATTCCTCCGGATCTGATGATAAATCAAACAGTTGTGACTCGTAATCAACGTAGTAGACGAGTTTGTAATTGCCTTTTCTGATCATGAAGGCGGCGGATTTTGAGCACATTGCGTGATACTCCGAAAATACAGCCCGGTCAGAATGCTCACCTGCCAGTATTTCCATCACATTGGTCCCTGGATGTTCGGCTGTGACACTCTCGGAGTCCAGTTCACCAACCGCATCCATAATGAATGGATAAAGGTCGGTGAGGTTGACGGGAGTCTCGATTTCAACACCGGATGGAATATCCGGGCCGCTAAGGATTAAGGGAACCCCGGCGGCTTCCTCGTACATGGTCGATTTCCCCCAGAGACCGCGCGCACCGTTATTATCGCCATGATCGCTGGTATAGACGACACGGGTGTTGTCGGTGAGGCCGCTTTCGCCGAGTGCATGCAAAATTTTGCCAACGTTTTCATCGACGAAACTACATAGCCCGAGATAGCCCGCCAGAGCGCGTTTGACCATATCGGGCGTTTCGAAATAGTCATTATACGGCATCGTTTCGCGGTATTTTCGGATATAGGGATGTTGTTCTTCGCGGGCCTGTTCGTATAATTTTGGCAAAGGGATACTCTGGTTATAGTAGTGATAGAAATGCTCCGGCGGTGCCGTCAGCGGGAAATGTGGGCATACTAGTGAAACAAACAGGATCCACGGCTTATCACTATGCTTCGGCGCTTCCTCGTTAAGCCATATCTGTGCGCGTGCCGTAATGTCTCGATCATATGTCGTATACATGGACTCCCCAGGGCCCGCCATTTTCGCCATTTTATAGGCGCCTTTTCGGACCGGCATATCCTCGCCGCGGACCAGGCCCATTAAATCTCCCTGGCCGTCAATGACATGCATCGCGATCTGTTCATCTGAAAAGCCGTTATCATCATCACTGGAACGGAAATGGAGTTTCCCTATGGAGACGACTTCGTGCCCTCTGTCCCGTAACACGCTATGCCAGCTGGGCACGGAGCCATCAAATGCCAGCGCGTTATCCCAGTTTTTGATCTGATGCACATACTTGCCGGTTGCAAATGATCCACGCGCCGGCACGCAAATAGGGGAGGGGGTATATGCGCTGTTAAAACGCGTGCCGCCTGCCGCCAGCTTGTCAAGATGAGGGGTTTGCACAAGGGGATGTTTTTTGGAACCCAGGTATTTTGGGTTGTGCTCGTCAGACATGATGACAAGAAGGTTTTGTGGTTTCATTATTTCCTCACTTGGTTTTCAAAGAGATTAAATGCTGGAAAGTCCGCCCAGATGGCTATCTATTTGGAGATCGAAATCATTCGGCGGGATAAAGAGTTCCTGATAATAAATATATTCTCCGGAAACAGTTTTGGCGGACACCTTGAGTTGCAGGACCGATGTTCCTTCATCAACACCGACATAGCGGGCAATTTTCTCGCTGGGGGTTACAAAGGTGGCACGTTGATCGAGATGGGTAATCGGGTCACCGGATTGTTCGTACATCAACGTCTTGAAGTTGTAGCTTTCAAAATCGTTAAGCGGCAGGGTTTCGAATATCGGTTGACGATCGACATCCACATAAAAATAGGAAAAGACTGAAAATTTATCATCGATCCGGAAACAGCGGTCTATGCGGAAGATGCGCTGGTCATTGCCGAGTACCTCATCCCAGGGGCCGGTTCCGTCAATCGCAGTTCTGTTGACGATGGATGTGTAGACGGGGGCAATATCGCCGCTTTCATTCTTAAACCGGCAGTGCAGCGGCTCCGACAGGAGGTTCCGCCAAGACTTGACTATTGTCCCGATTCCGGGTGTGCGCTTGACGAAGCCACTTTGCACTAACCATTTCACAGCCTTCTGTACTGTACCAAGACTATAGGGAGTCATTGCCGTCAGGATAGATTCGCTCGGGAGCTTGTCGCCTTCCCGGACAATGCCTTTGTCGAGTGCGCGAACCAGTGCGCGTGAAAGCTGCACATGTTTGGGTGCGTTGGGATGGCCCGTGGTCGCCAAGGCTTCCGGCAGGAATTTTCCAAGGTCTACGATTACAGTGGCCGCCCGGATATGATCAGGACGGATATCGAACGATGTGCCCATTTTCGTCGCGCCTTTTCTGAATTTCCACGGGGTCGCATAACACTCTCGCTTTTCGATCGCAAAAATCTTGACAGTCACCGAAATATTATGATTACTATATAGTAAATATTCTATATAGTAAATAGGAACGAAGAAGTCAGGCAAGGCCGAAATCGATGTATTGGGAGGATAAACTGTATGTCGGAAAATATGAAAGATATTGCCCTCGGAGTCGTGTTGGTGGCAATCGGGCTTTTTGCGCTTTTTTATATTCAGTACGGTCCGGGTGAAGCAATACAGAGCAGTCGCGACGCGAATATTACCTTTCGCAGCTTTCCAGTCGCGATTTCATCTCTGCTTGTTGTGATCTCCAGCCTGTACGTCGTTTCAAGTCTCATGTCGCTGTCTAGGTCCCGTAAAGAAGGAGCGGGCCTCAATGTCGACGAACATGCCGAAAAGATAGCGCCGCCGCCATTCCTGTTCCTGCGTATTCTGGCTGTTGTGGCGATGCTGATCGGGTTCGCCTTGTTGATCGGAAAAATCCCCTTCTTTTTGCTGACTGGCGGGTTCCTATTTATTGCGTTCTTCATTTTTGGCGAAACACGCGTGGGGCCCAACGCCATTGTCGCTGTAATTGGGGGCGGGCTCTTTCATGGCCTGTTTGTATCTATTTTAAACTTGCCGCTTTACTGAGGGTTTAAAAGAATGATTGAGGGGCTTATTGGCGGCTTTGGGGATGTAATTCAGCCGTGGAATTTTTTACTCTTGTTCCTTGGGACCGGACTTGGCCTGATGGTCGGGGCGCTACCTGGCCTGAGTTCGCCCATGGCGATCGTAATCCTGCTGCCGCTCACCTATACAATGGAGCCTCTACCGGCGCTTCTGACGATGATCGGCGTCTATGTTGGCACCAAGCTCGGGGGATCATTTTCTGCCATCTTGCTGCGAACGCCCGGAACGCCGGCTGGGGCCTGTACGGCTCTCGACGGGCATCCGATGGCAGAGCGCGGGGAAGCGGGGCTCGCCTTGGGCTATGCAACACTGGGGTCCACCTTCGGCGGTATATTTGGCTGGATAATTGCAATCACGTTCATTCCATTACTGGCCTCAATTGCGCTTAAATCTGGTAACGCGGATATCGCGCTGATAGGCATTCTTGGCCTGTTGATGGTGTCATCCTTTGTGCGCGGGTCGATGCTGAAAGGCCTGATCGGGGTTTTGCTTGGACTATTGATTTCGACTGTCGGTCTGGACCCGGTCGATGCCACCTCCCGATTCACGTTCAATATTGTTGATTTGATGTCTGGCATCCCGTTCGCGGCGGCCCTGACCGGCTTTTTCGGTATTGCCGTTGTTCTCAGCGACTTAAAACTGATTGGTCAGCAGAGTGCGCAGATCACGAGCAAGGTGAATCTTGCGCTGCCAAAAATGAAGGACGTGTTGAAGCGCTGGCGCCCGGCGGTCATCGGAAGTCTTTTTGGCACCGGTATCGGTGCCGTCCCGGGCGTAGGGGCGGAAGGCGCGACCTGGATTTCTTATGCCGCGGTCAAACGGCAATCAAAAAATCCGGAGGATTTTGGAAAAGGGGAGCCGGACGGTATTATTGCCCCGGAATCCACCAACAACGCGACCACCGGCGGGACCATGGTCCCCATGCTCACGCTTGGCATTCCCGGGGATGGCTCGACGGCGATCATGTTGGGGGCATTGGTGCTGCATGGTGTCGAGCCGGGTGTGATGTTGTTTCAGACAAATTCCGATTTGGTCTATGGCATTCTGGCGGGCCTGCTGGTTGCGACAATATTCATGTTCCTGATTGCCTGGCGTGCGATCCGGATGTTTATCTTTGTGTTGCAGCAAGACAGATCTTGGTTGTTCCCTTTTGTTTTATTGTTGGCAACAATTGGTGCCTTTGCCACGGTGAACAGTGTCTATGCCGTGTATATCGCGATATTTTTCGGGGTTGTTGGCTACTTACTGGAATCGCGAGGCTTCCCCGTGGTGACGATTGTTCTCGGGATTATCCTTGGGCCCATTATTGAAGCCAACCTTCGCCTTGCACTCGTTATCTCCCATAACGACTGGACCACCTTTATCGATACATGGCCGCGTCAATTGATCGTTGCGTTGATGGTTCTCTTCCTGTCTTGGGAAATCTATTCCGGAACCAAGGATGCCAGGAAAGGGCGACGCAGCAAGATCGGTATTTCGGATTAACTTGTTAAAACAAAAGCAAACTTCAAAGAAGGAAATGAAGATGAATATAACAAACAAGATTATGGCGGGAGCTCTCGTTCTGGCGGCGGCGTTCGCTGTGCAAACGCCGATTGCGCAGGCGTCTATTGACTGTGATACGATCCGCATGATTGTACCGTGGAAAGCGGGGGGCGGGACGGACCGGCTCGGCCGGGGCCTTGGGGTCGCGCTTGAAAAAGTCAGCGGCAAATCCGTGATAATCGATAATATAAGTGGGGCCAGCAGTGTTACCGGGTCTGTTAAAGCGATAAATGCCAAACCGGATGGCTGCACGATCCTGATGAACGGCTCAACCGAGATGGTTGCCTTCATGACTTTCAAGCAAAACCTTCCTATTAACCTCGACAAAATGAAATATGTAGGTGCTTTTTATAATACGCCGACCTGGCTGGTATCGCATAAGGATCGAGGCTACACGTCATTTAAAGATTTCGTGAAAAAGGCAAAAGAGAACCCGGGCAAGCTGACAATCGGTGTTGGCGGCGCGACGGGTGCGCATATGATTATGGCGTCGGGTATCAAGGGTTACGGCAATCTTGACGTTACATTCGTTCCCTACTCAGGGGGAGCGAACTTGAAAAAAGCCATGCTCGCCAATCAGGTGGATGCTGGCGTAATTCATTCCCCGGTCCTGTTGAAGGAAGTCAAGGCCGGCATGATCAATGTTCTGACGGTGGGTGGACCGCTTACTAACATCGAGTATCCTGAAATCCGGGATGTCCCGACGCTTGAAAGCCTGGGGTTGCCGGTTAAGGTCGCTGCAATTCGAGGTATTTTTGTTCCTGTAGATACCTCGGATGAGGTCGTTGCTGAACTGGCCGGCTGGCTGCAGAGTGCCATCAAGGATCCTGAATTTATCGAGTTCGGTAAGAAGTTCGGGTACCCGCCTGTGTGGATCCCCGGCGATAAATTCCGTGAACGAATGTACCAGGATGCAGAAGCCTATAAGAAAATCTATGAAGCTTATATCAAGGGCGACAGCTAACAAATTCGCTCGGAATGAACGGCTCTAGACTGTGAGCCGTAAGCGTAAATTAGGACTAAGGGGCGTTACGAAGCCCCTCAGTCCCCATGATTTTTCAAAATATCTGACGGGAACTATCGCAAGGGGCCATAAGAAGTGGCCCGCTTTACAGGAGTGGATATGACAACCGATAATGCCGCCGTCAAAGGACCTTTAACCGGGTGTTGCGTTGTTGAACTGGGAAGTACTGTGGCTGGCCCCTTCTGCGGTCGATTATACGCGGATCTTGGCGCCTCTGTTATTTGCATTGAAAAACCGTCTGGTGACGCCCTCCGTGGGATGGGGCGCCAGTTCAATGGAAAGTCGCTGTGGTGGACCAGTATGCATCGCAACAAGGAGACGGTTGCGATCAACATGAAATCCGGGGAAGGTCGTCACATCGTTCGGGACCTTGTTAGAAAAGCAGATATCCTGATTGAAAATTTCAAGCCGGGAACATTGGAAAAATGGGGGCTTGGGTATGATGAAATTTCCAGGGACAATCCCGGCCTCGTCCTTGTTCGCATTAGCGGGTTCGGGCAAACTGGACCCTATAGTAAGCGCGCAGGATTCGGGATTATCGGGGAATCCCTGAGTGGTATTCGCAGTATTACCGGGGAGCCGGATCGCCCGCCGGCCCGCGTCGCCACCCCTGTTACGGATTACGTCGCGGGTTTATACGGGGCCTTTGGTGGACTTGCCGCCATGCAGGAACGACACAGAACGGGTCGCGGTCAAGTCGTGGATGTCGCGCTTTACGAATCCTCCTTTTCCTTGATGGAGAACTTTGTGCCGACCTTCGAAAAACTTGGAATCGTGCCGACACGGGTCGGCTCCAGACTGCACGGGCATGTCCCGAACAGCCTGTTCCCCGTAAAAAATGATGAGTGGATCCATATCGCTGCCGGGAACGATACGACGTTTGACCGGCTTGCAGTCGCAATGGGGAAGCCGGAACTTCTCGATATGTCCAAATTCAACAATGGCCCCGCTCGACTGGCGAATGAAGAGGAGATCGTTGGTTTAATTGGTGACTGGACCAGAAACTGGTCGCTGAATGACCTGTATGAGTTTCTGGTTGAGCAAGATATTCCGGCCGCTCCCATTTATACAATCGCCGACGTTTTTGAAGATCCGCAATTTGCCGCGCGCGAGATGATCCTCAACGTTCCGGATGACGAAATGGGGCAGGTAAAGCTGTCGGGAATCGTCCCGAAATTCTCGAATTCTCCGGGCGAGGTCAGGTGGACGGGCGGGGTGATCGGCAAGGATACCCGCGCCGTTCTATCAAGAGAGCTGGGTTATTCCGAGATTGAATTGTCCACACTGGAGAAATCCGGTGCGATAAGCTCCCATTCCAATAATGGTGCGGGTTAACGGGTGAGATGGCATGAATAAAATGACGCCCGGCAATCTTGTTCTTAATTTCACCGAAGAGCATGAATGCTATCGCGCCTATGTGCGGAACTTCGCCACAAGAGAGATTGCCCCTAATTCCAGAAAATGGGATGAGGAGAATAAAATACCCTGGGATGCGGTCAGGAAAATGGGGGAGGCGGGGCTTCTCGGCGTCATCGCGCCCAAAGATATGGGCGGTCAGGCTCGGGATAATGTCAGTCTTGGCATCACGATTGAGGAATTGGCGCGCGCCGACATAAGCTGCGCGATTATTTGCTGGCTGCAGGCTTCCATCGGGACTCTCATGCCGGGATGGGGCGCGGATACCGTGCGTGCCGTTAATGCCGGTGAGAAGATGGTCGCCCTCGCGATGTCCGAGCAGGATTCAGGCTCGGATGTTGGAAATACCTCAACTGTCGCGATAAGAGATGGCGACGATTATATCATCAGTGGCACCAAAATCCATGTCAGCCTCGTCCCGGGCGCGCAGGTTATGGCGGTCACGGCAAAAACGGAAACCGAGGATAGCAAGATGAGTATCAGCATGTTCCGTGTTGATGCTGATCTGCCGGGCGTTACTGTTAGCTCGATGGAGCAGATGGGCGCCCGTGCTCATCAACTGGGTCGTGTGATATTTGACAATGTCCGGGTGCCGTCATCGGCACTGATGGGCGCGGACGGCGGCGGCCGCCAGGCCCTTAACGTTCGGTTTAACGTCTCCCGTTGTCTCTCGCCCCTTGCCGCGATTGGGGCCGCGCAGACAGCCCTCGAAGAGACGATTGAATTCACAAAGAACAGAATAGTTTATGGTCGCCCGATTGCTACCAATCAGGCCGTGAGTTTTCCTCTTGTCGAGCATTGGACGCGGATTGAGGCAGCAAGATTAATGGCGTATCGCGCGTTGACCCTGACAACGCTTGGGCAGACCTCCATGCAGGAGGCGGCGATGGCGAAATGGTTCGGCATATCGTCCGCGAAGGAGGCAATAACGGATTGCTTGCAATTGCATGGGGCTGACGGATATCTCGTCGAATATCCGCAGGAACAGCGTCTGCGTGATGTAACCGCATTGTCGTTCACAGGCGGAACGATCAATATCATGAAAGTTCTGCTGGTACGCGAATTATTCGGGCGGGACTTTTCGGGTCTGGATCCGTCCGCCTAAAAGAGAGAATTTTTTGTCTCAAAACCTAGGGGCTGTTGATAATTCACATCGGTAGCCATAGAAACGCGCAAGCCAGAGACACGATGCTCTCATAATTTCGAGCAAGCTTGTCATATCGGGTGGCAACGGCACGATAGTGCTTGAGTCTGGCAAACGCATTCTCGA
>NZ_JBDNHC010000152.1:0-10228 GCF_041689005.1 Sneathiella sp.
GGCGATACATCATTCGCAGCCTGCTCTATCAAGCCGCCCTCGTTGCGTCGACGCACAACAAAACCCTCAAAGTCTTTGCGGCGCGGTTAAAAGAAAGTGGAAAACCACACAAAGTCGTGCTGATCGCTGTGGCCCGGAAACGACTCACGATCGCCAACGCGCTTGTGGCAAAAAACCAGCTTTGGCGTGCGTCGTAAATACAGTTGCTAGATTTGCAGACATATTGTCCACTAAAAATGAGGAATAACTAATTTTGATGGAAGACATGCGCCACTGGACCCCGCGCAAATTGCCAACAACCGTTCCGTTGGAAGGGCGATATGTACGGATTGAACCGTTGAGTGTTAAGGCTCACGCACAAGATTTGTTTGAGGCTTCATACGTTGAAAATGCGGACGACAAGTTCAGGTGGCTGCCGGAATTGCCGCCGACAGATCTCACCTCGTTTAGTAATTGGATGGCCACGGCCTCAGTCAGAGAAGATCCGCTGTTCTATGCCATCATCGACAAGGCGACATCCAAAGTTGCAGGACGTCAGGCGCTCATGCGGATCGATAAGGCCAATGGTGTAATCGAAATTGGCAACATCTATTGGGGCCCTTTGATTGCCCGCAAAGCGGCAGCGACTGAGGCCCTGTATTTATTTGCAAAACATGTGTTTGAGGGTTTGGAGTATCGTAGGTTTGAATGGAAGTGTAACGATGAAAACGTTCCCTCAAAGAAAGCAGCTCTTCGCTTTGGATTTCAGTATGAAGGGACGTTTCGGCAGCACCTAATCGTCAAGGGGTTGAACCGGGACACGGCATGGTATGCGATGATAGATAAGGATTGGCCCGAATTACGCCGAGCCTACGAGGCATGGCTCGATCCGTCGAATTTTGACGCAAATGGCCAACAGAAAAAGCGGCTCGAAGACCTTCGCTAAAAACTAGATGAAAAAGTCAGTCGTTCAAGCCAATTTTTCGAGAATGATAAGGAACCACAGTTAGTGTACGCCGATGCCGACTGTGGTGATAGAAGGATCATATATCCTGCTTTTGATGATAGCGGATATCTGCGGCGTATCGCGAAGTCGAAGGAATTAATAAGCAAACAGGAGTATGCAATATATTGCGAGATTGACTACTCTAATGAAATGGAGGCGCTTGACGTGCTTTTTAATGACTCCATGAAACAATAGCGAACCCATACACTCACGTTACGATTTTGCGTATTATTGATTTCATGGATATGATTACGAACGCTGTCCGAGCTATTTATGGGGATAAGTGCCAATGTGCCGCAAATTTATTTTTTTTACTAATAGTCTTTTCGTGCTCATTCGGAAGTAATGTCTTGACTGATTACCAACCACTTTAGAAGAGAGTTGGAGTGGATATGCGACAGGCACAAGCTTATCGAAAGATTTAACTGCGCTAATGGAAATGGTAGATGAAGTTGAGTTTATCCGCAAGTTCATGCAAAAAAACGTAATTATCATTGAATACCAAATGTAAAGAAATAAGCCGACTTTGTCTGAGGGGATCATTTTTGCGTACTCGAAAAGCCGTTCACTTACCAAGTATAATTGTGCGGCGCGAATTTTAGCAAGCTTCCTGCTACCCGTTCCCAATGAGCGCCTAATTTCCGTAACGCCAATTCTTTTCCTGAATTCAGAAGGAACCTTCCTTCGAAAATTAAAGGTGCCACTTTGATTCTGGAGATAGCGTCCCATTGAGCCCTCTTGCGAACAAAAGTGTGCTAGCAAAATGTACTAATTCTAATGCATTTGGTTGGGGACTCGCAAAAAGTCTAAGTGTTTGAAATAGTTAGATAAAAAATGGCTGGGGTGGCAGGATTCGAACCTGCGCATGACGGGATCAAAACCCGTTGCCTTACCGCTTGGCTACACCCCAATGAGGAGCCTCTTTCTATCCAAAGCACTGTTCAAGCTCAAGGCAAATTTTCAAAAAAGATGGAAATGCCGTCAGCAGGCGGTCTCTGCGCTGACGGGCATCGAACATACCCACCATTCTGGATGATCTGCCTCGATCCGTCGGACAGCCGTTTCTGCGCTCGCCGCTGTCTCAAAAATACCGAAGCAGGTACCGCCACTGCCACTCATACGGGACAGACGACAGCCCACAAGATTATCAAGAGCGTAAAGGACCTGGGATATTTCCGGCACGACTTCAAGGGCCGCTACTTGCAGATCGTTGCGGCAGTTGCCCAGAGCGCCAATAAGTTCGTCGAAATTGCCAGAGATAAATTCAAATACCGGGCCCGGGGCGAGCAGTATGTCCAGCTTTCGAAAGACATCGGCTGTTAAAACCGGACGTCTGTTATTAATCAATAAAATGGTAAAGCCTGGAAGACGATCAACATCAGCCAGCTTCTCGCCAATTCCAGAAAGCATGACAGGTCGACTACGGAGACAGGCTGGCACGTCGGCGCCCAACATCATCCCAATTTCTTCAAGCTGGCGAGAGGAAAAGTCGAGGTTCCAAAGCTGGTTGAGCAAGTGAAGGGTTGCCGCCGCATCGGCAGACCCGCCACCTATCCCCGCCGCAACCGGCAGGTTCTTGTTCAGAGTTATATCCGCGCCAAGTTCGCATTTAGCCTTATCCTGCAGTGCCCGGGCGGCCCGCAGAACAAGGTTGTTCTCCGTTTCTCCGACATGTTCGGCAAACGGGCCTGTCACCGTTAAGGTTAGGCCAAGCCCTTCACGTCCGGAAATTTTATCGCCGCCCGTCGGAAAAACAACGAGGCTCTCCAACAGGTGATACCCATCCTCGCGTTTGCCCTTGACGTGAAGAAAAAGATTAACCTTGGGCCGAGCAAATGCCGAAAGCATGATTAGCCGGGGCCGGAACTTTTTGCTTCAGCCTTGACGTCATCGCTGAGCCCGTCCAGCAGCTTTTCCCGGATAAGCGGAATTTGGGTCACTGCCGGATCGAGCCACAATGCCCGCTGCCACTGATAGCGCGCTTCATCCCGCCGGCCAATACGCCAGAACGCGTCGCCGAGATGATCGTTTATTGTCGAATCTGCCGCTTCCAGCGAGACTGCTTTTTCAAGCTGGGCAACAGCATTGTCAAAATCGCCAAGCCGGTAATACAGCCAGCCAAGGCTATCAATGATGTACCCATCATTTGGTCTCAAGGAAACCGCCTTGATCAACATCTCCTTCGCTTTTTGAAGATTTTCGTCGCGGTCAACCCAGGAGTAAGCCAAGTAATTGAGAATCTGGGGATGTTCCGGATTCAATTCCAGCGCCTTCAATAAGTCGGCCTCGGCCAAATCCCACTGTTTGGATTGCTCATAGGCAATTCCGCGGGCGTAGAAAAGGGACCAATGACGCGTATCATCGCTTTTCAAACGGCCAATCGCGCGGGCATACTGTTGCGCGGCGTCATTCCAGCTTTTCAGGTCCCGCTTAAGATCGGCGAGAACAACCAGCGCCTTAATATCATCGGGATATTTCTCAGCAATGGCTTCGAGAATGGTGACCGCTTCCTCATTACGGCCAAGCTTATAGATAGCCCAGGCCGAGCGGATTTTCGCGTTTTTGCCGTAGATCGAATTCGGATCAATCTGGCTATAAAGATTTAGAGCTTCCTGCCACTGCCCCCGATCCTCTTCAGCCTCCGCCAGCATGACTCTCGCTACCGGAAAATCGGGCTCCAGCATGAGCGCAAAATAGATATAGGTTGCGGCAATGCTGGTTGCCTGCTCCCGACCGATAATAGAGGCCGCAGTATAGAGCGCCTCTGCGGCACCATCGACCGGACTTTCGATCACAGGAGGAATTTTGCGTCCTGCCGCGATATCTTTTAGCAAAAGCTGTATAATCGGACTGGAGGGATGCTCCTTAATATAGGTTTCAAACAGTGCCTTGGCCTCTTCAGGCCGGCCCTGTCGCTCAAGATAAGCCCCATAAGACTGCAGCAGCCTCGCAGACCGTGCAGTAAAGCCATTCATAGCGTTTACATATTGCGTATTTGCAAGATCAGATTGCCCAGAAGCGTCAGCGAGAAGCGCCAAATGATACATTTTTAACGCTTCAAATCCGTTGAATTTGTCGAGCGCATCAAGATCTGCCATTGCGGTCTTGACATCTCCGTTGCCAAGATCAATCCATGACATCAAAAGCGGCTTGAGCAGCACATTAAATCCATTGTCGCCGGTTTTTTCAAGATTGGCTTTTGCGCTTATATAATTTTTGTGACGAAGAGCATCCAGCGCAAGAACGAGATATGCTGCGGAATTCCCGCCCGCTTCCTTAATGGTCAAAGGCGCGAGTTCCAACGCCTTCTCAACATTTCCCATCCCCAACGCGGCCTGTAATGCAAAACTTAAAAGAACGCCGTCAGTCGATCTTTGATGGAGGGCGTCGTCAAAATACGCGACTGCCGCACCGGGATCCTGATCTCTCAAGGCTTCACGTCCCGCGAGGTATTGTCCTAAATAGGACGATGGAGCCATCTCCGTTATCGCGTTTTTGTCTTGAAATAAATTTGGTGACAAATTCTGTTCACTTGATGCACTTATTCCTGCACTCATGTAGAGGGCCACTAACGAAAACGCCCCTCCGCTCATAACCCTAAATATACCCACGCTTACTTTCCTGTAACTAAAATGAATTTCTACAAAAACCTCTCAACGTAATAACTTTTCAACCCTGATATATCTTATATGTAAGTTACCTTAAGGACGAGTTAAACCGAAAACTCTATAATTAGCATAGTTCTCTCCTACATATTCGGGTAGTTCGGCCCCCCTCCCCCTTCAGGAACGACCCAGTTAATGTTCTGCGTCGGATCCTTGATATCGCAGGTTTTACAATGGACGCAGTTTTGCGCATTGATCTGCAATCGCGGATTTGAGCCGTCATCGTCAGTCAGGAACTCATAAACACCTGCAGGACAGAACCGTTGCTCGGGACCCGCATATTCCGCGTAGTTTATGTCAACCGGAACCGCAGCATTTTTCAATGTCAGATGGACCGGCTGATCCTCTTCGTGATTGGTGTTAGAAAGGAAAACAGACGAAGGCTTGTCAAAAGTATAGATACCGTCATATTTTGGGTAGTCGATTTTCTTGCAGTCTTTTGCCTTCTTAAGCACAGAATAGTCGTCATGGTGGCTGAACGTCCAAGGCGCTTTTCCTCTCAGGATTTTCAAATCCAGCCCCGTATACAGAGTGCCGGCCAGCAACCCCCATTTAAAGGCTGGACGACTATTGCGAACGCGGTAAAGCTCGTCATAAACCCAGGATGCCTTATAGAGATCCGGATAGGTGCTCAGCGTCTTGGCTGGCGCCTCACTATTCAGCTTGAACTCGGCGAGAATGGCCTCCGCGGCCATCATACCCGATTTCATGGCTGTGTGTGTGCCCTTGATTTTCGGGACATTCAGGAAGCCTGCCGAACAACCGATAAGCGCACCACCTGGAAAAATTAGTTCCGGCACCGACTGAAATCCCCCTTCATTGATGGCCCGGGCACCATAGGAAATCCGTTTGGCCCCTTTCAGCATTTCTTTCATCATTGGATGGGTCTTGAATTTCTGGAACTCATCATAAGGAGAAAGGTAAGGATTTTCATAGTCGAGCGCGACGACGTACCCGATATAGGCCTGATTATTTTCAAAATGGTAGACGAAGGATCCGCCGTAGGTATTGCGGTCAAGCGGCCAGCCAAAACTGTGGAAAATATGTCCTTCCTTATGCTGGGACGGGTCCAGTTCCCATAATTCCTTGATCCCGAGACCAAAGGTCTGCGGATCACAGTTTTCACGGAGATTGAATTTTTCAAACAGGACTTTCGTCAGGGACCCACGGACGCCTTCGGCAAATAGGGTATATTTCGCATGCAATTCCATGCCTGGTTCAAAGGACTGCTTTTTCTCACCGTCCCGGCCGACCCCCATATCTCCGGTCGCGACGCCTTTTACGGTTCCATCCTCGTGATACAGAATTTCTGCCGCGGCAAAGCCGGGGTAAACTTCAACGCCGAGCCCCTCCGCCTGCTCCGCCAGCCAGCGACAGAGATTACCCAGACTGATGATATAATTACCGTGGTTCCGCAACTGGCCGGGCAGCAGGAAGTTCGGAAAGCGTAATTCGCTCCCCTCCGTCATGAAATAAAATTTCTCTGACTTGACCGGCGTATTTAACGGCGCCCCTTTTTCCTTCCAGTCTGGAATAAGTTCATCCAGAGCTTTGGTCTCAAACACATTGCCGGAGAGTATATGCGCGCCGATTTCGGAACCTTTTTCAAGGACGCAAACCGATATGTCGATATCAGCTTCCAGGCTGAGCTGCCGTAACTTTATTGCCGCCGACAACCCCGCCGGGCCACCGCCCACAATAACGACATCAAACTCCATAGATTCGCGTTCCATTTCAAGCCTCTTCTTACTTTTCCGACTACTCAATCACTGTCGCATTCTATTTTTCTGGTGATCCCTATACGACGCGCGTTCACCGATGCTCAACCAATTTAACCATGACACTATATTTTTTCTGCGGTGCGTCAATCCCGTTTCCCTCACGTTTTGGCAGTTTCCGGCGCTTTTTTTGCCGTGGGAAATTGGAAAAACTCAAATTTAATTTCTCCCTCCGAAGCGCGAGCCGATCTAGGTTCCTGAAACGATTAAACAATAGTGAAAAAATAGCCTTTTGGTCCCTTCTAATGAAAGAAGAATGCCTGATATAATAGCCCCATGGAAACCAGGTCCAATATAAACGGGTTGCTCAGATTTTATCTTGAGGCCGGTGTCGATGAAACCATCGGATTGAGTACGATCAATCGTTTAACCATTAAAGCCACCGGACCGGAGCAAAGCACCGCCCCGGAGCAGCCCCCTCAACACCGCAATTCGCCGCCGCTGCGACAAAAGGCATCGGCCCCTTTACCGTCGCCTTCTGATGAAATCCTGCAGGCGAGAAAACTTGCCACCAGTTGCCAGACAATAGAAGATCTCCACGAAGCCGTTAAGAATTTCGACGGTAGCATTCTAAAAAGAATGGCCATGAGCACGGTCTTTGCCGAGGGAAGTCCCGATTCCAAGCTCATGATCATTGATCGGCAGCCCTCAGTCGAGGAAGATCGAAGCGGCAAACCATTTGCCGGTAGGCCGGGCGATCTGCTTGAAAAGATGCTGGCCTCAATCGGTCTCGTTCGGGAAGATGTCTATCTGGCCAGTTTTCTCCCATGGCGACCCCCGGGAGGACGTGCGCCGACCGACGAGGAACTGTCCCTGTGTATTCCTTTTATCGAACGTCATATTTTTCTTGCTAATCCCGAATTTGTCCTAGCCTGCGGAGAAGCTGCAGGATACCTGATGAAACGAAAAACCGGTATCAACAAGTTACGTGGCACATGGTTTGACCTCTCCATTCAAGATGCGTGTTTTAAAATGCTGCCGGTGTTTCACCCCACATTTCTGCTTGACCATCCTGCTGCAAAAAAATATGCGTGGATGGATTTTTTGCGTCTTAAATCCGCGATGAAAGGATAAGCCGCCTTATTGTTGCCTAGTTCCCCGACTTGTGGCCTGTGTCTTTTTAAGTATAGTCTTGCCCATGAATATTGTCTCAAAAGTTTTGTCTCTGGCCGTAATGCTTGTGGTTGTAACAAGCCTGTCGGCGGCGGCGGCGGAAATACCGTCGGTTCTGTCGGCGAATGACACCACAAAATATCGACAGGTTTTCCAGCTTCAAACGAAAGGCGACTGGAAAGCGGCCGACAAGCTGATCAAAACGATCGACGACAAGATACTTCTCGGCCATGTCAAGTTCCAGCGTTACATGCATCCGACAAAATACCAGGCTAAATATGAGGAACTGCATCTTTGGATGAAGGCCTATTATGACCATCCCGGTGCCTATCGTCTATATAAGCTGGCAGAAAGCCGACGGATACCGGGGTGGAAACCTCTATCGCAGCCCCTGTATGGTAAATATCTCGGGGGCACCGGACCGGGGCAGCCGTATTTTCTATCCCGCCCATATAAAAGCTCCCGGCATCGTTCCGCCCAGACCCGTAATAATGTTGCTCATGCCCAGCGTACCGTCCGGCGGTATCTCTATAATGGCCAACCAACCAACGCCGTTAAGTATATCGAACAAAAAAAGGTAATAAAGCTCCTCGATCAAGTGGAATATGACCAGCTTCTGGAAAAAATAGCCAAAAGCTACTTCCTATATGCGAAGGATGACAGCGCCATAAAGTATGCCGAATTGGCACTTCGAAAGTCGCGAAAATATGTACCGATTGCGGATTGGACAGCAGGACTTGCCGCCTGGCGTCGGGGTGATATTGAAAAAGCAGCGGGCCATTTTGAGGCCCTCGCAAGCGCCAGCCGAATTTCAGACTGGAATTTCACCGCCGCGAATTGGTGGGCGTCACGGGCTTATTTGAAACTCGGCAATCCAGAAAAGGCTGTTTATTTCCTCACCCAAACCGCAAGCCAGCCAAGAACATTCTATGGCCTGCTGGCGCTTCGTCAGTTGGGGATTGAAAAGCCGTTCAACTGGGATCTACCGGAGTTGCAACCGAATCAAATTGCCTGGCTCCTTAAAATACCATCCGCCAAACGCGCCATCGCGCTCAGCGAAATTGGCCAATACAATCTTGCCGCTCAGGAATTGCGGGCTGCCTTCCCGAGCGCTAACCCGCGTCTTGCGCCCCTCCTTCTTGCCCTTGCCGAGCAGATTGGGGCACCGTCGGTGGCCATGCGGATGGGGCTTTATCTCTGGGAAACCGAAGACGTCGCCTGGGATGCTGCGATCTACCCGATACCGAAATGGCAGCCCGTCGGCGGATTTAAACTCGACCGAGCATTGCTCTTTGCTTTTATGCGTCAGGAATCAGGGTTTTATACTTTGGCCAACAGCGGTGCCGGAGCCAAAGGATTAATGCAGATTATGCCGACCACGGCAAGCTATCTGTCCGGCGACCGCACCCTTCGTGAGCGCAATAACAAAAAGCTGTTTAACCCCGCCTATAACCTTGAACTTGGTCAACAATATCTGACTTATCTGATGGAATATGACGACGTGGAGACAAACCTTTTCCATCTCGCCGCCGCCTATAATGGCGGGCCGGGCAATTTAAAAAAATGGAAAAGTGAAACAAAATACCTGAATGACCCGCTTTTCTTCATCGAAGCGATGCCAAGTAAGCAAACCCGGGATTTCATTAAACGCGTCCTGACAAATTTCTGGATATACCGGCACCGCATGGGACAGGATCTGCCCGGATTAAACCAAATCGCCCGGGGGGAATGGCCGCAATATCAACACCTGGATAAAAATTTGGGAGAGGTGGCGGACAATGCCCGGAATTGATACATCACGTCCTTTTATTGCCGTTCGCATCGCCGTGCTGACTGTTTCTGATACGCGCACGCTTGACGATGACCGATCCGGCCAGACTCTGGTCGATCGATTGGAAGCTGCAGGACATATTCTTTCCGACCGGAAAATTATCAGGGATGAAATTCCTGATATCCAGTCAGTCGTAAAAGACTGGATCAAAAATGAGGATATTGACGTGGTGATCTCGACCGGGGGAACCGGTGTTACCGGCCGCGACGTCACCCCAGAGGCCTTTTTGGCCCTTTATGAGAAGGAAATTGCCGGATTTGGTGAGTTGTTCAGAATGCTGAGCTATCAGAAAATAGGTACATCAACAATTCAGTCCCGGGCAACCGGCGGTGTTGCAGGCGGTACTTTTCTGTTTGCCCTGCCCGGTTCGACCGGCGCAGTAAAGGATGCCTGGGACGATATCCTTGTCCATCAACTCGACTACCGCTTCATGCCCTGTAATTTTGTTGAGCTGTTTGATCGATTGCAGGAACATGAAAAGCGGTCAAAATCCTGACGGAATCCTCACCAAGCTTATGAAATTAAAAACGAATTATTAATTTTTTGCGGGTAAGGCTAGGCAGGGAAATAAATCCATGCAGAACTGACGAGGAAGATGAGACGTTTTTTCACGACCGCCCGGTATCGCGCCCATAACCGCAAGGATAATCGGCATGAGATTCCGCAACTTCACCTCACACTGGAAAACCGAGAATTTGCCACTTATGACTGGGGTCTCGGTGGATTTCGCATTGACGATTTCAACGGCCGCCCTCCCGTGGGAGACTTAATGACAGTTACCAATATGTCCTATGAAGCTGACAATTCAAAAAGCGTTAATTACACAGCTGTTGTCACCCGGGTTCTCATCGGTAAA
>NZ_JBDNHC010000153.1:0-10076 GCF_041689005.1 Sneathiella sp.
ATTTTTTCGGCGCTGCTGACACACCGTCGGTGTCGCTCTCGCGGCCCGCCCCTGTATTGGCAATTACCCGAAAAAAGGGCGGACTCTGCTGCCACCGAAGAGGCTATCTCCGGCGGCGGGAGGAATAGCTAGCCGCCCATCTGCTTGACGATTTGGTCCATGGCGGCGGCAGTGGCGGCGACGGCATCGGCGGTAATGCCGGCGATATCCTGACTGGTCTGGGCGGCGAGGGCGGTGCCGCCGGCACTCGTCACCGCATTCAGGCTGGTCACCGCGGCCTGGGTCTGGGCATTGAGGGCCTGGGTGATAGCCGCGGTTTGCGCATTATAGGATTCACCGATCGTCGCCCTCTGCGCGCTCACGGCGATAGCTTCGGCATTCTTGAGAGCGGTCAGTGCGGCGGCGCCCGAATTGGTAACACTGTTCATCAGGTTAGAGTTTGCGGTCGCGTTTTCGAGGGCCAGTCCGGACGAATGGGCAGCGAACTGATACAGCAGCCCCATGGCGAAGGCGGCGGAATCGTCAATATTTCCGGATGTGAGAGAGCTTGAGGAACTGGGGGGAGTAGACGAATTTATGGCCATATTTATATCCAATTTATAAAAATGCTAAAAGCAAGAAAATATATACTTAAAGTTGCCGAACTATGATCAGGATCATGGCAGGCTTTCCGCGTCCAGTGTTGGCGAGGGATCTGCTGGCGCAGGAACCGGGGTCGCCACGGGCGTTTCAACTTCTGCCGGTGAAACCGGTGCTGCCGTTGTGTCCGTATCAGTTTTTGCAGCTGCTGACTGCTGTGTCGCCGCGCCAGCGGCAAGGGCGAGCAGTTTTTGCAGATAATCGAGGCGTTCATTCAGCGATATTTTTTCAACCTGATCTGCAAGGCCGGTCCGAAGCAGACCCCCTGCACCAGCAGCAACCGCCGCCGCGCCGAGGATATTGAGATGCTGTTGGTTGGCCACTGCGTTCTGGGTTGCCATCCCAGCGGAATGCGCAAGATTTAAGTACATAGTTGCCATTGCTTTTGAAGTAGAACTTCCAAGTACAATTTCGTTAGTAGATAAAATTGAATTTTTAATTTGGTAATCGCTTGCATTATCGACCATTATATTTATCCAGTATTTTAATTAATATATATTAATACTTATAAAATAATTATAATTATGAAAAAATCAATTAAATATTAAAATATATTAGTATTAATCGAATTATATAAATATAAATACTAATATCGATGAAAATACATACACACGTATAAAATAAATAAAAAATAAAAATGCACTTTAAAAGGGAATTTCAATGCCCAAATGATGAAAGGTTGATCGGCGGGACAAGCTTTAGACAGCCAAGACCGGATCAAATTCCAGAACCTGAAATTCATAATTTATGGGGGTAACTGTGGATCATGACAGGCAGGCAGCACGGCAAACATCCATCCCATTCACTGTTCAGTCAGAACAGGACTGCTCTCTCAAATTTTCAGGGGAACTATCAGATCAGCCCCATCCTCTAACGTCTTCCCCGCATCCGATGGCACCCGAAAACTTAAAAGCACCCGAAGAAAATTCTGGGTATCCAGAAAATTTCTGGGAGGCATGGAACTCTCATAAGGAGTATTTGATTAGGCTCAGTATGATGTGGATGAATGTGTCCGCGGCGGATGCCGAGGACGCTTTTAGTGATGCGACAATCCGGGCCTATGAGAAATATGCGGTTCACGCTACCCAGATTAGCAATGAGAGGGCCTGGTTTGCCCGCCTGCTTCATAATATCTGTATCGACAAGCATCGGTCGAATACGCGGGTTCGAAATCTGCATGATAAGATCAAGGACATGAGTGTTATTGATTTTTCTGCGCTTGAGACAAGAGCCTTGTCGCCGGAGGGGTTGCTGCTGAACGCCGAGCTTGGGCGGACCTTGACGAAAGCGGTCTCCGACTTGCCGGTCCGCCTGAAGGCTCCGGTTATCTTGCGCCTTGTTCAGGGGGAAGAGTATGACGACATTGCCAGGGCCCTCGGAATTTCGAATGACAATGCGCGCAAACGCGTGCAACAGGGCCGTGTATTGCTACGTCAATCGCTTGCTGAATTGCGGGCATAATCCCGCTCCCCGGCGCCGTTTTATTTTATTTCACTATCGACAGCGCCCGGTCAAATCGGGTAACGATGTCTGTGAGTACAGGATCGGCGCATAGCTGAGATACGTAGCTGGGGAGCTATTTTTGATGAGAAACGGCAATGCCACGCGAGACGATCGCGTGGATACGGCACCCTTAGTGTCGGACGAAGTAAAATTTACGACCTGTTACATGTGTGCCTGCCGCTGCGGCATAAAAGTACATCTCAAAGACAATCAGGTTCGCTATATTGAGGGAAACCCGGATCATCCGGTGAACCGTGGCGTCCTTTGCGCTAAGGGCTCGGCCGGGATCATGCAACAGAATTCCCCGGCAAAATTGCAAAAACCTCTGTTACGGACGGGCGAGCGCGGCGCCGGCACCTTCAAGGAAATTGAATGGGACGAGGCGCTCGCACTTGCCAGCGAATGGCTTTCCGATGTCCGCGCCGATGACCCATCGAAGCTCGCTTTCTTTACCGGTCGCGACCAGTCGCAGAGCTTTACCGGCTGGTGGGCGAAACAGTTCGGCACCCGGAATTTCGCCGCTCACGGTGGCTTTTGTTCCGTCAACATGGCCGCCGCCGGGCTCTATAGCATTGGCGGCTCCTTCTGGGAGTTTGGCGAGCCTGACTGGGACCGTACAAAATATTTCATGATGTTTGGTGTCGCCGAGGATCATGATTCCAACCCGATCAAGATGGGGCTTGGCAAGCTGAAAACCCGCGAGGATGCGAAATTTGTCTCCATTAACCCCATTCGCACCGGCTATTCCTCTATCGCCGATGAATGGATTGGAATTCGGCCCGGCACTGACGGGCTTTTCGTCATGGCGATCATTCAGGAATTGCTCAAAGCTGACAAGATCGACTGGAATTACCTCATTCGCTATACCAATGCACCATGGCTGGTCATTCAGGCCCCCGGTGAGGCGGAGGATGGTTTGTTCGCGCGCGGAGAAGATGGCAAGACGCTGATTGCCACTCCCGACGGCACCATCGTATCAGCCGAGGCGACGGATGTCGATCCGGTCCTAGTTGGCGACTATACGCTCCCCTCCGGTCAAAAGGCGGTTCCGGCCTTTCAGTTAATGGCGGAACGCTATCTTTCCGAAGACTATGCCATTGAGACCGTTGCGGCACAAACCGGGATTGATGGCGGCACTATCCGGCGGATCGCGGCGGAACTGGCCGAGGCGGCGTTCGATGAGGAAATTGTTCTCGACATTCCCTGGACAGACTGGGCCGGACGGCGGCAGGAGAAAATGATTGGCCGCCCGGTTTCGATGCATGCCATGCGCGGCATCTCGGCGCATTCCAACGGATTTCACAGCTGCCGCGCCATTCATCTGCTGCAAATGCTGTTGGGTACGGTTGATGTTCCGGGCGGATTTCGGCATAAGCCGCCCTTTCCTAAACCCTGTCCGCCCGGTCCGGCACCGGCGGGAAAGACAACCGCCGCCAACACACCGCTTGACGGTATGCCGCTCGGTTTTCCCAAGGGACCGGAGGATTTGCTTGTCGATGCGGCGGGTAATCCGCTACGTATCGATAAGGCCTATAGCTGGGAATTCCCGCTGGCCGCCCATGGACTGATGCATACAGTCATCCGCAATGCCTGGGCCGGAGAACCTGCGGAAATCGATGTGCTGTTTATGTATATGGCTAATATGGGCTGGAACAGCTCGATGAATGTGCCGGATACTGTCCGCTACCTGACGGATAAAAAACCCGATGGCAGCTATAAAATTCCGAAAATCATCTATTCCGATGCCTATCATTCGGAAACCGTGGCCTATGCCGATCTGGTGCTGCCTGATACCACCTATCTCGAACGCTGGGATTGTATCTCGCTGCTTGACCGGCCGATTTCGAGCGCCCATGCGGCCGCGGATTCTATTCGCCAGCCTGTCGTTGCTCTCGATCGCGATGTGCGCCCGTTTCAGGATGTGCTGCTTGATCTTGGGGCGCGATTGCAGCTTCCGGGCTTCGTCGATGAGGCGGGCGCGGCCCAGTATCCCGGCGGCTATTCGGATTATATGGTCAACCATGAACGGGCACCGGGGCTCGGTCCCCTTGGCGGCTGGCGCGGCAAGGACAAGTCCGGCGAGGGACGCGGACCGGTTAATCCCGATCAGCTCCAGGATTACATCGATAACGGCTGTTTCTGGACCAAGCATTTCACCGAGGAACAGTCCTACTATAAATTCGCCAATAAATCCTATCTTGACGAAGCGACCTACATGGGCTGGATCGCAGCGCCCGAGCGGATCGTGATGGAGATCTATTCCGAGACCCTGCAGAAATTCAGGCAGGCGGCAAATGGCTTCGGAGACATTCAGCCGCCCGAGCATTTGCGTGGGCGGGTCGCCCGCTTCTTCGATCCGCTGCCGATGTGGTATGCCCCCTTTGTCGAGGAAGCGGTGGAGAGGGCCGATTTCCCGCTTCACGCCGTCACCCAGCGGCCAATGCATATGTATCACAGCTGGGGCGGGCAGAATGCGTGGTTACGCCAGATCACCGATCAGAACCCATTGTTTATGCATGTCGAACTCGCGAAAAAGCATAACATCGCTGAGGGTGACTGGGTGTGGATAAAATCCTCTTATGGCCGCGTAAAGGCGAAGGCGAAACTCATGACCGGCGTCAACAAACAGACCGTCTGGACCTGGAATGCCATCGGCAAACGTAAGGGCGCCTGGGGTCTGAAGGAGACGGCGCCGGAAGCTGAAAAAGGCTTCCTGCTCAACCAGATCATCCCGGAATTGCTGCCACCACGCGACGACGGCTATCGCTATTCCAACTCCGATCCGGTGACGGGGCAGGCGGCCTGGTATGACCTGCGGGTTAATATTGAGAAATGCGCTCCTGCCGACTGCGGCGAGACTCTGCCCATGATGGCGGCGCAAGGCTCGCTTCCCGGCGCAGTGCCACCCGTCGATATCTTGAGATACGGCGCGGCCCTGAAAGGGACACCAAGCGGCCGGGAGCAAACTGCTCACCGGGAATGGATCGGCAACCGTGATGAAATAGCCGACCATGTCCAAACTATTAAGCCGGGCTACGGCAATAAAATAAAAGGACTCGCGGCAGAGGAAACAGAAGAATGACATCACTACCAGTAAACCCGCCAAAGAAGAAGCTCGGCCTGGTGATCGATCTTGATATCTGCGTTGGTTGCCATGCCTGCGCGGTTAACTGTAAGGAATGGAACAGCGGCGGCCATTCGGCGCCGATGACGGATACGGACCCCTACGGCAGCGATCCGACGGGCGTCTGGTTCAACCGTATCCATAGTTTCGAGGTGGAGAATGACGCTGGCGATGGCCGTACCGTTAATTTCCCCAAAAGCTGCCTGCATTGCGATGATGCGCCCTGCGTAACCGTCTGTCCGACAGGTGCCTCATACAAGCGTGAGGAAGACGGTATCGTCCTCGTCAATGCGGATATGTGCATTGGCTGCAAGCTCTGTTCCTGGGCCTGCCCTTACGGAGCGCGGGAGTATGACGAGGATGAGGGCGTGATGAAGAAATGCACGCTCTGTGTCGACAAGATCTATAATCCCAACCTGCCGCCAGAATCGCGGGTGCCTGCCTGTGTGTCAACCTGTCCGGTTGGCGCACGCTCGTTCGGTGACCTTGGCGACCCGGACTCCGAGGTCAGCCAGTTGGTCGCAGCACGGGGCGGCTACGATCTCATGCCCGAGCAGGAGTGCAAGCCGACCAACAAGTATCTCCCCCCACGACCCAAGAAGCTGGGAACGGCCCGCACCGATGTTCAGGCGCTAACCCCCGTCACTGATGGCTCCGCCGGGGTGATCGCCCGCTGGGTTGATAAATTTCTTTCCGCGTAATCGAGTAGACCCATGCATCCCGCAAAATCTGTTATCTTTTTCACCACGGCGTCCGGCGCTGGTTATGGACTATTATTCCTGCTGCTCGCTGGCACAATGCTGAATATCCTTGCCTTAGCCTTCTGGCCGCTGTTCATCGGGTTTGGTATTGCCTTTCTGCTGATCACAGCCGGTCTGCTATCGTCGACACTTCATCTAGGCCACCCCGAGCGGGCCTGGCGGGCGATCAGCCAGTGGCGGTCTTCCTGGCTCAGCCGTGAGGGCGTGATGGCACTTTTCACCTTTGCGCCAACCGGTCTCTATGCGTTGCACCGGCTGTTTTTCAGTGACCTTTACGGCGGTCTCATGCTGTTGATCGGGGTGCTCGGTCTTGTCTCGATTGCTGTGACTGTCTATTGCACCGCCATGATTTACGCGAGTTTGCGGCCCATTCATGCCTGGTTTAACCGCTATGTTCCGGCGGGATACCTGTTGCTGTCCCTGACCACTGGCGTGATCCTGCTGAATGGCCTGCTTGCGCTCTTTGGCTATGCAATCAGTTCCGTGGTCTGGCTGGCTATTATTCTACTGGTTATCGCGGCACTCTGGAAGCGGGCCTACTGGCGGTTTCTGGATAGCACGAAAAGCATCTCGACCCCGGAAAGTGCGACCGGGCTTGGTGAGTTCGGCACCGTCAACCTGCTGGAATCTCCACATTCGGAGGCCAACTACCTGATGAAGGAAATGGGCTTCAGGATTGCCCGCAAACATTCCGCCAAGCTCCGCCGGATCGTGATCGGTGCCGGATTTCTGCTGCCTGCTGTCCTGATGGTACTGATGTTCTCATTCGCGGGACCGGCAGCGGCGGCAATTTCTGTTGTTGCGGTGATTTCAGCGGGCATCGGCGTCGTTGTCGAACGCTGGCTGTTCTTTGCCGAGGCCCGCCATGCAGTCGGTCTCTACTACGGAGCAAGCCGCGCCTAAAAAAGAAAAGGCGAGCCGAGGCCCGCCTTTTCGCAGATAAATATCAGGTTCAGTGGTTAGCTTGCATGCTTAAATTTCGCCCGCTTAGCATTTGGACGCCCAGCATTCGAATTTGCAGCCTCATTTGCGGGCTTGCCAGACTTAAATCCCGGCTTGCCTTTATTTTTACTGACGGTTTTCTTCGGATATTTGCGGAATGGCTTGACGTCACCGCTATCATTCGGCTTATGCGGGGCGCGGGACGGACGCCCTGATCGTCCTGCACTATGCTTTTTCTTTTCCGGTTTTGCGGCGGGAGCGGGGAAAGGGTGATCGTCATCTACACGTACCTTTTGTTTTATCGTTTGTTCGACATTGCGAAGCAAATTGCGTTCACGTGGTTCGCAAATCGAAATGGCAATGCCGGTGGCACCGGCGCGGCCGGTTCTGCCGACCCGGTGGATATAGTTTTCCGGCTCCATCGGCAGATCATAATTAATTACATGAGTTATGCCGTTGACGTCAATCCCGCGTGCGGCGACATCCGTTGCGACAAGAACCGAAAACTGTCCGTTCTTGAACGAGCGAAGCGTCCGTTCCCGGGCCCGCTGATGCAAATCGCCGTGAATGGCGGCGGTCTTGATGCCCTCGACCTCATTTTTGATATCGTTGGCAAGAGTATCGGCGGTCGCCTTGGTGCGGACGAAAACCAGAACCCGTTCCTTGTCGCCCATGGCAAGAAGATGCATGAGAAGATCTTTTTTATCTGATCCACGCACCATCAGGACTGAATGATCGATACTGGAGGCAACGGCGTTGTCGCGCTTGGCCTCAACAAATTTCGGATTGTTCAGAAGTTTCTCGGACAGCTTCTTGATGGCCGGGCTCATGGTCGCAGAGAACATAACCGTCTGATGAGATTCCGGCAGCTTGCTGACGATCAAATTCACATCGTCGATAAATCCCATATCGAGCATGCGGTCGGCTTCATCGAGGATAATCGTCTCGACATTGTCAAGCTGAACCGTTCCGCGCTTCATATGGTCCATCAGGCGGCCGGGGGTCGCCACAAGAATATCAACACCGCGGGAAAGCTGCTGTAACTGCGGGCCGTAGGGCGCACCGCCATAGACAACCGTATGAAACAGCTTGATGCCGCGTGTAAAGACACGGATGCAGAGGCCAATCTGGCTGGCAAGCTCGCGGGTTGGCGCCAGGATAACGGCGGTCGGGCGGTTTGGCTTGGGCTTGCGGCGCTCATGCTGCAGGCGCTGCAACAGCGGTAGCACGAAAGCTGCCGTCTTGCCGCCGCCGGTTTCCGCGACGCCCATCAGGTCGCCCCCCTCAAGAAGCTCGGGAATGGCGCCCGACTGGATTTCTGTCGGGGTGCTGAAACCCTGTTTTTCAATGGCACGCAAAAGCGGCCCAACAAGGTTGAGCTCTGTGAATTCAGTCATTATTATTATAGTCCTCAAAAAACGTCGAATGGTTGCGCTATGGTGCTACGCAAACTAAAGGCCAAAAACAAGGTGAGAACCGTTTCTCCTTGACCTCATGTCGATCGTCAATAAAGACATCGGACTGGCAACAGTGACATGTCACTGCGGAAATACTGTTCATAAACCTGATACTTGGTTGCAACGGCCGAAACCGTTGGCACCGATACACGATGGTTTCCCATTGTGCAGTGCCATATGACCTGTTCAGAAGTGAATGTCAAGGGATTATGGGGCGGAATTCCTGCTTTTAATCTCCACCATATGCCCCTAACATAGCACCCGTACAACACTAAATAATCTTGCCGGAGGACAGTATTGGATCCGGCGGCGGAAGGGATGGCTATGGACTTACAAAACATGACGGATGAAGCTTTGCTGATATTTACGCAATACGGCCTTGATGTGATCGGGGCTATTATTATTCTGATTGTCGGGAATATTATCTCCAAGCAGGTTCCGGCGATGATGAAGAAGGTAATGGCCCGGCGCGGTATTGATCCAACGGTCAGCGGCTTCCTCGGGAGTCTTGTCAGGTTCACCCTCCTTGCCATCACAATCTTGTTGGTACTGGCACAGTTTGGGATACAGACGGCCAGCCTTATTGCCGTTCTCGGTGCTGCTGGCCTGGCCATCGGTCTCGCCCTGCAAGGCACTCTCAGCAATGTCGCCGGTGGGGTCATGCTGTTGATTTTCCGGCCGATCCGGGTTGGTAATTACGTCGAGGCGGGGGGGCATGGCGGCACGGTCAAGCATGTCGGCTTGTTCACCACCGAAATGGCGACGCCGGACAATATCCAGGTTATCGTGCCCAACAGTTCCGTCTGGGGCAATGCGATCCTTAATTACAGCTTTCACCCGACCCGGCGGATGGATCTGGTTATCGGCATCGATTATGGCGATGATATTGACAAGGCCCGCGGCATCATTGAACGGTTGGCGCTGGCCGATGAGCGGTCCCTCAAGGAGCCAGCACCGCTGATCGAAGTGGCGGAGCTGGCCGATAGCTCGGTTAATTTCACAGTCCGCGTCTGGTGCAACAACGCCAATTACTTCCCGTTGAAATTCGCCCTGACAAAGGCGATCAAGCAGACCTTCGACAAGGAGGGGATCAGCATTCCCTTTCCGCAACGCGTGGTTCATATGGTCCGCGAGGATGCGGAGGAGGAAGACGTGTCCGCGAAAAAGACCGCGGGCTGAGGTTTCGGGGGGCGGGGGTTCAGCCGTCGGAAACCGGTGTCAGGTTCCGCAGCTCACCGATGATGACATGGGCAAATTCATTTATGCGAAGTTCGGGAAAATCGCCCATCGAATCGAGGAGCGCGTTCACGTCCTTTTCAAGAATGCCGATGGTATTGATGATGGAATAGCCTTCGTTGGCCCAGGAAATCTTCTTCAGGTTATCGCCGAACCAGGTGCTGCCGGAACTTGTCCGTGCGACCTCTAGCAGTTTTTCCTCAGGAAAATTGAGGGCTTTTGCGGCCTTCAGGACCTCGCGCACAGCAATCACCGAGGTTGCGGCGAGCATATTATTGAGTACCTTGCAGGTCGTTCCGGCGCCGACATCGCCGAGATGCGTGACGATGGACCCCATGGCCCTGAACGCAGGCATCAGGTCATCGACCGTGCCTGCCGCGCCGCCGACCATAAAGGTGAGGGTGGCTTCCTCCG
>NZ_JBDNHC010000154.1:0-14051 GCF_041689005.1 Sneathiella sp.
CTAGGGATCAGGCGCATTTAAAGGCGCGCTCGGCACCATGCCGGGCTTCCCAAACACGGAGTGACCATGGCCAAGGAAGAACTGCTCGAATTCCCCGGCGTCGTGAAGGAACTCCTGCCAAATGCGACATTCCGGGTCGAGCTTGAGAACGGCCATGAGATTATCGCCCATACGGCAGGAAAGATGCGCAAGAACCGAATCAGGGTTCTGGCGGGCGACAAGGTGCAAGTGGAAATGACCCCCTATGATCTGACCAAGGGCCGGATCAATTATCGCTTTAAATAGACGCGATCGCGTCTGATGGGCATGCTGTCTGACGTCTTGCGGGCGCGGTTTATGCTATGCGCTTGATCCTTGGCTCTGCCAGTCCCAGGCGTCTGGAGATACTGGCGCAGATCGGGATCGTTCCCGATGCGGTCACCCCGCCGGATATCGACGAAACGGAACGGCGCACGGAACTGCCGCGCGACTATTGCCGACGTATCGCGCTTGAGAAAGTGCAGGCGGTGCAAGCCGAACCAAACGACATCGTTTTGTGAGCCGACACGACAGTAGCTTTGGGTCGGCGCATCATGGGCAAGCCTGTCGATGCAGGCGCGGCCGCAGCGTTCCTATACAAGCTATCGGGTCGTCGCCATCGTGTCATCACTGCCGTTGCGGTAAAGCGTGGAGACAAGGTTTGGCAGCGCGATGTTGTTTCGAACGTGCGGTTCAAGGTTCTGTCTGACGCCGAACTGAATGGCTATCTTGCCACTGGCGATTGGCGCGGTAAGGCCGGGGCCTATGCGATCCAGGGTCCGGCGGCTATGTTCATCCCGTGGATTCAAGGTTCGCACAGCGCTGTGGTCGGTCTGCCCGCGCATGAAACTGTGCAGCTATTGGTGGCTGCGGGCTATCCTTTGTCGGGCTTCCTGAAATGAAGGGTCGCGTGATTGCGCTTGATGAGTGGAAAGGCAGGCCCGCCGCCGCAATGGTTGTGGACGGGCGCTTAAGTGATCTGATCGTTGATCCGCCTGCCGAAATAGTGCGGCCCGGAACAGTGTATCTTGCTGTGACGGATCGGCCGGTCAAAGGGCAGGGTGGCATCTTTGTGCGGCTGCCGCAGGGCGGCACCGGTTTTCTGCGCGCCAAAGACGGCGTGAAACCCGGTCAGCCCGTTCTGGTGCAGGTCACTGGATATGGCGAGCCGGGGAAGGCAACGCCGCTTACCTCAAAACTGCTGCTCAAAGGCCGCTTTGCGATCCTGACCCCCGGCGCGCCAGGCCTGAATATCTCGCGCCGGATCAAGGATGAAGAGGTGCGGCTGAGTTTGCACGATGCAGTCTCGGGGATTGATCTGGGGGGGGGTGGCGCGATCCTGCGGTCCAACACGATTGAAGCAGAGCCTGAAGACGTTGCCGCAGAACTGGAAGAGTTGGCGACGCTTGGCGCAAACCTTCTGTCCGAAGGCGGCGGTCGCGATCCTGCCTTGTTGCTTGATGGTCCAAACGCGCATGAGCTTGCGTTGCGCGATTGGCCGAGTGTGGGCGATTGCGACGACACGCCGGGATCATTTGCGCGCCATGGCATCGATGAGATGGTCGATGGGGTTTCGCGCGCTCTGGTGCAGCTGGACGGTGGAGCCACAGCGTGGATCGAACCCACGCGCGCCTTGGTGGCAGTAGACGTGAATACAGGCGGCGATACCTCTGCAGCGGCGGGGCTGAAGGCGAATGTTGCCCTGACGCGTGACCTGCCGCGCCAATTGCGCTGCCGGGGGCTTGGCGGGCAGATCACCATCGACTTTGCTCCGATGCCAAAGCGTGACAGGCGGCAGATCGAACAAATAATGCGCTCGGCGTTTCGGGGTGATGAGACTGAGACTGCAATGGTCGGCTGGACCCCGCTGGGACACTACGAATTGCAACGAAAACGGGACCGTTTCCACTGGACTGAGCCTGGCTGAGTTGATTGCGAACGGTGCCGGGTTGGCTAAGAAACACTCGACCGAAGAAGGGCTTGTCGAATGGAACCAGATTGCTGTGACGCGAAGGCAAAATAACAAGATGAATGCGCTGGACAGCCACGTCCCGTCCGACTATGAAGTCGCGGCCCGAGCTGCGTTTCCGCTCACCCGTGCCCGGGTAGCTCAGGGGTAGAGCAGTGGATTGAAAATCCTCGTGTCGGTGGTTCGATTCCGCCCCCGGGCACCATTTAACTATATGATATAATAAAGAAAAATGTACCTTCGGGCGGCATGATTAAATGCTATCAAGATGGTTGGGTGCCGATTGGGTGCAGAAATTGCTCGAAATACAAGATCCAACGGCGAAATGATGGCGCTGGACCAACGCCACGGCAACTCACCCAAACGATCTGTCACATGCCAAAAACATACGTCCTAGCTTCTTCAGATAGTTTATCTTCTACGTGGCTCGGGTCTTCGCAAAGAAATTCCATATTGTGTTGTACTGAGTTGAGGCACTCCCAGTCTCGGATTCCATACGCACCCACAAGCGAGACTTCTGATAAGCCCTTCGGGTGCTGCAGGCCATCAATGCTCTCCAAATTAAAGCAGCCTGTCGCCTTGAACTCCTTTAGATTTTTTAGGGTCACGCAGAACTTCAGGTTCTGAAGCCCCGAACAGTTAACAAACTCAATGCTCTCAAGCTGGGAGCAATGCGATAAGTCTTCGAACCCTCGGTCGGTGGATGCATTGTAAATTTTAAGTATCGTCAGGTTCTTGAGCCTCGAAACACCACTAAGGCTGTAGAGCTCCTGTGGTTCACTGATAACGAATTCCGTGCAGTTCCTTGCATCAGGCAACACACCTAGATCGTTTTCAAATGTGCAGTAACTAAGTTCGATCTTCTCACAAAATTTTGCATAGCATAGGCCACCCAAATCTCTTCGGCGCTCCCAAGAAACCTCAAATGGTTCAGATATTTGAGATACAACGGATTTGCCAAATTCATCATTGTCAAAGTAGTCCCACGCAACGATTGCCGCTTGCGCCGTCTGACGCCCACCATTTTCTAAGATTGCTTTGATAAGAGGGATAACTGTTTCGTCACCAACCTCCATAAGAGCACGAATGCAAAGAGCGCCAACACGATCAGTTATCTGTCCAGAGCCGTTCGAGCTTTCTATCAAGCTAACCAACTTCTCGCCTAAGTGAAGAATTTGGAAAACCTCATCCACCGTACTCGGTGGAAAGACCTGACTGGCTAGTTCGTCAACCCTTGATCTAATTTTGGCATCGAGACGGGGGCAATAATAAGCAAGCGAAACCGTCTGAAAAGATGCGCTTCTCTTCCTTTTTGCATCGACGGTTTTTTCGATTTCCTTCAACGAATGGCCAATGAAATCGTTGGCTTGCCCTTTGTTCATGATGCCGCAAGCTAGCGCGAGAGTTTCGCGCCACGTTTCGTTAAAAACGTTTTGCTTCAAGACTCCAATGTCATCTTCAATAATAAAGCTCTCAGATGCTAGAAACTCCTTAAATTGATTGTGTATGAACACAATGTCTCTCGGAGGGACGTCGAGCAGTAAGCCACTCCTCTCGACTACTGAGCTGACAATCTCATTTTTCTGGTCGGGAGTAGTCGCGTCACACAGCTTTGCGACCACGGCTCTAAACTTTTCTCGTGTGATTTCCGAAAGTCCATTTAGAACCATCCACCTCGAAATTTCTTGGAGGAGCGCTCGGACATTTCGTTTTCCCAACGAATCGTAAATTTCGTTGACGATACCGCGCTCGTAGTTTCTTCTATCTAACATCAAGTCCACTGCAATCTTGTAGATTTCAGACTTATCGAGAGGAATATTTCCTCGTCGATCTATGTTGATTGTGCATAACAGCGCACACATCAATGGATTGCTCGCAAGTGCTCTAAGCGCAGGTACGGACTGAATGGATTCCTGCAAGCGTTCGCTAAAGGCGAATAGGCGCTCGACAAATGCCTCGTCGCTGATACCCGTTGATATGGCAATGTGCCAAAATCTGATGAATTTACTCACGTCATCAAGCTTCATTTTTTCGAGATAGGCCGTTCGAAATTCATAGTCATGATCAAAATTTGGAATTGGTCGAGATGTTACAATAAATGTGCAGATTGGAAATTCTTCGATTAACTCACTCAGCCATCTTGAAGCTGTGTGCCTAGATCGTGGGGGTACTTCATCAAATCCATCGATCAAAAATGCAATTTTTCCCTCGTGTGCGTAGTCCATAAGCCAAGTTTCGTCGCCATCGGAAATGATGTGAGGAAATGACGCCTTAAGTGCATCTACAAAACTTAGGCCTTTGTAGGAGCTGACCGATCTCAGCTTTATCAGAACTGGAGCGTAGTCTCTCAGCCATGCGATTTCGCTTGGGGGTTCATAGCTCGAAGATTGAAGGCAGAGCCACTGAAGTAATGTCGACTTTCCAGAGCCCGCATTGCCAAAAATCCAGTGCAAGTCATTTTCACGAAGGAATTCTTCAAGACGACTATTGTTGTACTCATCGTTGTCGGCATCTTGCCAAATGTCAGTACCGACGGAAAGTGAAATATACGATGTTTCGAGAGGGTATTTTCTCTTTATCGATTGAGTGGATATACCAAAAACCTCAATGTTCTGAACCTTCTTGCGCAGACGGGATTTGTATCGCAAAAACTTAGAATTTATTTGAGTTGCCTCTGTTTGGTTCGGGTTAAGGTTTTCCGTTACGACGGTGAGTATCTCAATGATTTGATTGGTGTTTTTTAGTACTTGCTCTATGGATCGGATTTGAAAATCCGGTGCCATATGGACATATTCGCAAATGTAGAATGAGACCCTGCTCAACACACTACTAGCAAACCATTTTTCTGTATTGTCATTGCGATCAATTTCTTCGAGGCGCGAGTCTAACTCATTTGCAAGAAGCTCGCTGGAAAACTTAGCCTCAATTAACTTCCGTGTAGTTATGTAACCAGCACACGCGTTGGCGATGTCTTGAACTAGAACAGCCCTTCGTTCCTCAGGGATTTTTCTAAACTCGTGATCGAAGAATACTGCGCACTTCTCTAGAATGCGATCTGCGCAATCTTCAAAGAACCTCTCGGATTTTCTTTTGTCCACGGCTCTTTCAAAACCCGAGGCTGCGTAGCTCGCTCCCTCGACGAAAATTGCTTCCAAAACGGGAGTGCCTGGAAACCAAACAGAGGCAATAAGTTTCGCAATTGGAGCAGCAAGATTAGTCACATCACAGCCTTTCACTATTGTGCAAAGAATTGAAATGAAGACTAACAGATCACCTTACACGTTCAAGTGGTGTTGATAGGAGTCACATACTGTTTGGGGCGTTGTGTCGGCTTGCTGTTTAGTTACTCGGTGTTTGAAAGCAGCTTCCGTGCCTCTTTGGCAGCGGCTGTATCCCTGACCCACTGCCACGGTGTGCGTGGCTTCCGTGCCTTCGCGAGTTCTGGGTTTGCTTTCGCGTCGCTGACGGCAGCGCGTAGCTTTTCGCGGGCCTCGCGTGGATCAATCTTGAGTTCTTCGCAAAGGATTTTAAGCGTGATGATGTCGGACATGTCGATCTCCTAGGTTTCTGATGAAGATCGATAAGACGAGGTCAGTAGGCATGTCAGGGACAACCTCAAAAAACCTAGAGCATATGGGTTTAGTCCAAATCTACATTCCAGAACTTGAGTACGCTTTCGACGTTAGTCCTTGGGTAATGAACGAAGTCATTATTAGCTAAGGCCGCCCGAAACTTCGACTTGCGTTTCTCAATTTCGGACTCGATTTCAGCTGTGAATGGAGCCGTTCCCGCTGGCAATGCGCTGGGACGATCAGGACTAGGCCAGCTAAGCGGATAGTGAGTTGGCACCCAACCTGAGCGTACTTTCTCAGCCTGATCTAGAACGGAATCATGCTCGCATGCCCAACCGTAGAGGTAGAATGAACAGACACGAAGAATGTCCTTTATCTCTGGGACGGTGTCCGTGAAACCTTTCAGCGGTGTCGGCAACCAGACCATGTTAGCAACACATGAGAAGTAGCGTGGATCTTGGACAACGCTGCTTTGTTTTGCAAACGACGGGTCGTCATAGCCCCAAATGTGACAGACGGTCCAATTTTTCGGTTTGGGCGACGCAACACCAAGCGCGGCAACTAGGGATTTTAGCGCAGCTACATTTCCTTCAAACTTCTCGGCAGTAACGCCTGTTGACCTACGCGTGTTTGTGTGCCGACGCGTCCATCCAGCGTCATACAGAGGTTGACCTCGCGCTGTTTCGGGTGCCCAAACTGGCAACGCCTTGAACGTGTCAGGATGAACCCAACGCGCGCTTCGTTCGATCAATTCAACAATCGCAGGAATATCGCCTCGAAGCACGTCATTGCCATCAGGTACATGAAATCCACTCGCCACAACTATTCTGCCCTTAATAATTCTACCCAAGTTGCTGTTTATTCATGCGAGCCTCAACCCCACAACAAATCCCTAGAGCATACGGCGTTAAGCGCGCGTGGCCGCGTTACATTGAGCCAGAGGGCCTCGTGGCCGGACGGAACGACGTGTTGCGACGAAAGCGCTGCTGACGCCAGTGCTGGGCCCTGTGCGCTGCGAAGACGCTCAATGATCTAGGAATTACCCTGACGCCCACCACTGCTCGATCTTATTGCGCTGTTGCAACCGCAACCAGCAAAGGAGACCACAATGGTCATTCGGGCAACATGGAAATTCAATGGACAGAAAAAGGTCATCCTCGGTAACTGGCACCGATTGTGGTGCCTGCTCTTTGGTCCGCTGTACTACTTGTTCAAGGGCATGTTCCTGTGGTCGATCTTTTCACTACTCACAGCCAACGGCCTGTGGATTGGCTTCCCTCTCTACAACCGCGCCATCGTCACGCGACACTTCCACAAAAAGGGGTGGATGCAAAACGACGCCTTGGACACTCCAACCAATGAGTAAACCCACCCATGCGGCACCCAGATCAGCGATTGCAGATCGTCGTAAATGCGGGCCACTTGAAAAGACTCAGATATTTGGTTCCGCCTCACCTCCAACAGCCTGATCAATAGTCCGCGTGTCGGTCTCGAGGCCAACGGGCCACGCCTACCAAGGCGAAGACAACATGCGACCACAGGGGGATGGGGGGAGGCGTTTTTTTAACAGAAAGCGCTGTGGCAACGGATAAGTGCTCATGCGTATTTCTAAGTTTTTGGCGCGTGAGGCGAATTTAGTGTTCGACTGGATTATATTACACGATGTTTGACCACGTCACTAGCGAAGATCCGAGAAATACTAAGCAAAGGATAATTCATGCCATTGTTTTCATAGTGGCCTACGCCTACATAAGCTTCCAGATCTATGCAAATTAACCATAAAACGCTTCGCGCGCGTATATATCAATATATTAGAGTGTTATGATATATATGTTTAATAACAAACACTTAAATAGCTCAGTAGCAGTATACCCATGAACGCATCGTGAGAGTCTTATGATTTATGAGGGTGTTTTCTACCAGAGGGCTTAAGGTGTTGATAAGTAATGATAACCTCATAACACTCTAGTGAGCATATATATAGCGCGCGTGGGGTAAATCATTAGAAGGTCAGCCTTCGAAAACGACGTTTGTGTCGGAGGCCTTTTTTGACGCGTTGCGCCCTTTGGTCAGAAAAAGGCCATGTCGACTTCCAGGATTTTCGGACCGTAAGCCGTTTTCGTGACTTCAAGAACGTCAAGATCGCCAAGGGCGTCATGCATATTCGTGACGAACTTGAGGGGTGAAACGCGCCAAAAACATCATTGGCGATATTGGCGTTCTTGGCGCACTTCATATCCTACCTGTGGTCACTCTTCCTCTGGCAACGACAGAAACCAGCTTTTGCCATTCTTTTTCGATCTAACGCCCAGATCGCGCCGGGCACGTTCCAAAGTCTTGGAGGCGATGTCACGCGCAGCAGCCTCTTTCTCGACCTTGGTGGACGGCTCAGGCCCGTTCTTGAGAAACACGCGCAGGAATTGGGTCGCTTCATCCAGCGCCGACATACGGGGCGGACCATCAGAAGAAATCAGGTCATCGATTGTGATGTCTGACGCTCCCAGCCAATTCAGGGTCGCCCTGCCTCCTTCTTCACCAATGATCTCATAGCTTTGAGTTTGCCCCCGAACGGCGATGTTATGCTTGATGTGGACAACAAGCTTGGTCGAACTGTCGCTCGGATGCTCGCACACCAGAAATGCTGACCTCGCCGCGCCAATCACATCCATAGAACCACCCCCCTGATAAATGGCCTTGCTGTGTTTCGCCTTTGTCAGATGCCGGATGATCACCACAGCTGTTTCACCAGCCTCTGCGATGTCTTTGAGGAAGGACAAGAGCTGCCGGATCACATTGGGCTTGTAGATGTCCTGCCCAGCCGGGATGTATGCGAACAAGGGGTCGAGGATCAGCAGGTCTGGTGGTTTGCGTTTTACCTCACGCATCAGCGCCTGCAGCCCTTTCTCATCCAAGGACAGGAAATCACCCTGCACCCGAATGCGCGTAGGGTCGCCCCCCATGGCGTCGATGCGTGGGCGTATCGTATAGGCTGCGTCATCTTCGGCGCTCAGGTAGAGCACGCGCCCACGCCCAAGTTTCTGGCCATCGGGGAGTTCTCCACCAATGCTGACCTGTACGGCCAGTTGCATAGCGAGGAACGACTTGCCGACGCCGGGGTCGCCCTCCATGATCGTGATCATGCTAAACGGAATGAACGGTTTCCACAGCCAGTCCACCTCTTTTGCTTCGATTGTGTCCAGATCGATGAAGAGTTCCTTTTTCTTAGAGGTCATTTCGCACCTTCTTTCTTCGCGATGATCCGAGACACCTCGGTCTCAAGTGCTTTTTCGTTGTCGCCATACTTGTCGCGAAAGTATGGGCTGTTCCAAACCACGCTGGCGATCTCATCCAAGGTGGCATTAGCCTCGTAAAGCCCGGCCACCAGCGCATATATTCGGTTTGACCGATTGCTTGCCTGTATCTGTTTGTGCCGCATCAGTGACCGTGTCGAAGCACTCAATTTAGAACGATGGTTTTTCAGAACCTCCAGTGGAGCAAATGCCAGATGGTTCATCTCCAAAGCTTGATGCTCGACCTGATAGCTACGTCCCTTGTCGGCTGTTAGCTCTGGTCGCGTGGAAATCTTGTTCCAGTTTCGTGACACCAACTTGACGAACGGTTCGTCGTATTTGGGCTTGTGATTGATGGAGCCGGGAATGCGCAACATTTTCGTGATGGTCCAGCCATTGTCGCCCCCATGTCTGTCCGCGAGCGAACGTGAAAAACGTTCGGCTTCCTCAACCCTGTGCTGTTTGTCCCAAAGCCAGAGACCTTGGAACCGACCCGGCGACGTTTCCCAAAGGTGGTTGGCTGGTGGCTCATATGTGTTGGGATCGCTATCGTCGATATCGCACCAGCCCAGCCTAGTCGGGTGCGCAAACTCCTTTTTGCGCCGATCCACCGAGAATGGATTGGGACAAAAGTACAGATTAAAATTCCATCGCGAATGAGCGTTGAGGAACATGTTCAATCCAACAGTCACATCGTTGGCTCTGACAATATGTTCACGCCAATGGTTGCCATCAGGATCGGTTGTGGCGACGAAAAAGAAGCTGGGCTTCGGCGCGCCTTTCCAGATGCTTTCCAGAAAACCCACCATGCTTTGATGGATAAAGCAGTCGTCGTCATAGTCTTTGAATGCGTAGGGGTGTCCCTTGCGAGGGCGAGCGGTATGGTTCACGCGATTTCGCATGTTCTTTCCTTTCGAAATGTACGGGGAGGACGGGGCGCTAATCGCCCCATCTCATTTTTCTGTGCTAGTCGAGCTTCGGAGGCAGGCGATCAATGTTGACCAATAGCCATTCCAACACCTCTTCGGCGTTCCAGACACGGGGCGTGATCTGCTTTGGGAAGCGCTCACGTTCTTCCAAATCGACTAAATCTTCATAGTCGTAATGGATGCCGAGCTTTTTCAGGCCCTCATAGGAGAAGCCAAACACAATAGGGTTTTTCATGCTCAGCTCGCGTCCGCATAGTGCCATGTGTCACGTTCAACGGCGCGCTCAGCGAGCCATTGCTCGAGTTCGTTCAGCAGCCAAGCGACGCTGGTGCCAGCAAGGCGGACACGGCGTGGAAACCGCCCACGTGCCTCCCAGCGCAAAAGCGTACTGTTGCTTACGATAATACCAAGGCGCTTGAGATCAGCGCGTGTTGCGAGGGCTTTTTGCCCGTTCGAAATATCCATTGTCTTTCCTTCTACAAGTTTGCGTTTGTGAAGGAGCGCTCCGACATGAATGAAGATGACGCGGATTGGGACGCATTACGAGCCAAGGTCCTGAAGGTCTCAACTTGAATTGAACTGGGGTTTTCAAGCTGTCTACATGTTCGCTTGAATTGGGCCATCCAACTGTTCGTTTTGGCCTGTGGTTTCGAGGAAAACACGACGCACAAAATCTGGGATCGCGCCCGTTGCCACTTTGATTTCCTTGTCCCAATTTCCTCTGGATAGCTTGAGATTTGGGTAGCACTCGCGCAACTCAGACAGGCAGACGTGGACAACGTAATACCTGATCTCATGGCTGTGGGTTATTTTGCCCGCTGTTTCGCCAGTGATTTCGTCTGCAAATTCATCCTGCAGACGTGCGGCCCTGTTCTTCAATTCAGCGAGGCTTGCGATAAGCGTTTCGTTGGCAGCAAGCTCGACTTCGCCATATCGTTCCCAATGTGCGAAATGAGGCGTGTTCTCGATGGCTAACGCCGTCTCTAGCGCTTCAATTGGATTGATGATTTTTCGTTGGAGCCAAGTTGTTCGTTGCGTAAGGGACATATCGAATGGGGCCAGTCGAAACCCATTGGGTGATGTCTCAACACCACGGCGAACTTTCTGACACTCGTCTCGCAGTCTATCCCATAGCCGGGAAAAAGTGTCGTCGTCTGGGACGCCAAGAATTTTTAAGATATCTTTTCTGCATTCGTCGCCGAAGGCTTCTGCACAATCTTTGTCAGTTCGTCCGCCCATTGATCCAGTGCCTCACGTTTTTCGTTCAAATACGTGTAGCGATTGTAGGTTGCACCGACGCCCGAGACGACTCCTGATTTGTGATTGGTCACGGCGTCGATTACATGAGGCATGGCGCCAATCTTCGCCATGCCTGTGGAAGCGGTGCGCCTGAAATCATGAAAGCGCCAATCTTGTGTGTTCTCTGGCATGGCCGTTTCGATCCGTTCTTTCAAACGACCAAACCCAGAAATTGCAGAACGTCCCGTCGTAGTGAACACAAAGTCGCTGTTGAGGAACCTGTGCAGTGATTGCAAGATCGCCACCGCCTGTGCAGGCAGGGGGACGATGTGCAGGCGAGCGTTTTTCACACGGCTTGCTGGAAGTTCCCAAACCCCTTCATCAAGATTGAGTTCGGACCAGCGCATTCCAGACACCTCGCTTCGACGTTGCCCAGTGATCATCAACAGTTTGAGAAATGGCCCGAATGGGTATTCCTCGGCTTCGCTGTGTCGCCATATCGCACGAATTTCGTTGTCGTTGAGCACGCGATCACGCTGAATCTCACGCGTAGGCGGCCTGAGGAGAGCCACAGGCGACGTTTCGATAGTGCCGCGCATCACGCACCAGTTCATGAGCTTTTTAATCGCTGAGAGCGCCCGGTTTGCACGTGTCGGTGTGCCATTCGCAACAATGGCATCCAGTACCTTGCTGACCTCTTGACGTTTGATCTGATCAAGGGGCCTGTCCTTCATCCCGTCGAACTTGTGCAACACGCTCTCGGTCCGCTTCCAATCCTTGGTGTTCGGCTTGGCGTGAAGTTCGATGAATTGTGGTATGACTTCACCGAGAGTGGGCGCGGTCTCGTCTGGGGTTTCTGGTGTTTTTTCGTACTCACCCAGTTCGATAGATCGGGCAATTTCCATCGTTCGGCGTCTGGCATCGGCCAAAGAGAGCACAGGGTAGGGGCCGATTTTGATGCGTCGCCGTTTGCCGTTGGCACGGGACATCGTGTAAAACATCCTCGCCCCTGTGGTCGACACACGCACATGCAGGCCGGGTGCTTTCGCGTCTTGAACCTCATACCGCTTAACGGTCGCAGGTTTCATCGCGTCGAGTGATTTTGTTGTCAGTGTTTGTTTCATAAGAACACTGTAAGACACCCAGAATCCGCGTGTCAGGGTATGGTTTGGGGCCATCTGGGACGCTATGTATCAGGGAGCTTCCCGGCGAGTCGCAATGAGAAGCAACAAATTAGCTGCCACAAGGATGTTACGGTGCCGTTTCCAAATACAAAGAGTTTGGCCTACTTTGTTCCAAGGTCACAGCTTATCTTTCTCAACGATATCAATGCAGCCGAAATTGAGGCTGACTTTGCTGCGAACAGACTTACGCGTATCAGGCAAAGCCTTTCGACCGTTTACCACGAGGTTACTCATTGGGCCGACACTGTTGGAACGCTTTGGGGCAATGAGTATCTCAAGCAGGTCTATTCGACGTATGACGTCATGCCCTCGATAAACTTGCATGGTAGCGAGACACGCTTCCATAGGTTCATCGACCTGCACGACAGTGATCGGCGTCTTTCGTTTTCCGATTATTACCGAACAGTTGAAGTCAATGGTCGCCAGCATTCCTTGTCCACGCCATGGAAGATCAGTTTCTCATGTGGAATCGAGTTCAATTCTAACGGCCGACCCGATGAGCAACGGCCTGTCATCTTTGTTAGATTTGGGGATCATTACACCGAGCAGCTGCTAGTTCGCCAACCATTGAGCGTCGCGGCCCTCCTCGAAACGACCGCGACATGGTCCGAACTATCAACCCAGTTCCAAACCCTTTCGGGGATAGATCGGGACGAGAGGATTGTCGAAGAGTGTTTCATGAGAAAAGAGTACGGGGACCGACTTTATACGCCTGAATTGACCTTGTATTCAGCGCCTGTTCATCTTTTGGCGCACTATGCACACCTGCAAAACTCTGTTGTCGCATATCATCTTGGTTCGTTGCTGTCCTTGGTATGTTTGAATCTTGTTGGTTCACATTTCAGAAAACTTCGTATCCCCGAAGAACTAAACACCTGGGGCGTTAGAGTGTCAGCTTTCACGAGAAAAGAGAGTAGGCCATTTGCTTTCATGTGCCTCTGTATGAATGGCCCTGACTGGAACGATGATATGGCTCCAATTGATTGGGTCAACAAAGCCCTCTCGAATTCAGGTTTGCCAAGCTACGAAGAAATTTTGGGTCACGCGGTCAAGGTCCTAAAGGAAGACGGATTAGTATGTGAGCGCCCAACAATGTCGGCAAGACAGAAGTATTTGAGGAAGATCGGAGCAGAATGGCTCGATTGGCGTAGAACGGAGAAGGACGCAGCCATCAACTATAGCCATATTTCACGGAAGCATTTGAAGCTCCCTGTGATCTTCGATGCAAATGCAACACCGTTCCTGCTATTCGGGGGTGATTTCGACATTACGCTATTCGACCCAATGGAAATGTTTGAGGAGGAGGCATCCCTTCACACGCAGTCTCTCAACTTCAGGCGAGCATGTCGATAGCGTTGGGGGCCATTTGGGTGCAGTTTTCGTTGGGCTAGAACGGCTAGGATTGCAAAGCCCTGAAACACGCTGGGCGGACCAGCGGGTTGATGGTAAACGATCTTTGCTGCGGCCTGAACCGCTTTGAAACAGGCTGACTAGATACCTAGGAAAATTGAAAATCCTCGTGTCGGTGGTTCGATTCCGCCCCCGGGCACCATTTAAATCAACGACTTAGGTCGAATTTTCCTCGTTGAGCTCAAGTTCACGTGTAATTCGTGTGTAATCAAGCCGAACTTTTCGGCTTCAGGCGCGAAACATTGTCTGGTTGCTTAGTGCTCAAGCGCCCTTCGAGACGCTCCATCGCGGCTCCAATGGGCGTTGTTGCACGGATCCTATCGGATTTGTTAGAAGTCGGCTTTCCTGATCGATTGGATACCGCTGATGCCGCATAAGTTCAACGCATCGCGTCGTCATAAGTTTGAGAAGAGGCGGTATCGCATCACGAACTGGCCCGC
>NZ_JBDNHC010000155.1:0-3140 GCF_041689005.1 Sneathiella sp.
ACCTTATCGCCGAATTTTCCCCGCATGAACGAACGCAGATCGGCAATTCCGTCGACCAGACCGAGATCTACTGCCTTCGCGCCGACCCAGATATCGCCTGAAAAAAGCTCCTTGTCTTTACGTTTTTTCAAACGTTCCCCGCGCCGGGTCTTGACCAGTTCCTTGAAATTCTCATGGATGTCTTCCTGTATTTTCTTCAGCCAGACAATATCCTCGGCCTTTTCAGGGCTAAAGGGATCCAGCTTGGCCTTGTTCTCACCCGCCGAATAAAGCCGCCGTTCGACACCGATTTTTTCCAGCAGCGCCGGAAAGCCGAAGCCCGCGGAAATGACGCCGATCGAGCCGACAATCGAGTTTTTATTGATATAGATTTCATCCGCGCAAAGACTCAACCAATAGCCGCCCGAGGCCATCACATCCTCGGCGAAGGCATAAACCATAATGTCTTCCTCATCGGCCAGTTGACGGATATAGTCAAAAATCAGGGACGACTGGACTGGTGACCCGCCCGGTGAGTTAATAACCAACGCGACTGCGCTCAATCCCTTGGTCTTGAAGGCCGCCTCTATTTGTGTGGACAGGCCCGCCAGATTAAGATTCTCCCCGCGCAGCTTGCTGCCGCCAGGCGCAATCACGCCATGAAGGGGAATGACGGCAACAAGGGGTGACTTGTCAAAGAAGCGCCTGAGCGGCGTTTTGGCGATAAGATTTTTTATTTTCATGAGCGTTAAGGTAAGGATTTGTGCGGCCTGTACAAGTAATTTCGTTACAGCACGTCTTTAAGCGAAGCGCCGCGCCGGGATATCTGTTCCGCCGCCAAGGTTGGTTTGCCGCTTTTCTCATGCAGCACCAGCCCACGCGTGAGTTCAAGGGGGCCCTTCACACCCTTCACCGCCTGTACGATCACGCGCTTCGCCGAGGTTTCACCATCCGGCCAGAGCGGAATGACCGTGAGCGAGCCGCAAGCGATGGAGAGGGCCTTTATCACATCCCCCAGACGATCCGCCCGATGGATAACAGTTATCCGGCCCTTTGTCTTTGCGCGTGCCACGCAAAATTGCAGCCATTCCGGCAGGGCGACGGATCCCTCAATATGGGCAAGTGTTTTTATTGGTGTTTTTGCCGCCTGAGCCCGACCCTTGCCATAAAAGGGGGGATTGGTCATGACATGGTCAAAGCCGACTTCAAGCAGCGGCTTTCCGCCCGGCCCCCGGAGACCAGCAAAGGCCTTGCGCTCCCCAATATCCGCCGCGATCATATGAGCGCGATCCCCAAAGCCGTTTTGCACCGCATTCCTCTCTGCAACGGCTAAAAGCTCCGGCTGTAACTCTATTCCCCATAGATGGCAGTCGGGCACCCGGTGAAGCGCGCAAAATCCAGCCGTACCGACGCCGCAGCCGACATCGAGGAGCGTGTCCCCCATCCCCGCCATCACCGCCGCAGCCAGCAAAACCGCGTCCGATCCTGCCCGATAGCCCTCCCGCGGCTGCAGCAGAGTAAGAGAGCCGCCCAAAAACCGATCGGTTGTAAGACCGTCTGTATCGATGCTGGTGGTATCTTGAACCGTCATAGGCCGTGTTAGGCTTCCGCCTCTCCCTCGTCAATATCTGCTAATATCCGCTTGGCGCGATCAAAGTCCTCAGACAACACCATAACCCGCTTCTGGATGGCCCCGATGCTCCCTTCGAGAATGGAGGTATACTCATCAAGAACAACTGCTTCGATATCCTCACCCGCTAACATCGCTAAAATATAAGAAATCCGCACTGGATCATTACTCCGCATCAATTCTTTCACAAATCCTCCTGACCCTCGAATTATCCGCTATTTTTCGGTATGATTTTTCCGGCCTTACTTGACCGCCCGCAATCTTAAGCTATGCTTTATCCCATGCATAGTCCCCCGGCCACTCTTCGAATGAGGCAACATTGGCGATCATCGTAAATCTCGGCGACAGAAAAGAACAACCCGCAAAAGCAACCCTGAAGCGATTATTGACAATCGTGGAAGCGGATCTTGAGGAAACGAACCAGATTATCCTGGAACGGATGCACAGTGAAGTTGACCTTATTCCGACCCTCGCCCGCCATCTTATCGCCGCCGGTGGCAAGCGCTTACGTCCTGTGCTCACCCTCGGTGCCGCACGGCTTTGTGGCTACGAGGGGGATCGCGCGAAAAAGCTCGCGGCTTGCGTCGAGTTCATCCATACCGCAACGCTCCTCCATGACGACGTGGTCGATGAGAGCGATCTTCGCCGTGGCAATGAAACGGCCAATGTTCTCTGGGGTAACCAGGCCAGCGTCCTTGTCGGCGACTTCCTGTTCAGCCGGTCTTTTCAGTTGATGGTCGAGGATGGATCTCTGTCTGTCCTCTCCATTCTCTCCAACGCCTCCGCCGTGATCGCCGAAGGCGAAGTGATGCAGTTGATGAATGTCGGCGATACGAGCACCACCGAGGACAGTTACCTGCAGGTGATCTCGTCCAAAACCGCCGCCTTGTTCGCCGCTGCCTGCCAGGTCGGCGCAGTCGTGGCAAACCGCCCGAAAGCCGAGGAACAGGCCCTTGAAAGCTATGGCCGCAACCTCGGAATCGCCTTTCAACTTGTCGATGACGCCCTGGATTATTCAGCCGAACAGCAGGCGCTCGGCAAGTCCATCGGCGATGATTTCCGCGAGGGCAAGGTAACGCTACCCATTCTGCTCGCCTTTCGCCGCGGCAATACGGAGGAACGAGCATTCTGGCATCGGGTCGTCGAGAAGGGCGAGCAGCAGGACGGTGACCTTGAGCAGGCGATCAAGATCATCAACAAGCATTCGGCGCTTGAGGATACCATCGAACGGGCCCGCCACTATGGCGCAATGGCCAAGGATGCACTTGGTATTTTTGCGGATACGGAAATCAAGGGCGCCCTTCAGGAAGCCGTCGATTTCTCCATCGAGCGTGCCTTCTAGGGAAAATCAAACAAAGTCGCGACGGGCAAAATTTCGGCCTTGCAGTCTGGCCCAAAACCCGCGTATAACGCATTTGCTTAACCCGGTACCCACCCCGGAAAGGCACACGGTCGGGGCGTGGCGCAGCCTGGTAGCGCACGTCGTTCGGGACGACGGGGTCGGAGGTTCGAATCCTCTCGCCCCGACCAA
>NZ_JBDNHC010000156.1:0-6667 GCF_041689005.1 Sneathiella sp.
ACACGATAATAGGCGGGGTTGTGGAACTTGCTGAGGCCGGTCAATGGACAATCGCTGCGATCATTTTTGTCGCCAGTGTATTCGTGCCGATATTTAAAATCATCGCGCTTCTGTTCCTCTCTTTCTCGGTGCGTTTCAGGATGAAGGGGCTGAGACGGCAAAGAACATGGCTCTATCGGTTCACAGAATTCATTGGCCGTTGGTCAATGATTGACATATTCATGATTTCAATCCTGATTGCGCTGGTACAGCTGCAGGCGATAGCGACAATCCAGGCAGGACCTGGTGCCGTCGCATTCGCCGCCGTGGTGATTGTTACGATGTTCGCCGCCATGGCCTTTGACCCGCGTTTGATATGGGATATACAGGGGGATGACAATGACTGACGATAGTGAGCGGGATCCACCCGAGGCGAAGGTCCGGCGTGGATATTCAAGCCTGTTCAGTATATGGCTGGTACCGGTTATCGCTCTCGGGGTGGCTGCCTATCTCATCGTCAAGACCGTTGCCGAGCAGGGCACAGAAATCTCTATTATCTTTGAAGACGCCGAAGGCATGATTCCGGGCAAGACGCAATTAAAGTATAAAAATGTCAATATCGGCCTGCTGAAGCGAGTTGATATATTGGACAAAGACAAGGGCGTCAGTCTTGTCATTGAAGTCGACCGGAAAGCTGACAAGTACATGACCGATACGGCCCGCTTCTGGGTCGTCTCTCCGACCATCGGGTTTCAGGGAATTACTGGCTTGCAAACTATTCTTTCCGGAGCCTTTGTCGAAATTGATCCCGGCGAGGGCGGCGAGGAAAAGACGGATTTCGCCGGTCTTCCCTACCCGCCGGTGGTAACCTCCAACGACAAGGGGACGGAATATCGGCTGACAACTGAAAAGCTCCGCAATATTAACCGGGGCACACCGGTAACCTATAAGGGGCTTGAAGTTGGCCGCATCCTTGGCTATCGCCTGGGGAAGAACAACCGGGCGATTGATGTTTATGCCTTTGTCAAGGATCCCTATGATGATCTGGTGCTGGAAGGGACGAAATTCTGGAATGCGGGCGGTATCAACGTTTCGGTCTCAACGTCCGGTATTGAAGTCGGGGCCCAGTCGCTTCAGAGTCTCGTGACTGGCGCCGTTGAGTTCGGGACGGAAGACATATATGGAAATACCATCAAGGTGGATGCTGGTCATGAGTTTAAGTTGTATGACAATGAAAAAGCCAAGAATGATGCAAAATATACGGAAAAAGTTGTCTATATTCTATATTTTGACGGCTCCGTGAGCGGGCTTTCGGTCGGGACACCGGTTGAATTCAAGGGCATCAAGATTGGCAGCGTTCGGGACATATCTCTTGAAATTGATGAAACTAAAAAGAAGTATTTTATCCCTGTCCTGATCGAGATTGAACCGCAGCGGATCAGTGTCGCCAATAACGGCAAGAAAATCATGTCGGTGCTTGAAGCGCGGGAACGGCGCCAGAAAATCATAAAAGACCTGGTTGCCCAGGGATTGAAAGCGCAACTTAAATCCTCAAACTTCCTGACCGGGCAGTTGATTGTCGATCTTGACCTGCTTCCCGAAAAGCCGGCGACATATGTTGCAAAGAATGATCTGTATCCTGAAATCCCGACCGTTGGGACGGAGCTTGATAAAATCACGACCTCAATCTCGCAACTTGTCGGAAAACTTGAGAAACTACCAATCGAAAAACTTGGCAATAATCTAGCCAATACCGTGGAAGGACTGGATAAATTCATTAACTCGGGTGATCTGCAGGCAACTATTGACGAGTACCGAAAGCTGGCGGTTTCTATTCAAGTGGTTACCCAGAATATCGACAAAAAGACTCTGCCGGATATTGGCATGACATTGGATGAGACGCGGGCTGCCGTCAAGAAGGTCGACGGGGCACTGGCCTCGGCAAAGGCCATGTTTTCCTCGGCCAACAGCCTGATTGCGGATGGCTCTCCGTTTAAATATGATATCACTGCCATGCTACAGGAACTGGCCGCGGCAAGCCGGGCGGTCCGTGGTTTGGCGGAATTCCTCGAACGTAATCCAAGTTCGCTGATCAGCGGAAAGAGGTGAGAAGATGGTAACATTCAGAGACGCCCGTAGCTTGAAAACGGTATTTTGGCTGGTTTTCATAGCGATGACCCTGACCGCTTGTGCGGGTCTGCCCGGATCAGACCCGACGCGCTTTTATGTTTTGAAACCGGCAACGGGGTTAACGCCGGAAAATAGCCTGGGCGAGCTTGGTCCGGGGATCAATGTCGGCATCGGCCCGGTTCAGGTTCCCGGCTATGCTGATCGCTCGCAGATTATAACCTTCGACAGCGGCAACCGGATTACGGTTTCTGATTTTGATCACTGGGCGGAACCGCTGACGGAGGCGATCAAGCGTGTCGTCAGCGCCGATATGGCCAACCTGATCGGCGATGAGCGGGTGTTTTCGTATCCGGCAGATTTCCGGCCAGATGAAAAAACGGTTCAAGTCTTTCTGGAAATCGTTGATATCACACAACTCGATAACGGTACCGCCCGACTGGCTGTGAGATGGCATGTCAAGAAACCGGCGCGCAATGAAGTGGTCTTTCGCCATGCAGGGGTTTACGAAATGCAGGCAACATCCGGCGACTACAACAGTTATGCCGATGCATTAACCGAATTGTTGGGCCGACTTGCCGTGGATATTACCGGATCCCTCTCGAAACTCGATTTTCAGTAATCCATGTAAGCCGGGACATTTTCAACAGTCTAACAACAGGAAATTTGGGCCATGACTCAGCCTAACGTTCTTTTTATCACGCTGGATCAATGGCGCGCCGATTGCCTCGGTGCCACCGGAAATGACCAGAACATGACAGCGGCGCTTGATGGGTTGGCGGCGGACGGGACGGTATTTCGCAATCATTTCACCAATATCGCCCCTTGCGGCCCGTCGCGCACGTCTTTCCTCACTGGCATGTACCCAAGCAATCATCGGTCAATCCGCAATGGTACCCCGCTGAATTACAGTCTGACAAACCTCGCGCTTGAGGCGCGGGCAGGCGGCTATGATCCGAAGCTGTTCGGCTATACCGACACCACACCGGACCCGCGTACCCTCGGTGTGGACCACAAGGCATTCCAGACCTACGAGGGGATCATGCCGGGCTTTAATCTCGGCGCTAATCTTTCTTCGACCTGCGAACCATGGCTCAATTATCTTCGGCAGAAGGGCGTCGATGTGCCGGGGCCGGGCTATGAGATCTGTTATCCTGATCCCACCTTCGAGTTGCCCGAAGGGCGCCATTCGGTGCATGCGCCTGCGCGTTATAAAGCGGATGACAGCGATACCGCTTGGCTGACCAATCAGGTGATTGCTGATATGCGGGCGAGCAGATCCGCCTTTTTCCACCATCTTACCTATCTCCGGCCTCATCCACCCTTTATCGCGCCGCCGGAATATCACGCGCTCTTTGATCCGGCTGCGATGCCGCGCGCGATCCGGGAACGACCGCTGGAGGAGATGCGAAACTTCCATCCTTTCCTTGATTTCGTTTATAACGAAATCCGCGAGAGTTCCTTCTATATGCAGGGGGAGGGGCTCTGTGCGGACCTTTCGGAGGCGGATGTCGCGGAAATCCGCGCGGTTTATAAGGCGCTTATTACCGAGGTCGATGACAATATCGCCCGGATAATCGCAGAGCTGAAAGCCTCCAACCGTTACGACGAGACACTCATCATCGTAACTTCCGATCACGGGGAGCAGCTTGGCGATCACTACCTGTTTGGCAAGCTTGGCTTCTACGACCAGAGCTTTCATATTCCCCTGATCGTCAAGCCGCCTAAAAGCTGGGGGGCGGTTTCCGGCACTAGCGTTGACGCCTTTACAGAGGCTGTCGATATCATGCCGACAATCCTTGATGGCCTGTCGCTCCCAAAGGCACGGCAATGTGATGGCAAGTCGCTAGTGCCTTTCCTGAAGGGGCAGCCGCCGGAGAAATGGCGCTCCGCTGTTCACTGGCTTTTCGATTTTCGCGATCCTCTTGGGCAGAGATCAGAGGCGTATTTTGATCTTGCCCCGACGGCCTGTAATCTGTTGGTTCGCCGCGATGCGGATTTTAAATATGTCCATTTCGCTGGCTTGCCGCCCTTGCTGTTCGATATGCGCAATGATCCGGAGGAGACCCGCAATCTTGCCGAAGAGCCCGATTATCAGGCAGTTGTCCTTCATTATGCGCAGCAGCTTCTTTCCTGGCGTATGGAGCATGAATATTCTGAACTGGACGGACTGATCACCTCGGAGGCGGGACTGGTTGGATACTAACGCGTAAAATGAGGAGGAATATATCATGAGCAAATTCGCCGTTACGGCCCGCTTCGAGGTTATGTCGGGGCGGGAGAAGGCCTTCATGGTGGAAATGAAGAAACAGGCAGAAAACTCACTGAACCAGGAACCCGGCTGCCTGATTTTTGATATTTGCATCAACCGGGAGGATGGCAGCGATGTTCTGCTATACGAGATTTATACGGATAAAAAGGCCTTCGATGATCATCTTGCCTCCCGTCATTTCAGCGCCTTTATTGAAACCGTAACGCCCTGGATTACCAGCAAAAAAATTGAATGTTGGGATAGGATATAAAGCCTGACCGCCATATAATAAGGGATAGAGCCTATCGGTGGGCTTTAAATTTCGCTAGAAAATTGAACCAACAACAACTGCGAGGACAGAATAATGACACTATCAATCCCCAAAGATGAATATCTCAGCTCGGTCGGAACGGAATATGGACCGGGGGAGTGGTTCACCGTGGATCAGGACCGCATTGACCTGTTTGCGAAGGCAACCGATGATTTCCAGTTTATCCATGTGGATCCGGAGCGGGCCAAGGATACTCCGTTCGGGACCACAATCGCCCATGGTTTCCTGAGCCTGTCGTTGCTGGCCGCGCTTGTGCCCAAAATCCAGCCAAAGCCTGAGAATATCAAGATGGGCATCAATTACGGCATTGATAAACTGCGTTTTTTACAGCCGGTGAAGGTCGATAGCGAAGTCCGTGCCCGCACCAAGATCTTGAGCATCGACGAAAAACGTCCCGGCCAATTTCTGACGAAAACTGAAGTGACAATCGAAATCAAGGGCGAGGAAAAACCTGCGCTGATCGTTGAATGGCTTGGAATGACCATTCTAAACGACTGATTCGAATAATTTATGAAGGAGTGAGTATGACTATTCGGTTTGATGACAGAGTGGCCATTGTTACCGGCGCCGGCAACGGCCTCGGGCGATGCCATGCGCTTGGTCTTGCGGCGCGGGGCGCGAAGGTGGTTGTCAATGACCTTGGCGGGTCTGTCGATGGCAGTGGCGGCTCTTCCGATGCTGCCAAGGCCGTGGTCGCCGAGATAGAGGCCGCAGGCGGCGAGGCGATTGCCAACGGCGCCAATGTCACCAAGATGGATGAGGTTGAGGCCATGGTGACCGAGGCCATGGCCAAATGGGGCCGCGTCGATATCCTTGTGAATAATGCGGGCGTGCTGCGTGACAAATCCTTCACCAAGATGGAGCTGAATGATTTCAGCTTTGTCCTCGATGTGCATCTGATGGGCTCGGTCAATTGCTCGAAAGCTGTCTGGGATATCATGCGCGATCAGGGCTATGGCCGTATCGCCATGACGACCTCGTCAAGCGGGCTGTACGGCAATTTCGGCCAGACCAATTATGGTGCGGCAAAAACGGGCGTCATCGGCCTTTTAAACACGCTGGTGATCGAGGGTGCGAAATACGGCATTAAGGTCAATGCCTTGTCGCCCTGCGCGGCAACCCGCATGACCGAGGATATTATTCCGGAAAATCTCCTGGAACTGCTGACGCCGGAAGCGGTAACGCCAGCGCTGCTTTATATCGTTTCCGAGGATAGCCCCAACCGCACTATCATCACCGCGGGCGCGGGCACTTATGCACGCTCCATCATTAACGAGACGGCGGGCAAATGGTTTGTCGAGGACGAGCGGACGCCGGAAAATATCGCCGCGCATTGGGCGGACATTTCCGATCCGGCAACGCAGGTCGAATATACCAGCGGTAATGACCAGACGACGAATATGCTAACCAAGGCCGCGAACGGCCTCGGTATCAAGCTCTGAGCTAATTCCTCAGCCTACCGCTCACTTCAGGAACGGCAGGTTGAGGTTATTTTCCTTAGCGCAGGCTATGGCATCTTCATATCCCGCATCGGCGTGACGCATGACGCCAGTTGCCGGATCATTAAACAGAACCCGGGCAATCCGCTTGTCCGCCTCCTCGGTGCCATCACAGACGATCACCATTCCCGCATGCTGAGAGAAGCCCATGCCAACCCCGCCGCCGTGATGCAAGCTGACCCAGGTTGCGCCGCTCGCTGTATTGAGAAGGGCGTTAAGAAGCGGCCAGTCAGATACGGCGTCGGACCCGTCGCGCATGCCCTCGGTTTCACGGTTGGGACTGGCGACAGAGCCTGAATCAAGATGATCACGGCCAATGACGATCGGTGCCTTCAACTCGCCCGTCCGAACCATTTCGTTAAACGCCAGGCCAAGACGGTCGCGTTGTCCCAATCCAACCCAGCAGATACGCGACGGCAACCCCTAAAACTTTATGCGTTCCTTCGCCATGTCGAGCCAGTTATGCAGATGGGGATCGTC
>NZ_JBDNHC010000157.1:0-18547 GCF_041689005.1 Sneathiella sp.
GCGCGCCATGTCCAGCCAGTTGTGCAGGTGGGTGTCGTCCGCGAGGATTTCCTTCACCTTGGCGTCGGTCTTGTAGATATCTTCCGGGTCGCCCGAAAGTGCTGCCCAGCGGAACGGGCCGATGCCGCGGCAGAAGAGGGGGCGGATATAAGCCGGTACGAAGCCCGGAAAGTTAAAGGCGCTATCGACCCCTTCCTCCAGAGCGACCTGACGAATGTTGTTGCCGTAATCGACGGTCGCGATGCCACGGGACTGGAACTCAAGCATCGCCCGAACCTGAACCGCCATGGATTTTCGCGCGGCCTTCTCGACTGCCTTGGGATCAGAGACGCGCTTCTCTTCCCATTCGTTGAGGCTCCAGCCTTGTGGCAGATAGCCGTTGACCGGATCATGGGCGGAGGTCTGGTCGGTCACCAGATCGGGCAAGTAGCTACCCTTCAGGATTTCGGGAAAGATATCGGCGGCATTACCGAGCAGGCCGACGGAAACCGCCTTTTTCTTTTCGCTCGCGTCGCGAATGATCTTGAGGGCCTCCTCAAGGCTGTCAGCTTTGCGGTCGAGATAGCCGGAGCGCAGGCGAAACTCAATGCTGCTCGGACGGCATTCGATGGCGAGCATCGAGGCGCCGGCCATGGTTGCCGCCAGCGGCTGCGCCCCGCCCATACCGCCGAGGCCGCCGGTCAAAATCCATCTCCCGGCCATATCGCCGCCGAAATGCTGGCGTCCGGCCTCGACAAAGGTTTCATAGGTCCCCTGAACGATGCCCTGACTGCCGATATAGATCCAGGATCCCGCCGTCATCTGGCCATACATCATCAGGCCTTTTTTATCGAGCTCATTGAAATGGTCCCAGTTCGCCCAATGCGGTACCAGATTGGAGTTAGCGATCAGAACCCGCGGTGCATTTTCGTGGGTCTTGAAGATGCCGACGGCCTTGCCCGACTGGACGAGCAGGGTCTCATCCGCGTTCAGTTCACGTAAGGAGCGCTGGATTTGATCGAAACACTGCCAGTTGCGCGCCGCCCGACCAATGCCGCCATAAACAACAAGTTCCGCGGGGTTTTCGGCCACTTCCGCATCGAGATTGTTCATGAGCATCCGCAGCGGTGCCTCGGTCAACCAGCTCTTGCAGGAAAGCTCGGTTCCCGTCGGCGCCTTGATCTTGCGGGAATTGTCCAGTCGTTCATTCATATGGCGGGTCCTTCTGCCCTGTCCCGGGTCCGCTGTCCCCAGTCGAGCATTTCTTCTAAAATCAATTTAAGGGTAGGTTGCAGTTTTTTGGCTTTCTCGTCCAGATAGGGGAAAGGTGATACCTCCTCCATGTAATCCTCCTGCGCCAGTTCCATTTGCAGGGCCTGCACATTTTGGGCGGGATCACCGTAGTGGCGCGTGATATAACCGCCCTTGTAGCGCCCGTTGAGCGCATGGCTGTAGGGGGAGTCGGCGGCGATTTTCTCGACTGCCCGCTCAAGATCGGGGGCTAAGGTTTTTCCGTCTCCCGTTCCGAGGTTAAGGGTCGGCAGGCGCCCTTCGAAAAAGCGGGGCAGGATGCAGCGGATCGAATGACAATCATAGAGCAGTGCATATCCGTGCTCAGCCTTGATCCTGTCGATTTCCGAGGCGAGGGCATCGTGATAGGGCTGCCAGTAGTGGATCTTCCGCTCTGATATTTCCGCCTCCTCCGGATTTTGGCCGTCCAGATAAATCTGCGCGTCATCAAAAAGCGAGAGCGGGCAAAGCTCGGTGACACTCATTCCCGGATAGAGCGATATCCCGTCCGGGTCGCGATTAAGATCAATCACAAAGCGGGAATAGTTGGCCGTGATCACGCTAGCGCCCAAGGCTTCCGCCATGTCATCATAGAGCCGCGCCATATGCCAGTCCGTATCCGGCCTGCCCTGCGCCGCCTTGGTCATGCGCTTTTCCAGCGCGGCGGGAATTTCAGTGCCCGCATGCGGCTGGCTGAGCAATAACGGGGACGATCTTCTGGTTAAGGTATAAATATCACTCATCACGCCAATCCACTGAAATAGAGGGTAAAATATCCTGGAAAATTTCCCGTAAAGATCCACTTGTGACGAGATCCTGCGCCGCCTTTATATCCGGGGCAAAGAACCGGTCTTCATCGTAGGACGGAACGATTTTCCGGATCTCGTTAAACAGGACTTCAAGTGGCGCCGAGGACTGCAGCGGGTGGCGGAACTCAACCCCTTGCGCTGCCGCCAGCAATTCTATGCCGACGATCGCGGCCGTATTCTGCGCCATCGGCAACAGCCGGCGCGCGCCGTGGGTCGCCATGCTGACATGATCCTCCTGATTGGCGGAGGTCGGGATGCTGTCAACCGAGGCCGGATGCGACCGCTGCTTGTTCTCGCTTGCGAGCGCCGCTGCGGTGACATGGGCGATCATAAAGCCGGAATTGACGCCGGGGTTTTTGACCAGGAAGGCCGGCAGTCCGCTGATGCTGGTATCAATTAGCATGGCGATCCGCCGCTCGGACATCGATCCGATTTCGGCAATGGCGAGAGCTAGATTATCGGCAACCAGTGCCACCGGCTCGGCGTGGAAATTGCCCCCGGAAATGACTTCGCCGCTATCGGTGAATACCAGCGGGTTATCGGAAACAGCGTTCGCCTCGATTTTCAGAATGGTGGCCGCATGGCGAATCTGGTCAAGACAAGCCCCCATCACCTGAGGTTGGCAGCGCAGGCAATAGGGGTCCTGTACCTTTTCGCAATCTTCATGGGATTTACGGATTTCACTGCCCTCGATCAGGGCGCGATAGCTCGCCGCCATTTCCATTTGTCCGATTTGACCCCGCGCCGCATGAATGCGGGTGTCAAACGGGGCGTCGGTTCCTTTGGCGGCATCAAGGGAGAGGCTGCCCGAAAGCGTCGCTGCCGCCAGCAATTTCTCCGCCTCAAACAATCCGGCAAGGGCGAGGGCGGTTGAGACCTGGGTGCCGTTGAGAAGCGCCAGCCCCTCCTTGGGGCCGAGGATCAGCGGCGTCAGTTTGAACTTTTCGAGGACGACGGCAGCGGGCCGGATCTCGTCCTGCATCCTGACATCACCAACACCGAGCAAGGCCGCGCTCATATGGGCGAGTGGCGCGAGGTCGCCGGACGCGCCGACGGATCCCTTCGCCGGAATACAGGGATAGATTTCATGATCGATAAAATTCAGCAGGGCCTCAATGACCACCGCCCGGACGCCGGAAAACCCCCGGGCAAGGCTCGCGGCCTTCATCACCAGAATTAGGCGGACAATATTATCGTCAAGAAGCGGGCCGATGCCGGTCGAATGGGACAGGACGAGATTTCTTTGCAGGTCTTCCAACTTGTCCCTTGGAATGACTTCCTGGGCCAGACGGCCGAACCCCGTGTTAATGCCATACACGGTTTTGCCGCTTTCAACGATAGCCTGTATAGACGCGGCACCGGCATCGATATTATCCAGACAGCTCGGATCGAGTGCAAGCTTGACCGGACCTTGATAAACCCGGCGTAAATCGTCAAGGCTCATATGGCCCGGCATGACGGTTAAGGGTGTTTCCATAAGACGTTCCTCTCAGACCCTGGCGGGGACTGCCCCCTTACCGGATTTCCCGTAATACCGAATATAGAGCGGATTCGTGCCGATACCTTGCGTTAACTCGGACGGATGCTCGATATTCCAAATGGCGAGATCAGCCTGCTTGCCAATCTCCAGCGTCCCGATCTCCGAAGCTAGGCCAAGGGCCGCAGCGGCGTTGCGCGTGAAGCCTGTAAGTGCCTCTTCCGGGGTCAGGCGAAACAGGATCGCCGCCATATTCATCATCAATTGCGGCGACGTCGTCGGCGAGGATCCCGGATTGCAGTCGGTGGCGAGCGCCATTGGCACCTTGTATTTGCGCAACAGCTCAATGGGCGGCTTTCTGGTTTCCCTTAAAAAATAAAAGGCACCGGGCAGGATCACCGCGACTGTGCCGAATTTTGCCATGGCGGCGACGCCCTTTTCATCGACATACTCAAGATGATCGGCGGACAGGGCCCTGAAATGCGCCGCAAGTTCCGCCCCATGCAGGTTGCTGAGTTGCTCGGCATGAAGTTTTAGCGGCAGTTTCAGTTTTTCCGCAGCCTTGAACAATTGCCGGACCTGCTCGGCAGAGAAGCCAATCGTCTCGCAAAAAGCATCCACCGCATCAATGAGACCCAGCGCATGGATTGTCGGCAGCATTTCATGGCAGACCTTGGCCATATAGCCGTCGCTGTCGCCCGCGAACTCGGGCGGCAGGGCATGGGCGCCCAGAAAAGTTTTCTGTACCCGCACCGGATTGATCGTGCCGAGTTGTCTGGCGACCTCCAGCATCTTGATTTCCGTTTCAAGATCGAGGCCATATCCGGATTTAATCTCCACTGTTGTCACCCCGCCATCGATCAAGGCTTGTAGCCGCGGCTGACTTTCGGCGGCAAGATCGCTTTCACTGGCATCCCGGGTCTGGGTGACCGTTGAGATAATGCCGCCACCGCTCGCCGCAATTTCGGCGTAACTGGCGCCGTTCAAGCCCATCTCAAATTCTCCGGCGCGGTTACCTGCATAGACGAGATGGGTATGGCAATCAATGAGGCCCGGAGTCATCCAGCGTCCTTCAAGGTCCAGAACCTCGCGCGTATTTTTAACAACATCGGGGCTCAGATCTTCGAGATTCCCGATCCATCTGATTTTATCGCCGGAGACCGCAAGCGCGGCCGCATCGATCATGCCGTAGGGTTCACCGCCGGTTGTCATGGTGGCGATCCGGGCATTGATGAATAGCCTGTCCCATATCGCCTCCGCCATTTTCATTTTGCTCCCGGTGAAAAAGTTGTATATACAAATTATTATGATTGGATTTGCAGGATGTTCAAGCGTTTTTTTTGATATTCAAATTTCAGATGTTGTAGGCAGCGTATGAATAGCGTCACAGACCTAACCCGCACCAAGGCGGAGCCGCTTTATCGACAGATCAAGCAATTGATTGCTCGCAAAATAAATTCCGGCGACTGGTCGGCGGGAGACCGTATCCCGACCGAACATGCGCTCGTCGAGGAACTGAAAGCCTCGCGCATGACCATAAATCGTGCGCTGCGCGAACTGACCCAGGAAGGACTGCTCGCCCGGCGGCAGGGATCGGGAACCTTTGTGGCGCCCAGCAAACTGGAAACCGGGCTTTTGGAAATCCGCAATATTGCCGATGAAATCGCCGCCCGCGGCCATGTCCATAGGGCAAAGATGCTGAAACTGGAATCCGCGCAGCCGCCTGAGGATATCGCCTCGATCATGACGGGGGCGAAAGACAGCCCGCTGTTTCACTGCCTTGTTCTGCATTCCGAGGGGGACGCACCGGTCCAGCTCGAGGACCGCTATGTGAACCCGGAACTGGTCCCTGATTTCCTCGCTCAGGATTTCAGGACTGAAACGCCGAGCGGTTTCCTGATCCGGACCGTGCCCTACAGCCGCGCCGATCACCGAATCAGTGCCGATATCGCGACCGCCGAACAAGTGCGTCTTTTGGCGCTGAATGAGGGGGAACCGGTGCTGACCCTTGAGCGCCATACTTACGCGGGGGAGGCGGTCATCACTACCGTGCGCCTGTTCCATCCGGGCAGCCGTTTCACTGTCGGCGGCGCATTTACCGCCGACCGGTAAGCGGTTAAGTTAAACGTTTGAATCGGGAAACGATTCTTTTCGCTGTGTCATGAAGGCCTGCAGGGCTTCGTCCACGCTGACATCCAATTCCGGGGCCTGGTAATCGCGCAACATCTGTTTCCAGACGCCGTTGGCACGCGTGGCCGTATCCTTCGATCCATCCGCCTGCCATTGCTCGACTGAATTGTTATCGGCGATGCGGGAGCGGTAGAAGGCCTCCTCGAAATTCGCCTGGGTATGGGCACAGCCGAGGAAATGGCCGCCGGGGCCAACCTCGCGCACCGCGTCCATGGCCTGTCCGTTCTCGCTGATATCGATCCCTCGGGCGAGGACTTCCATCATCGCACATTGATCGATATCCATGACGAATTTCTCATAGGACGAACATAGACCACCTTCGAGCCAGCCGGCCGCATGAAGCGAGAAATTAACGCCGGACAGGATCGTCATCAACAAAGTCTGTGCGCTCTCATAGGCGGCTTGCGCGTCCGGGAGCTTAGAAGCGGTAAAAGATCCGCCGGAACGGAACGGCAAGTTGAGACGGCGGGAGAGTTCGGCAGCTCCGTTGAGCACAAGGCTGCTTTCCGGCGTGCCAAACGTCGGCGCGCCTGACTGCATGGAAATCGAGCTTACAAAGGTGCCGAAGATCACCGGGGTGCCCGGTTTGATCAGCTGTGTCAGCGCGCAGCCAGCCATCGCTTCCGCGAGCAGCTGCGACAGAGTTCCGGCACCCGAAACCGGGCTCATCGCGCCCGAGAGAATAAACGGGGAGACAACACAAGCCTGGTTGTTTGCGGCATAGGTTTTAAGCGCGCCCAGCATGGTTGCATCAAACGTCATCGGTGAATTGGCGTTGATAAGGTTCAGCATCACACAGTTGTTCTGTACAAACTCTTTCCCGAACACAAGGGAGGCCATGTCCACGCTGTCCTGCGCCCGTTCCGGCGCCGTCACCGATCCCATGAACGGCTTGTCGGAATATTTGATATGGCTGTAGACCATGTCGAAATGCCGCTTGTTGACGGGCAGGTCGACCGGCTCACAGACCGTACCGCCGGAATGATGCATGGCGGGCGCCATATAGGCGAGTTTTACAAAATTCTCGAAATCCTTGATCGTGCCGTAGCGTCGGCCCTTATCCAAGTCATGAACGAAGGGCGGACCATAGACCGGGGCCAACACCGTATTATTGCCGCCAATCTGGACATTGTTCATCGGATTGCGAGCATGCTGGGTAAATTCGGCGGGGGCGGTTTTGAGAAGTTGTTGGACGAGGCCCTTGGGGAAATGCACCCGCTCTCCCTGTACATCGGCACCCGCATCCTTCCAGAGCTGCAGTGATTCCGGGTCGTCGCGGAAATCTATCCCGATTTCCTCCAGGATAGTATCAGCATTTGCCTCGATAATCTCAAGCGCTTCGTTGCTGGTCAGGTTGGTGACAGGGATATTGCGCTTGATATAGGGAATATGACGGCTGTTATTGCTTTGCCTCGCTTCGCGGCGGGCGTCGCGGCCTCTCCGTCCGGCACGGGGTGCGGTTGCGCTCATGAAATTCTCCAACTCCTATGGGGCCCAGATGAAAGAGTGCCTTCGCCATTTATTAAATCTGAAAATTGTTGTGAGACTAGCGTATTGGCGTCTTTTTTATCATTTTCTCTGGCGAATTTAGAACATTTGCAAGAGGCGGCTTTAGCGCAGATTTTCCATGGCGGGAAAGGGACAGCGAGCGTCGGAGAATTGTTAGCGATACGCGTCGTCAATCGCCACGGTGTTTTAGGACGCTTCACTGTCTGGGCGTGGCAGGGAACAGGGTATAAGGGGACGGGGAAAATGAAATCACATGCACGGGTGGTCGTTATCGGGGGCGGCGTTGTCGGCGTCAGTACGCTGTACCATTTGACGAAAAAGGGCTGGTCAGACGTTGTCCTTCTGGAGCGGACGGAGTTGACCGCCGGGTCAACCTGGCATGCCGCCGGACTGCTCCCCCTGTTTAACATGAGTTACGCGGTAGGCCAAATCCATAAATACAGTGTTGATCTCTATAAACGGCTGGAGGCTGAAACGGGCCAGAACGTCAGTTTCCATGTCACCGGCAACCTGCGCCTTGCCACCAACAAGGAACGCATGGATGAGTATCTGAAATATTGTGGCACCGCGAACACGATCGGCGTTCCTTATGAAATCATCACACCCAAGCAGGTAAAGGACCTCTGGCCGCTGTCCGATATCGAGGGGCTGGTCGGGGCGCTTTATCATCCGGATGATGGCCATATCGCGCCGGTTGATGTCACCAATGCCATGGCAATCGGCGCGCGCAAGGGCGGTGCCGAGATTAATCGCCATACCGAGGTTCTCTCGGTTGAGCAGCAGAAGAACGGCGAATGGCTGATCCGGACAAACAAGGGCGATATTACCGCTGAGCATGTCGTAAGCTGCACCGGCAACTATGCCCGTCAAACCGCCGCCATGGTCGGGCTTGATATCCCGGTAATCCCGGTCGAGCATCAATATATCGTCACCGATGAGGTCCCGGAGCTGGTCGAGCGGAAAAAGGCAGGGCTTCCCGAGATGGCGGTGCTGCGCGAGAGTGATGCGTCCTATTACCTGCGCGAGGAGCGCCAGGGCTACATTCTCGGCCCTTATGAACATGGGGCGCCGGCCTGCTTTGTTGATGGGGTTCCGGAGACCTTCGGGCAGGAACTGTTCGCGGGCGATCTTGAACGTCTGATGCCCCATGTCGAGGCGGCGATCAAGCGCGTGCCGTCTTTCGCCGATGCCGGGATCAAGGACATCATCAACGGGCCGATTGCCTATACGCCCGATGGCAGCCCGATGATCGGCCCCGCCTGGGGCCTCAAGAATTTCTGGATGAACGAGGGGCACAGCTTTGGCGTGACCGCGGCGGGCGGCTCCGGCTGGCAGCTGGCGGAATGGATTACGGAAGGCGAGCCCGGCATCGACATGATGGATGTCGATCCGCGCCGTTTTGGTGCCTATGCCACCAAGCCCTATACCAAGATCAAGAACGAGGAATGCTATGAGCATGTTTTCGTCATTCATTATCCGGATGAGGAGCGCCCGGCGGGCCGCCCCCTCAAAACCAGCCCCTGTCATGACCGCATGGCGGCGCGCGGCGCGGTATTTGGCCAGCGGTATGGCTGGGAGCGGCCCAACTGGTTCGCGCCTGAGGGCGTGAAGCCAGTGGATGACTGGAGTTTTCGGCGTTCAAATTATTTTGAACATGTCGGCAACGAAGTAAAAAACACCCGCACCAATGCCGGACTGATCGATATCACCAGCTTTTCCAAGTTTCAGGTGACGGGACCGGGGGCGGAGGCCTTTCTCGACCGGCTCGTCTGCCGCAAACTGCCGAAGGGTATCGGCCGGATTAACCTCTCCCATGTCCTCAATAAACGCGGCGGTATCCGCTCCGAATTCACCATCATGCGCGACGGGCCGGAAGCTTTCTATTTGGTAAGCTCCGGTGCGGCAGAGCGGTTTGATCATGATTATCTGTTAAAACACCTGCCCGATGACGGCTCTGTCCGTCTCGATAACGTCACCACGGCCCATGGCGTGCTGGTGCTGGCGGGTCCGAAGTCGCGCGATATTCTCAGAAAGATTACGGACGCGGATCTCTCAAATAATGGGTTCAAATGGCTGACCGGGCAGCATATCACGGTGGGACTGGCGCCTTGCCGCGCGCTCCGGGTCAATTTCGTCGGCGATCTTGGTTGGGAGCTACATCACCCGATCGAGTATCAGAATCATATTTATGATGTGATCGTCGGGGCTGGCGAGGAATTCGGTCTTGGCATGTGCGGAATGCGCGCGATGGACAGCTTGCGCATGGAGAAAAACTACCGCATGTGGGGCCAGGACCTGACCCGCGAATATTCCGTGTTCGAGGCCGGTCTTGAAAAATTTGTTCATCTCGACAAGGGCGACTTTATTGGCCGCGAGGCCCTCATCGCCCAGAAGGAAGCGGGCGTTCCGCAGTCCTTCGTCTGTCTTGAGGTTAAGAATATCGACGATGCAGACCCGATAGGCAACGAGCCGCTCTATGACAGGAACGGTAAAATCGTCGGGCGGGCAACCGCGGGCGCCTATGGGCACTGGGTCGGAAAAAGCCTGGCCCAAGGCTATATTCAGGCGGGCATGGAAGCCGTCGGAACGGAACTTGAAATTGAAATACTCGGCAAGCGATATCCGGCGGTGGTCATTGAAGAATCAATTTTCGATCCGGAAAATATTCGGCTTCGCGCATGAGAATCAAAGGTTTCGACGCTTTTTTCGTGAAAGTGTCGCAAGAAAATTATTCGATGTCTGCGCGGGAATAGTTTTACAGCCCGCATTAAATGACACTTTTGACATAAAGTGCCGCCAATTTTGTAAGTCAGTGGAGCCTCACATGGAAGACGACGATATTGACCTCTCAAGCCTTGAAGACTCAGAGCTTGTCGAACAAATGCATGATGATCTATACGACGGATTGGCCGACGAGATACGAGAAGGTGTGAATATCCTTCTGGGTCGCGGGTGGGAGCCCTACAAGGTTCTGACTGAGGCTTTGGTCGAAGGCATGCGGATTGTCGGTGTGGATTTTCGAGATGGCATCCTGTTTGTGCCCGAAGTCCTGCTCGCGGCAAATTCCATGAAGGCGGGAATGTTCATTCTGAAGCCGCTTCTTGCTGAAACCGGTGCGCCGAAGGCCGGCAAGATGGTGATCGGGACGGTGAAGGGCGATATTCACGATATCGGCAAGAACCTCGTCATTATGATGATGGAGGGTGCCGGGTTCGAGGTGATTGACCTCGGCATCAATAACCCGGTTGAAAAATATCTCGCCGCCCTTGAAGAGCATAAGCCGGACATCATCGGCATGTCGGCGTTGCTGACCACGACAATGCCCTACATGAAGGTCGTCATTGACACTATGAAGGAAAAGGGCATTCGCGACGATTATATCGTGATGGTCGGCGGGGCACCGCTCAATGAGGAATTCGCGGACAGTGTCGGTGCGGATGCATATGGGCGCGATGCGGCAATGACCGTCGAAATTGCCCAGCGTATGGTCGCTGAACGGCGGGCCGCCTGACGGAATGTTAGGAATAGGGACATTGCCATGGTGCCGGAACATCCCAAAACACTGTTGATCGCCTGCGGGGCGCTCGCCGAGGAAACCCTCGCCGTTCTCGCGACAGGCCAGTGGGGTCATGTCGAGATTACTTGCTTGCCTGCTAAGCTGCATAACCGGCCAGCCCTTATCCCCGAGGCGATACGCAAGAAGATCCACGCCAACCGCGACCAGTTTGACAAGATATTAGCGCTCTATGGCGATTGCGGGACGGGGGGCAAACTCGACGACGTTCTCCGCGAAGAGGGGGTAGAGCGAATTGCCGGCGCCCATTGCTACGAATTTTTTACTGGATCGTCTCTGTTCAATTCTCTGGCCGACGCCGAGCCCGCGACTTTTTATCTCACTGACTTTTTAGCCCGGCATTTTGACAGGCTGATTATCGAAGGGCTCGGGATAGATCGGCATCCGGAACTTTTACCGCTTTATTTCGGGAACTATGAACATCTTTTGTATCTCTCCCAGATTGAAGATCCGGAATTGCAGGAAAAGGCGAAGGCCGCGGCGGAGCGGCTTTCACTGGCCTACGAATACCGTTTTACCGGCCTTACGGGACTTGAAGATTTTTTGAAACTGAAAGCAGCAGGTTAGGGCAAACAGTGGCACAGCTTAACATTTTATACTGGCGGGATATCCCCTCCCAGATCGTCGTCAAGCAGGGTCGGACAAACGCCAAGGTGATGCTGTCCGAGCGCTTTCAGGAGGCAATCGACATGGCCGCCATGCGCGACAAGGCACATGGAAGTGACGCCTATCTTGACGGCTGGCGAAAAGGGGAGGCAGAGGCCGTTGACGGAGAGCTGGAAACCGCCGCCACCGATTGCGCCGCTCGCATAGAGGCTGAATTTGACGAAGCGATGCTACGGGCATTCGTCGTTAATGGCGGCCGGAAAGCCGTCTGAGATGCCAAAATCCGCCTATCAACCCGCAAAAACTAGTCCGGTTGTTCGCTCCCGTGCCTTTTATACGGTGCGCCTCTGGTCTGTTCGCCATTCGCGGGGATTGGAACGGATTTACAAGATGCTGGCCACGGTTTTCCTGAAACTTCATCCACTGTGGAATTTCATTGGCTACAAACGGGTCGAAAAACCGGTGGTTCTGGTCGAGAGAACCGTGAAGCGCTTTTTGTTCGATTGCCGGATGTGTGGCCAATGCGCGCTCAGTGATACGGGCATGTCTTGTCCGATGAACTGCCCGAAATCCCTGCGCAACGGGCCTTGCGGCGGGGTCCGTGCGAATGGCAATTGCGAGGTAGAACCGGAGATGCCCTGTGTCTGGGTCGAGGCCTGGAAGGGCAGCCGGAACATGGAATCGGGCGACAATATTCTGAAAGTGCAAGCCCCGGTTAATCATTCGTATCGCGGATCATCGGCCTGGCTTCGGGCAACGGCGGAGGCAGCTGAAAAGCAGGCTGAACCCATGCCATGACAACGGGGACACCTGAAAAATCCGCGGATCATGGACCGTTACCGCCTTTGCCGGGTCATACCTCGCGCGGACGATTGGAACGGGTTTTGCGGGCGGGCGAATTTGCCGTGACCGCCGAGCTTAACCCGCCTGACAGCGCCGACCCGAATGAGGTATTCGAGCGCGGCGCGATTTTTGACGGCTGGGTGGATGGCATCAATGCGACCGACGGCTCGGGCGCCAATTGTCATATGTCCTCAGTCAGTATTTGCGCGCTGCTGACCCGCGTCGGCTATTCTCCGATTATGCAGATTTCCTGTCGCGACCATAACCGCATCGCTATTCAGGGTAACGTGCTGGGCGCGGCTGCCATGGGGGTGAATAACATCCTGTGTCTTACGGGGGACGGGGTGCAGGCGGGCGACCAGCCGGGCGCCAAGCCGGTGTTCGACCTCGACTGCATGTCGCTTCTTCGGACTGTCAGGATGATGCGGGACGAGGGACGGTTTCTGTCGGGGCGCAAAATCACCTCGCCGCCGCAGGTGTTTCTGGGGGCGGCGATTAATCCCTTTGCGCCACCCTATGATTTCCGGCCCCTGCGGCTGGCTAAAAAGATTGAAGCAGGCGCGCAGTTCGTCCAGTCGCAATATTGTTTCGATATCCCGATGCTGACCCGCTACATGGAGCAGACGCGGGACCTGGGCCTCGATAAAAAATGCTTTATCCTGGTCGGGGTTGGCCCGCTGGCCTCGGCCCGCGCGGCCAAATGGATACGCGCCAACGTGCCCGGCATTCATATTCCCGACGCCATCATCGACCGACTTGAAGGCGCGGAGGATCAGAAATTGGAAGGCAAGAAGATCTGTATCGAGATCCTTCAGCAGGTCCATGAAATGAAGGGCGTTTCCGGCGCACATGTGATGGCCTACCGACAAGAAGAGCTGGTCGCCGATATCGTATATGAATCCGGTATTCTCAAAGGCCGTCAGCCTTGGAAACGAGAAAGCAATCCGGACTTTGAGGCGGTGGCTGATGCCTTTGAGACGGTGAAGGAACAGATGGATAACTCAATAAATCCGCAGGAAATGGTTGCTGCCGTTTCTGAGGAACAGTAAGTCGGTATTAGGCTAGAGGATTGCCGGGTTGGCCTTTTAATGGAATGTGGATGACAATCGGCGAAAGCCCCTAATTTCAAGGTTCATTGTATGACTGAAACCCGCCTCTCCTCCGCCACCAAGGAAGTCATTATCGGATTTGACCGGCCCTTTGTTATCATTGGCGAGCGTATCAACCCGACAGGCCGCAAGCTGCTGGCCGCGGAAATGAAGGTAGGGGATTACAGTCGGGTTGAGGCCGATGCCCTGGCGCAGGTCGCCGCCGGTGCCCATATGCTCGACGTCAATGCCGGAATCCCGCTTGCGGATGAGCCGCGCATTCTCGCTGAAACCATCAAGCTGGTGCAAAGCCTGACCGATGTCCCTTTGTCCATCGACAGCTCCATTGTCGAGGCTCTGGCCGCCGGTCTGGCTGTCTACCAGGGCAAGCCGCTGGTCAATTCCGTGACCGGCGAGGAGGAACGCCTCGAATCCGTATTGCCGCTGATAAAGAAATACGGGGCCGCCGTGGTCGCGATTTCCAATGATGAAACCGGCATTTCGGAGGATCCCGACGTGCGTTTTGCCGTTGCCAAGAAGATCGTCGAACGGGCTCAGGACTATGGCATTTCCCCGGCAGATATTGTCGTCGATCCGCTGGTAATGCCGGTAGGGGCGCTGAACGATGCCGGGCGGCAGGTGTTGAGACTGGTGAGCCGCCTGCGCAACGAGCTTAAGGTGAATACAACCTGCGGCGCCTCCAATTTCAGCTTTGGCCTGCCAAACCGTCATGGCATGAACGCGGCCTTCCTGTCCATGGCGATCGGCGCCGGTATGACCTCCGCGATTACCAATCCTCTGCATGAACCCGAAATGGCGGCGGTCAAGGGCGCCAATGTGGTGATGGGCCGTGATCCGAACTGCGTAAGCTGGATTAAAACCTTCCGGGAACCGGCAGCAGAGGGAAGTGATGAAGCACGCCGCGCCGAGCGCCGCCGGAGACGCAATGCCTAACGAGTTGCTTGCCAAGGAAAAAACCCATCTCGTCGCGTTCATGCCCTCGGGAAAAAGGGGGCGTTTTCCGGATGGCACACCCGTGCTTGAGGCCGCCCGGGTGCTGGGCGTTGATATCGACAGTGTCTGCGGCGGACGGGGGATCTGCGGGCGCTGCCAGGTTGACCTGACGGTCGGCAAGTTCTCGAAGCACGGGGTGGTCAGTCGTGCCGATTCCCTGTCGCCCTTCGCCGAGGCAGAAGAGAAATTCAAACAGCGCCGTGGGATGAAGGAAGGACGTCGGCTTAGCTGTCATGCCCTGCTCCGCGGTGACGTGGTTATCGACGTGCCCGCTGTCAGCCAGGTTCACAAGCAGGTCATCGTCAAACAGGCGGATGATCGCAAGATCGAGATGGACCCGGCCATTCGCTTGCATTTCGTGCAGGTGCTGGAACCGGATATGTACAATCCGACCGGCGATTTTGAGCGGCTTTGCCTTGCACTCAAGCAACAGTGGGGCCTCGATTTCATGGAATGCGACCTTCGCACGCTGCAGGCCCTGCAGAAGGTTCTTCGTGACGGTAAATGGAATGTCACAGTGGCCGTCCACCGCTCCTCCCGTATTACGAAAATCTGGCCCGGGTTTCATAATGTTGCCTATGGTTTGGCGGTGGATGTCGGCTCGACCACCATCGCCATGCATTTATGCAACCTGTCGACGGGGGATGTGGTTGCCTCCGCCGGGATGATGAACCCGCAGATCCGCTACGGCGAGGACCTGATGAGCCGGGTGTCCTACGTGATGATGAATCCGGGCGGCGAACAATTGCTCACCGAAGCGGTGCGGCGCGGCATCAATGACTTGATTGCTGAGGTCAGCGAAGCGGCCGAGATTGATCCCACGGATATCCTGAATGCCGTATTTGTCGGCAATCCGATCATGCACCATCTGCTTCTCGGGATTGATCCGACGGAACTTGGCGGCGCACCGTTTGCCCTGACGACGAATTCTGGCATGACCGTCTGGATGAGTGAAATCGGGGTCGGATCGAACCCTGACGGGCGGGCCTATTTCCTGCCCTGTATCGCCGGTCATGTCGGCGCCGATACCGCGGCGGTAATCCTTGCTGAAGCTCCCCATTTGCAGGACCAGATGATGCTGATTATCGATGTCGGCACCAATGCAGAGATAGTGCTGGGCAATAATGTGCGGCTCCTTGCGGCCTCATCGCCAACGGGGCCGGCGTTTGAAGGCGCGCAAATTTCCTGTGGTCAACGGGCTGCCGCGGGTGCGATCGAGCGCGTCAGGATCAATCCGGAGACGCTGGAGCCGCGATTTAAAGTGATCGGTTCCGATCTCTGGTCCGATGAGGATGGGTTCGAGGAGGAGACGAAGAAATCCGGGATTACTGGCATTTGCGGCTCCGGCATCATCGAGGTCATCGCCGAAATGTATTTGAGCGGCATTCTCACAACGGACGGTGTGATTGACGGCAGTTTTGCTGCCAAAAGCCCGCGTGTTGTCGCTGATGGCCGGACCTTTTCCTATGTCATTCGCGGTGGTGAGAGTGAAATCAAAATATACCAGACCGATGTTCGCGCCATCCAGCTGGCAAAGGCTGCCCTCTACGCCGGGGCGAAATTACTAATGGATAAACTCGGTGTTGAAACGGTCGACCGGATTGTCCTGACCGGTGCCTTCGGCAGTCATATCGATACCAAATACGCCATGGTTCTTGGCATGATCCCCGACTGTAATCTCGAAGATGTCGAGGGGGTCGGCAACGCGGCGGGGATCGGCGCGCGGATTGCCCTGCTGAATAAATCAGCCCGCGACGAGATTGAGGCCGTGGTCCGGTCGGTTGAAAAAATCGAGACGGCAGTGGAGCCGAAATTTCAGGAATATTTTGTCGAAGCCATGGCAATACCCCATAAAACATCTCGTTATCCGGAGCTGGCGAAAGTCGTAAAATTACCGGAGCCGAGAGTGTCGTCGAATAATCCTGACGGGGATAACGGCCGTCGGCGTCGGCGTCGGCGCGGCTGACGCTGGAGCCCCCCGGTTAATGCCGGACGCGGCGCTCGTCGCTGGGGGTGCGGCCAAAATGCTCCCGGTGACATTTTGAAAAATGCGAGGCCGAGACAAATCCGCAGGCTAGCGCCACCTCTATAATCGGCAGGCTGGTTTGGGTCAAAAGATACCGGGCCCGGTCAAGGCGAAGGCCAAGATAGTAGCGGGTCGGGGAAAATTTGAGATATTTCTGAAATAACCGCTCCAGTTGACGCGTTGAAAGCCCGACTTTGGTGGCAAGATCACTACAGCTCAACGGCTCTTCAAGGTTATCCTCCATACAGGAAATGGCGGCCAGCAACTTCGGATGGGAAATGCCGAGACGGGCGCGCAACTCCATCCTTTGGCGCTCATTCCCCTCACGAATGCGGTGGTAAATCAGCTGATCGGCGACGGCCAGCGCAAGTTCATGATTGGCGTGATTAGTGATCAGGCTGAGCATCATGTCGAGAGAGGATGTGCCGCCGGCGCAGGTATAGCGATTGCGGTCAATTTCAAACAGTTCCGAGGTGATATCGAGATCCGGGAAATCCTCCTGGAACCCGGACAAGTTCTCCCAATGAATGGTGCAGCGATAGCCGTTGAGCAATCCGGCCTTGGCCAACACATGGGCGCCCGTGCAAATCGCCCCGATATCCGAGCCGTGAGAAGCCAGACGGCGCAGGGTTGAGATGATCTGCGGGCTGGTATGCTTTTGAATATCAATGCCGCCACAGGTAAAGACGATCGGAAAGACGGGCATATCGGCGATTTTTCCCTCAACCGAGACTTCAATTCCGGCGCTGCTGACCGCGGGCAGACCGTCAATTGAAAAACAATGCCAGCTATAGAGCTGCTCATTACTCAGCCTGTTCGCAATCCTGAGCGGTTCTATGGCCGAGATGAAGGCAAGTGCCGAAAATTCAGGAACGAGACAAAAACCTATACTATGCTTGGCATTGTTGCTGCCCGTCTTTTGTATCAAATTCGCTATACCACCAAATAATTAAATGCTTATCCAGACGCTACTTCAGAAACAGAAAAAAACAATCTCTTTTATGCAGGAGCAACGAAAAAAGGAGCTCCCATCACAGCTCCTTTCGTATTAATCATCTTTCGATCAGCTTAGAACAAACCCACAATCTGACCATTTTCATCGACATCGATGGTGTTCGCAGCGGGAACGCGCGGTAATCCGGGCATCGTCATAATATTTCCGCAAACTGCGACAACAAATTCAGCGCCGCCGGCGATGCGGACCTCGCGGATCGGGACGACGTGATTGCTGGGCGCGCCTTTAAGGTTCGGGTCGGTAGAAAAACTGTACTGGGTTTTGGCGATACAGACGGGATAATGGCCGAAGCCGCCATCCTGCAATTCCTTGAATTGATCGCGTACCTTCTGATCGGCAATGATCCCTTGCGCGCCGTAAAGGGTCTGGGCGATGGTCCGGACCTTGTCCCAGAGCGGCAGGGCGTCGTTATAAAGCGGGGCGTAGTTGCTCCCGTTCTGATCAATCTTCTCAACGACAGCCTTGGCCAGAGTCTCAGCGCCTGCACCGCCATTGCCCCAATGATCTGACAGAATAGCATCGACCCCGAGTTCAGCGCAGATCTGCCGCACCTGATCGACCTCGGCTTTTGTATCGGCGGAAAACTGGTTAATGGCAACGATCACCGGCAACCCAAATTTCTTGAGATTTTCGACATGCCGCGCGAGGTTCTCCGAACCGTGGGTAACGGCCTTGATATTCTCCACCCCCAAATCCGCCTTTGCGACGCCGCCGTGCATTTTAAGAGCCCGGATCGTGGCAACAACGACGGCAATTTCCGGCTTGAGTCCCGCTTTGCGGCATTTGATATCGAGGAATTTTTCTGCCCCGAGATCGGCGCCGAAACCGGCCTCGGTCACCACATAATCGGCTAGCTTGAGCGCGGTTTTGGTAGCGAGGACCGAATTGCAGCCATGGGCGATATTGGCAAACGGGCCACCGTGAATGAAGGCAGGGTTATTTTCCAGCGTTTGCACCAGATTGGGCTGGAAGGCATCTTTCAGGAGCGCCGTCATTGCCCCGTGCGCATTGAGGTCCTTCGCGAATATTGGTTGCTTCTCCCGGGTGTAGCCGACAATTATATTGCCCAGACGGCGTTTCAGATCCTCAAGGTCCGTCGCCAGACAGAAAATCGCCATCACTTCCGA
>NZ_JBDNHC010000158.1:0-10978 GCF_041689005.1 Sneathiella sp.
AACGTCAAACTGCTGCGCTAACTCAGCCAGCGTCTTCTCACCCTTCACCGCAGCCAATGCCACCTTTGCTTTAAATGCCGGACTGTGGTTCCGGCGTGGTCGTCTGCTCATATACGCTCCTGTCATGCGGCCGCTTTGGCCACCGTTAGACAGAAAATCCACTTATCCCGCTGTGCAGTTTTCCCGAGCCACCTCTGCTGTCAAAAGAGGGCACCAAACGTTAGATTCTATCCACTAGGACTACGTCCGGCAACGAAGGGGTTGGAAAATGTTATAAATGAACTAGATTAGAGTAATGAGAATTGTGCCGATTGTCGTGCGAAATGCACCACCTGCGTGTGTTGAGGAACTTGAGCGCGTTTTTCATGCAGCCGGTGTCGAAACTAGCTTGTTCGCTTTCGGAGATGCCGAAGATCGCAATGCTTCTGTTGCAGCCGCGCTTGCCGAGGCTAGCATGCCGGGCAACTCTCCACAGGTTTGGCTCGTGCCGTTCGCCTTTCTCGAGATGGAAGCCGCCCATAAGCGCCGGGCGGCGGTGGCGAGAGAAATCGCTGGTCTGTCGGCAACTAATTCCGGCCAGCGCCTTTATGTCGTCTACGACCGCGCAGGGCCGTTTCCGTCTGGACCTTACAAGGTTTTAGCGCTCCGTAATTTGGCTGAGAACATCCTATCGTTCGATGCTTTGCAAACCCTATTTGATACATTTTGAGTAGCGGAGATCCTCCTAACGCCCAATCCCGCGATCTCTCGCTTCTTTGAACCAAGGCAGTTTGATCTATCTAGCCGTGCGGTTCACCCGCGGGCTTTGAGCGCCGGATTGGTCAATCAGATTCCACGCTTCATAATCGCGCCGACACGGCTCACATCATTCCGGCATTATCCGCTTCGCGTGTCAGCCGACGCAGATGAGCGGTTTGGTAACCGTCCTAAACCCTATCCCAAGGCGGCTGGTGATTTGAATGTCCGCATTCGCTTACGATACACTTGAAAGCCGTCAGTCCGTACCCGGCCCATCTCCAGACATTTTGTGCACTGCCGAAAAGGTTGATAATTAGCCAATATGATAAGCTACAAAGTGTTACGAGCTCAGCCTAAACGACCGATCAATCGAACGTGCAAAGTTCCAACCTATATTGCCATTTCACGGAAACTTAACTCTGGCCATCGTTCGAATATCAGCACGACTACATCAAGTTAACGTGACAATGTCGAATAGGCCCATGACCGCTCTCGCTCATCACGGTAGCGAAAGGCGGCGATTGTATCGGACAAAGTCAGCGTGAGGTCGATTGGGTCAAGGCCAGAAAGCAGGGCTCGCTTTTCATCACCGTCGATTTCGAAGGTCCAGCAACCGCCAACTTCGTCTTGCAATTCCTGCTCTACGAGGTTTACCGTCAGGAGGGAACCAGGTGCCGCGGCGAGCCCGCGAGCGATAGGTTCGACAATCGATGCTGTGAGCACGACCGGCAACACGCCATTGGCCAGACAATTTTTGCGGAAGATCGGGTTAAATGAGGGCGCAATAATCGTTTGAAAACCATATTCCGCGAGCGCCCAAACCGCATGTTCGCGGCTCGACCCACAGCCAAAATTCTCTCCGGCGACTAGTATCCGGGCATTCTTTAGTGCCGGATCATTGAGCATGAAAGCGGGATCGGGATCGCGTTCGCCAATCGACAAATAGCGCCAACCCGCGAACAGACCATCAGCCAGGCCGCTTTTCGATACTTGCCGTATCTCTCGCGAAGGAATGATTGCATCAGTATCCACATTGTCCCGCATCAGGGGAGCTGCGACGGCTGTGAAGGTGGTGAAGGGCTCCATCTTAGATCTCCAGCTTACGCGGATCGGCGATATGCCCGGCGATGGCCGAGGCGGCAACGGTTTCCGGTGAGGCGAGATGCGTGCGCGTGCCCGGCCCCTGACGGCTTTCGAAATTGCGGTTGGTAGACGACACCACCCGTTCCTGCGGGCCGAAACTTTCTCCCCCCGCGAAAAAACACATAGAGCAACCCGATTCGCGCCATTCGAAGCCGGCACGCTGGAACACGCGGTGCAAGCCCTCTTCCTCCGCCTGACGTTTGACATTGCTTGATCCCGGAACGCAGATCGCCTTCACGCCGGGCGCAACTTTTCGACCGTCGAGTATAGCCGCAGCCCGTCGCAGGTCGCTGATCCGGCTGTTGGTGCATGAACCGATAAAGGCCGCGTCGATTTTCAGCGACTCCATCGCCGTGCCTGGCTCCAGACCCATATAATGCAACGCACGTTGGTAGCCTTCGACCATAGCCTTTCCAACTTCATCAGCGGCTGGGACAGCACCGTCGATCGCCACCACTTGTTGCGGCGTGGTGCCCCAAGTGACCATCGGCGCGACATCACTCGCATCAAAGGCAAGTTCAATATCAAAGATCGCATCGGCATCGCTGCGCAGAGCGAGCCAGTCATTCACGGCGCGATCCCAATCGTCGCCGACTGGCGCGTACCGGCGCCCTTTCACATAATCGACTGTGGTTGCATCGGGTGCGATGATCGCGCTGAACGCGGCAAATTCCGTACCCATGTTGCACAAGGTCAGCCGCTGTTCGATATCAAGTGCCTCTACCGCGCTGCCCGCATATTCGACGATATGCCCGGCGGCGCCGCCGACACCGAAACGGCCGAGCAAAGCGAGAGCGAGGTCCTTGGCCGTTACGCCAAGTGCGAGCCTGCCCGAAATAGTGAGTCGCATTCGCTTGGGTCGCTGGACACGCAAGGTCGATGTGGCGAGCGCATGTTCGGCCTCGGTCGATCCGATGCCCCAGGCCAGCGCGCCGAGCGCGCCCTGCGAACAGGTATGACTATCCGGACAGATCAGCGTCGTACCCGGCAGTACGATGCCCAGTTCGGGCGATATTACATGGACGATGCCTTGATCGGGACTGTCGAGGTCGAAAAGCCGGATGCCCGCCGCCCGGGCGCCCTCGCGGGTCGCGATAATGAAATCCTTGCCCGTCGGCATCAGCGTCTCGCTGGTGCGCCCTGGAAAGGTGTCAACGATATGATCCATGACCGCAAAAACATGATTGGGATCACGAACGGGAATATCACGTGCAAGCAAGCTTTTCAGCGCTACTCCGCCCGTTCGCTCGTGGAGAAGAATGCGGTCAACGAGGACAAGATCGGTCTCGCCAGCAGGGGGCCCGATCGTATGACCGTCCCAGATTTTATCGAATATAGTCCGTTCCAAGACGCCCTCACCTAATTGAAATCGATGCCATTACTATTTTCAGCCCGCGGCAAATCATGCCGCAAGCCCATCCTTTTCCCGTCGATTTCAAGCGGAAGGGCAGGAAGTTTTGCGCGGCTGCCATCGTCGAGAGTTACCTCAACAAAACCACCGCTGGCGAGCAGGTGCTGATCTTCGAGCAGATCGTCGGGACGCATGATCGGTGCGTAAGGCAAGCCGATAGATTCCAGCCTGCCAACCAGTTCGTCGCGTGTCATGCCGCCAAAAAGATCCCGAATCACCGGGAGGATATGTTCGCGCTGGCGCACGCGCTCATTATTGACCGCAAGCGTCGGATCGGCGGCAAGGTCCTCCAGTCCCATGACCTCGCAAAAGACCACCCATTGGGGATCGCTGACGACGCCGACAAAGAGCTGCTCATCCTGATTCAACGTTTCAAAGACGTCATAAACCGCCCAGGCCGAAATGCGGGCGGGCATCGGCGGCGCGGTCGTGCCAGTTACTGCCTTTTGCGCGATATGCTGGCCTACCAGAAAGGCCGTTGTCTCGAACAGCGAGCATTTCACCTCGCCGCCCTTATCGGTCCGGTGCCGCCGTTCGAGCGCAGCAAGGATACCGATGACCCCGAACATACCCCCGGTTACATCGATCACCGAAGCACCGGCACGCAAAGGCCGTCCGGGAGGACCTGTCATATAAGCAAGTCCGCCCATCATCTGCGCGACTTCGTCGAGTGCGGTGCGGTTCTCGTATGGGCCAGTGAGAAAACCCTTGGCGCTACAATAAATGAGGCGCGGATTGCTCTTTGTAAAATTTTTCGGTCCAAGCCCGAGCTTCGCCAAGGCACCCGGCCGGAAATTTTCGATCATTACGTCGGCTTCATCGATCAGACGGCGGGCTACGGCGTTACCCTGCTCGCTTTTGAGATCGAGGCAAACGCTGCGCTTGTTGCGATTGAACATCGGGAAATAGCCAGCACCCGAACCCAGCAGACGGCGGGTATGATCGCCGCCTTCCGGTTCTACCTTGATAACGTCAGCTCCAAGATCACCCAGCATCAGGCCGATCGACGGGCCCATCACCATATGGGTGAACTCGACAACTTTTATCCCTTCCAACGGCAACCGCTCCATTATACCCCTACTCTTTCAAATCTCATCATCAAAATCTTGTCTCTCGACATCTTGGCCTTATTTGATATAGAACTAGTACATTAAAGCAAGCAGAGGTTTATGCCAGAAGATATTTTTGTTAGCGAAGTGGGCCCACGCGACGGGTTACAGAACATTTCAACAGTCATGCCGACTGCCGTCAAAAAAGCATGGATTGCAGCCGAATCAGCTGCAGGCGTGCGCGAAATAGAGGTTGGAAGCTTCGTACCCGCCAAGTTGCTGCCCCAACTTGCCGACACGGCGGAAATTGTTGCCTTCGCCAAGACAATTCCCGATCTGACCGTTGCCGTACTGGTACCGAATCTGCGCGGCGCGCACGATGCTATACTGGCTCAAGCCGATAAAATCACATTGCCACTTTCGGTTTCGGAATCTCACAGCCTCGCCAATCTGCGCCGTACGCACGATCAGGTGATCGAGGATGCCACCCGTATCGCCGCGACGATTGCAAGCCTGCCGGAAGGCAAACGCCCGCATTTCGAGGGGAGCCTCTCAACCGTCTTTGGATGCACCATTGAGGGCGCCATTCCCGAATCCCAGATCTTGCGTCTGGCCGAACGGTTGATGGAGGCAGGCTGCGACGAGGTAGGTCTCTCGGACACCACTGGCTACGCCGATCCGCACGCGGTGAAGCATATGGTAAAGGCGGTGCGCGGCGTTGTCGGCGACCGGGCGCTGACCGGCATCCACCTGCACAACACGCGCGGTCTCGGCCTTGCCAATGTGCTTGCCGCGTTGGACGTCGGGCTCACTACTGTTGACAGTTCACTCGGCGGAATAGGCGGCTGCCCGTTCGCGCCAGGCGCCAGTGGCAATATCGTAACCGAGGACCTCGTCTTCATGTTACAGGCGATGGGACTCAAAACAAGAATCGATCTCGAAAAACTTCTGGCGGTGCGCAAAATCGTACAGGAAGCGCTTCCGGGAGAAGAGCTTTACGGATTCACACCAAATGCCGGGCTGCCGCTCGGTTTTCAAGGCGAAGTTGGCCCAAGAGAATTGGAAACTATTATATGACGATCGGCACCAAGATGATCTGCGAGGACAAGACGGCACGTCAGTTGTTCGACGAGGTAATGGCCAACCCGGCCCGCAAAAAATTTGGTTTTGGCGAGAAGCTTGCTATCGTCAATGTCGACGTCCAGCAGGCCTATACTCGGCTCGACATGTTCAAGACATCATATGAAACCGATCCGCAGCAGATCGCCCATATCAACACGATCTCCCGCTTGGCGCGGGACAGGGGCATGCCGGTGATCTGGTCCCATGTCGCCTATAAGGCCGATGCTGGCGACGCCGGAATCTGGGGCACGCGGACCGATACCGAGGATTCGCTGCAAAACATCAAATATGGAAGCGAGCGACACGCCTTCGATCAGCGTTGCGCCATTGAAGAAAATGACCTTATCTATACCAAGCGGATGCCGAGCGCCTTTTTCGAAACACCGCTGGCCAGCTATCTGACATGGCACAAGGTCGACACCGTCGTCGTGACCGGAGGTTCGACCTCGGGCTGCGTCCGCGCAACTGCGGTAGACAGTCTCAGCCACGGCTACAGGACCATCGTCCCGATCGAGACCTGCGCCGACAAGCATGAAAGCTATCACTTCGCCAATCTGACCGACTTGCAGCTCAAATATGCCGATGTCGAACCGGTGCAGGCGGTAATCGACTGGCTGGAGGCCCGCTGATGCGCGAAGGCGAAAAAGATCCCGAACTCTATGATTTCCGGCCGTATCGCGATCGAACGAAGATCGAATGGCCCGAGGGCAAGACGGTCGCGGTCTGGGTCTCGCCCAATCTCGAATATTACGAGATTGATCCGCCGGCCAATCCCCAACGCAAGAGCTGGCCAAGGCCGCATCCCGACATCGTCCCCTACGGGCATCGCGATTATGCCAACCGTATCGGCCATTGGCGGATGGCCGAGGTGATGGAGAAGCACGGCTTCAAGGGATCGGTTTCGCTGTCGGTCGCGCTGTGCCAGCACCATCCAGAAGTTGTCACCCATGCCAACGCGCTGGACTGGGAGTTCTTCAGCCACGGAATCTACAACACCCGCTACAGCTACGGTATGGACGAAGCACAGGAACGCGCGATCATCGAAGATTCGATCAAGACCGTCCGCGATGCGACGGGGCAGACGATCAAGGGCTGGCTCGCTCCGGCGCTCACCCATACACCGCGCACGCTCGACCTTCTCGCCGAATATGGCATGACCTATACCTGTGATCTCTATCATGACGATCAGCCCGGGCCGGTCCACGTCAAGGACGGACGACTGATCTCGATGCCTTACAGTATCGAGGTCAACGACCATTATGGCTTCTTCGTCTACAACATGTCCCCGCGCGAATATGCTGACACGCTGATCCGGCAATATGAACGGCTCGCAGCCGAGGGTGAGCAATCGGGCACCGTCATGTGCATCCCGCTGCACAGCTATCTGATCGGCCAGCCACACCGGATCGGTCCTTTCGAGGAGGTGCTCAGGCATATCGCCGCCGACGGGCGTGCTTGGATCACCCGGTCGGGCGATATCGCCGACCATTTTCTCGCCAACGATTATTATGACGCGACCGCGGCAGATGCCGCCCGCTATGCGAAGGACGCCGGATGAGCCTCGACCCCTCCTATCTCGAATATCCCAAGCGCCGTGAAGGCATGGACCACGACCTCTATATTCCCTCTCCTCTGCCCACACGCAAACCGGTTGCATGGCCTGATGGCAAGACGGTGGCGGTCACGCTGCTGGTCAACCTCGAATGGTTCCCGATCACACCGGAAGATGCGCCTTTCCGCGCGCCCGGTCATATGGTGACACCTTATCCCGACTATCGCCATTATACGGCGCGCGAATATGGCACACGGGTTGGCTTTTACCGCCTGCTCGACGCCTTTGCGAAGGCCGGAGTACATGCGACTATCGCGGTTAATGCCACCATTGCCGAACGCTACCCTTCCATCATCTCCGACATCCTGGCTGAAGGTCATGAGATCATCGCCCATTCGACGGACATGAACGGAACTATCGCGACCGGCTTACCCGAAGCTGAAGAGCGCGCACTGATCGTTCAGGCACGCGATACACTGGCCGAGGCGATGGGCACGATACCGCGAGGGTGGCAGTCGATCGCGCGGTCGCAAAGCTGGAATACGCCGCGCCTGCTGGTCGAAGAAGGCTTCGATTATATGTGCGATTGGGTGAACGACGATCTGCCCTATCTCGCGACGACCGAGGCTGGCACGATCGTCAGCATGCCATTCAACCACGAACTTTCCGACCGGCAGATGATTGCCCTGCAGCAGCATTCGATGGAAGGCGTCTCCCGGCAGATTGAGGACGCGTTCGACTGGCTGATCGTGGAGGCGGACCGGTTTGGCGGTCGCGTGTTACCGTTTACAATCACGCCCTATATCACTGGCCTGCCCCACAGGATGGACGCTTTCGAACAGCTGCTCGGAAAGCTGGCCGGATCCAGCAAGAGCTGGTTCGCGACCGCCGGCGAAGTCGTGGACAGCTGGCAGGGCCAGACGGGCTGAATCTAGTCTAGTCGTTCGCCGGGGCACGGGGATCTATAAGAACCCGTAGTGCGCGCATCAACAATGCGTCGGTCGCGTCCTGACGTTGTTCGGCGACCTCTCCGTCATAGCGGATATCGCGCAGCGTCGCGACGTCCTCGCCGCGCATTTCCGCGACCACCCTCTCAAGCCTGTCGATCTTGTCATTGGCGACCGACAGCTCGACGAGCAGCGCCAGAGCGATATTGAGTGTCTCCTCGGCTTCGCGATTGTCGAGGCTTTGGGGACGTTGTCCACGCGCAGATTCGATCAACGCGGCAATGGCTTGAGCTTGGTTTGTCATTAGAGAGGTTTCCTGCCGCTGATCGCATACCAGCGATTATTTGCCATGCCATGTAGCGCCGAAAGATCATGTTCGACGACATTGTCCTCGGGAAACCCGGCGGCGATCATATCGGCCTGCAGATTGGCCGTTGCATAGGTGTTCCAGTGCACCTCTCCGTTGAAATGCGTGTCCCAATCGCGCTCGATTTCATGCACAAGTGTCGGCTGGTTGCGGATGGCGACATCCTGATGAATGACGACGCCTCCGGGACGGACCAGACGGAAAGACTCGCGTATCATCGCGCGACGCTTTTCCTCACCGATTTCGTGCATCAGGTTGTGCGAGACAACAAGGTCAAAACTTTCGTCTTCGAAACGCATGTCCGAAGCATCCATCTGATGGAAATTCACGGCAACGCCCAGCGACTCCGCACGGGCATGGGCATAGCGCAGCATCCCGGCACCGAGGTCGACCGCATGAATTTCGACGTCAGGCCATTCGGCAGGATAGGCCGCGGAGGCAGCTCCCGCTGAACAGCCGATATCGAGCATCTTGGCCGGTTTGAACCCATCAAATTCTTCATTGAGTAGCCGCATGATGACACCCGCCTTGCTATCGCCGCGACCGATGCCCTGGCCGAAGGAAAAGACATTGCCACCACATTCGTACAGCGCGCCCGAAACAACATCATAGTCGCTGCGATTCATCGCATATCCGCCGGGCTGGAGATGGATGTCGACATCCGCCACTTCCGGCGAGGGATGATAGGACGAATCCAGCGAGAGGCTACCAAGCTTGTCATCGGCTTCGATCAGCTCCTTCGTCGCCTGCTCCATGCGTTCGAGATCACGATAGGTTGGCTCTCCGACCGAAACCCATATCATCTCCTGAGCTGACCGGTTAGCGGCGCTCCACATCCGATAGCCGGGGGACATCAGAAAGGCTTCGCGTACTTCTTCGTGCGATTGAGGCTGACGACCATGACGTTCGGCGAACGCGGGAGCGGCTTCGGATTCGAATATCCCGACGTTTCTTGGCCTGACCTTGCTATTTAGCAGCCGGCGCAGCGAAACAACCGCGTTCTGCCTACAGCCTTCCTCGGCAGTCGTGCGGGGAAGAACGGCATGTTGAACGTCACGAACCTTCATCTCAAACTCCTTGTTTCACCCAAAGGGCGGATTCCATATCTCAGCTATATTGTTCTATCTATATCACAATTCAACGCGATTCGATCAACTCAATTAATTCGCCGGCCGGCCCGGTCAGAACAAGCGAGCGCCGGCCGCCGTAACAGGCCCCTGCCGAGATCGCCTCGGGTCCATGCGCAAGGTCGACAAAGGGAGAAAGGCTGGCAACCTCGAAACTGACTATCGCATTGCCAGGTGGCAAGTGCCCGTCGAGCCGGGGTCGAACTCCGGCGATAAAATCCGTACCTGTCGGATATTCGTCCAGTTGAATCAGGTTCCCGTGTTGTGCCATCCCTATTGCGCTAAGCGAAAAGGCGTGATCAGCAGAAAGATTCTGGGCATGCTGAAGAACTCCTACCTTGCTCTTGCGCACTGGCCTTTCGCGTAGTCTGAAATGATCCACATACCAGCGAAGCATCGGATCAAAATCGGATCCTGCGGCTACAACGATAAATGGCCGACCGACAAAGCCCGAAGCCCCGGGCAGGATTGATGTGTTCCGGTCGCCACTCTCCATTGTAAAATAGAGGCATTCACCACCCGGGCCCACGACCTGCATGGCGACGATCGACGGCATGAACTGGAGCGGCCTCGGCCCTGCTAGATGCCGAAAGGACGAAGCGTCCAGCCGATCCGCCAGCTCATAGACATCATCCACGATGATTTCGAATGCCGTCCAGCCAAAGCTGGTCAGCGGTGAATAGTCCGGCACGGCGGGTGCTTCGATAAGTCTAATAAAGACATCGTCTTCATTTTCGGGACGCAAGGTGCAGAAGGCGGCTGCGGCTGTAGCGGGTACACCCCAGCGCTGGGCGAGGGCCTGATCGATCCGGCCTCTTTCCAACACCCGGTATCCAAGCAGTTCGCTATAACAGGATTCGGCGGCGGCGATGTCTGGAACGGTCGCAGTCGTGCCGGAAATCCTCAGCAGCTGCGGTTCCGTATCGCTGGTCCAGTCGTTCATTCTGCAGATTCCCCACTATGATGCTAGCATCGTAGCGATTTAATTGTTATATTTCTATATCAATAATCCAAGAAACTGGAAAGACCGTCAGATAATCTGCGGTTCCAGACTACGGGGAGAATTCAGATCGAGGCGAATCTGATAACGATCAGGGCGGAACTGGGCGAGGATGTGTTGCACCGGCCGTTCATTCACGTCGAAGACGGTCCGGCTGACCCGCAGGATTGGCGATCCGATGTCGACGTGCAGGCTCGCCGAAACTGCAGCGTCAGCAAGTGTGGCCGAGATCGTCTGATGGGCGGCGCCAATATGCGCACCCGCGTCCTCGAGCAACGTCAGCATCGGTGTCGTTTTGAGATTGGCACGTGTCATTGCCTTGCCGAGATCGGAAGGAATGTAGCTGACAAAATGACCAAGCGGCTCACCATCGAGCCAGCGGGTACGAACCACACGCAGAAGCTCAGTCCCGGCTGGCAAATCAAGCGCCTCGTCAATTGGTGGTCGCGCAGAGACCATATCCACCTCAAGCAGCTTGACCTGCGTCGCGCGGCCAAAATTGCGCAGCGATTCGAGCGCCTG
>NZ_JBDNHC010000159.1:0-29342 GCF_041689005.1 Sneathiella sp.
GTTGCCGATCGTATGACAAACCTGTTGGGCCCGATCCGGCAGGAGGGTTACAACGGTATCTACACTGATCAGGATCTTCTTATCGAACAGAACGGCAGCACCAAGGAAGGTGATCCATATGAAAAGAAATACTGCCAGATCCTCTGGCCATTCCAACGGGCTTTGAAGAACTCTTCGCATGAATATCTGTACCAGCGTGGTGATGAAGATCACCACCAAAGCAAGCGCGCAAGCGGATACGAGAAAACGGTATATCTGTTGCTTGGCTTTGAGAATGAGGCTGACAGTCGACATGGGAAGTGCTGATAGTCCTAAGCAAAGGGGAGCCATGGCAAAAAGAGGAGTCACGACAACGTCGCTGTGACTCCCCTGAGAGCCAATCTATTTTCGCTCTAATTGAGAGACTGGATCCGATCGTATAAACCGGGTGTCCAGAATCCGGTGTCCTCCGATTCCTTAATGACAGGCATCAGCATCTTCTGAAACGGGCGTGTATCGATTTCGCTTATCGTCGCCCCACCGTCGATCATTTTCTGCCGATCTTTACTGTACTGAGTTCTGACCAGTTCCTGGAAATGCTCACCGGCCTCAAGCGAGGCCTGGGCAAGTATTTTCTTAAGATCATCCGGAAGGTTCGCATATACGTCTTCGTTGATGGATACAGTAAACGCCTGCTGCAGGTGGTTAGTCAACGTTATGTACGGTGCCGCTTCATAGAACTTGGTGGCGTACATTTGATCGAGCGGACCTTCAGCTGCATCTACAGTGCCGGTTTTTAGAGCCAGGTAGACTTCCGGCCATGCGACACGGGTGGGATTCGTTCCGAGGCCACGCCATACTTTCAGGTAGGTTTCAATTTCAGGAACCCGCATGCTAATGTTCGCAATATCTTTTGGCGAATTTACCGGCATTTTGGATACCAGAACTCGGGGAAGTCCAACCCAGTTGGCCGCCAAGACCCGGACGTTCATTTTGTCCAGAATCTGCTGCTTCATCTCATCAAATATGTCTGAATCGATAAATTTCCTAAAATGATCCGTGTCTCTGAAAGTGAACCCCATGACGTAGACATTAACATCCTTGACGAATGGTGCATACCATTCGAGCACCATCGAAACCATGTCGACGGTGCCAATGCTCACGCCCTCCATAATTTGTAGTCCGTTTCCAAGCGTACCTCCGGGATTCGGATTGATCTTCAAACGACCATCACTTCGTTTCGCTACGAGTTCTGCCAGATACTGCACTGTCTTAGTGCTGGGCGCTTCGACCGGCTCGAGACTCGCCATTGCCAACTCGTATGTTTTCGAGTTTGAGTTCGCTGCAAATGCATTGTTGCTTGAGATCATCAGCAGCAATACGGCAACGAGCCAACTCATCCGATTTTTAGTAGTCATATTAGGTGCCTCCCCTCATGTTCTGTTTGATTGTCTAATGTACACGTGTACATATACTCTATCATTGAACCAAAAGCATTGTCAACTGCAGGGCTATACTTCTCCACGGTTGAGTCACAAAGTATTGATTTTATTGAGATTAATTCCAGAATCTGGAGTGCTCGCCAGGCCCTTGTTCCGACCGGCCGGAAGGGTGACAGTCGGGCATTTATCGTGACTAGAATGTACACGTGTAAACTTAGGCTTACATTGGCTGTCTGTCTTATGCTATACAGAGAAATGAGCATCGAAATCAAGCAGACACGCTTGTCTATCCGTAACCACTTTGGGATCAGAACGAGACGCCCATGCGCCGAGTGAGACCGAACCGAAACGGACCGACCATTAAGGATATCGCTGCCGAACTCGGCGTTTCACATGTAACCGTCTCAAGAGCACTGAACGACTCACCTGTGGTTAGCGCGAAAACCAAAAAGCGGATGCGTGACGCCGCCGCCAAAATGGGGTATATCCCGGATGCGGCCGCGAAGTTGCTGCGCGGTGGTCAATCAAACATTGTCGGCTTCATTCTTCCCGATGTGGAGAATCATTTTTTCAGTGCAATAGCAAGAGTTATAGCAGAAACCCTCGCTGCATCCGGTATGCAGCTCGTACTATCCATATCCGAAGATGATCCGGACCTCGAATTGCGTCACGTTCGTTCACTTTGCGAAGCGCGTACTAGGGGAATCATCATCACACCGGTGGTCAATATGCATCAGGAAACAGCAGATCTCCTGACCAACGTCTTCTGCCAGCAACTTGTACGCCGCCATCCACTTATTGATTCCGATGTCATCGTTTCGGAAGACAGGACCGCAAGCTGGCTCGCAGCGCGGCGTTTGATTGAACTCGGTCACAAACACATCGCATATATCGGCAGCGGAAACGAGACACTATCAACCGGCATAGAACGCGCCGAGGGTTTCAAACTGGCCGTGTCGGACGCATCGAATGTCAAAACTACCGTCAAGCTAGGTCCACCAGGGCCCGGATACGGCTACGATACTGCCATTGAATTACTGACTAAACCGAATAGGCCAACTGGGATCGTGCTTGGCAGTGCCCAATTTACCATTGGAACGCTCAAAGCGATTAGGGAAACTGGATTAGAGGTTCCGCGAGACATCTCTCTCGTCGGCTACGATGATCCTGACTGGTATGAGATCTGGGGGGCCGGAATAACGACAATTGCACTGCCAATCAAGCAGATGGCCATGATGGCGGCTTCCCTTGTATGCGGTTCGCCTCTTGAACCAGCTCTTGAACCTGATGTCACTAAAATCTACGGGACATCATATAGGAGATTATCATTTCCAGTAAATCTCGTCAAAAGAGGCAGCGATGGGATTCCCCGGGTGTTGTCAAATTAACTTCTTGGAAAAGGATCCGGCGTTGAATTAGTCTTCTTCGATGAAAAAGATTTCCTATCAGCGCCATCGTTTCTCGCCTCATATCATTCAGCATGCCGTCTGGCTGTATGCCCGATTTACGCTAAGTTATCGAGATATTGAAGATCTTCTTGCGGAAAGAGGTCTAAATATTTCCTACGAAACGGTTCAACGTTGGTTCCTGAAATTTGGAGTGCCCATTGCTCAAAATCTGACATTCTCTCGCCCTACTCCCTCCGATATCTGGCACCGAGACGAAATGGTCATCGTCATTCGAGGAAAACGCCATTTTCTGTGGCGTGCCGTTGATAGCGAAGGAGAGGCCCTTGATTTCCTCGTACAACCAAGTCGAAACGCTAAAGCTGCCTTGAAACTGATGAGAACATTATTGAAGAAGCAGGGTTTCGCGCCAACACAAATCGTCACAGATAAGCTGAAATCCTATCATAAAGCGTTTCAAACACTGCACTTAAACGCTGAGCATATTGACAACAAGCGATCAAACAACCGTGCTGAGAACTCGCATCTCCCAGTACGACGAAGAGAGCGAAAAATGCAGAAATTTAAGTCGCCCGGATCAGCCCAGAGATTTCTCAATATCCACTCAGCCACTTACAATAACTTTTACCTTCAACGTCACCTAATCAATCGATCTCTCTTCAAGCAAAGTCGCGCTGAAGCATTTGACGTTTGGGCAACTGCAAGCAAAACCGCCTAAAAAGCCCTAGCGAGATTTATTCGCGCCTACTGCAAGTTAATGTTACAATGCCTCCGGCGGGACCATGGATCGCCCTGCCCTCAAGGAACTGTTAGCAGCCATTGACAGGCGAGAGGTCGATATCATCGTCGTCTATAAGGTGGATCGCCTCACCCGGTCGCTCGCCGACTTCTCCAAGATCATTGAGAGGCTGGATGAAAGGAATGTCTCGTTTGTCTCGGTGACGCAAGCGTTCAATACCACTTCCTCCATGGGACGGCTGACATTGAATGTTCTCTTGTCGTTTGCCCAATTTGAACGGGAAGTCACCGCAGAGCCGATCCGGGACAAGATCGCGGCGTCAAAAAAGAAAGGCATGTGGATGGGCGGTAATCTGCCGCTCGGATACGACGTTGAGGATCGTAAGCTGGTGATCAATGAAAGGGAGGCCGCCATTGTCCGACAGCTGTTTGACCTTTATATCGAACTCAGGACAGTCCGGCTTTTAAAAGCGGAAGTAGATCGCCTCGGTATTGTTACCAAGCAAAACATCCGTAAGGATGGATCTGTTGCGGGCGGCAAGCCACTCTTGCGGGGCAATCTTTATCGGTTGCTCTCCAATCCTCTTTACATCGGCATGATCCTGCACAAAGGAGAAACCAATCCGGGGATGCATAAAGCCGTCGTTGATCAGGAGGTCTGGGGTCAGGTTCAGCAGATTATGAGCAGCAACCGCCGGGAGCGGTCTTCTCCAACAAATGTGACGGTTATCCGGCCTGTTTGGGCACTGCTTCAAGACCAGCAAAGGCTGATGGATTTGCTCGATTTTGCTAACCCCGCTCCGTCGCTGTTGCAAAGATTAAATGTTGAGGCAGATGAATTGGCAGGCAAACTTATTGATGAGAATACCGGGCATCAGCAAGCCATCCTGCAGGCAATCGTTCAGAGGGTTGGCTTGTCCGCCGACGCCATCACGATTGATCTAAGCCGTAAGGCCCTGGCCAGTTTGTTGACGATGGAGGAGAACGTTGCCAGTAATGAGCATGACAACATTATTCCTCTTAGGCTTGCCATCAAACTACAACGCAAGGGAGTTGAGGCTAAGCTGGTGATTGCCGGACAATCGAGTGGTCGGCATCCCGACCCGGACCTCTGTCGGCTGATTGCAAAGGCAAAAAACTGGTTTGATCAGTTGGCATCTGGGGACGCCGGATCAGTGAAGGAAATTGCCGAACGGGAAAAGGTCTTTGATACGGAGATAACCCGGGTCCTTCCACTCGCCTTTCTGGCGCCCTCCATCATTGAGGATATTCTCAACGGTCGTCAGCCGGAGACGTTGAATGTTAAATCTCTCAAGAGAATAAGTCCCCTCCCAATGGACTGGAATGAGCAACAAAAGCGGCTCGGGTTCCATCAATAGTCCATCGTAATATCCCATGAACTGGACCCTGAAACAGGGCGTCAGAGACGAATGGGGAAATCTACTAAATGTGGCTAATTTGGAGAGTCTCTGCCATCACCGGATAACCCCGAAGCCCCGGTTCTGCGGGGTTCAGGGGCGAACCTGGACTGGATCCAGGTTCGCCTTTGAAGAAGTGGTGGACCGCACGACACATGAACTCGCAACCAGGCCGTTTTTAACCCTTTGAATTCATTATAAGAATCACAGAGCCATCGACAAGTCTCTGCCAGTTCTTTAAATACATCGAAAATTCAGGAAAATTTGCTATCACAGGGTTTTGAGAGACATAAACTGGTCGCTAGTTCGCAGCAAACCAACTGCATCATATCTCAAAAAACCCTGTAATAACAAGGTGTTAGTGGTGGGCCCGGTAGGACTTGAACCTACGACCAGTCCGTTATGAGCGGACGGCTCTAACCAGCTGAGCTACAGGCCCTGATTTCTTTTGACGGTATCGTCAATGATTTGTGACTTTATTAGCCTGTTCGCCGACGAGACGCAATTGGCGAAATCGATGTGTCGCCAATTTTTACCTCGTCACCGGTTATTATCTATGTATCAAGGAAGCTCCGGAGTTTACGTGACCGACTGGGATGCTTGAGTTTGCGGAGCGCTTTGGCCTCTATTTGCCGAATGCGTTCGCGGGTGACCGAGAATTGCTGGCCCACCTCTTCCAATGTATGATCGGTATTCATACCAATCCCAAATCGCATACGAAGGACCCGTTCCTCCCGCGGCGTGAGAGAGGCCAGGACCCGTGTCGTCGTTTCCCGCAAATTAGACTGGATTGCCGCATCCAACGGCTGAACGGCATTTTCGTCTTGGATAAAATCGCCGAGATGACTGTCTTCCTCGTCTCCTATCGGCGTTTCAAGGCTGATGGGTTCCTTGGCGATTTTCATGACTTTACGCACTTTTTCGAGTGGCATCCCGAGCTTGACCGCCAGTTCTTCCGGGGTTGGCTCCCGCCCGATTTCATGCAGCATCTGACGCGACGTCCGGACAAGCTTGTTGATCGTCTCAATCATATGGACCGGGATACGAATAGTTCGCGCCTGATCGGCGATTGACCGGGTAATTGCCTGACGGATCCACCAGGTCGCATAAGTCGAGAATTTATAGCCCCGACGGTATTCAAATTTATCCACCGCCTTCATCAGGCCGATATTGCCTTCCTGAATAAGGTCAAGGAACTGTAGGCCCCGGTTAGTGTATTTCTTGGCGATCGATATCACGAGACGCAAGTTGGCCTCAACCATTTCCTTCTTTGCCCGGCTGGCTTCGCGCTCCCCTTGCTGAACGGTGCTGACAATCCGGCGAAATTCATTCATCGGCATGCCGAATTCAGAAGAAATCTTGATAATTTCCCCCCGGATTTCACTGATACCACTTGCCTCGTTTGTCGTGAAATCACGCCACCCCTTGGCTTTCAGGATGCTCATTTTCTCGACCCAGCCCGGATCCAGTTCCGCCCCGAAATAATGCTCAAGGAAGCTAGCACGCGCAACCTTATGGCGTTCGGCAAGTCGCAGCAATTTACCTTCAAGGCTCATCAGGCGGCGGTTTATACCGTATAGCTGGTCAACGAGAGCCTCAATGCGGTTACTGGTCAGATGGACATCATCCATCAATTTAACCAATTCCAGCTTGAGTTTTTCGTATTTCCGCTCCTGGGTGTTGGTGACTGTCTCATTTTCAAGCGCAGCTGTCAGCTTTACTTCCTGGAGTTTATGCAGCTTCTTGTATGTTTTAGCGATATCGTCGAACCGCTCAAAGACTTCTGGTTTGAGGGTTTCCTCGAGAGCGGCAAGCGACATTGTATTGTCTTCTGCATCGTCGTCATCCTCGTCATCGTCTCTCTTGCTAGTCTCTTCCCCGTCAGCGTCGTCTTCCTGACCTTTTTCCTTGTCGTCTTCTGAATTCGATTCTTTGTCAGAATCGTCGTCATTGAGGCCTTTAGCGGGCAACTCATCATCTTCGCTGTCCTCGCTGAAACCCTCCTGCAAAGCCTTCTCGGCCGCGGCCCCCGCGCCATAAGTAGCGTCAAGGTCAATCACATCACGCAGCAGCAGGCGTTCCTGTAACATCAACTCTCGCCAATTGAGAATGGCACGGATAGTCAGAGGTGACTCGCAAATAGCGCCAATGAGCTTGCCCCGGCCAGCCTCAATGCGTTTGGCAATGGCAATTTCGCCTTCACGCGACAACAGCTCCACTGTTCCCATCTCCCGCAAATACATGCGGACTGGATCATCGGTGCGATCCCCGGCGGTGGAGGCGGGTTTTTCGACGACTTCCTTTACTGGCTTTTCTTCACGCTCCTCGTCTTCGTCGTCATCATTGTCGGTCTTTACCGCGACATTGTCTTCGCCGCCTTCTTCGTCGTTCTCGACGACATTAATGCCCATTTCAGAGAGTAGCGACATTGTGTCCTCAATCTGCTCCGATGACATCTGATCTTGCGGCAACACCGCATTCAGCTCGTCAAACGTGACGTAACCCTTGTCCTTGGCCTTCGCGAGCATCTTTTTAACGGCTGCCTGTGAGGCATCTATCAACGGACTATCCGGGTTTTCTCCTACCTGATCCGACGTATCAATTGCTTCCGCACTCTTTGTCGCCATAAAATTTGAACTCCTAGAAAATTACCATAACCCAACCGTTGTCCGGAATATGTCAGGTCACAGTTAATTATACATTATTCTTGCGGCCGGAGGCTAATCCGAACCCGACCAAATCAGCTTCATTCCCCGCCGCGTCCTGCAGGGCTTTTTGCGCGAATTTCAAGCGCTCGAAATTTTCTGCCGTTGCATCTATTCCCAATTGCCTCTGCGCTGTTTCGAGATCCTGCTCCAGCGCCTCCCGCTTGTGGCGTGCCAGAATATGGAGCCACCCGTTAAGAGCATCTTCAAGAGCCGTTTCCGGATCAACAAACCAATCGAGTGACTTTGTTGCCGGACCTTCTAAGCCCTTTACTTGCTCAGACAATTTACGTTTAGCTAAGTGGTGACTCATGCCCGTGTAGTCAAGGGACGATTCGACTGCGACAATATCTATTATCGAGCGACGCAGTCTGTCAAGCTGAGGACTTGAGAACTGCAATGCTGCGAAGGCATCAAAGTGATTTTCCAATATTTCAGGGTGGTTTATCACCGTCAGTACCAATAATTTCTCCCCTCGCCCGGATGCAAACACGGAACCCGGCGTAAGCGATGAGGTAGCAAAAAAGTGCGAATCGATTGAGTGATTCGCGAATCGGTCGAATCGATTTTTGGATATCCTGTCCCGCGACCGTCCTTTTTCAACGCCCTTCGACGTGTTGAATGGCTTCTGATGTGAGCGGAAAGCAGTCCAGAGTCTGTCCTTAAAGTAGGACCGATAATGTCCCTGTACAGCCGGGTCACTGATCTGATTGCATAAACTGTAGAGAGACGATTCCAGAGCGGCTTTCCGTTCAGGTGTATCGACGGGATGATTATCCGCCTCTTTGCGCCAGAGAATTTCGGATAACGGCACTGCGTTGTCCAGAATTTCCTTCATTGCCCCGCTCCCGTCCTTGCGGATCAGGTCATCAGGATCAACACCCGTCGGCAGCAGGGCAAACCGCAGGGAGCACCCCGGCTTAAGCAGCGGCAATGCCCGTTCTGCGGCGCGGAGAGCTGCACGCCACCCCGCCTCGTCCCCATCAAGGCACATAATCGGCTCAGGAGCCATGCGCCAGAGAATCTGCAACTGTTCCTCGGTTATGGCAGTGCCAAGGGGCGCAACGGACTGCAGAAACCCTGCATCACTCAACGCGATGACATCCATATATCCTTCGGCGACGATAACATTCCCCGCCTCAAACGCCTGTTGTCGTGCCAGCGCCACGTTATAAAGAACATGCCCCTTGTGAAAAAGAGGTGTCTCGGGTGAGTTAAGGTATTTTGCCGGCGCATCCCCGAGGGCCCGTCCCCCAAAGGCGATTACACGCCCCCTGCGATCACTTATGGGGAACATCAAACGATCCCGGAATCGATCATAGCTGTCGCGGCCGTCCTCAGGTTTGATAATAAGCCCGCCTTCCAGCAGAATCGCCTCGGTCATCCCGCGGGCAATCAGCGCTTCCTTCAGTCCCGTGCGGCCGCCCGGCGCATACCCCAGACGGAATGCCGAGACCGCCTTCGCTGAAACTTGGCGCCGCTCCAGATATTGCCGGGCGCCTGTTCCTGCCTGCGAGGCGAGCTGAGCGGAAAACCATTTAGCCGCGAGTTCCATGGCCTCATGCAGGGTCGCCGTCCGTTGCTGGCGGGCCTTGTCGGCGGGATGCTGGACCGGCATCGGCATCCCGGCAATCGCTGCCAGACGCTCTACCGCCTCCGGAAAGGAAACGCCTTCTGTCTGTTTTACAAACTCGATCAGATCACCGTTAGCGCCACAGCCAAAGCAATGATAGAAGCCTTTTTCCTCATTGACGGTAAAGGACGGGGTTTTTTCATTATGGAAGGGGCACAGGCCCGAATATTCGCGCCCCTTTTTTGTCAGTTTCGTGCGGCGACCAATCAAGTCAGCAAGACCGACACGCGCGTTCAGCTCTTCCATGAATTGCGGCGGAAAGGCCATTTACATTCCTTACACCCGTATTTATTTTCGCCCAGATATGCAATTTAACCGGTAAATTATATTCCAACGGAAAAATTTATATCTAGGCTCTATTTGCCAAGTGCCTGCTTCACCATAGCGCTTGCTTTGGAAAAATCCATTCGACCGGCAAATTTGCTTTTCAACTCGGCCATGGTGCGCCCCATATCCTTGAGGCCTTGGGCATCAATTTCAGTTATGACCTGTTCCACAGCCTTTTTGGTTTCGCCGTCATCAAACTGTTTGGGAAGATAGTCGGAAATGATGTCAATTTCTTCCTGTTCCGAGGCAGCCAGATCAATCCGGCCGCCCTTCTCGTATGCGGCAATGGACTCCCTGCGCTGACGAACCATTGTCGTCAGCATTTGGAGAATCTCTTCGTCAGTGATTCCTTCGTCCGCCCCCTTGTCGCGGGCGGCGAGATCTCTGTCCTGTAAGGTGGCAATAATCAGGCGAAGCGTCGAAAGTTTCCGCTTATCCTTTGATTTCATTGCTTCTTTTAAAGAGTCTTTAATTTTGGTTCGTAGCATACATGCGCAAATCTATTGTGAAGAAAGGCGCCATACTAACGGATACAATGAATTTTAGCAAACCAATTTTTCTTTGTAAGCCCTTGATATTAAAAGGTTATTTTTCAGCCGAAAAACTTGACGCGCCCCCTTAAACTCCTTATGTTGCTGCGCAATATCAGCAGCAGGCCAGAGGAAAAATCGGCTCGGCGGAACTAACCGCAAGAGGGTCTCCATTATCATGTCTTATTCAAGCATCACGGTTGATTTAAACAAAGAGCGGACGGCGACAGCGGTCCTTGTTCTCGGCGATGGAACCGTTTGTCACGGCTTCGGTATCGGGGCAGTTGGCGAAACTGTTGGAGAAGTCTGTTTTAATACTTCAATGACCGGCTATCAGGAAAGCCTGACCGACCCTTCCTTTGCCGGACAGCTTATTACCTTTACCTTTCCCCACATCGGCAATGTCGGATTTAACGATGAGGATATTGAGACGAGCGGTATCGCCGCGAACGGCTTGATTATCCGCGCCGACATCACAGAACCCGCCAACTGGCGTGCAACAGGCCATCTGGATGAATGGTTAAAAAAACGAAACCTGACCGGCATTGCCGGGATCGATACTCGCCGCTTGACCCATTCCATCCGAAAAGCAGGGGCTCCAAACGGGATCATCGCTTATGATGTGAACGGCAAATTTGATCTTGAAGATCTGGCGCGAAAGGCCGCCGCTTGGCCCGGCCTTGAAGGAATGGATCTCGCCAAGGAAGTCTCCTGCAAGGAGCCCTACGACTGGACACAGACGAAATGGAACATCGCCGGAGGCTATGGCACACAAGTCGAGTGGAAACGGCATATTGTCGCCGTTGACTACGGCGTGAAGAATAATATTCTCCGCTGCCTCGCCAGTCTCGGATGCCGGATCACTGTTGTTCCCGCGACCGCCAGCTTTGACGAGATTATGGCTCTGAAACCAGACGGAATTTTTCTCGCCAATGGGCCTGGAGATCCGGCAGCAACAGCGGAATATGCCGTACCTGTCATTCGTCAATGCGTTGACAGTGGTACGCCGACCTTCGGAATTTGTCTCGGGCACCAGATGCTGGCCCTAGCCTTGGGTGCGAAAACCATCAAAATGCATCAGGGTCATCGCGGCGCCAATCAGCCGGTCAAGGATCTGGCAACGGGCAAGGTCGAAATCACGTCGCAGAACCACGGTTTTGTCGTCACCAGAGAGAGCCTGCCCGCCGGAATTATCGAAACCCACAAGTCTCTGTTTGACGGTGTTGTGGAAGGCCTTCGGATCGACGGAAAACCGGTTTTTTCTGTTCAGTATCATCCCGAAGCCAGTCCCGGCCCACAGGACAGCCAATATCTTTTTCAGCGCTTTATAGATCTGGTCGACGCTCATGCCTAAACGTACGGATATTCATTCCATTATGATTATTGGCGCCGGTCCGATAGTGATCGGGCAGGCCTGCGAATTTGACTATTCCGGCACCCAGGCCTGCAAGGCCCTGAAAGAGGAAGGGTATCGGGTGATTCTTGTCAATTCAAACCCGGCAACGATCATGACTGACCCGGACCTTGCGGACGCAACCTATGTTGAGCCAATCACCCCGGAAATTGTCGAGAAAATTCTTGAAAAAGAACGGCCGGATGCGATTTTGCCGACGATGGGCGGACAAACAGCGCTTAATACAGCTCTCGCTCTTGCTGAAAGCGGTGTGCTTGACCGCCTCGGTGTTCAGTTGATCGGGGCCAACCGTGAGGCGATCGCCAAGGCCGAAGACCGCGACCAGTTCCGGACCGCCATGCTCAAAATTGGGCTCGACATGCCCGAGAGCGCCGTCGCCCATACGCTTGAGGAAGCCTGGAAGGTACTGGAAATAGTCAAGCTTCCCTGCATCATCCGGCCGTCCTACACCCTTGGCGGCACCGGCGGCGGCATTGCCTATAACCGGGAGGAGTTCGAGACAATTGTAGCCAGCGGACTAGATGCATCACCAACCACTGAAGTTCTGGTCGAAGAGAGCATCGTCGGCTGGAAAGAGTTTGAGATGGAAGTTGTTCGCGACAAGGCGGACAACTGTATCATTATCTGCTCGATCGAAAATGTCGATCCAATGGGTGTGCATACGGGAGACTCCATCACGGTCGCCCCGGCCCTGACACTATCGGACAAAGAATATCAGATCATGCGCAATGCCTCCATTGCGGTCTTGCGGGAAATTGGTGTCGAGACAGGCGGATCGAACGTCCAGTTTGCCGTCAATCCGGAGAACGGTCGGCTGATTATCATTGAGATGAACCCGAGGGTGTCCCGCTCCAGCGCGCTTGCCTCCAAGGCGACTGGCTTTCCGATTGCAAAAATTGCCGCGAAACTCGCCGTCGGCTATACTCTCGACGAGCTTGATAACGACATAACGGGCACGACCCCCGCCTCTTTTGAGCCCACGATCGACTATGTCGTCACGAAAATTCCACGTTTTACGTTCGAGAAATTCGCTGGTGCAGAAGTGAAACTTGGCACGGCGATGAAATCCGTCGGTGAAGCCATGGCTATCGGCCGTACCTTTGCAGAAAGCCTGCAAAAGGCGCTGCGCTCTCTTGAAACCGGCCTGACGGGCTTGAACGAGCAAAATTTCGCCCTCTCAGGTGACGCGCAGGCGGACAAGCAGAAAATTCATGCCATTCTCGCCCATCCGACACCGGAGAGACTGCTGAATATCGCCCAGGCGTTTCGCGAAGGCCTCACTCTCAAGGAAATCCAAACTGCCAGCCAGTATGAACCTTGGTTCCTTGCTCAAATTGAAACCATCGTCACCATGGAGAACGCAGTCCGGGCCGGCGGTATCCCGACAACGAAGGGGGGCCTTTTAAAACTCAAATCCATGGGTTTTAGCGACGGACGCCTTGCGGAGCTTGCGGAGATTACAGAAGAGCAGGTGTTCGCTGTACGGAAAGACTTTAATATCCAGCCGGTGTTCAAGCGTATCGACACCTGCGCCGGGGAATTTTCGTCACAAACGCCGTACATGTATTCCACATTCGAAGGGAACGAATGGGACGACGCTGTTTGTGAAGCCGAGCCCACAGAGGCGAAGAAAGTAATTATCCTCGGGGGCGGTCCGAACAGGATCGGCCAGGGTATCGAATTTGACTATTGTTGCGTTCATGCCGCCTATGCCCTATCCGAGGTCGGTTATGAAACCATCATGGTGAATTGTAACCCGGAAACCGTCTCGACCGATTACGACACATCGGACCGGCTGTATTTTGAGCCGCTGACCGTTGAAGACACTCTCGCCGTTATTCGTAAGGAACAATCGCGGGGAACCCTGCATGGCGTAATCGTCCAGTTTGGCGGACAGACTCCCCTGAAGCTTGCGGCTGGCCTTGAAGCCGCCGGCGTTCCCATACTCGGAACCACACCGGATGCCATTGATCTCGCGGAAGACCGGGAAAGGTTTCAGCAACTCCTCCATAAACTCAATCTCAAGCAGCCGGAAAACGGTATCGCCCGCTCCGTCGAGGAGGCCTTCGCGATTGCCGAAAGAATCAGCTTTCCGGTTGTTGTCCGTCCGTCCTATGTGCTCGGGGGACGAGGCATGGAAATCGTTCGCGACAGCGAATCCCTGGATCGGTATATGCGCGAAGCGGTAATTGTATCCGGTGACACCCCGGTGCTCGTGGATGGATATTTGCAAAATGCCATTGAGGTCGACGTCGACTGCCTGTGTGATGGAAAAACCGTCTTCGTTGCCGGAATAATGGAGCATATCGAAGAAGCCGGAATCCATTCCGGCGATAGCGCCTGCTCGCTTCCACCACATACCTTGTCCTCAGGGTTAATAGATGAAATCAAGCGGCAAACGGAGGCACTAGCGCTGGCCCTGAATGTTGTCGGCCTGATGAACGTCCAGTTCGCCATCAAGGACGAAGTTATCTATATTTTAGAAGTAAATCCGCGGGCAAGCCGAACGGTTCCCTTCGTGGCCAAAAGCATCAACTATCCCATTGCCAAGGTCGCGGCCCGCATCATGGCCGGGGAAAGTCTTGCGTCCTTCGATTTGCAATACCGCACCCTGAAGCACGTCACCGTCAAGGAAGCCGTATTTCCGTTCTCGCGGTTTCCCGGAGTCGATGTTGTGCTCGGGCCGGAAATGCGGTCAACCGGCGAGGTAATGGGTATCGATACGAATTTCGGATCGGCCTTCCTGAAATCCCAGATTGCGGCCGGTGTGGTCCTGCCGACATCGGGAACCGTATTTGTTTCGGTGAAAGACCTTGATAAAGCGCCGATGACGGAGATCGTTGTCAAGTTGATTAAACTTGGCTTCGATGTCGTTTCCACCGGCGGCACTGCAAAACACCTGAACGATCAGGGCCTAAATGTTAGCCGTGTCAACAAGGTGATGGAGGGGCGACCAAACATTGTCGACAATATGAAGAACGGAGAAATTGCGATGGTATTCAATACCACCGAAAGCGTACAGGCACTTCGTGACAGTTACGATATCCGTCATACCGCGCTGGTTATGAAAACGCCTTATTCGACGACAGTCGCCGGCGCCCGCGCTACAGTGATGGCGATAGAGAAAATAATGACAGGAACCCTTGAAGTTAAACCACTTCAATCTTATTCTTAATCTCTTGATGACAATTATATGAGATATTATTAAATTGCCTTTTCGCAAAGGCGAAAAACAGGGGCATTTGCGTAAACGACGTAATTGAGAAATATATGGAAAGAATACCAATGACGGCGGCCGGGAATTCCCGGCTTGAAAAAGAACTGAAGCATCTGAAATCGACGGCCCGGCCGGCGGTCATTCAGGCGATCTCCACCGCACGCGAACATGGAGATCTTTCAGAAAACGCCGAATATCATGCTGCCAAGGAGCAGCAATCCCTTATTGAAGGCCGGATCGCCGAACTGGCGGACAAACTCGGGCGTGCCGAAATCATTGATGTCTCCAAAATTTCTGGTCGCCAGATCAAGTTCGGAGCAACGATTCTGCTCGCCGATGAAGATACAAATGAGGAAACCAGTTACCAGATCGTCGGCGAAGATGAAAGCAGCATTGAAGAAGGCCGCCTCTCCATCACCGCCCCCTTGGCGCGCGCCCTGATCGGCAAGGAACAGGGAGACAGCATCGAGGTAACGACACCTGGGGGATCAAAGGCCTACGAGGTGATCACAGTGAGTTATGTCGGCTAGTCACGCCGCTTAAATTTTTAAAGAAAAAGCCCTTTTGGACAACCGGAAGGGCTTTTTTATTAAGCACGCCAAATGCATTTATCGCGGGTCATCCGCTGTCGAATGCTCCGTCGGCTGCGGGGTTACCGTAAGCACCGTCACACCGCAGGGCGAGCTAAACCGGTGCCAGCATGCCTTGGGGACGACTGTCAGCATTCCCGCCTTCAGCGACAATAAATGCTCGCCATTGTCCGTCAGGATTGTCAGGCTCGTCTCTCCCTTCAAAATATGGACAAGTTCATCTCCCCCGCGGTGCCGCTCCCATGGGCTTTCACCATCGAAGCTGCCGACAAACACCGCGCCCTTATCGAAGCTGGCAAGAGTGGCAAACGCTTCGCCTTCATCCGCTTCAACTGTTTCCGGCCCCCTGCCTCGCAGAGGGGTAAGTGTGCCCAATACCGCCTCAACATCAATTGCTTTTGGCAAAATAATCTCCCATCGTTTGTTTTGTAACTGATGATATTTATCCGCAGACGAATAATCCAGATAAAAGTCGCACTAATGTGCGTAGATCTCCGCCCTGCCGGATTTGTGTAAATCTCGCGTCTGGAAAAAAATACCGGTTCTTTTGGAGTTTATTAGGATTTAACAGGTATAGGATGGACTGATAGAGTATTAACCATATAAACGTCTATGAATGCACTTGGGGTCAGATGACGCAAAACTATAACTTTAAAAACCTGGATATTCTGTTCGTTGATGACAACAAGAATATGCACCTGATTGTCAAGCATCTCCTGCTAGCCATGAATATTGATAAATTCCGGAGCTGCGTCAATGCCAACAATGTCTTTAGAATGATGAAGGAAAGCCCGCCAGACATTATCATTTCGGACCTAAAGATGACTCCGCTAAACGGGTTTGATCTCATTCGGCTCATTCGCAAAGGTGAAAAGGATGTCGATGCCTATGTCCCTATTCTAGTCCTCTCCGGACAAACAGACATGGGAACCGTTATAGAGGCACGGAACGCCGGCGCCACTGAGTTTCTGGCGAAACCAGTTTCAATAGGCGCGCTGTTCGACCGCCTGGTATGGATGGTCGAGCACCCCCGTCCCTTCATCAAGGCCAAGGAATTTATTGGTCCCGACCGACGACGTGCGATGCGCGGATATGAAGGCCTGGAACGGCGCGAGTAGTATTGACGCATATACAACGTTCTAAATTTTTTTATAGGTGTTAAATGGTGAAAATCGAAAATATGGGTGAATATGAAATACATCACCCACCGGACAAGCTGAAATTCAAGGTGATCTCTGACGAAGATGCGCCGTCTATTGGCCAAATCAGGCGGCGGGCTTCCCGAAATATGAACGGCCTGAGGGAGCAATTTCTGGATGGTGTTTTAGCCAGCATCGCGGCAATCACCGAGGCTCTTGCCGTTCTTCGGGCAAGCAAAGGCGGGAAGGAAGAACAGGAAATAATCTTTGGTCATGCCCATGATATAAAAGGATTGGGGGGCACTTTCGGCTACCCTATGATTGGATCAATAGGCTCGGGACTTTGTGATCTGACAGATCCAAAATTGGCTATCAGCGACCTAAATCTGGATTTCATCAAGATCCATACAGACGTACTTGGCTGGGCGGTAGCTCAAAAAATTATGGATGAAAGTGATCCAAAAGCGGCAGCGCTGCTGACAGCACTCGACACCGCGAAAACCAGGGTTTAACGGTTACGCTCAGGCATCCGGTACGGGAGAAGTGTAGTTAAGCCCCAGCCTGCCGCCGTCCGCATAAATGATCTGGCCGGTGATATAGGAGCTTTCATCGGACGCCAGAAACATTGCGATATTGGCAATTTCGTCAGGCCGACCGGTTCGGCCCATAGGAGTCCGCGAGAGAATTGCTTGCCGGGCGGCATCATCTTCCATTACCTTTTCGAGCATTTCAGTCGCAATTGAACCGGGACCGATACCGTTCACCCGGACACCGCGCTGCGCAAGGGAAACTGCCATTACCCTTGTTAACTGGTTAAGGCCTCCTTTGGAGACATTGTAGGGCAAAATATTTGGAATTGTCAGCAGGGCGTTGACCGATGACATATTGATAATACTTCCGCCAGTCGCCTGCCCTACCATTACCTTGCCTGCCGCCTGACTTAGCAGAAATGCCCCTTTGAGATTTACGGCAAGGACCGCGTCAAAATCCTCCTCCGATATTTCGAGGACATCCCCCGTCCTCAGAATACCGGCATTATTAACCAGAATATCAAGTCGGCCCTGCTCGCTGACCACATCGGCAACCAGCTTATCACAGTCCGATTTTTTCGACACGTCGCATACCTTTGCGATGGCGAGGTCGCCGAGGACTTTAGCCGCCGCCTCAGCAGCCTCTTGATTAGTGTCGGCCAGATAGACCATCGCCCCCTCTTTAACAAACCGCGTGGCGACACTGTAGCCTATTCCCTGGGCTGCCCCGGTGACGATTGCTGTTTTCCCCTTCAGGCTCATAATAGGCCTCCTCTAAACTCGCGGTGCAGGAAAACCCGCGGTCGCCAGTATTTCAGTAATTTCTGTTAATATTGCCGGATCCTCAATTGTCGCAGGTATCTTAACGGGTTCTCCATCAGCAATCTTACGCATGACACCCCGGAGTATTTTGCCGGATCGAGTCTTAGGAAGCCGTTTGATAACCAGGGCAATTTTAAACGTCGCCACCGGCCCAATTTTTTCCCGTACGAGGCTTACAAGCTCCTTGGTGACATCAGCATCAGGCCGGTTAACCCCCGCATTAAGAACAACAAAGCCCATCGGAATCTGGCCTTTTAGGGCATCCTGGATACCAATGACCGCACATTCCGCCACATCCCGATGTCCAGCCAAGACTTCTTCCATTCCCCCCGTCGACAGCCGGTGACCGGCGACATTAATGATATCATCGGTCCGGGCCATGATGAACAGATATCCGTCCTCATCAATAAATCCGGCATCACCGGTTTTATAATATCCCGGGATATCGGCGAGATAAGACCTTACATATCCCTCGTCATTTTCCCATAGCGTCGGCAACGTGCCGGGTGGTAACGGCAGCTTTACGGCAATTGACCCAATTTCACCGGTCGATATTTCGCTGTTATCATTACCCTCGTTTATGACCCGGATGTCATACCCGGGAACGGGAAGGGTCGGACTTCCGAGCTTGACCGGTTTCATGCCATAGCCAATAGAGTTTGCGCCCATTGGCCAGCCGGATTCAGTTTGCCACCAATGATCAAGGACCGGTACTTTCAGTTTTTCCTGAGCCCAAATGATAGTATCCGGGTCGGCCCTCTCCCCAGCCAGAAACAAGGTGTCAAAATTGCTGAAATCATAATCTCCAACCAGTTTGCCTTCCGGATCCTGCTGCTTGATTGCACGGAATGCAGTCGGCGCCGTAAACAGTGCTTTTACATTATGATCCTGTATGACCCGCCAAAACGTTCCTGCGTCCGGCGTACCCACTGGCTTGCCCTCGAACAAGATAGTCGTACATCCATGAAGAAGCGGTGCGTAGACAATGTAAGAATGTCCGACAACCCATCCTACATCCGATGCAGCCCAGAAAACTTCGCCGGGGTTGATCCCGTATACATGCTTCATCGACCATTTAAGGGCAACTGCATGCCCGCCGTTATCCCGCACAACGCCTTTTGGAATACCAGTCGTTCCCGACGTATACAGGACGTAGAGCGGATCGGTTGCCGCAACGGGCACGCAATCGGCGGGCGTCGCTGACGCCACAAGTTCCTGCCAGGCATGGTCCCGCCCGGAATTCAACTTCGCAACGCATTCAGGGCGCTGCAAAATGACGCAGTTCTCCAGTTTATGCGTAGACAGGTCGATCGCCCCGTCCAGCAGCGGCTTATATTCAATGATGCGGCCGGGTTCCAGCCCGCAGGAGCCGGCAATGATGCAGACGGGTTTTGCATCGTCAATACGGGTTGCCAGTTCTTTTGGCGCGAAGCCACCGAATACCACGGAATGAATGGCGCCGAGACGAGCGCAGGCAAGCATGGCGATCACCGCCTCCGGGATCATCGGCATATAAATAAGAACCCTGTCCCCCTTGGTGACACCGAGAGAGGCCAACCCGCCGGCGAAACCGGCGACCAGCCCGGTAAGTTCCTTATAGGTGAATTTTTTAATCTGACCAGTCATCGGGCTGTCGTAGATAAGGGCGTCCTGATCACCCCGGCCATCTTCGACATGGCGATCCAGACAATTATAGCAGGTATTCAGCTCCGCGCCCTCAAACCAGCGGTAAAAGGGCGGTTTATCGTCATTCAGAACTCTATCCCATGGCTTGTACCAACTGATTTCCGCCGCTGCATCGCCCCAAAACCCCTCAGGATCATCTAGTGAACGTCTATAGTCTTCTTCATAGCTAGCCATTATTAACTCCCGGCGATCATTATTTCTCCGTAGAAAAGCAGTGGTTATAGGGCAATGTCAATAGCTTCACCGCTTTAAAGGCCGCGCATTGACCATAGTCCAGATAAAATAAAACCGCAGGAATTACCCTGCGGTTTTTATGTGGCCTCAAAAAGCAGTTCTTACTTTTTGGCAGATGATTTGAACAGGTCATCAAAACTTTTGGCAGCGCTCACCCTGGTCTCTTTTTCTTCCACTTTCTTCGGCGCGGATTTGCCAAATACAGCTTCAGCTTCCGCCCTTGGATCATAAGCTTCTTCTTTATGAACCAGACGTTTCTTCATTTCGTAAGGGGTCAACGGCACTGCGGCGGCCTCGGCAGCCACAGCGGCAGCCACTTCTTCAATAAGTTTGCCGCGATCGTCATCTTTGCGACGATGTGCGGATTTCTGCACAGCTTCGTCAAGCTCCAGCTGCGTACAGATGCCCAAGCTTACCGGATCCCGCGGCCGGATATTCTGTGAGTTCCAGTGCGATTTCTCCCGAATGGCGCTAATGGTTGTCTTGGTCGTGCCGATGAGTTTTGAAATCTGGGCATCGGTTAGTTCCGGATGGAATTTCAACAACCAGGAAATAGCATCAGGACGATCCCCGCGCCGTGAAACCGGTGTGTAACGACCACCGCGGCGGCGTGGCTGCGGAACATCTCCCGCTGCTTTGCTTATTTCCAGACGTGCGGCGGGGTCTCCTTGACAGCGATCAATCTCTTCCTGTGTCACTTGTCCATTAGCGACCGGATCGAGCCCGACAATACCTATGGCGACTTCCCCGTCGGCAATTCCCTGAACTTCCAGCGAATGCAATCCGCAAAAATCCCCGATCTGCGAAAAGGACAAAGATGTATTGTCTACCAGCCAAACAGCCGTTGCCTTAGGCAATAATGGCGTAACCATAATATCTCCTTTTTCAGCTCGCGAAACGAGATCGGGAACCAATATATAATTCTTTACTGTATATGGCGGAAACAGGGCGCAAAGTCTAGGCCGGAAACATCTAAACCTGTAAAACGATTTTACCGATATGAGAGGAATCATCAATCCGGCGATGCGCCGCAGCCGCCTCGGTCAGCGGAAATACACTGTCCATTACTGGCTTAATAGTCCCTGCCGATAATAAAGGCCAGACTTTTTTCTCAAGACGTGACCCGATTTCTGCTTTTGCCTGCACGGACTGGGGCCGTAATGTCGATCCGGTAATTGTCAGGCGCTTCATCATCATATGCGCAAAATTGACTTCCGCCACGGCCCCGCCCAGAAAGGCGATATAAACCAGGCGCCCCTCAACCGCCAGCGCCGAGATATTTCGTTGTATGTAGTCCCCGCCGACCATATCGAGGATGAGATCGACACCTCGCCCCTCTGTCAGTTCCTTGACGATTTCAACATAGTCTTCGGTACGGTAATTTATTCCGCGCTCCGCCCCCAGCTTTTCAACCGCTCTGCATTTCTCATCGGTTGAGGCCGTCGTAAAAACACGTGCACCAAAGGCTTTTGCCAATTGAATGGCTGTCGTTCCAATTCCGCTGGCGCCGCCATGGACCAGAAACGACTCACCACCGGTCAGATGTCCGCGATCAAAAACATTTGTCCAGACAGTCAAGAAGGTTTCCGGCAGGGCCGCCGCCTGCACCAGATCGAAGCCAGAAGGGATATTCAGGCACTGAGCTTCCGGGGCCAGACAATATTCCGCATACCCGCCCCCTGAAACCAGGGCACAGAGTTGATCGCCAATTTTATATTTAGTAACTCCTGCCCCTACAGCTGCAACGGTGCCGGAAATCTCTAGCCCCGGTATGTCAGACGCGCCGGGTGGCGGGGCATACCCTCCTACTCTTTGCAGAACGTCAGGGCGGTTCACCCCGGCCGCGGCGACCTTCACTAAAACATCTTCATGCCCGACCGTTGGCACGGGTCGCGTTGTTGGCACCAGATTCTCAGGGCCCCCGAACTCTTTTATCTCAATGGCTGTCATCGTTTCGGGTATTGTCGTCATTTCCATCCCTCGCCTTTTTCGGACTTGTTGCCGCAAATTCGCAGACAACCCGCCTCTTATCCGTTAATCTGACCGCTTATACGGTCTTAACATATTGAGGAATGTGGTTATGACAAGCGAAGATGACGATAAACCGCTAACCCGCAAAGATAAATTAGACTTCAACAGTATGTCGATTGAGGACCTGACGAGCTATATATCGGAGCTTGAAGCCGAAATTGAGAAAACTAAGTCAGTCATCAAAATGAAACAAGCCGCCCAAAACGCAGCCTCAGGATTTTTTAAGGCCTGACGGGTAAAGCTAAACGGCAACTTCCCGTTTTCCCCCACCATGGGCTGCGAATCACCCGATTTCTCATAAATTAACAGAATTATTGTATGCATTAATTGTAATTTAAGAAGTAAGCCCTAAATTGTGATCAGCGGCCCCTATTGGGCTGCCAGGCTTGGAATCCCAATTCCAACCTTATGACGCCTCCCTGTTGACTTGAGCCGCCTTTTTTAGGGCGGCTCTTTTTTGCCAAAATAGTGGAAAGAATTTGTTCAACATTTGACGAAATTGCGATATAGCCCCTTGACTCTAACAACTAATCAGCGTTTAAATTCTCCGCATCAGCACAAGTCTGACAGGTTGAGGCAAAAAAAGAGGGGGCACCGGATTCGGAAGCCCCCTCATTTATTTCATGCCTGATCTGCGGTCTGTCACAAATGGCCGATACGCGGCGGACCGCCTTTTGCGGCCTGACTTGGACCAAACGCTTTATCCAGAATACTCGTGCTGTCTTCGGCCAGTCTGATGGCGTCGGTCAGGAAATTCAGGATTTTCATATTATTAGCGAGAACGTTTTTTGCTTCAATCCGTTGATCATCGGTTATCAACGTGCAACGATCCAGTATATCCTTACGCACCATGCCAAGGACATCCTCAAGCTTCTTCCCGGTCGGGTTTTCTTCCGTGACGAGATAATGGGTCAAATTCATGCCCTCCATTCCAACTATTACGGGCCGATAATGCCCACATCTTGGTTAAGATTTTAATAACCGGAGTCTCTATACCGTTGTCTGTAGAAAATGGGGGCGGACTAGAGAGTACGGGCCCGCTCTCGCAGAATAAATTTTTGAACCTTCCCCGTCGATGTTTTGGGCAACACCTCAAACAACACTGTTTTAGGGCATTTGAATCGCGCCATGTTTTTGCGGCAGTAATCAATAATTTCTGCCTCTGTTGCCGTCTTTCCTGCCCGCAGGGTTATAAAGGCGCAGGGGGTTTCGCCCCATTTTTCATCTGGTCTGGCAACCACAGCTGCTTCCAGCACAGCGGGATGTTTATACAGCACATTTTCCACCTCGATCGTCGAGATATTCTCCCCACCGGATATAATGATATCCTTTGACCGGTCGCGCAGTTCTACATATCCGTCCGGATGCACGACCCCGAGGTCACCAGAGTGGAACCAGCCGCCCTTGAACGATGCCTGTGTTGTCGCCGGATTTTTGAGATAGCCTTTCATAATCAGATTACCGCGCAACATCACCTCGCCCATTGTCGCGCCGTCCTTCGGAACCGATGTCATCGTCTCCGGATCCATCACCTCGAGCCCTGCGAGGGCATGATAGCGGACCCCCTGACGCGATTTCAATGTGGCCCTATCCTCGACTGGCTTTGCATCCCAGTCGGATTTCCAGTCGCAGTAAACGGCCGGACCATAGGATTCCGTGAGGCCGTAAACATGTGTCACATCAAAACCCATAATATCCATTTCCGCGAGCACGGCGGCGGGCGGCGGGGCGGCAGCCACCATAAACTTGATCCCTTTCGGCGCTTTGGCCTTGTTTTCATCGGTCGTGTTAATCAACATCGACAGAATAATCGGGGCTCCGCACATATGATCAACCTGATGTTTTTGCAGTTCGTCATAAATTGCAGTCGCCTCGATCTTGCGCAGGCAAACATGAGTGCCCCCAACAGCCGTTAAGGCCCAGGTAAAGCACCAGCCGTTGCAATGAAACATCGGCAGCGTCCACAGATAGATCGGATGCTTCGGTATCGTCCAGGTAACGGCATTCCCCATTGACGCCAGATAGGCGCCGCGATGATGGAACACTACCCCCTTTGGGTCCCCAGTTGTGCCCGACGTATAATTGAGGGAAATCGCCTGCCATTCATCGCGTGGGCCGGCCCAGTCGAATTCAGCGTCGCCTGTGGCCAGGAAGTCCTCATATTCCATGTCCCCGATTAGTTCCCCGCCGTCCGCTGCCGCATCGTCAATATCAATGACAACCGGCTTGACTTTGGCGAGCGCCAGCGCCTCTTTGATAGTCGCGGAATATTCCCGGTCTGTCAGCAGGAGCTTGCACCCCCCATGATCCAGAATAAAGGCCAATGCCCCCGCGTCCAGTCGGGTATTCAGTGCATTCAGGACACCTCCCATCATCGGAACCCCGAAATGAGCTTCCAGAACCGCCGGGACATTGGGGGCCATGATTGAAACCGTATCTCCTTGTCCGAGGCCGCGGGCCACCAGAGCACTTGCAAGCCTGCGCGCGCGGCTATAAAAATCCGCATAGCTGATTGATCTTTCCCCATAGGCGATCGCACAATGCTCAGGGTAGACTTCCGCCGACCGGGACAGAAATGTCAGCGGGGTCAAGGGCTCATAATTGGCCAAATTTACATCAAGGTCGGTTTCATACGGGTTAGCGGTCATCATAGTCCCCATTCGTGAGCAACAAGTATCCGTCAGTCATGATTATCGTGGGATACTTTTGGTGGTTCAAGAGCAACCGGAACGCCCGGCAGGAATTTCGACACGCGAATACCAAGAGACGTCTTCACATGCGCCACATTCGGCGCCCCCGTCAATTCATGGGTGAGGAAAAGCTGGTAGGTATCCCAATCCTTTGCTACGACTTTCAAAATAAAGTCATTTTCACCGGCCAGCATGTAGCATTCCCGAACCAATGGCCATGTCTGCACCAGTTTTTCGAAAGCTGATAAATCCGTCTCAGCCTGACTTCGAAGTCCAACCAGCGCAAATATGGTCACGCCGAAGCCGAGATGCTCGGCGTGCAATTGGGCATGATACCCCTGAATATACCCCGCGTCTTCCAGCGCACGAACCCGCCGCAGGCATGGTGGTGCCGAAATTCCGGCATTTTTGGCCAGCTCCACATTGGTGATACGCCCATCTTCTTGCAAATCGTGCAAGATGCGACGATCAATTTCGTCTAGCTTTACGCGTTGCATTTATGTCCTCCAACAGTCAGTTCTGCGCAATATTATTACAAGAAGCGCGTTTGTCCAAGCAATAGAAGCAGGTTGCATGCCAAATGAGTAAGAATATTACCCAAACACCCGCTAAAATACTTGACCCACTGGAAGTGGACAGCTTATGCCAAGCAGATGAACACCGAAATTTCCATGAACGGTCAAACCTGTTGGGTTGTCACCGACGGTAGCGCAGGGATGGAAACCCAGTGTATCGGCCTTGCGGAGGCCCTGGGAGTTCAATTCACTGTCAAGAGAATCAAGACGACAAAACCCTGGAGATGGCTTCCTCCCGCCTTCTGGCTAACTCCGCTTTCCCGGTTGATGAAAACCGGTGATCTTCTCCTGCCGCCATGGCCAGATATCCTTATTACCTGCGGTCGACAGGCGATTCCAATGAGTCTGGCGATAAAGAAGGCAAGTGGCGACAAAACATTCACAATTCATATCCAGACCCCCAATACATCCGCCACTAATTTTGATCTGGTGATTGTTCCAGAGCATGACAAACTCCGTGGGCCGAACGTGCTGGTCAGTCAAGGATCGCTCGGCCGCATCACGCAGGACATGCTGGACGCCGCAAAAGAAAAATTTTGGCCCTTAGTTGAGCCCTTACAAAGACCGCTCGTGACCGTTCTCGTGGGGGGAAGCAATAAATGTTATACAATGACGGCGGAAGTAATTACAGACTTGTCCTCCAAGTTGAACACCCTTCATAAAAAGACAGGCTGCAGCTTTCTTATCACCACGTCCCGGCGAACGGGCACGGAAAACGAATTAATATTGACGGCGGCGCTCGAAGAACTCCCTCATCAGTTATGGGCTGGAGAAGGCGAAAATCCCTATTTCGGCTATCTTGCGCTTGCCGATGCGTTGATCGTCACCGGTGATTCTGTGAATATGGTCTGTGAAGCCTGCGCGACGGGTAAACCTGTTTATATATTTGACCTGCCCGGCGGGAATAAGAAATTTAATTATTTTCACCGGCGTATGCGAGAGCAGGGATATACGCAGAAGTTCACAGGAGAACTGGAATATGGGACCGGCACCCCCTTGCGCGAAACACAAAAAATTGCGGCGGAAGTTCTGCAAATCATGGCTGACAACAAATAATAATGTGATCTGTACCGCAAACTTGCTCCCGCCACTTGCATGCCTCGGCTTCACATTATAAATAACTTAAGCCGGAAGACTTTCGGCAATAATTTTGTCTGGAGCTATGCATGGCTGATATCCATCACACTGAAGTTCTCATCATCGGATCCGGGCCCGCCGGCGACACAGCCGCGATCTATGCAGCCCGTGCGTCACTCAATCCCATCCTGGTCCATGGACTGCAGCCGGGCGGACAACTGACAATCACAACCGATGTTGAAAACTATCCTGGTTTTGCGGACGCCATCCAAGGCCCCTGGCTTATGGAACAGATGGAAGCACAGGCTCGCAACGTCGGCACCCGCATTTTCAACGATTATATAACCGATGTGGATATGAGCAAACGACCCTTCGTCGCGACCGCCGATTCAGGCACAACCTATATCGCCGACAGCATCATTATCGCCACCGGCGCCGCCGCAAAATGGCTGGGGCTCCCGACGGAAGAAAAATATATGGGTTTCGGTGTTTCGGCTTGCGCAACATGCGACGGGTTTTTCTACCGGGGCAAGGAAGTCATGGTAATCGGCGGCGGAAACACCGCCGTGGAAGAGGCTATTTATCTCACAAATCATGCGGACAAGGTCACTTTGGTCCATCGGCGCGATGAACTGCGCGCAGAAAAAATACTTGTTGAGCGGTTGCTTAAAAACCCAAAGATCGAGGTGATCTGGGATCATGTTCTGGATGAAATTCTCGGCGAGAAGGATCCATTCGGGGTGACGGCGGCACGGATTCGGGATGTTAAGACTAACGAAACGAGAGATATCCCGTTACATGGCGTCTTTATTGCCATTGGTCATTCCCCGAATACAGAACTATTCAAGGGCAAGCTGGATATGGATGACGAAGGCTACCTGATCACTGCCCCTGATTCTACGGCAACAAATATTCCTGGCATATTTGCCTGTGGCGATGTGCAGGACAAAATTTACCGACAGGCGGTTACGGCTGCGGGGACAGGCTGTATGGCCGCCCTGCAGGCGGAGAAATTTATCGCTGAGACTGAGACAACCTCGGCCGAGGCGGCAGAATAATCGATCTGCCGACCGTTCTTCGGGCACTATGTTTTCAGAGCAGCCTTGTTTCCCCTCTAAACGTCGCATAATCTGATCTGCGACATCTCTGAAACAAAGTTGCTCAGACACGAGCAGAGCTCTTTTCTAGAAGTAAATCGGATTTGCCATGGATTGGGATAAGTTACGCATTTTTCATGCCGTCGCCGAGGCTGGCAGTTTTACTCATGCTGGCAACACCTTGCATTTAAGCCAATCCGCTGTCAGTCGACAGATCAGCGCGCTTGAGGAAAGCCTGAAGGTTGCGCTGTTTCACCGCCATGCTCGCGGCCTACTGCTAACGGAGCAAGGGGAACTCTTGTTTCAGACCGCGCACGAGGTATTTGCCAAACTGGCAATGACTGAAGCGCAGCTGCTGGATGCCCATGAAAAGCCGTCTGGCGAAATTCGTGTTACAGCAACCGTCGGCCTCGGTGCCAATTGGCTCACGCCGCGTATTCGGGAATTCATAGAACTTTACCCGGAAATCACCGTGAACTTGATATTAGCGGACCGCGAGCTTGATCTTGGCATGCGGGAAGCCGATATCGCAATTCGGTTGCGGGCACCCGTCCAGCCTGACCTTATCCAACGTAAGTTGATGACGGTTAATCACCATGTTTACGCCTCACCGGATTTTCTGAAAAAGCACGGCATGCCCAGCCGCCTTGAAGACATCCTGGAAAGCAAGCTTATTACCTACGGGAATGAGGCCCCCTCAAATATCGCCAATGTGAACTGGCTGCTTAAGGATCTCATCAAGCTCGGTCGCACGGCAGAACCTGTTTTCAAGGTCAACAACGTCTACGGCTTGTTACTTGCGGTTCAAAGTGGTCTCGGCATTGCCAGCTTGCCTGACTATATCGCGCACGGCCATAATGACATCGTGCGCATCCTGCCGCAAGTGGGCGGACCGACATTTGATAGTTACTATGTCTATCCAGAAGAACTTCGCAATTCGAAGCGCGTAACGATACTCCGGGATTTTCTCATCCAGAAAGTTGCTGAAAACGCATTTTGACATGGCTGCCTTCCAAGCCATGCAATTGGCGCATATCCGAGTTGTCGAAATTGATCTTTCCATGCGAGGCTAATTTTTCTAAAAGAGGGGCAGACGATGTTGCATCGCAATATCAGTATTTTGCAAAGGTCCCTGACCTTTGCAAAAGTTGCAAAATCTCCTCCCAGAATTTTGCAACGTCATGTCTCCTCCCTGACATGACACCTCCCTGTTAGACTTGCCGGCCATTTATTTGGCCGGCATTTTTTTATGGTCATATTCTGATCTATAAGCATATTTTGCATAGTAGTTTTCTTTAGGTATGCATTATTTGCATGGGTGCACTGCAATATTAGTAGTGGAAATCGGCCCGCTAATTGGCTATCTATAGATCATAGATGTTGCGACGCAGCATTTTAATATCAGCTCCCTGCTGATATGATGATTGCATGTATTCCTCCCAATCTCATGCAATCTGTATTATCGAAAGATAATACCTCCCTGTTAGACTAAACCGGCCTCTCACGAGGCCGGTCTTTTTTTGTATTATGCATATAACACATAGCAGGCATGATACATTGTCAGTACACAATCTTTCCTTGGCGCCCAACATGTATAAAGCGATGTTGCAATGCAGTTTCGCGAGCCAGTGTTCACTGGCAATGGAATGGCGGGTTCCTCCCTGCCTTAGCTGTTCCGGCATCTTGTTCATAGATGCAACCTCCCTGTTAGACTTGCCGGCCATTTACTTGGCCGGCATTTTTTTTGAATTAGTCCAGCTTGACCATGCTTTGGAAATTGAAAATACAACCCTATCTAAACATTAGGGACCAAAAATTAAAGTCACACCCGGGGGAGGAATGATGGCACTTAATGACAGGCAAAACCAATTATGTGCAGAAAATAAAATAGACTTTTCTAATTTGAAGGCTGTTTTCTTTAATTGCACCCTGAAAAAGCAGGAAGACCAATCTCACACGCGATTGCTGCTTTCCGTTGCAGAAGAAATTATGAATAAAAACGGAATAGAGACGGATCATATTCATCTTGCCTCCCACACGGTCCCTTTCGGTGTTTATCCCA
>NZ_JBDNHC010000160.1:0-7840 GCF_041689005.1 Sneathiella sp.
CATAAATGCAGGGTCAAATTTCTTGGATTGTTTAAATCTGCGGTTTCGCTTTGCAATTAGGCAGCGCATTTGGCCTGATTGTCTGCGATCATTGTTCGATCCTAGCGCCAAGACTTAAAACGAGAGGGCAGGCGTTATCGGGAGTTTGATGGGGGCGGGGGCGGGTTGACCCTGAAAATGCAAAACAACCCTATCCACTGTAGGATTTCAGATCTTGCCTGACGGCACTTGATGGCCCACATTCCGGGGATGGCGCGCAAAAAAGATCCAACCCCCAAAGCCAAGCCGGCCGAGCGTGCGCTGACAGAGCGACTGCCTGCTCACCAGCTCTGGCCGGTCGATAAGGTTGTCAAAACAAGCTGGATCGCGGTTGAGCGAGAGAAGCTCAACGAGATCGCAAGCCTGTTATGGCTTCCTGAAGATATGGATGAGGCCGCCAAGAATGCCCGGATCATCAAGGCGGTCGATCTGTTCGAAAGTATCAAGCCTGCAGACGGGATGGAGGCGATGCTGGCGGTACAAATGGTCGGAGCGCATGAAGCGGCGATGGAATGCCTCCGTCGAGCGATGGTACCTGGCCAAACCTTCGAAGGCCGCGCCAACAATCTGGGCCATGCGCAAAAGATGATGAGCCTCTATGCTCGGCAGCTGGCCGCACTCGACAAGCATCGCGGCAAGGGTGAGCAGAAGGTCACGGTAAAACATGTCCATGTCGCAAGCGGCGGCCAGGCCATCGTCGGAAATGTCGAAGCGGGCACGGCCGCCGAGCCCGAGTCTGCGCCCAGCGCGCGCCCAGCCTCCCTCGAGGCACCCAGCGTGCCGCTGCCGTCGGCAGGCCCCGAGAGGGTTCGCACAAGGGGCCGCCGCAAATGAGCGGCACGCATCCGCGCAATACGCGCGGCATGCATGATGCGCCGCGGTGCGGCGCGCAGACCCGCACTGGCAAGCCTTGCCAGGCGCCGGCGACAAAGGGCTATCGGCGCTGCCGCATGCATGGCGGGGCGAAGGGGTCTGGAGCGCCGCGCGGCAATCAGAACGCCCTGAAATCCGGCCTCTATACAGCGGACAGTCTGGCCATGCGCCGACGCGTCACGCAGCTCATTCGGACGAGCCGGGAAATCATCGAGAAGATTTGATCCGGGTGCGAGATTTGCATCGCGAAGGTCTTTCAAGAAGCGCGGCCGGCAGGCTGGGCAAGGGTTTCTTGCTTTGTTTATCCTGGTCCTTCAGAGGGGCGCTCTGGCGGCGCCATGGCCGCGCTGCCCAACCCCAAAATCGGTCCCCAACCATGCTCTCAGGAATCCTTGTGAAGGCTCTGCCAGTAGTTTTTTGGCTGACCCTTGTATTTACGATGGTCTTGGCCCTGTTGCCGCAGCCTCCTGTAGTGCTGGAGGTGAATGACAAGCTGCAACATATGGCTGCCTTTGCGGCCCTGACCCTTCTTGCGGCGGTCAGTTTTCCGCAGATGCCTTACCGGCGCATTTTTGTGGCCATGGCAGCCTTGGGAGCGGCGATTGAAGTTCTGCAAATGATCCCCTCGCTTCAGCGCGATGCGCAGGTGTCCGACTGGCTTGCCGATTGCGCGGCAATCATAGCTGTCTTGCTCTTCTGCGCGGCCGTGCGCTGGCTGCGTCGCAAGGCTGCTCGCTAACGGCTCTTCTAGCCGTGGCTTCAGCCCGCGTCAGTCCGTCGGCGCTTAGCGCGGAGGGTGGATGCGAATGCCGGGGCCGTCATCAGCTGTGCGGATGAATTCGATGCCGCCGGCTTCGAGAGTGGATTGGAGTGCCAGAAGGTTGGCGCGCGTTGTGTTTGGCAGCCCATCATCGGTTTCTGCCCTCGTGATCGTACTGGTGCTGACCTCGGACCGGGTCGCCAGTTCCCGCACTGACCAGCGGAGGGCGTTCCTTGCCATTCGAATTTGAACACCTGCTAGCATTGACTATAAGCTCCAGTGATGTTATTTACATCATATGATAGTTAAATTATCTCATGATAATATTCAAAGACACGATTGGCGCGCAGAATTCAAGCGGCTTGAGGGGGCTTATGCCCCGGCGACCATTAAGTCGTATTACACAGATGTGCGGATATTCGCCGAATGGTGCGATGCGCGGGGGCTTGAGGCATTGCATGCCGCTGCCGAAACCGTGTGTGATTTTCTCGAACATCAAGGGGTAACCCTATGCCCTTCGAGCGTGCGCCGCAGGCTCTACGCTATCCGCAAAGTCCACCGTCTGCTGAATCTGCCGGACCCGACAAATGATGAAAATGTGAACCTGGCGCTGCGCCGTGTGCGCCGATCGAAGCTTGGGCGTCCCAAACAAGCAAAGGGCATGACCCGCGCGCATCTTCAGCGCTGCCTCGACGTCCAGCCAGATACACCTTGGGGCCTGCGCAACCGGGCCATGCTGTCGCTGGGCTATGACTTGCTGACCCGCCGCTCGGAATTGGTGGCGCTTATGAGCAGCGACATCGAACTGCGCGGTGATGGTACGCTGCGCGCCATCATCCGCCGCAGTAAAACCGATCCCTTCGGGATGGGGCGCATTGGCTTTACCTCTCGCCGATCGGCTCGCTTGGTTGGCGAGTGGCTTGCGTGGCGCGGGAACGCAATCGACCCATTGTTCTGCGGAATCTACCAGGGCAAGCCGATCAACCGTTCGCTCGAGACAACCAAGGTTAAGCTGATCATCAAGGAGGCTGTTGCTGCAGCCGGACTTCCGCCTGAGGAGGTTGCGGCGTTCTCGGGGCACTCGCTCCGCGTGGGCGCCGCGCAAGATCTCCTATGCGCGGGCTTTGACACAGCGGCCATCATGCGCGCCGGTGGCTGGAAATCGGTGAATGTGCTGGCGCGTTATCTTGAATATGCCGAGCACAATGTGTGGGCGTGATGTGGGTAAGGGGATCGGTTGTGTATCCGTTTATTCCGAAAGCGATGAACAGCTGTGCCCACGGGCCCATGTTGGATGGCCTTTTTCGAGCAACGCTAAATAATCATTGCGCGACGATTATGCGTGTTGGCAGTGTATCAGATTGCGCTAAAGACTGACCATGTTCAAAACTGAACGAGGCTCGTTTCTCGTCCAGTGCGGTAGCCAATGAGCCCCAATTGCAGTCATGAAAACTTCAGATATCTCAAAATACGAGGCATTGAAGTTCAGTGTGATGCGGATAGTCGAGGCCAACCCCAACGTGACGCAAAGGGAGTTGAACCAAGAGCTTGGCATAAGCCTTGGCCGAGTAAACTATTGCCTCAACGCTTTGACGGAAATCGGTTTCATTAAGGTCGAGAACTTCAAGGCATCTTCCACAAAGTGGCGCTACGCGTACATCCTGACACCATCCGGCATTGCCGAGAAAGCTGCTCTTACAGGTAAGTTTCTGGCTAGGAAGTTGCGAGAATATGATGCCTTGAAGGCGGAAATTGGGGCGATTCAGAAAGAAGCCCAAACCGTTGTTGAGCCGCATACATGAGAGTTTGCGTTATCGAACGTTTGAGCTGATTTCCCCATTCGGTTGCACGCACGATTCAAGTCCTGGAATAGATAAGGCTCGTAGAACCCAAAGTAGTATGCGAGAGGTTGTTCTTTAATGGACCAGCAGGAGGTTTGTGAGCGCAAAGTGGTATCTCACCTGTAAGGCATTTGATGTACGAGGTTGATAACACTGATTCCGTATTTAATTTAACGAGAAATTTGCATCAATGCTAATTATTAAGGCAGGGCAAGCAGGGCGTAATAGTCCAGCCGCATTACCCCATTGCCCTGAGAGATAACTCGCTATGAAGAGCCTACTTATCGTTGCGCCCTACAGTACCCTGCCAACAGACAAATTCGTCAACCGGTTCTCTTATTTGGCTAGGTATTTTGCCGACAATGATTACCGCACGACCTTCGTGACAAGCACCTTTTCGCATTTTGAGAAGTCGTTTCGTGATGCTTGTTCGACGGAGAGGCATCCTAATCTGGAGGTTGTCCTCGTTGACGAGCCCGGCTATCCGAAAAATGTAGGGCTGCAACGTCTGCACAGTATCCGGCAGTTCCGGAAGAATTTCCGACGTCACTTTCCTTCTCTCGAAGACTACGACATTGTGTATTCTGCTTATCCTACTATTGGCCACAACATCGATATTTTGCAGAGGATAGATCGGACGCGGACCGCGCTAATAGTCGATATCCAGGATATCTGGCCCGAATCCTTCAGTTCCGTAGTGCCGGCCATTGCAAAGGTGCCGCCGCGCTTGCTGCCCTTCGCACGTGCCGCCGACCGGGTCTATTCCGGCGCTGACGGATTAATTGCAGTCTCGCGCACTTATCTTGCTCGAGGAAGGGAGGCGAATGAACACTGTTCTTCTTTAGTAGCCTATCTCGGATCAGAATTTGAGATGGTCGAAACTCGTCCTATGCGCCTTGACGCGATCCAGCTCTTCTACATTGGAACATTGTCGTATAGTTACGATATCGCAACAGTCGTCGTTGCAGTGAATCGACTGGTCACTGCCGGGTGGAAGATCGAGTTGAATATCTTCGGCACTGGTCCTGACTTAGGCAGATTGAAAGGCCTAGAGCATCGTGGAACCTGCTTCCATGGAACGGTCCCTTACCGAGAGCTGGAAGCGCGGTTGCGCGAGCAGCACGTCGCTGTGAACCCGATTCGGAGCGGTGCCGGACAAACGATTACCAACAAGCTATGCGACTATCTCGCTCTTGGCTGTCCTCTCCTGAATTCGCAGAAGGGGTGGGAGGTCGATGACGTGTTAGCCAATGTCCATCATCACAATTATCTGGCAGGTAATGTTGAATCGGCGATGGCTGCGATCGTCTCCTTGGCCGAGGACCCACGGCTATACGATGAATGGATCTGCAACTCTGCTTTTTCCCGTGATCGGATTGTCGAGGACATCGCTCGCTTCGTCGATGAACTACGCCCATCGCGAGTATCAGCATGAGCCTAGTCCGCCTCAAGGTGGCTGCTTACGCCCACTTGTCGCCCGTGTTTTTTTTCGCTCTCACTCGTCTTTACTGGATGGCCCTGTCACTCGCGTCGCGAACTTTGGGATTCAGCGGCTCGCATCTCGCGCTTTCACTGCGGGTCTCCCAGCGGCGCTTGGGGGATAGAGATCTTAGCCTTCTCTCACGGCCCACTTATGCCGCGCTCGCCAAATGGAACGCGGCGTTCGAAGATTACGAGAAGACGTCACCGTCGCGAACGTTAAGGCTGGCCTGGACGCACAAGCCGTTGGGGGGCAACTATGGCGATTGGCTTTCCCCTTTTCTCCTACATCGGGTAACCGGTGCTCGCATAGTCCACGCAGACTTAGGTGAGGCGCGCCGCTATCCGCATCTCGTGTCGCTTGGATCCATCATTACTTACGCAAACCGTTACTCGTCGGTTCTTGGTGCCGGCGTTAACTCGGTGTCCGACTATATCGATCCTTTGGCTGATTTCCGCATGGTCCGTGGATTTGTGACCCGGGATCTCCTGCCGAGACAGGCCCGGTCAAGTGAGATTGTGTGCTGCGACCCGGGTTTCTTTTTGGGGCACATTTACCAACCCCGAGAGCCGAAGAATAAGAACAGGCGCCTTTTCATTCCTCATATTAATCATTACAGTAAATTCCGGTCTGTCGAGCACGAGGATTTTGATCTGGTCGACGCCAGGCGCTGCTGCGCAGCGGATGTCGAAGCCCTGATCGATGAAATTGCAGGGGCATCGGAGGTGGTTACCAGCGCCATGCACGTCTTCGTGACTTGCTGTGTCTATGGTGTTCGTTGCGCACTCATTAAGCCGATGGATGTCACGTCCGGTGTCTCGGGTGACGGTATCAAGTACCAAGATTGTATGAGCCCGGTGCTAAACGAGGATTTCCGACCGAAGTTGGTCGAAATGCGTGCCGGCGTTCGCCTGTCCGAATGCGTCGAGACACGTCGATATAACCTCGACTTCGATCACATCGCCCAGTCGTTCAACCAGTTTCGTTCTTTCCTCGCTGAAAGCGGCAAAACGCGGGGAAGCTAATGATCTTGCTCCTGTTTCTTATCACTGTACTTTTTGTGCTCTATTGCGGGGGGGAATCCCTCGCGAGTATCGCGCGTCATGCAGGCACCGTGACGGGACATTATCCACTCGGCCTTATGTTGTCGAACCAAGTTTACAGCATCAATCGGCTCACAGGCTTTATGATCGCGCCGCTGCTCGGCCTCTATGTCGATGGTGGCGGGTCGCAGCAAATGCTGAAGAACTTTGCCATGGTCGGCTGCTTTGGTTCGATGTTGCTTCTAATGCTGACCTTGAGAATCTGGCCAGTGCTACTAAAGTTCTGTGCTCGTCTACTGCAGGGCGTCGAGAAACATGGTTTCACCCTAGCAGCATTGGGGTATCCAGCTGGTCATAAGGATTGTAATGAATCAGACCTCGGCTTCCGGAGCCGAAAACGAGATGTAGCGATTATCCTCGGACAGAGCTTCGCCACCTCTCTTGCAATGCCGGCGGCATTCATTCTTAATATCCTAGCCATCCGCTATCCTCATTTTCAAGCCACACTTGTTCAGTCCGCGACGGCCATCAGTGGCGTCGGAAACCTTGTACTAAACTTTTATATATTTCCGAAGACAGCCCTCGCGGAAACGAGGGGTAACGCCGATCACATCTATTATTCTGCGATGATAGGAAAGATCCTCGGAATCGGGATATTCTCAACATGCATAATCGCAATTTTGTAGCTATAGCCTATATTTCAGCGGTCCTGGCCATTGCGGTGATGTTCTCATTGAGTTGGGATAGCTATGGTGGGATAGACGTTGATAGATACTGGGACTATTCGTATGTACTGGATCTGGGGAACACCTTCTACGTCAAAGAATTGGTGTCGTGGGTTCTCCTCCAGCTAGTAGGCCTGCAGTTCGACCGCCCCCATTTCGTCTTGGGGGTTGGCGTCTACACGCTAGTGGCATCGGTGCTGGCGGTAGGGCCCAGCAGAGGGGTTCTGCTCTATGCATCGTTCCTTTCTCCGTTTGGTATTCTCCTACAGTTCAACGTCATGCGTCAGGGCTTCGCCACAGTCTTTATTGCCGGGGCATGCCTTGCTTTGGCGCGGGGCCGGATAGGGCGAAGCGCGGTCTGTTCGGTCTTAGGCGTCCTGAGCCACAATTCCGCCCTAATACCGCTTGCATTTGTATACGGGACTTACGCGCTCTCGCGATTAAGTATGCCTTGGCGGATGGCCCTCATCTCTGCGACAATCCTGCTAATCGCAACTGTGACACAATTGGGGCTTTCCGAGCAACTCTTGATCGCCAAGGCGGACTCTCTGGCGCTTCTGATGGCAGATGGGTTGGAGAATTTCATCTACTGTATTCTCGCACTAAGCCTGTGTGTCGCCTTGTGGCTGCAGAAGGGGGAGGGTGACGACCTCATTGTGGTGTGTGTTGGGTTGGCCTTAGCAATCATTACGTTGCTTGTTAGTACCATTGCTTTTTCGATTCCAAGCTGGATAATGGGTCGGTTAGCTATTTCTATTGTCGTGGTCTGCACCTTCCTCCTGCTAAACAACCTACTTCCAGTTGGTCGGTCAATTAGTCTGAAGGCGGCTGCGGCTACGTCAGGTATTTTCCTATTTGCGGGCGCTCTGATTCTCATGCACCCCGGCGCGCTCTCTATGATCGGCTAGTAATGCGATGTTCCTTCTTCGCCTTCACGCTACCAAGAAGCCACCATCATCCGGGCAAGACTCTCCACGTCGAGTTTTATCCAGTAGGTGGAATGGATACTGATCCAGAGTGCCATTCGACATGATAAACTGCAAAGCTGGGAAGGACGATGGAACTATAATTGGCACAGA
>NZ_JBDNHC010000161.1:0-6149 GCF_041689005.1 Sneathiella sp.
CCTGTGAGGTCAGCAACGTCTCGATTGTTGCGGTGGTAGAGTCTGAATTGAGGTATAATAGAATCCCGGTTGGAACACGCGCGCAGGCAATCGCGGATGAAGCCCTTACGCTGCGCGTCAACACAACTGCTGTGTTTAACCGGGGGGTGTGCGCTGTGGGGTATAACCTAGAAATGAGTAACTATCAGGAGATCGTTCTCAGTGTCACCGGAGAAAAGAGATGGGCGACAACCGTGCTTTGCCAGAAAGGTGGATTGATGACTGGGCCTGCTTTCGATTTGCAATCTCGGTTAAACGCGGAGTTTCGTGATTTGGCGAGCCAATGTATTTCTCAGTACCTGAAATAGTAGCTTGAGCGACGCTTGGTCTGCGTACCACTCGCCAACGCTTAAACAAAAAGGGCGGTAGACTAGAGCCTGTCGCCTTTGTTCATTCGGGGTTCTCTCGCCAGCCCCTGTCAGCCCCCTTCATGTAAGGCCGGGCTTCTGACCTGGGTTTCCCTTGCCGTTGGCGCCATACTTGTTGCGCCCGCTTTTACGGCTCATTTCTCAGGCCCGTCCATATCTCGCTTTGGAAACAGGCGCTAACGGTTGCGAATGCGTGCAGCGTCAAGCCGTTCGGCGATGCTCAGCTCCCGCCAGTCGGACTCCCTTTCCATCAAGGCTTTTGAGGGCTCCGGCAATCCAGCTCTCAGCCTCGCACGTCTAAGTTGGTCTGCAAGATTTCCGAAACGGATCTGATGGGCTTCCCGCTCCGGCGCTTTGCGTTCCAGTTTCTCAATTCGGTCTTTGATGGTCATCACGATCCTCCTTGTCTTGCTCAACACTGGCGAGAAACGCCTCCAGCTTTTGCGCAGCGGTCCTTTGCGGGGCCCCGGTGCCATTCTCGCAAGCCGGGTGGATGTAGCCTGTCGGCAGCGGTGGAAGCCCCAGGAAGGCTCTCAGCTTGCGGATCCCCGAGTTAGGATCATCAGCAGCATGGGCGGGCTCTTGCATCATGCGCTCCAGCCATTGAATACGTCGCTTGATGGTCATTTAATTTCACCGCCTTTCCTTCAGCCGGATGATGTTATTCGCGGCCACCTCGGCCTCTTTCCGGCTCATGCCGCCATCGTATTCCATGATGGCCGCGCGCTCCTCCAATTCCATCCAATCGGAAACGTGAGCGTCATGTTGTCCAACTCCGTTTTCTTGCTCCGCACCCGTGCCAAACGTGCCAATCGTGCCAATAGGCGGATTATCTCGGGCCTTTGGCCTATTTGGCACGATTGGCACGCCGGGGTCTTCGGGAATGTACTTTCGAACGGCCTCGCGCCAGCTCATGTCATGTTCTCCCTATGAAGAGCTGGATTGACATCGAAATGCTTTGCCCGGGTCTTGCCCTTTGAGATCCGCACCCAGCCGGATTTTTCAAGTAAACCGACAGCTGCATCAAAGAGCTTGGTTGCATCCTTGCTCCGTGCACCCAGAATACCCCACTCGCGCCGGGCATCCCTGAGATTGAAAGAGCGTAGGTCTTTCTGGTGGCAATGCTGAAGGATGGCTGCGGAAACGGCTTCTTCATCGGACTTGTTCGCGCCGTAGTGGACGCGCTGGATCTGCGGTACGATGTAATCCTCCACTAGGATAAGCGCGGCACCCAGATGCTCAGCTCCCGTTTCATTGGACGGATATTCAACCGTTGCATCAAAAGCCCAATCCAACACGTGCAGCACGCCTGCAATGCGGGCGACATAGCCGGGCAGCTTGCCGAACGCGCTACCGATCTTGCCGGGGGTGCCATGTCTGGACGCATTATCGTTGCTGTACCAATTATTGAATATCTCGAACGCTTCCGGGCTCAGGCCAAGGGTGAGCCCTCCCTCCGGTATAGAAAGGCCCGCTATGCGTTCGAGCGCACGGTCCATGTCATTCTGGTAGGTCCCCTCAGGAATGCACGTGGGCTTCGCCGGATTGGGCCAAAAAGGCAGGAGCCGCGCCATGAAGCCGTCATCGTCTCCATTGTGGCTCAGCAGGCTGCGCAAGCGCTCGGGCTGTATGCCGCCGAGAACAGAAAAGCCGTGCTTCGGTATGAATTTGTTGCCGTACTTCACCCGATCCAGCGAGAAGGGCCCATTGTTCCATGCTTCGAGGTAGAATGGACGGTCGGAGCCGGAGTTATAGCGCTCCAGGGCCGCAATAAGACCAACCAGTTCATCACGCTCAACTAGCAAGCCAAGCCCTGCGCGTTGTTCAACGTCAGCAAGCGCTTCCACTGTTGAATCCCCTACAAGGCACCGCGGCGGCTGGACACGCAGAGCTTCGAGGCGCTCCAGTTCTTGCCGCAACTCGGCTGCAGCCCTCTTGTCTCCACCAGGTGTCGTACTTGCCTTCAAGTCCGCAATCAGCCCGTCTACCTTTGCCTCATGGTCCGCAATCATCTGCTTCTGGATTGCGAAGAGGCGCTTGCGGATGGGCTTGGCAGCTGGTGTTTTGCCGGAACTGGGCGGGCCTATGATGGCGAGCCAAAGGATGAGCGGTTCATACCAGCTTTGGGTGATCCTCACTTCAACCGATTTGCCGATGAGGCCAGACACGGCACCCAGCAGAGTGGCCGCGACATAGTCCACAGGCGCATTGGCCCCCGCTGCTGCGCGCTGGATGTAGCCACCCGCCGCTCCGAAGCAATGCAGCGGCAGCCTCGGAGAACGTGGCATAGCCTCTCCGAAGAGGCCAAGATCAGGCTCCGGCCATGTACCAGTGTCCCCGCCGTTATGGTCAAAGCCGGTCAGGCAATCCACGGCCCGACCCGATTCGCGAGCCAATCCTGCCATCGCTGAAGTCCTGTAGTTATCTCTCATCCCGCCTCTCCTTCACGGAAAGGGCAAGGCGCACGCGGTCTTCGAGTGAGGCTCCCACAAGTCCCAGTTCATCATCATCTACAAGCGCGACCATCTGGAGACTGATCGATTTGAAGGCTGCACGCTGGCGGTGGGTGAAATCGGTATCGTCATAAAGCTCAAACATGAGGCCGATTGGAGGGCCAAGCGATTCACGCAGGAAGAAATAGCCGGCGGGATAATTGTAAATGCAAGCCGCTTCAGGGGGGTTACTCATGATCAGCCCCAACGTTGAGACCGGCCAGTTCGGCGACAAGCGCAGCGACAGATGGCGAGCGAACGCCAAGCCGCTGGATATGCGAAACGGCAAGGGGACGAGCGCGGCGACGGACGCTCTCAGCCCAGGCGAACAGTGGAAGTTCATAGTCATTGCGTGCACGACGGCTACGCGATATTCTCCGCTTCATCGAAACGTCTCCTTTGAGGGGTGATTTTTTCGAAAGACCCTGGCGGCGGAGTTGCAGTCCGCTCCGGGGTCGATTCTTATATGGGGCCAACATCAAGAGGCTTCAGATGTGCTATTGCGCTGACGCGTTTCGAGCCAAATTTCCACGTCTGCCCAACGGTAGCGAACCGAACGTCCCAAAGCGTACCAGCGAGGCGAATGAGGTTCTCCAAGCATTCGCCGCTTTGCCCAGGTAGTGGCTCCAGTGCCAGTGCGCCGAGCTAGCTCATTTGTGTCGATAAGTTCCATGTCCAGATACTCCGAAGTACGCCGGGGCATTCCGGCACACTGAGTATCTCTTGGGAAAGCAGTCGATAATATCCGGGTCGATTAAGGAATAATCATTGATCGATTTAGTCGGTTGGTTTCGTTTCTCTTTTTCTGCCCTTAGCCCCCCAGACATCGACTAAATGTTCAGGCAATAGATAATTCGCAGCGTCCCACAATCTCTGACGAGAACGCTCTGTATTCTCGGGAAATAGGTTCTCCAAAACGCGAGATTTCGAATGGGTGCGATAGTTCGCAGAATCAGCTTCTCGTTCTAAAAATTCAATTAGTTTCCAAAGCTGCTGCTTGTCTGGTGTATCCAACTTGATCTGACGAGTCTCATCGAACAAACCAATCGAACCTCTGCCAGTTGAAGGTTTAATCGGCGGACACATTTGGCGTATTTCAGCAGCTGACACGGTGATGTTATGCCAGCTTCTTTCAAAGTCCGATTCATTCTCTGCTGCAAATAACTTGTCTGGATACTGCTGCGAGAACAAATTGAGTGCGAACCAGTCAGCCTCGTCAATTTCCTGAAAGACTAATGCAGGTTTTAGAAGTCCCTTCGCAGAAATACTGCCCGCCTGCAGCTTTTGCGTAAGCTGTTCAGTAGCCGGTGTACAATTGACTGCGACGACGTCATCACTGTCATTAACAACTAGCGGTACGAAACTGAAATTTCCATAACCGATCTGTCGCGATGCCTCATGGTTTTTGTGCAACTGTTGGCATTCTCCATCAAAAGCAAGATAGGCTACTGCGAGTTCAACTGGCCACCATCGCAAGCCGAGGATGTACCCAATCCAATTGTCGCGGTCCTGGTCAGGCTTGACAACGAAGAAATCAACTAGAGCACTTCGATCAAAGAAAAGTCCGCCAATCAACGTCTCGCGAAAATCCACCGATCCTGTTTGTCGCCACAACTCAGAAAAGCGCGAGCTTGGATGGCCAGGCCAATTCACGAGGTCGAGCGAACCGGTGCGCAAGGAGATGCAAACACCTGTAGCGTCCTGCCGACGCCCATCCATAGCCTCGCGAACAATCTTGCCAGTTGCATCGTCGGGCAGTAGTGATGGCAGTTCAGCCAATATTTTTCCTAGAGCATCCCTCAACGCCCAAATTTTCTTAATTTGGTATCGCAAATGGTTAGACCAAGATTCCGCAAGCTGATCAAAGCTCTGACCACTTAAAGAAACGTACCGTCGCGCAGCTTTAAGAACCCTTTTTTCGGTCTCTTCGCGGCGTTCTTCGCCCGGGATTTTCCGAACTGCGTCATTAGAAATGAGGTCCAGCCACGGAAAGGGCGCTGGCCCGTCTTCTAGGGCAATGATGTGCTGGAAAACGCCGCGCCAAAAACGCATTGATTGCTCTGACCTCCCCATTTGGTGAGATGGTCTTGCAGCTTCGAAATTCTGGAGCGCGTTGGCTGGGATTCCTGCAAGCCAAGCGGCAGCTACACGAATTGAGATATTATCCGATTCAGGCAAGTCCTCCGCGACCAGCTCTTTCCGAAAATTCCAACCAGCTTCAATTGGTTCTTTCTGCACCTTGCGCCTCCCCGTTTTCTTCCGATTTCATTGCCCGGTGAAGAGCAGCTCCGATCTGGTTGGAAACCTGGCGGACCGGGTCGTTTGCCAAATGCGCATACCGCGCCGTTGTCGAGTCGTCCCTATGGCCGAGTAAAGCACCAATTACTGGCAGGCTGGCCCCTCCCGAAACTGCCATACTCGCAAAACTGTGGCGCAGGTCGTGGAGACGGACGCCCGCCAGTCCGGCATCATGCCGGATTCTCCGCCAAACCTTCGATGTACCCGCGTAATAGCCTTCCGACCGGGTTGCCGGAAATACGAAACCGGACGCGTTTTGACGTGGCACGGCTTTCAGGACTTCAAGCGCAGCGCCGTTCAGCATCACCAGCTTCTGCCCAGTCTTTGAGTCTGAAAGGCGGAGGTAGCAGTATTGCCAGTCCACTTCGGACCAGCGGACGCTTTCGATTTCGCCCTTGCGCGCTCCTGTCAGGACAAGCAGCCGAATGATGGCGAGCGCATAGGGGTTTTCCGCCTTTACTTCGGCCGCATCCAGCGCCGCGCCCAGTTTCGTCAACTCGGCCGCATCCAAGAAACGTTCGTTGCGGTTGTCGCGGTATCGCTTCACGCCGCGAACGGGATTTTCAGAGATCCAACCGGACTCGATCGCGAACGAAAATATGCCACCCAGTAGGCCAACCGTTCGCGTGGCGGTGCCCTTGCCGCCGCGAACAATCGCCCTGCCCCGCGCCTTTGTCTTAACGTCCACTGCTGTCTTGCCAGCAGCAACGTCCTGCAGGAACCGGGTAACGTCAGAGCGCTTCACGTCGGGCACGCGCATGCGGCCAAGCAGTGGCTTGATATGCCGCTCAATGCGCCCCCGATCCGTCGCCAGCGTGGACGCCTTCTTGGTCGCCGCACCATGTTCAAGGTATCGATCGCAAAGCTGGGCGACGGTAAGCACCATTTTTTCTGCCTGCTTGGCCGTTGCCGGGTCTTCCCCATGCGCGACAAGGCCGAGTATCTGGCTTGC
>NZ_JBDNHC010000162.1:0-18607 GCF_041689005.1 Sneathiella sp.
ACATAGCCGTTCGGCGGGTCGGTGTGCCAAGTGATGTGGCCAATCTTGTCGCTTTCCTGAGCAGTGACGAGGCGGGGTTTGTCAGCGGGCAGGTCGTTTATGTCAGCGGCGGTCCGGAAACGCGGCGTTAGACAATGCTAATGCTACCAACGGAGAGGTGCTGACACTTGGCGATTGATTGGAAAAACCGGACGTTTTCGCAAGCGTTGGATTGGGCCGTAGTTGAGCATAACGATCGCACGGCCATTATCGCCGGCGGGCAGCGTGTCAGTTTTCATGAACTTGGCCGCCGTGCCCGTGCGTTGGCGCGTGGCCTCATTGAACAGGGCGTGCGCCCGGGCGACAACGTAGCGCTTTGGGCGCAGGACTCATTGGAGTGGCTGATCGCAAGATGGGCGGTGCCAGCCATGGGTGCCATTCTGGTTCCTATTAACACTCGATTTCGTAACGAGGAAATCAGCTTTCTCCTGGCACAGAGTGAAGCCAGAGCCTTGATTATGTCTGCGGGCATTGCCACAGTTGACTATTTCAGCATTCTCGAAGCCGTTGATCCTAATTTCCGTTCCTATAAACCCGGCGCCTGGGAAAGCGACGTACTACCGAACCTTGGAAGCGTCGTCGGCATCGGCGAACATCTGCCGCCATCGGTTATCGCGTTTCCTGAAGTCGAGGCCATCGGTGCGCGCCTTGCTCAACAGGACAATCTTTTTGAAACAACTACGGCTGGCATCAAACCGCTAGATATCGCGCAGATCATGTATACGTCCGGTACAACTTTGTTCCCTAAGGGCGCGCTGGTTCGTCATGGTGCTCTTTTACAAAACAACTACAACACTATCGGTCGCATGCGGCTTGGTCCGGAAGACAGGTATCTGACCTCTGTTCCCTTGTTCAGTGCTACTGGCACATCGTTTACGCTCTCGCCATTCCTTGCCGGGGGAGCCATTGTACTTATGGACAATGGGTTTAATGCTGAAAGTTTCTGCCGAACCGTCGAGGCGGAAAAGATTACCATGAGCTTTTACGTCGAGCCGATTGTTCGTGATTTGCAGCAATTTGGGACACGTGATCGCTACGATCTATCCTCCTTACGCACCGGTACCGGCGCGCCTTTGCGTTCAGAGTCCTTTCGATGGTTGGTTGAAGATCTTGGCGTGTCAGATCTCACTAACGTCTACGGGCTTTCCGAAACATCAAATGCGGTTTGTCGTAGTAATTGGAACGACCCGATCAAAGACCGCATTGAAACCTGTGGCCATCCGATGCCGGATGTCAGAATTCGCATCGCAGACCCTGAAATGGATAGCGATCTCGGCAATGATACGATGGGTGAAATCCAGGTCAATGCCTATACGGTCACACCTGGCTATTACAAGCTGCCCGACGAAACGTCGTCTACGTTTACCGCTGACGGATGGCTTAAGACTGGAGATATTGGCGTCATACGGGACGATGGCCAATTGCTGTTTCGCGGCCGTCTCAAGGAAATGATCAAGCCTGGCGGGTTCAATGTCGCCACGCTCGAGATAGAGCATTTTATCAAGAAAATCCCTGGGGTTCGAGAAGTGGCCGTTGTTGGCGTGCCCGACGAACGGATGGGCGAAATAGGCTTCGCTTACATAGAAATTGAACCCGGTGTATCGATTTCCATGGACGATATCACTCAGCATTGCCGCGCCCATATCGCCAGCTACAAGGTACCTCGCTACGTCGAGTTTACACGCGACTGGCCGATGACTGCCAGCGGCAAAATTAGGAAAAAAGAACTGAAGGACAAAGCGGTACAAAGCACAGCAACATAGAAACCGCGTCTGCATAAGATCGTAAAAAAATGAGAGATATTTTGAAAGGGAGAAGAAAAATGATTGATCCAGTTGAAGCCTTAAACAGCAAGGCCATCAAGGAGCTTCACGAAATTTCGGTGCAAGAGTTCCGTCCGCGCGGCCGCAAATATGATGAAAATGCGGACATGCCCGTCGAGAATATTCAGACTTTGCATGATCTTGGCTGGCTTACAATGACATTGCCGAAAGAGATGGGGGGGAAAGGCAGCAACCTCGATACTGATGACCCTGCGACATATCTGCAGGCCATTCGCGTTGTAGCGCGTGGTTGCAGCGGAACAGCTCATTGCTTACAGGTCCATAATCATACGGCATGGGCTTTGAATGATCTTGGCACCGAGGATCAGAAAGAACGCTACATTCAGCCGATGTTCGACCGCCCGTTTCTGGGATCCTTCGTTGGATCGGAAGCGAAGCGCAGCCACATGTACAAGATGAACACGACCGCAACCCCCAAAGACGGCGGTTTTATCTTACATGGCGAAAAAAATTATGCGACTAATGGGCCGACAATGGGCTTTGCCGTTATCTTCGCGGCGATTGCCGGTGTTGAGAACTATCTGGACAACCATCAGATGGTTATAATCAGGCCAGATATGAAGGGTGTCAGCGTCGACCTCGATTGGTACCGGCCAGCTGGCATGCGGGCAGCGTCAAGCCCCATCATTACGCTCGATAACGTATTTATCGAAGACAAAGATGTTTTTGGCGCCCCCGGTGCATATCCTAAAGGCCGTTATCAAGGCAAGTATCACTTGGGTTTTGCGGCCAACTATTTGGGAACAGCGGAAGGTATGTTTGACTGGTATATTGAATATATCGGCGGCAGAGGCAAAAACTCCGACGGCATAATCCAAATGCGGACCGGCGAAATGAAAATCGCCCTGCAAGCCGCGGAAGCGCTTTTCCACGATGCTATCCGCGCTTGGAAAACAAAGGATATTGTCGAGGCTGAACTCCTGTCGATCGCAGCCAAGTCGATGGCCGCTCAAGTTGGTTTCGAAATCTCGCACAAGATCATCCATGCTTCCGGATCAACGGCAATGTTCGATAATCTACCATTGGCCCGTTATATCCGCGACTTGGAGACTCATGTCCTTCACGCCGGCCATGATCGGTCCGCCCAAATCATCGGGCAGGCCGCAATGGGTGAAAACTTTGATTCTACGTTGCAACGCTAGACCGAGGAACTCGCTATGGATTACGCCTCTCCAGCACCGCACATGTTTGACAGCATCAATGTCGATGATACGTTCAGTTTCTCCAAGCCCCCGGTGACGACCATTCAACTGGTTATGTATGCCGGGGCGTCGGGGGACTATAATCGTATTCACTACGACCATCACTTTGCTGTTGAAGCCGGACTGGGAGGCGTCATAGCGCACGGTATGCTGAGCATGGGATGCCTGAGCCAGGCAGTTACGGAATGGGCGGGTGCCGGTGCCCTGGTAAAGGATATACGTAGCCGGTTCGTCTCCCCCGTAAAACCCGGCGATGCATTGAAATTCGATGGCGTCATAAAGGCCAAAGATAACGCGGAGGGCGAAAAAACCTGCAGCGTTGACATTGACGGCTATGTCGGCGAGCGCCGTGTCATTACCGGTTCCGCCACGGTCAAATTTGCCAATGTCTGACGATCGTGGCAATCCAATATCACTTTATGCTACCGCGGATCAAATGAATGCAAGCGCGGCATTAAAGTCGACGACGTGGCGTTCGGCATCAACGGTATGGCGCATATGGGGCGCAGGCCCTCCCGTCATATTGCTACACGGTGGATATGGCTCATGGACGCATTGGCTGCGGACCATCCCCGCGTTGACAGGGAAATACACCGTTCTTGTGCCTGACATGCCGGGGTTTGGTGATTCCGAGAATCCAACACTGGATAACGCTCTCGAGGCAATCCCCGGCGCCCTGCTTGGCGGGCTTGAAACTCTTATTGATATCAATCACGGCATAAATATCGTCGGGTTTTCATTTGGTACCGTCATGGCCGGCCAGTTGGCAAAGCTCATGAATGAAGTCCATCCGGGAAAACTTCTGAGTTTGACATTCATCGCTCCCGCTGGTCTGGGTTTTGTAACCCGCTCCTTTGAAGATCTCACACGCCCAAGGCCAGATATGAGCATTGCGGAACGCCGTGAGATGCATCGGAAAAATCTCGGGATTGTTATGATATCCGATACATCGAAAATCACCGATGAGACGATAGACTTGCAATTCGACAACGCTGCCCGGGCCCGTGTTTACGGCAAGCCATATTCTCGGTCCGATGCTCTATTGAGAGCTTGTGCCGGTCTGCCCTTGCCACAAGTGGACGCAATATGGGGAAGTAAGGATTCCTACGCCTTGCGAAATGAACCCGATTACAGCGTCTCCGTCAAAGCACTGCATCCTGATATCCGTGTTCATCATATTGATGGTGCCGGACATTGGGTTCAGTATGAAAAACCACAGCAGCTCAACTCCGTTTTACTCGATTGTCTGGAAACTAGATAAAAATGAAAAAGATACTGATTGCAAACCGTGGAGAAATCGCCTGCCGCATCGCCAGAACCTGCCGGCAAATGGGAATCCAAACCGTTGCCGTTCATTCTGACGTTGACGCACATGCCCTCCACGTAAAAAATGCTGACCAGTCTGTGGCTATCGGCCCGGCTCCAGCTGCTAGCAGCTATCTCGACAAGACTGCTCTTATCAATGCCGCTCTCAGCACTGGTGCCGAGGCCATACATCCGGGATATGGCTTCCTTTCCGAAAGCGGTGATTTCGCGCAGGCTGTGGAGGCCGCTGGATTGATCTGGATCGGGCCTCCACCGCAAACTTTGCGGGATATGGGCGATAAGAATCAGGCGCGGCACCTCGCCACTGCTGCCGGCGTACCTGTGCTCCCGGCAAGCGCTCCATGGGACGGCGGGGATATGCAGCCCCTTTTACAGGCTGCCAACGAAATCGGTTTTCCGCTATTGGTAAAGGCAGCAGGCGGTGGCGGCGGCATCGGCATGCGGCGGGTAGATACTCCCGACAAGCTCGAAGCGACAGTTAGCGCCACGCACAGCCAAGCTGCGCGCTCGTTCGGTAGCGGTAAGGTATACGTTGAAAAATTTATCCAACGATCTCGCCACATCGAGGTGCAGGTGTTCGGCACCGGTGATGGCCGCGCTGTTGCTCTTTGGGACCGTGATTGTTCAGTGCAGAGACGATTCCAGAAAGTTATTGAGGAAGCCCCGGCGGCAGACATCTCGCCAGAGCACCGTAAAGCGATGTCGGATGCGGCCGTTACTCTCGCCAAGGCAACATCTTACCGAAGCGCTGGCACTGTCGAATTTATTGTCGACGCCGATACCGGAAATTTCTTTTTCCTTGAAATGAATACACGCATTCAAGTTGAGCACGGGATCACTGAAATGATCCTCGGTGTTGATCTTGTCGAAAGACAGTTGAAGCTTGCGAATGGCGAGATTTCAGATAATTTACTGTCTGTCCCTGAGCCGCGTGGAGTCGCGATAGAAGCAAGAATTTATGCCGAAAACCCTGCTAAAGGTTTTTTACCGCAACCCGGCACGCTCAACGTTTTTGTGCTGCCGGAAGGTATGGAAAACGTCAGAATCGATACCGGCGTAACACAGGGCGATTCCGTAACGCCATTTTACGACCCGATGATTGCCAAGGTTATGGCGTTCGGCTCGGATCGAAACGCCGCAATAGATCGATTGCATGATGCGCTTGCGGCTATCCGCTTAGACGGCCTCGCCTCAAATTTGCCGTTTCTGATACGTTCCGTCCTACATCCTGTCTATCGAGCGGGCCCGGTATGTACCGACTTTATTACGACTTACCAAAATGAACTCGTGAATGATCCAGATTGAGGGATTCCGAAGCAAATATTGGTCATCACATTGGAATTTTCGGTCATGGCATAACAGGCGCTTTGCAGCGAATAGTTTACTGCGATGGCGCTGATAGAAGATATTGTCGTTCGATTGAGAGTAGCTTTGCCTTAATTTTCCCGCGAAAATTTATGTGACAATGCCAATTGGGTTATATTCATACGGTAACGAACTAACCTAACTTCCAACAACGGCTCTCTTCTCTCTCACAACCAAGTGACCGGACGTGATTTCCCGCGCTTAGTGCTGGATGACATATATATTGATGTGGCCAGCATGGTCGCATTGAATGTCGTCTTATCACTGTGTTATGGGAGACTTTATCATGAAACGTAGCTTTACCTCAGCCGCCATTGTGGCCGGTGCCCTCGCCACCGCGGGTGCCGTAACCCTCTCGACCCCGACTTTCGCTGCCGAGAACGTCAAATGCTATGGCGTGGCCAAAGCACATCAGAACGATTGCAAGGCCGGAGCCGGCACCACATGTGCCGGCACATCGACCATCGATTATCAAGGTAATGCATGGAAAATGGTCCCTAAAGGGACTTGCGAGACCGCCGACCTGCCGGGTGACCGCGCAGGCTCGCTTGAGCCTTTGACACGCGATTTACCGAGCTAATTTAACTTGCATAGTGGGCTTGGGGGACGACCGTGATCGCTCAGCATTTATCGCAGATTCAGGGTGTCGGCGTCGGCTTTAAAGCTGAACATTTCGCCGATATTTTACAAAGCCTGCCGGACGTCGGCTTTTTTGAAGTCCATGCGGAAAATTTTATGGGCGATGGCGGTCCCCCTCACGCTCGGTTGCGTCGATTGCGTGAAGACTATGCTCTGTCGGTGCATGGGGTCGGACTTTCCATTGGTGGCGCGGATGCGCTGGACGACGATCATCTGAAGCGGTTGAAAGCTGTCGTGCAACGCTATCAACCGGCGCTGGTGTCTGAGCATCTGGCCTGGGCCAGTCATCAAGATCACTACTACAATGATTTGCTGGCGCTGCCGTATACCTCCGAAACACTCGCCAACGTGACGGCGCATGTCGATCATGTGCAGTCGATGTTAGGGCGCACTATTTTATTAGAGAATCCATCGACCTATCTGCGCTTTGACGCCAGCACGTGGCACGAAGCTGATTTCCTTGCTGAGATCATTCAACGCACCGGCTGCGGTCTTTTATTGGACATTAACAACATATACGTCACTTCTGTAAATCACGGATTGGATGCAAAAGACTATGTTGATCGGCTGCCGTTGCCCCGGGTCGGGGAGATTCACTTGGCCGGGCATGCAGACGCGGTGGATGGTGATGGTACGCCATTCTTGATTGATGCCCATGATCGCGCCGTCGCGGATGAGGTGCTGGCGCTTTATCAGTGGATTTTGCCAAAAATTGACATGCAACCGACCTTGCTTGAATGGGACAATGACGTTCCTGACTGGCCTGTCTTGCTGGCAGAGGCGCAGCGCATCGAAGCGATCCGGGCTGGTACGAAAGCGTCGCAGGCACGCTATGTGGCCTGACGTTCAGCAAGAATTTGCCGGTGTTCTGCTGCACCCGGACCGAATGCAACCGGATGGTATCCGCGCTGCCCCGTTGCGCTTCGATGTTTATCGGAATAATGTGATGGTTGGGTTGCGGCGTGCGCTTGAAGAGACGTTTCCCGTCGTCCGCGCATTGGTCGGAGACGCTTTTTTTGCGGCAATGGCGCAGGCTTTTATTCGGGCACATCCACCAACTTCACCCGTTCTGTTGAAATACGGCGCGGGCTTTGATGTTTTTATTCGTAATTTTGAGCCTGCCGAAAGCCTGCCGTATCTCGCCGACGTCGCGCGCCTGGAGCAAGCCTGGCTGGCTGCGTATCACGCTGCGGATTGCGTGCCGCTGACGATCGATGCGCTGGCAAATATACCCGAAGTAGACTTGGATACGTTGCAGCTTCGCCCGCATCCGTCGCTGCAGATGTTCGCTGCAGATCATCCTGCTGTTTCAATTTGGGAAGCGCATCAGGGGCCCGCGCCCGTGGATTTGCGGGGCCTGATGTCTGGTCGTACATATGCCATGATCGTGCGGCCGCATTTGGACGTTGCTGTGATTCAACTGCAAGGCCCGGCCTTCAACTTGGGCGCTACGTTGTTCGCCGGAGTGCCGTTGAGTGTTGCACTCGAAAGCGCCGATGCAGAAGCGCTCGATCCATCCACTGTACTTTTTGATCTTTTCGCTGCTGGTGCTGTCGCCGGGTTGGGTTATGGCGACAATGCCATAGGAGATACGCCGTCATGAATATAGTTCTAAGCTTGATCGCCTTACATGATCGGATGTTCAACCGTATCGAGGTTTTGCTCAGCGGATGGTTCTTGGGTCTTGCCGCCAGGTTTGTTTTCGCCGCCGTGCTGCTGTTGTTTTTTCTTAATTCGGCAGCTACAAAAGTTGGTGACGGCTTTCCAGATATCTTTATACCGGGGATCGGTGCTTATGCACAAATCCTGCCGCCGATTGCCGAAGCCGCGAGCTATGATCCGAGCCAGATCGCACTATTTCCGTGGAAAATTTTGGCGTTCGCCGGCACGTATGCCGAATTCATCATTCCAATTTTAGTAGTCATTGGATTGTTCACTCGACTGTCCAGCTTAGCGATGATCGGTTTTATCATCGTTATGAGTTTTGTCGACATTCAGTTCCATGGGGCAGATACGGCGACCGTGGGAGCCTGGTTCGACCGCGTGCACGATTCAGCTATTTCAGATCAACGGCTGTTGTGGATATTTCTGCTTGTCTATCTGATGATCAAGGGCGCTGGACCTTTGTCGTTGGATGCGCTAATCACAAAACGTAGTTAGTTACGCTGTTGATGTTGGGCATTGTCATCTATGGGGGCCTTCTGATTCAACCGCATGTCGAGGTCAGGATCGTCGATGAGGCGAGAGCCGATGTGCCGGTCGGAAAGCGGGGCGCGCTCTGGACCCACAGCGGCGAGAATATTTGTCCGCGCGAGATCGAGGAATTTCTTTTTACCCACAAGGATGTTCAGGAAGTTCAGGTCTTTGACATTCCACATGAGAAATATGGTGAGGAAGTCTATGCCTGGATCGTTCAACGGGCGGGCGCGACACTGGCGGAAGAGGATGTCAAAGCCTACTGCCAGAACCAGATCGCGCATTACAACATCCCGAAACATGTGCGGATGGTGTCCGAACTGCCGATGATCGTAACTGGAAAGCCTTAGAAATCTGCCATGCGCGATGAGATGATAAAAATTCTAAATGAATAATTTCAAAAGGAAAACTAATAGGCGCTAGATGGTGTCGGCGGGTTAGTCGTTCCTTATTGAAGGTCATTCCGGGGGCTTCCAGACGGGCCCTGGCGGCGCATCGCATCATAAGTTGATCGCAGTCCGTCCTTGTCCGCGTAACAGCCCTGAAGCCACCGCGTCCCTTCACCTGAGTATCCTTTGCGGGCGTGCAGAACACGGGTGTTATCGACCACAAATGCCTCGCCTGGATTGAGGCGGAATGTAACCTCCATCGCTTCTTCGTCGATAATCTCGCCTAATCGTCTGTAGGCGTCATAATAGGTCATCATCCGGTCGAACGGTACATCCGTTACGGCGGCCAGCGACCGGTTATTGAAACGTATCCCGATTAATTCGCCGTCAGGGGCGAGTTCAATCATCGGACGACGGGATGTCAGGCAAACTCCGGCCTCGCCGGCATACTCGAAGCGGGCGCAATGGTCGGCCAGGATATCGAAATACTCTTGGTTTTCCTCCCGCAGGCGCAAAGCTGCGGCAAATCCATCGACCACCATATTCTCTCCTCCCGGTGCTGAGCTTTCGAGGCAATAGAGAATCTGTAACGTCGGGACCGGGTCGCGGTACGGGTTGTCGGTATGGGCCTGCAATCCAAGCCCGGTAAAAGCAAGGTTGGAGGGGTTCACTTGCGTTCTGACGTCAAAATGCCGCCCATAATTGGTCTCACGGACATAACCGAACAGATCGACCACACGGAACAGCGCCCCTTCTTCGACTGGGCCGTTCACCAACTTGCTAAACCCGTATCTGGTGACATGGCCCAGCCAGTCGGACAGAGCCGTGCTGCAGTGGGTCAATTTGGCAAAGTCACCGACGGGCACGGACTGCATCAGCCTTGCATCCCAGGTTTCAACATTTGAGGCTGTCCAACCACGCGGGCAAGTATCGGTGGCGTCGTAGGCATGGGCTTCAAGCCAGTCTAGATCATAGGCTACTTCTTTGCCTTCAGGCGTAAAAGTAACACTGAGATTGTCATCGTGAACTTCGGCCTGCGAAATTTTTATACCCGCAGGGATGTCGCGCAAAGCGATGAGTCGCTGACCATTTCCTGCCGCGCGGGTGTCGGCGTCGTCCGCATTGTCGCGTAGCCATATGGCGTGAAACCGCAAGGCCCCAGTGTGCGTTGTGAGGGTTAGAAACAGACCGGAAGGATCAATCACGAGCGACGCCATGGGACCTCTTTTGAAAGCTGAATACCCAAGGCATGATGCCAGCAATAAGCCATAATCTCAAACTAGTAATTTTCTCTCTAACTATCGGATTTTCTAAAGCCGGAACATCAATTCAACCTCCCGCCACCGAAATGGATTCGCGCATTCGCGGGCATTTTCTCACTAATTTACGGTAAGCATAAAGACGCCTCGGTGAAAACATAGCTCCGAATATAACTGATGATATAATTGTATATTATATTGTTGACAATATTATTAGCAATAAATATCGTTTGAATAATAGGGGGGCGATGCGGGAATGAGTTACAAGAACGTCACAAAATTATCATCGGTCGTTTCCGCCTCAAAGGCGAGAATCTCTGACACCGACAGATTGGTAGATGAGCTGCGTCGGCGAATTGTTAGTAACCAGATGCCGCCGGGATCCCGTATTCGGGAAAATGAACTTGCCGAGGAATTTGACGTTTCGCGCTCTCGGGTCCGAGATGCGTTTGGAATACTGGAAGAACGCGGGCTGATCGAGCGCATTCCGAACAAGGGCGCCGTTGTTATGCGGCTGGAGGCAGGCAGTTTTCTTGAATTATTTGATGTACGAGAAGTGCTGGAAGGACTGATGGTACGACTTGCGACGCAGAATACAGAACCAGAGCATTGGGACGACCTGATAAATCTATTTGGTGACGATCTTGCAAAGGCTGTTGAGAGAAATGATTTCAATGTCTATTTGGCAGCGATCGCTCAATTTCGTCAAAGCTGTATCAATGCGAGCGGTAGCGATACCCTGCGTGGGGTGCTGGATGACATCTATGACCGCGTTCTCAGTATGACGCGGCGTCTCATGCTGGTACCGGGGCGCGCGAGCGAAGGGTTCCGGCAACATCAGGAAATACTTCAGGCCATGCGAGCGGGCAATGCCGTCCACGCGGAGGAATTGAAGCGCGCAAATATCCGCAGCGTCCGCAAATGGTTCCTCAAATATAACGACTTTCTCCTGTGAGAACGGTCCGGACATGACAACAGCAGAAAACAATATAAGCGATCGCACAGGTCCCCTGAAAGGGTTGCGCGTTATCGAGCTTGGATCAATGGTTGCCGGACCATTTTGCACAAGATTAATGGCGGATTTTGGGGCAGATGTCATAAAGATTGAACAGCCTGAGGGCGACGCCGTACGATCCATGGGCAGCCGTCGTGAAGGTCAGTCACTCTACGGCACCTCAATTTTTCGAAACAAGCGGCTCGTCTCCATAAACATGCGCCAAGAAGAGGGGCGGGAGCTCGTTCGCAGCCTGTGTTTGGGCGCAGATATTGTTGTCGAGAATTTTCGCCCGGGCACGCTTGAACGTTGGGGGCTTGGCTATGATGACCTCAAAAAAGAAAATCCGGGCCTTATTCTGGTAAGGATCAGCGGTTTTGGTCAAACGGGCCCCTATAGCAACCGGAGTGGTTATGGTGTTGTTGGCGAAGCTGTGAGTGGCCTTCGGGAAATCACTGGTGATCCGGACAGGCCCCCGCCAAGGGTTGCTACGTCGCTCACCGATTATATTACGGGCCTTTACGGGGCGTTCGGCGCGATGATGGCAGCGGTGGAACGGCATCAAACGGGGATTGGGCAAGTGATTGACGCCACTCTCTATGAATCTGCTTTCAGTTTTATGGAGCCACATGTCCCCGCATTTCAGCAACTTGGAAAAGTAGCGAAGCGGGCTGGATCACGGCTACCTGGCAATACGCCAAATTCGATTTATCCAACACTCGATAACCGTTTTGTTGTTATCGCAGCGGCGTCTGATCCTGTTTTTTATCGTCTGGCCACGGTTATTGGTAGGCCGGGACTTGCTGAAGACCCTCGCTTCAAGACTGCCGTCGCTCGCGCTGAAAACGAAGACGATTGTGATGGCTTCATTAGTAATTGGACGCAGATGAGGCCGGTCGAAAAAATAGAGGAAGAGCTGCTCGCGGCCAAAGTCCCCGCGGCGCGTATCTACAAGATTGATGATATTTTCGATGATCCCCATTTTCGCGAACGGGAGATGCTAGTCGATGTCGAGGACCCGAAACTCGGCAATGTGACTGTCGCTGGGGTGGTTCCAAAACTGTCAGGGACACCCGGAAGAATTTGGCGGGCCGGGGCACAATGCGGCGAGGATACTTATGATGTGCTGCGCGGGGAGCTTAATCTTTCACAGGCGCAAGTCGAACGGTTGGAAAAGAATGCGACGGTTAAAGGTCCGGCATCGCCGTCTGGTACACAGTAAAACAAATAAGAAAAAGGTCAGTTGGAGTGAGTAAATGAGGCACGATGAAATCCCCGAAACTCTGGACGGTCGCCTGAAGCTTCTGCGGGAGCGGGAAGAGGTTGCCCGCCAGATGGGGGGGACAGAAAAACTTGCGCGTCGTGAGGCCGCCGGGGTAATGAATGCCCGAAGCCGCATTGATGCGCTTCTCGATCCGGGGACATTTTCGGAAAATGGTCTGCTGGGTGTTTCCGCCGTGTTTGAAGAAGAGCGGGAGAAAACGCCTGCGGATGGCAAGGTAGCAGGGTTCGGGCTGATCAAGGGTCGCAGAGTTGCCGTAGTCTCCAACGATTTTACGGTCAAAGGTGCGTCATCAAGTACGACCAATATGAAAAAAATTGGTCATGTGAAACGGACTGCGACAGATCGCGGCTTCCCGCTGATCTTTCTGGGTGAATCCTCTGGCGCTCGAATGCCGGATAATATGGGATCGGAAGGCATGGGCACCATGCTCGGTAATGATCCACATCAATATGTGCGGGAGCGCGACACACCTTGGGCTTCTGCAGTACTCGGCCAGTGCTTTGGCTCGTCGGCATTATATTCCTGTCTCGCTGATTTTACGGTAATGCGAAAAGGCGGCATTCTCGCTGTGGCCAGTCCAGCGCTAGCGTCACTTGCGATCGGGCAGAATGTCGAGCCAGAGGATCTGGGTGGCTGGAAGCTCCTCAGCGAGGAGACCGGGTTGGTCGACCGCGTAGTTGAAACAGATGAGGAGGCCATTGCCGAAGTCCGACAGTTCTTGTCCTATATGCCATCCCATAACGGTGAAACACCGCCCATCGCCGCTATCCCCGAAGGAAGTGACGAAGCGGCGGAGAGAATACCGCAAATTCTTCCCGATAGCCGAAAGCGCGGATATGACGTCCGAAAAATCATCGGTTGTATAGTGGATCGAGAAAGTTTTTTCGAATTTAAGCCCCGTTTCGGGCGCCCGGCAGTAACCGGGCTTGCCCGGTTGGATGGAAACGTCGTTGGAATGGTTGCAAATAACCCGATTTCTAAAGCAGGCGCGCTGGACGTTGCAAGTTGTGAGAAGATCACGAGCTTTCTGGTTATGTGCGATTCCTTCAATATTCCGATTGTCATGCTGGTCGATACGCCCGGCTTTGTAATCGGCATCGAAGGCGAGAAAAAGAAAGCACCTGGAAAAATAATGAACTTCATGTCGGCTCTGCAGATGTGCACAGTTCCCAAACTTTCTGTGATCATGCGCAAGAGCTATGGGCAAGCTTATCTGAATATGGGCGGCGGACGAAATTCCGATTCCGTTGCCGTTTGGCCAACAGCCGAGGTGAGCTTTATGGACCCCGAATATGCGACGGAGGTCGTGACCTGGGGCAAGGACGTCGACAATGAGGAAAAACGGGTAATTCGCGAGGAAATGGAACGCAACAACACCTATCTAGGGATTGCCGAAATCTTCGCGGCGCAAACTGTAATCGCTCCGCAGGACACGCGTCGATACCTTATTGAGGAACTCAAGATTCAACAACTGCGACGCAGTGGCGGGATTGGCCGCCATAGACTGGCCAATTGGCCAACAACCTTTTAAACGCCGTATTTTGGAGACGCGTAAATGACAATAACAAATGTAATGTCCGAAGTAATTGGGTCTGTCTGGAAAGTGGATATGAAGGTGGGCGATGCGGTGAAAACCGGGGATACCATCATGATCCTGGAATCAATGAAAATGGAGATACCGGTCGAAGCGCCAGTGGACGGCACGCTGGCCGAGTTGAAAGTGAAGCCGGAAGAGTCAGTCGATGAGGATCAGGTGCTATGCACGATCGAGAGCTGAATTCCGAGAAAATAACGATGGACGACGAGGGTAATGTCGCAAGTTCCATAAATGAGGAGCTTTACTTTCGCCGCGTCTCTGCCCTTGAAATGGGGGGCAAGGATGCAATTGCCCGCCAACACGCCAACGGCAGACTGACAGTCCGTGAGCGGTTTTCGAAGCTGACAGACAAAGAAAGCTTTCGCGAAGTCGGTACGCTCGGCGGCACCGGCGAATATGATGAAAATAACAAACTGGTTCGGGTGACCCCGGCGCCATATGTTGCCGGTATGGCCCGTATAAATGGCCGTCCGGCCGCGATTGGCGGCGAAGATTTTACCGTCCGCGGTGGAACCACATTCGGGGCTGCGCGCCGCAAAGGCGGGCAGGGAGGCTTTATTGAAGACCTTGCTCACTTTTATAAAATTCCTCTGGTCAACCTGATCGATGGTGCTGGGGGAACGGTAACCTCAGCAAAGCGGCGCGGCTATGTTGCGTTTCCGGGCGTCCATGGTTTTGAACGCTCGGTCCAGCTTTTAGGGGAGGTCCCTGTTGCCTCTGCCGTTCTTGGGACAGCAGCCGGAGGCCCGGCAGGGCGGGCAATCCTGTCGCATTTCTCGGTTATGGTGCGCGGAACCAGTCAGATATTTGCTGCGGGGCCACCCGTCGTAAAAAGATCTCTGGGACGTGTTATCAGTAAGGAAGAATTGGGCGGTGCGGCGGTCGCCGTCGACAAGGCTGGAACAATTCATAATGCTGTCGATACGGAAGAAGAAGCGCTTGGACAGATATGTCGTTTCCTTAGTTTCATGCCACAGAATGTATGGGAATTACCACCCGTAATCTCTTGTGATGATCCAGTGGATCGGTGCGAGGTAGCCCTGCGTGATATTATTCCGGAAAAGCGGACCCTTCCCTATAGCATGCACGACTTGATTGATCTTGTCGTTGATAAGGGGTCTGTTTTTGAGATCCAGCCAACACACGGAAAATCCGTCATAACGTCCTTGGCACGGCTGGACGGGCGTCCTGTCGGTATCATTGCCAACAACCCAAAATTCTATTCCGGTGCCATGGATTCCACTTCTGCGCGTAAGCAGATCCGCTTCATGGAGCTCTGTGACACGTTTCATATCCCCTTGGTGTTCCTGGTGGATGTGCCCGGCTTTATGGTTGGTTTGAAAGCAGAGCAAGAAGCGACGTTGCGTGAAGGAATGCGGGCCGTCTATGTGGCGGGTCAATTGACGGTGCCGACCATCACGCTGGTAATCCGGAAATGTTATGGCATGGCCGGGATGGCCACCTGCAACAAGAATGATATCGATCTGAAATTAAGCTGGCCGACGGGTGAATGGGGCTCTTTGCCGGTAGAAGGTGGTGTCGCTGCGGCGTTCCGCCGCGACATCGAAAGTGCCGAAGATCCCAAAGCCAGAGAGCAGGAGTTGGAAGCGGAACTGAGGTCTTATGCGTCCCCGTTTCGTACAGCAGAAGCATTTGCGGTCGAGGAAATAATCGACCCAAGTGAAACCCGCCCGATCCTATGCGAGTTTATCGCACTCGCAGAAGGTCGGCTCAGGGCTAATCTCGGCCCAAAAGGGAAGGCGGGAGTATCACCCTGACGGGTGCCATGCCGGGGACGGTGGAAATGTAATTGCCGAAAGCGGACTTAAATCTTCTAACAGGGAGGAAGTAATAATGAAAATGCGTAACAGTCTCGCGGCCATCTGCGCCGTATTTATGGTAGCCGGAGGCGCACATGCCGCCGACCGGATTGCTTATGGCACTAGCGCGATTAAATCAGTGCATTACACCTATGCGGCGTCGGCGGCCGGCGCCATTAACGAAAAATCTGGTGATAAAGTTGATATTACTGTCATCTCCACTGGTGGTGCCGTTGATAACCTCAAACGGATTGGCCAGGGCCAGATCAATATGGGCCTCGGCACTTATGAGATAGTTTATCAGGCCTACAAGGGTATCGGGAAATTCGAAGGCAACGCCATGCCAAAACTTCGGGCGCTTTGGGTGCATACATCGGCACTTATGGCCTGGGTCGTTCGGGAGGATTCCGGGATCAAGACGGTCGCTGAGCTTGCGGGCAAAAAATTCACACCCGGCCAGCGTGGATCAGGAACAGAGCAGTTGGCGATCCAGATGCTCGAAGTCATTAATGTTAAACCCGAATTTTACCGGGCTAGCCTAGCGGATGCCGTGGCTGCGGTGAAGGATAATCGGTCAAACGGATATGTGAAAGCGGGCGGCACAGGCGTTCTCGACGGCTCGACGCTTGAGCTAATGGCATTTACACCTATTCGATTGCTTAATTTTACAGATGATGAGGTCGCCAAAATAAAGGAAAATTTGGCCTACATTAACTTTCAGAAATACAAAGACAATGAAGTCGAAAACTTTCCAGCCTTTACCTCTCCTGTACAGGTGGTTGGTCAGTTCGCACTCACCGACAGTCTGACAGATGATCAGGTTATAGCCATTCTCGAAGGTGTGGTTGATAACCCGGGCCCGCAGGTTGCTGCGTTCCCATCCTTTGGTAAGCTGGATGTGATGCAGGATTCTATTAATCTCAGCACCATTCCACTTCATAGCGGTGCGGTAAAATTCTATCGCTCACGCGGTCTTGAAATACCTGAACGTCTCATTCCGCCAGAAATGAAATAAGCTTTCGATCGCTGTAGATGCTAGTTCGGCGCACGAATTAGTTCGCCGGACTCATCTGCCGCTTTGCGAGATATAAAGGCATAGGTGAGGCGGATGTGGAGTGTGCTTAGATTAAGCTTCTCTGTAGCTGGATCTGGCAAAAATACCTCCACGAGTCAGCTCGAAAAATTACGGCAGGGATCAAAGTAAATGAGCTCGGGAGACGTACTGAACGAAGAAGAGGATGAGCGTGGACTAGACGCATTGCCCGGTTTCTACCGGCCAATCATGTGGGCGTTGTGTATGGCGCTAGTCATTTTTCAGATCTACACAGCTGGCTTTGGTCAATTGCCGCCCTTGTCACAGCGGGCGGTTCATGTCGGGCTTGGCCTTGCAATAGTTTTCCTTGGCTTTGTACGATTTTATAATGGTAAGGGCAGGAAATATAACGCCTTATGCGCTGGGGATTTGATTTTTGCGGTTATTGCAATCATTGCGACGGTCTACATCCTGACTCAGGAAGAAAGAATAACGGAATCCTTTAATCTCACAGTGATGCCGATTGAGCTAGTTTTAGGATCTATGCTTACCATAATTTTACTTGTCGCTGCATGGCGGACGACGGGGCCGGCTTTGCCGATCCTCGCAATTTTCATGCTGCTCTATACGGAGTTTGGCCAGTTTATACCGGGCACATGGGGCCATCCGGGCTTTGACTTCAAGTATCTGGTAGAGCATTTATATCTCGGGACTGAAGGGATATGGGGAACAGTAACCGGTCTGTCTGCAAATCTGATCGCTATTTTTATTATTTTTGGGGCGTTCCTGATGGCGACGGGCGCCGCACAGACTTTTATGGACGTTGCGTTGATCGCCGCAGGAAAATTTCCGGGTGGCGCTGCGAAAGTCGCAACGGTCTCCAGCGCCCTTTTCGGAATGCTGAACGGTGCCGCTGTCGCCAACGTCGCCAGCACAGGCGCATTTACAATCCCCGCGATGAAACGTTTGGGCTACAAATCAAGCTTTGCTGGCGCAGTAGAAGCGACAGCATCGTCAGGAGGACAGATAACGCCGCCAATTATGGGGGCAGGCGCGTTTGTTATGGCTGAGCTTCTGTCCGTACCCTACCTTGATATTGTATATGCCGCCATTATCCCTGCCTTTCTGTTTTATGCCTGTGTGTGGATGTCCATTGACGTTGAAGCGCGCCGGGAAGAAATGCGTTCTTTTGATCCTGCCGAAATTCCAACCCGTCAAGAGGTGATGGCTTTGGGACGCATTGGGCCTCTCGTTGCCACGCTGGCCGTTTTGCTGCTCAGTATGTTCTCAGGCAATACACCAACTCTTGCCGCATTCTATGCAATCTGTACGAATATCGGTCTTTACCTGTTGATTGGTTTGTTCAGTGCCAAAGATTTGAAGCAACGAATAGCGAACTTACAAAAAGCTGTTATCGCAGCTGCATTTGGCATCACAGCCATTCTGGCGCTTTTGGTAACAGCGCAGATGGCATTGTCGCTTATCGGGCTCACGGGGTCCGGTATCAAGCTATCTGAGGCTATCGTCAGTTTCGGTCACGGGAATATCCTTGTTGGCGTGTTACTTTCCATGCTCGTTGCATTGGTCCTGGGAATGGGAATGCCGACGACGGCGGCTTA
>NZ_JBDNHC010000163.1:0-4322 GCF_041689005.1 Sneathiella sp.
CTGTCGTCAAATTGCCTTCGGCCAATGCGGCTTCGGCCCGCTCGGTGATTTCCTTCGCCACCAATTGTGCACGGTCGACCATCTCGCTGTCTTTCGGAGACAGGCCAGCCTTCACGATTTTGTCGAACATTTCACTGGCAGTGAGTTCCAGTTCATTCATCCGGTGATGCGCAGTTTCCAGCTGGCTTTCGTTGTGCAAGGCCGCAGTATCGAAGCTTTCGAGCACTTGCTGCACCCGGGTTACGTGACCACTGATCGTGCCGGTGGAACGGGCAATCTGATCGTTTTGGCGGTCCACTTCCTCTACCAGTTCTGCCACACCATTTATGGTTTGTTCGATCTGGATCACGGAATTCTTGGCTTCGCGGCTCGCCTCGGCGCCGCTTTCGATCTGGGCGATTACCCGTTCCGCCTCGCCGCCCAGCGTATCGATAGTCCGCCCGATTTCCTCGGTAGCCCTACGGGTATCATTGGCGAGGCCTTTCACTTCGCTAGCCACGACAGCAAAAGTACGGCCGGCGTCCCCAGCCCGCATTGCTTCGATGGTGGCGTTAAGCGCGAGGATATTGGTGGTTTCGGCAATTTGGTCGATGTCCTGTGAACACCGGCGCACCTGCTCCATCGCGGCGGCAAAACCGGTCACGTGCTGGGACAATGTATCCACCAGATCGAGCAGATCAGAAATTCGGCCGAGCGAGGTCTGGATCATCTCTGTCCCCTGCCCCAGACGCTCAATTGCGCGTTCGGACAATAGGCGAGCCTCATCGCTGGCTTCGGAAACCTTGCGCTGATCAGCCTCTAATTCAGCCACGGTTCCCTGCAGCGCGCCGTGTTCGGCTCGTAATTTCTCGGATGAGAGGATTACTGATTGGACGATACCTGCCACGTCGGAACAACCAACGGTCACTTCGCCGCAACTTTCCGGGATCAGGTCAATCGAGCCTGGAACAACATTGCCAAAGGTTTCATGTTTCATTGATCGCGCCCCCTAATATCTGTTGCACCCCGCGTAGCCGTATCATCGTTACGAACGGCTTAAGATCGCTTGGAAACGATAAATTACTATCCCGCTCCACGGTCGATTCGCGCTTCGTAATTCCCTCAATTGTGTTCTAGAGCCGTTTCACATTTCGGATTTTAGCGAGTGACTGGATGCCCAGAAAAATAGCGAAATCTGGGGGCAGTCTCGCAGCCACCCGTTTCGGTGGGGTCCGCGCGCGGTTGGAGGCGTTCACTCCGCAGCCCGGCCCGCAGTCCTGGCTTTATGAGTTCCTGCTATTCGGTTTCAAACAGGCATGGGCGTGTCTGTTCGGCGGACTGATGCTGGCTCTGCTGATGGGGACTCATTTGTTTTATCCCGATGGCGCCGACCTGCCCCGTTACGATTTTCTCACGCTGGCGGCCTTGGCGATCCAATTGGCGATGCTGGGATTCCGGCTTGAAACATGGAACGAGGCCAAGGTCATTCTGGCGTTTCATGTGGTCGGGACAATCATGGAATTGTTCAAAACCTATGCCGGATCATGGGTCTATCCCGAACCAAGCTATTTGCGAATCGGTGATGTGCCCTTGTTCTCCGGCTTCATGTACGCCGCCGTCGGCAGCTATATCGCGCGGGTCTGGCGGATTTTCGATTTTCGTTACACGCATTATCCGCCGGCGTGGACGACTTATGCGTTGGCGGCGGCGATCTATGTCAACTTCTTCGCGCATCACTTCTTCGTCGATCTTCGTCTCGGGTTTTTCGTCCTGCTCGGTGCGGTGCATTTGCGGACTCGGATATATTTCCGGGTTTGGCGAAATGACCGCTGGATGCCGTTACTGCTTGGCTGGTTTCTGGTTACGATCTTTATCTGGTTTGCGGAAAATATTGCGACCTTTGCCAGGGCATGGACCTATCCCGGACAAGCTGAGGTCTGGACTATGGTGTCTTTTGGCAAGTTGGGGGCGTGGTATTTGCTAATGTATATCTCCTTTGTGCTGTTGGCAGCGGTGCATAAACCCGCCGCCAACACGGCTCTGGCGCAGCAGCCGGAGGCAGGTTAGAGGACCCGTATGTTTTTTGATTTCATAGATGAATTGCGCGCCGCCGGGATCAAGGCTTCTTTCAAGGAGCATCTGACCTTGCTCGAAGCGCTGGACAAGGATGTGATCGAGCAGACGCCCGAGGCATTCTATTACCTCAGCCGCGCCACCTTCGTGAAGGACGAAGGTTTGCTCGACCGGTTCGATCAGGTGTTCAACAAAGTCTTCAAGGGCATCCTGACTGATTACGGCCAGCAAGCGGTCGACGTGCCTGAAGACTGGCTGAAGGCGGTTGCCGAGAAATTTTTGTCGCCTGAAGAAATGGAAGCGATCAAAGCGCTTGGCGATTGGGACGAGATTATGGAGACGCTCAAGAAGCGGCTCGAAGAACAGGAAAAACGCCATCAGGGCGGCAATAAATGGGTTGGTACGGGCGGAACATCGCCGTTCGGTAATTCTGGTTTCAACCCAGAGGGCGTACGGATTGGCGGTGAGAGCAAGCATAAGCGCGCGATCAAAGTGTGGGAAAAGCGCGAATTCCAGAACCTCGACAACACGCGTGAGCTGGGCACCCGCAATATCAAGATGGCGCTACGCCGCCTACGCCGTTTTGCACGTGAGGGTTCGGCAGACGAGCTTGATCTGGACGCAACCATTGAAGGCACTGCGAAACAGGGCTGGCTCGACATTCACATGCGGCCCGAGCGGCATAATGCGGTAAAACTGCTGCTTTTTCTTGATGTCGGCGGATCGATGGACCCATTCATCAAAGTTGTCGAAGAGTTGTTCAGTGCGGCCAATAGCGAGTTCAAAAACCTCGAATTTTTCTATTTTCATAACTGCCTGTATGAAGGCGTGTGGAAGGACAATCGCCGCCGCTGGGCAGAGCGGACCAACACTTGGGATATCCTCCACAAATACGGCCACGATTACAAGATCGTGTTTGTCGGCGATGCGGCGATGAGCCCCTATGAAATCACTCATCAGGGCGGCAGTGTCGAGCATATGAATGAAGAAGCCGGCTCAACGTGGATGACCCGCGTAACCAACACCTATCCGGCCACAGTGTGGTTAAACCCCGTGCCGGAAAACCAGTGGAATTACTCGCAATCGACCAAGATGCTCAAGCAATTGGTCAATGACCGGATGTATCCGCTGACACTGGATGGTCTGGACGAAGCAATGCGCGAATTGAGCCGGAAGCACGGGTGAGTATGCTTACTAGCGCTTAGTGGTCATTTAGCTGACCTGTGCTATTTTCCCAAAGTCTCGGCTTTATACGGATGCTATCCCCTGTTCGTCGTCATAGTCAGCTTCCGGTTCCTTCCATTCATAGTTGCAGCCCAATCTGTCGCCCCAGCCATTAAGATGTCGAACACTAGGTCTTTAACTACGTAGTAGGATTTAGAATCACCGGGAAACCGATGAGCTAGTTCAAATTTGACCTTTCCGTAGGCAGCTGACGCGTCCGGATGTGCACGAAGGTAATCTCGGCACAACAAAGCGTAACGTTGATTGAAACGTCCACGCTCACGGACGTGGACATGGCTGGCAGGATGGTCGAACTTGAAGAGAAGTTTGGTCAAGTCTTCAACCGCCAGCGATCTACCTTCAGGAGTGTGATCGATCCGGTTTGGAATGTGACGAAAACCTGAGGCAGCGAATAGAGCGGTTTGGACGCGATCAAGGTCATCGACTGTAATTTGAATATCAACGATGTCCTTTGCGGCCAAGCCTGGTACTGCTGTTGAACCTATGTGATGTATACTCGCGTGTTCGGGTAGCAGCGGCATAAGGGTCCGAGCTATATCCTGAAAATCGGTACGCCATTCGCTCCGGTAAGGTTTGATTTCAATCCGCTTAGTCATTTTGATTGCCTACCGAATGGTTGAACCCATGTCAGCCATCGTGCGATCTTCTTGGGCTGCGAGCTTGTCCGCTTCCCAAGCAACTTCAGACATAGACTTTAGTAAATCAAATGCTGGCCCACGGCAGCCCGCCACGCAGTCTCATCTGCCGCCGCCAGCATCTCCAGATCATCCGGCCCCAGCGCCGCATCATCGACCCATTCGCGCAGTCCCGGGCCGCCATTGATCACATCAATCGCCAGCCGGTCCAACTCATACTCATACGGAAAATCTCGCCATAAATCGTAGTCGGGATACAGGCTCCGGATCGCCTTGAACGCCAGCGCCTGCAGGCGCCACGGCTTGAACGTTGTGTGATCGTAAAATGAGCCCTCCGCATGGATCATCAGCGCGCTGCATAATTGGCCCTGATGTTTGTGGAAGGTCGGC
>NZ_JBDNHC010000164.1:0-4910 GCF_041689005.1 Sneathiella sp.
GCCACCTTCGCCTTGAATGCCGGACTGTGGTTCCGGCGAGGTCGTTTGCTCATATATGCTCCTGTCATGCGGCCGCTCTGGCCGACGTTAGACAGAAAATCCACTTAACTCGCTGTGCAGTTTGGTCGAGCCGCCTCTGTAGGAAGCACCGCTACCACCCTCCTGGAGTTGTTTGCGCGATACTAGCAAATATTGACCCAGCTTCTCCGCCCACCCTTCCGGCTGGGTATCCAGCAGTTCAATGGGCGATGCCGTGGGAAAAGTCAGCGTGACCGCCTCCGATAACGTTGCAACAAATTCGACATAAAATAGTCTTCCAACTTTCATCTATCCCACAGTCTTACGGTAACAAACCGCAGCTAGGTGAACCTCCAATCCGTCTCGTTCGGTGTGTAATCAAATAAAGGGGTCCCATGACACAGATAATCCACAGACTCGCCACGGCGAAATGCTCAAGCGCGCCTTATTTACGTCTTCTCCTCAGCACTTCTGCCTTGGCACTCTCTGCTGCACCCGCCCTTGGACAAGATTCCGCCTCTGATGACAGTGATGATGTCATCATTGTCACGGGGTCGGCTCTGCAGAACCAGGCCGAAATCAAAACTCGGCGCGAGGCGACAGCGATTGTGGATTCATTGTCGCGCGATGAGATAGGAGCCCTGCCCGACATTACAATCGCGGAATCCCTGCGTCGTATCACCGGCGTCAGTACCGTCTACAATGACGATGTAGGGCAGTTCGCCTCCATCCGCGGCACACATCCCGACTTCGTTCCGGTAACACTAAATGGATTAACGCTGGCGACAACGGGCGATCACGGAGAAGGCACACGCAAGGTCAATTTACAGGTCATCCCCGGCGAGGCGGTCCAGCAGTTGAGTGCTTACAAAACACTATCCCCTGATCTTGACGCCGGAGCTCTCGGCGGGCTGATCGACATCAGCACGGCGAGTGCCTTTGATTCGAGCCAGTCTCTATTTAATGTCACCGTCGGGGCCAGTTATTCCAGCTATATGGAAGTACCCGACGACAATAGTTTCGGGGGCGACAAGAACAGTCCCTTTGGCCCGTCATTAAGCGCAGTCTGGGCACCGCGCTTCGGTGCAGATGAAAGCTGGGGCCTTGTAGTGACCGGCATGTACGAGGTGCGGCCGCGTACGCAGTCTAATAGTGCTGTTACCAACCGGCTTTATTTCAACGATGCGGGTAAATTGACAACACCAATATCGGAAGACTGGAATGGTTTTGCTGCGCCAAATTCCTTCGTTTCGCACAACTACACCAACAAGTTCTCCAAGTTCGGCGGCACAGCGCGGCTGGAATACCGACCTAGCGAACGCATCAGCTCTAGCCTTTTTGGTTTCGCCTATTTCTCGGACGAGCAGGAAACCCGGAATACGAACCGCATCTATCGCCTAGATCAAGCACAGGATCAGACCGAGAATAGCGGTACCATACGCGTGCGCAACGCGGATATGCAATGGCGATATAACAGCTTTGAACGTGACCAGCGCGGACTGCAATGGCTGAACGACATCGAGGTTGGCGATCGCGGGCATCTGTCCGCCGATCTCGGCTATTCCTATGCTTGGTATCGTTCGTGGCGTCCGTTCGTAGCTTTTGATTACGAAGCGGGCACGCGGCTAACCTATGATCTGACCAACGAAAGCGTGCCTTTTGTGCTCGATAACGGGAATGCTTTTCTGGACCCTGCCAATTTCACGACCAACAATCACTATGAAGATGTGCGTGAGGCAACTGCGCATGTCTATGAAGGTCGGATAGACTACGGATTCAACAATCACCAAGGCGACCGGGGCTTCGGCTTTGCAATCGGTGGTTCTTACCGCGATATGGATATGGAGCGCGACAACAGCGCCATCGTGTATGAGGAGGGTACCAGCCTTGCGGGTTATGCCTTCATTCCAGACTTCAACACTCCGGGCTACAGCCACCCTGCTCTCTGGCTCGATCGTAAACGGTTTTATGACGAGGTCGTACCCGGCGTAACCATCGACGAAACCGAAAGTGATCACCGCACTCGCATTAACGATTATACCTATCGTGAACGGGTCGCCGCAGCTTATTTGAACGGTACTTTCACGTCGGATATCCTGCGGCTCGACGCTGGCGCACGGCTCGATCACGTCAACTTCAAGGCTGATATGGCTCAGGTTCTGGACGGTGTATTGCAAGCGAAGCAAGTCCGTTACGAAGGCAAGGACACCAATCTTCTCCCCTATGTCACCGCTAACCTGCAACTGGCGCCATCGCTGCGCATTAAGGCAGCCGCCAGCCAGACGCTTGGACGGCCCAATCCAGAAACGATCGCGACCGTAGAGAATATCGATCAGACCGAGCTGGAAATTACGCGAGGCAATCCGCAGATACAACCTCGCAAATCGACTAATCTCGATCTCGGAATTGAATATTATTTCAACGGCGGCCAGGGGATGGTGACGCTGACGGGCTTTTATAAAATGATCAAGGACGACATCGTGGCCGTCAGTACCCAGGAAATCATTGATAGTGAGACCTATACAATATCCCAGCCAATCAACGGTGAGGATACAACGTATAAAGGTATTGAGATCGGACTAATTAACAACAGCTTTGGCAACATCCATCATGCGTTGGAGGGACTCGGTGCCTCCACCAACTTCATCTGGACAGCGGGTTCCACTTCCTATCTGGAAAATGGTGAACTGCTCAAGCGCGATCAGCTCCAATACCAGTCCGACATCTCTGCCAATGCAGCGGTTTTCTATGATCTGGGCAACGGGTCAGAGCTGCGTTTGGCGATGAACCATCAGGGCCGTTATGTGGAGACCTTTGCCGCTAATAGCTGGCAGGATCTCTATATTGAACCGTTCACAACTTTTGACCTCACTGCCCGCTGGGCAGTGACGCCGCGGTTGCAGCTTCGTTTGGAAGGCCGGAACATCTTTGGTGCCGATCGTCAGCGGAACACAGGTCTAAACAATGAGTATTACCGTGCTGGGCTCGAGGTCGGGAATACCTGGTATCTGCGCGCCAACTTCCGCCTCTGACGGACCAGGCCGGCCAGTCGGATACCGCCCGGTCGTTTTTTTCCACAAATGAAAACGAGAACTTAGCTATGAATATCGATCGTCGTAAGTTGCTTGCATCAATGGGACTTCTGGGCGTGGGTAGTTTTTCGAGCCTGCCCGCCTTTGCAAGCCCGATCAAGAATTATCCCTTCACGCTGGGTGTCGCTTCGGGTGATCCTTGGCCGGACGGTTTCGTGATCTGGACTCGCCTGGCGCCGCAACCGCTTCAACCGGGCGGAGGTATGTCCCCACTAATCCATTCCGTCGAATGGGAGGTGGCGGATGACCAACGTTTCCGCAACATCGTCCAGCGTGGCACAGCCGAGGCACTTCCGGAACTGGGTCACAGCGTGCACGTCGATCTGGAAGGGCTTTTGCCTGCGCGGCCTTACTGGTATCGCTTCAGAATAAACGGGCACGCCAGTCCAATTGGCAAGGTACGCACGGCCCCGGTGGCGGGCAGCCCGGCGGAACGTATTCGTATCGGCGTAGCGGGTTGCCAAAATTACGAGCACGGCTTCTTCACCGCATATCGCTACATGGCGGACGAGAGTTTTGACGCGATCTTCCACTATGGTGACTATATTTATGAAGGACGGGCGGGTCGGCGTAATGATATACCATTGGTGCGCGAACATGTCGGACCCGAGCCGGTGAGAATCGAGGACTATCGGCTGCGCCATGCCCTCTACAAGCTGGACCCCGATTTACAGGCGGCACATGCCTCGACAGCATTCCTGATGACCTATGACGATCATGAAATTGATAATAACTGGGCGGCCGACAAGAATCAGGACGGCATCGATCCGGCAATTTTCCTTGTGCGCCGCTTTGCCGCAATGCAGGCATGGTATGAGAATATGCCCGTTCGCAAGGCTCAGCTTCCGCTTGACGGCGGAATGCAGATGTTCCGGCGGCTAGATTATGGGCAATTACTGCGCGTCCACTTGCTCGACACCCGTCAGTATCGAGACGACCAGATATGCGAGAAACCAAGTCAGCAGCACTGCCGTGATGCCGCTACGTTGCAATCGGGACAAATACTGGGCGACCGTCAGCAACAATGGTTGAGCGACGGACTGGAGAAGGATCGGACCTGGAATCTCATCGGTCAGCAGGTTGTCGTCATGCCTTATAATCACGAGACAGCGGGCGCAGGCGGCGATTCCTGGCGTGGATATCCCGAATCCCGCCGACGGCTGGTGAAAGCCATTCAAGACAAGCAATTGTCGAACGTCGTTATATCCACCGGTGACGTGCATCAGAATATCGTGGGCTATGTCCCCGCGCGTGACGAAGAACCGGACCGCAACCAGGTGGCGACTGAATTCGTCTGCACTTCGATCAGTTCTCTGGGCGACGGGCATGACTTAAAGATGCGTGGCCCAGACTGGCGGCCAATCATCGCACGTAATCCGAATGTTCTGATGGCAAACGGGCAGCGCGGATATCAAGCGTTCACGATAACGCCTGACGAATGGAGGACCGACATCATGAAGGTGGACAAAGTCACCGACCATTCGGGCCAGCTCAGCCGCTTGGCATCATTCACTATTGAGGCTGGATCGCCGTTAGCAATTCAGAGCTGAATCGAGTATCGAACATGGGTTTTGATGTGTCTCATTTTTTGGAATAGACCCGCAAGCTAATAGTTGGAAACGCCAGTTGTTTTTGCTTGCTTATGCCAAATTCACGTGGCTGCCATATAGATTTTCGTCATCGTTGTGACACTGACCGGATCCTGAAATACCGGTCCAAGATTCTGCACTGAAAGGTGCGTTTACGGGTACGGAAAATAATTCTGAAGGTTTGTGGAGATCTAGGAGTTATGATCTTGCC
>NZ_JBDNHC010000165.1:0-5919 GCF_041689005.1 Sneathiella sp.
AGATGGTGATGCCGGGCGATAACGTGACGATGGAGGTCGAGCTGATTGCACCGATCGCCATGGACGAAGGCCTGCGCTTTGCTATCCGCGAAGGCGGCCGTACCGTCGGTGCCGGCGTCGTTGCAACTGTAGTCGAATAAGGAAAGACGTTCTCCGTAAAGTGACGGTTGTACTGATTACATAAAAATAGAGGGCATTCCCGGGTAATTGAAGGTGACTTCGATGATCCGGGTTTGCCAATTCAGACCGGAGGAGTGTAGCTCAATTGGTAGAGCACCGGTCTCCAAAACCGGGGGTTGTGGGTTCGAGTCCCTCCTCTCCTGCCAATCTGGTTGATCTATTTGTAAAAGTCTAGTATACCGCCGGGTCATTCAGTTGAAGAAAGATTTTTGAGGAAATATGGCAAAGGTAAATCCAGGTGCTTTTATCCGCCAAGTGCGGCAGGAAGCTTCCAAAGTCACGTGGCCAACGCGGAAGGAAACGCTGGTGACCACTGCAATGGTCTTTGTCATGGTTTTTCTCGCCTCGATGTTCTTTTTCACTGTTGATTTTGGTATCCAGCATGTTGTCAAAATCATTCTATCGTTAGGATCCTGAGTAATATGGCAAAACGTTGGTATATCATTCATGCCTATTCAGGGTTTGAAAAGAAGGTGGCCCAGTCTGTAAAAGAGCAGGCAATAGTCAAAGGCATGGCCGATCTTTTCGAAGAAGTTCTGGTACCGGTTGAGGAAGTTGTGGAAGTCCGTCGCGGCCAGAAAGTTAACTCGGAACGCAAGTTTTTTCCAGGATATGTGCTGGCGCATATGGAAATGAACGACGAGACATACCATCTTGTGAAAAACCTGCCGAAAGTGACAGGATTTCTTGGGAACGCGAACAAGCCGACACCGATCTCTGAAAAAGAGGCGATGGCGGTTCTTAATCAGGTTCAGGAAGGGATTGAGCGGCCCAAGCCGTCGGTGACCTTTGAGCTTGGGGAAGAGGTCCGGGTTAGTGATGGTCCGTTTGCGACCTTCATGGGCCAGGTTGAGGAAGTCGATGAGGAAAAGGCGAAACTGAAGGTGTCGGTGTCTATTTTTGGACGATCGACCCCGGTGGAACTCGATTACTCGCAAGTTGAGAAGAGTTAGATTTAGAGTTTTCCGCATGGTGCGGATTGTTGTGGGAGGCCTGCCATGGTCGCACCACAGCCCCTTAATATTTTGTAGAGGGTAGAAAATGGCAAAGAAGGTTAAAGGATACATCAAGTTGCAGGTCCCGGCGGGACAGGCAAATCCATCTCCGCCTATTGGTCCGGCTCTGGGTCAGCAAGGCGTCAACATCATGGAATTCTGCAAGGCGTTTAACGCGTCCACGGGGAACCTCGAAGGTGGCATGCCCATACCAACCGTGATCACGGTTTATGCGGATCGGTCATTTACGTTTATCACGAAGACCCCGCCGGCGTCATACTTCCTGAAAAAGGCTGCCAAGCTCAAAAAAGGTGGCGCCACACCGAGCAAGAGCGTTGCCGGTACCGTCACTTCTGCGCAAGTGCGCGAGATTGCGGAAGCCAAGATGGCAGATCTGAATGCCAACGACATTGATTCGGCAATGAATATTATCAAAGGCTCTGCCCGTTCCATGGGCCTAGAGGTGGTGGGATAATCATGGCAAAACTTTCGAAAAAGCAAAAAGCGGCCGTAGATGTCCTCGATAGGGAAAAACTGTATGGCCTTGATGAAGCGGTTGAGATCGTAAAGGCGAATGCCAAATCGAAATTCGACGAAACCGTTGAAATCGCAATGAACCTGGGTGTCGATCCCCGTCACGCGGATCAGATGGTCCGGGGCGTAATTCAGCTGCCGAACGGCACGGGCAAGTCCGTGCGGGTTGCTGTATTTGCCCGCGGGGACAAGGCGGATGAAGCGACAGCGGCAGGGGCTGAACTTGTCGGTGCTGAAGACCTGATGGAGAAAATCCAGGGCGGTGAGATGAATTTTGATCGCTGCATCGCAACGCCGGACATGATGGCGGTCGTTGGACGGCTTGGCAAGGTTCTGGGCCCCCGCGGCCTGATGCCGAACCCGAAGCTGGGAACAGTAACGCCGAATGTTGCCGAAGCCGTCAAGGCGGCAAAGGGTGGGCAGGTTGAGTTCCGGGCAGAGAAGACCGGGATTATCCATGCCGGTCTGGGTAAATCAAGCTTCACCAAGGAAGCCTTGGGAGAAAATATCAAGGCCTTTGTCGGTGCGGTTCTTAAAGCCAAGCCAACGGGCGCGAAGGGAACATTTATCAGGAAAATCGCCATTAGCTCCACGATGGGGCCGGGCGTGAAACTTGAAGTCAGTGATGTGATCTGACGCGAATGAGAAATTTGCCGCATTATTCGCGGCGAATGTCGGGCTGGTTCGCCAGTCCGTCTGTCCAAGACTGCAGGTGTTCCCGGTTTCGGGAATTTAAAAGCACCTTGTTGCCTGCATAGACAGGGAAGCTAAAAAATTCGCTGCTGGTCAGCAATTCAGGTGGACCTGGGACAGTATAACCGGATCTGGTATCCAGATCCAAATGTAACCGAAGTGTCCGTTTTTTAGGGCACTTCAAATACTGGAGACGACGAGTGGACCGATCGCAAAAAGAAGCATTGGTTGCCGAGTTGAACGGTGTCTTTACAGAGGCAGGGGTGGTTGTTATTGCCGAATACAGTGGTCTCACTGTGGCGGAAATGACGAACCTGCGGGTAAAGATGCGCGATGCTGGTGCCAACTTCAAAGTGACGAAAAATCGGCTTGCGCGTCTCGCTCTTGACGGCACGGACTACGATTCCCTGTCCAGCAAATTGAAAGGCCCTGTCGGTATCGCCTATTCCAGCGATCCGGTTTCAGCCCCGAAAGTTGCAATGGATTACGCAAAAGGGAATGAGAAGTTTGTCGTTATCGGTGGTGCCATGGGGGTAACTGTACTGGATCCTGAAGGGGTCAAGTCACTTGCCAGCCTGCCATCACTGGACGAACTTCGCGGTAAATTGGTTGGACTGCTTCAGGCGCCTGCGACAAAAATCGCCGGTATCCTTCAGGCTCCCGCCAGCCAGTTGGCCCGTGTTCTGTCGGCGAAAGCCGAACAGGGTTAGATGTAAAAGCCAGTTAAATATTGACAAACGAACCAATAGGTTTACCTGAGGAGAATAGTACAATGGCCGATCTCGAAAAGATTGCCGAAGATCTTTCCAGCCTGACTGTGCTGGAAGCTGCAGAACTTGCAAAGATTCTGGAAGAAAAATGGGGTGTATCTGCCGCCGCACCGGTCGCAGTTGCAGCCGCTGGCGGTGGCGGAGATGCCGCTGCTGTTGAAGAAAAAGACGAATTTGATGTCATTCTTGCTGCCATTGGCGAAAAGAAAATCAATGTCATCAAGGAAGTCCGCGCAATTACGGGTCTTGGGCTGAAAGAAGCAAAAGACCTGGTTGAAAGCGCACCGAAGGCAGTCAAAGAAGGCCTGCCGAAGGATGAAGCTAATAAAGTCAAAGAGCAGCTTGAAGGTGCGGGTGCAACTGTTGAACTTAAATAAGTTCGGTAGATGCAGCAACTTTCGGGTAGCTGAGTAAGGAACGGGGAAGGTGGCGTTTGCTGCCTTCCCCGCAGCCGCTTTGTGAACAGGCAGGCGGCGATCCGGCGGGATCACTTGTAAACGCGGCTCTTCCGGTAGTCTGCAAACCGGAAAGGAATTGCCAGGATCGATTTTTGAAACGCTTACCCTTTGGGCGGAATTTCAAAATCCATCTGGCGCAGTCTTTTTTATAAAGACTGTTTTGTAGTTGGCCAATAAACATACGGGGATTTGGCATGGGCATTTTGCAGTCGTTTACCGGTCGCAAGCGCGTTCGCAAAAACTTTGGAACTATCGAGGCGGCGACGACGATGCCGAACTTGATCGAGGTTCAGAAGACCTCCTACGATGCATTTTTGTTGCAGGACACACCCCCGGATCAGCGAGGCGACGAAGGCCTCCAATCTGTTTTCAAGTCCGTTTTTCCGATCAAGGATTTTGCCGATACGGCAAGCCTGGAATTCGTGAGTTATGAATTTGAACAGCCGAAATATGATGAAGAGGAATGCCAGCAACGCGGCATGACCTTCGGCGCGCCGCTGAAAGCGACGCTGCGCCTTATCGTTTTTGAAGTTGATCCGGACACCGAAGCAAAATCGGTACTCGATATCAAGGAACAAAGCGTTTACATGGGCGACATGCCCCTGATGACCGATAAGGGAACGTTCATTATCAATGGCACGGAACGCGTGATCGTCTCGCAGATGCATCGCAGTCCCGGTGTTTTCTTCGATCATGACAAGGGAAAAACCCATGCCAGCGGCAAGCTGCTGTTTGCAGCCCGCGTGATTCCTTATCGCGGCTCATGGCTCGATTTTGAATTCGATGCCAAGGATATCGTGCATGTTCGCATCGACCGGCGCCGCAAGCTTCCGGTAACGGCATTGCTTCAGGCGCTCGATATGTCGCATGAGGATATTCTCAATTACTTCTACGACCGTGTTGACTATAAACTGGAGAAGAAGGGCTGGCGTACACCCTTCAATGTTGACCGTGTGCGGGGGAGCCGCCTCATTCGCGATCTGGTGGATGCGGATACGCAGAAAGTTGTGGCGGATGCCGGTACCAAGGTAACCCAGCGTCTTGCCACCAAGCTAATGGACGAAGGCTTGAAGGATATGCTGGTCGGGCATGTCGATCTTATCGGCCGTTATGCCGCCGAAGACCTGATTAACGAAAAAACCGGCGAGGTTCTTATCGAAGCCGGCGAGGAATTGACGGAAAATCTGGTTGATCAACTGGAGGCTTCGGGCTTCAAGGCGATCTCGACGCTGGATATTGATAACGTTAATGTCGGTCCCTATATCCGTAATACGCTCGTCGTTGACAAAAGCAGTTCCCGTGACCAGGCGCTCATTGATATTTATCGTGTTATGCGCCCGGGCGAACCGCCGACCGAGGAGACTGCTGAAGCCCTGTTCAATGGCCTGTTTTTTGATTCCGAGCGTTACGACCTGTCTGCTGTCGGACGGGTAAAAATGAATATGCGCCTCGATCTTGATGTGGAAGATACCGTCCGCGTTCTGCGTAAAGAGGATATTCTGGAAGTCGTGAAAACCCTTGTGCGTCTGAAAGACGGGCATGGGGAAACGGATGACATCGATAACCTTGGCAACCGCCGGGTTCGATCCGTTGGTGAATTGATGGAAAATCAGTATCGCATCGGTCTGTTGCGGATGGAACGTGCCATTCGTGAACGGATGAGTTCGGTCGAAATCGATACGGTCATGCCGCATGATCTGATCAATGCGAAGCCGGCCGCGGCCGCCGTGCGTGAGTTTTTTGGCTCCAGTCAGCTCAGCCAGTTCATGGACCAGACGAACCCTCTGTCGGAAATTACCCATAAGCGTCGCCTTTCAGCTCTCGGGCCCGGTGGCCTGACCCGTGAGCGAGCCGGTTTTGAGGTTCGCGACGTGCATCCAACGCATTATGGCCGTATCTGCCCGATTGAAACGCCGGAAGGCCCGAACATCGGGCTGATCAACTCGCTGGCGACATTCGCGCGTGTCAATAAGTATGGCTTCATTGAAAGCCCGTATCAGCGTGTTGAAAATGGTAAGCTGACCGGGGAAGTCAAATATCTGTCGGCGATGGAAGAAAGCAAGCAGACGATTTCGCAGGCGAACGCGGCACTTGACGAGAATGGTATGTTCACCGAAGACTTTGTCCGCTGCCGGGCGCAGGGTGAATATGTCGTCGCCAAGCCGGAAGATGTCACTTACATTGACGTATCCCCGAAACAGCTGGTGTCTGTGGGCGCCTCGCTTATTCCTTTCCTGGAAAATGATGATGCGAACCGGGCTCTCATGGGCTCGAACATGCAGCGGCAGG
>NZ_JBDNHC010000166.1:0-3910 GCF_041689005.1 Sneathiella sp.
CCCGCCAGCATGATGGCATCCTTCAAAACAGGATCTTCCGACGTGTCATTCACCTTGTCCGTGATTTCAATCGGCTTGCCATACTGCTTGAGGGTCGCATTAACGTCCTCATACGCCATTTTCTGCGAAGACGGGGTTACGCCTTCCTGCAGGGGAACGGTTGCGGCCCCGAACGGAATCGGCCGGCGCCACTTGGCCCCATCCGCCGTATTTTTCGGGATAGGTTTGGACTCGCCAAATTTCCCGAGGACAATGACCGGCTCCGCATGTTCAAGCGCAACCTTGGCTGCCCACGCAGCGGTACGCTGGCTGATATCGCCATAATTAGTTATAGCCATTTTACTATCTCACTTACTTCTGCTTGGCGTAGAAATTGAAAGCGGCTTCAAAATCCTCCGGCGGCCCGGATGTGGCACCACGCCCACCCGAAACGGTTGCCGATGAATCCAGTTGTCGCTGTCTTTTTTCTGCCAGTTTTTGGGACTTGTCTTGCTGTCGATCGCTGTCCAGATCGGCGGCGCTCTCTGCCGGATCCTTCTCAACGTCGCTCTCGGAAGACGGTTTTTTTGTAGCTTGGTGTTCTTTGAAAAGAGTAAGAACTGCGGACGCCCGGTTAGCGTCAACGAGCCTTTCGGCATTGCTCATAACGACTTCTTGAATAAAGTCCGGCTGCGCATTAACCCAATTCCGATATTCGGGGGTCTGCACAACGGAACGCCAATCGCTATGATTAGAATCCATCTGGCTGTATCGCTTTTCGGCGGCGGTCTCCTGGGCGTCCTTTTCAAGATTAGTAATCTTGTCCTGAAGGCCCCTTGTCTGTTCTCGGCTCTTTTCCAAAAGCTTTTTGACCGGCTTTGAAATATCGGGAAACTCTTCATCAAACGTGGAAAGCTCCGGATCATTTTCTTCGGCGGCGGTCTTGGCGGCAGCGGCCTGATCGGCGGCGGCCTTTTCCTTCTCTTTGTAGGTATCAAGTTCCTTCTGGAAAGAAGAAATTCTCCCGGAATCGGATCGGGTGCGATGCTGCAATTGATCGTTCTCGGCCCTTAGTTTTTCGGCTTCGGCCTTCCAATCAGTATCCTGCTGAGTGCCAACAGTTTTATCAAGGTCATCTTTAGCAGGAACGGCGGCAACAACAGGCTTATCCTGATCAGCATTGCTATCAGTATTATCTTCTTCGGGGATAGCGTCCTTCTCGGCGGCATTATCTGAACCGCTAAATTCAGCGAATGCGGCCTCAAAATCCTGATCATCCTCAACAGCCTTGTTTTGGTCCGTGTTAACAGCTTCAGCTTTTTCCTTGATATCACTCATCAAAAAACTCCGGGGTATAGCGGCTGACAATCAGCGGCTAGAATTAAATTATGCGTAGGTTTGCGGGGCCGTTTTCTCGGCCGCGTCAGGCGGATTGAGTTCGTCGAGAAGATCGCGGCAAGCCTCTATCCTCCCGCGATTACGTTCGTCATTTTCGGCAGAATCTTCGAGAAGCCCTAACGCATCTAAAATCTGGTCTTCGAGATAAGCCTCGACTGATCTCCGGCTTTGCTCCGGCAATTGGTCCAAAGGGATGTTCATATCCCGCTACCCATTTCTTTCTTCAAGCCCATTTCACCGGCGACCTGACGTTCCTTACTGTCGGTCTGCGTCTTGGCAATCATCAGCTTCCCGCGGATATCTTCGAGGGACATATTTTTCTTTTCGGCGATTTTAATCATTTCGGTATCGCGGTTCATATTCGCGACCTGAATATCTGTATTCGCCTTCAACTGAGCCACCTGCAACTGCATCTTGATTTTCTCCATTTCAGGGTCAGGCGGCGGCGGATTCTGTTGCGCGGCCTTCTCGTCGGCGGCAATCTCGTCATCGCTTTTGACAACATCGTTGGCCGGGATCATGTGGGCCTGGATAAGCTTCCGGTAAAGCGAGACAGTTTTTGTGTATCTCCCGAGAACAGGATGGTTCGAGAACTGCAAGGCGATCTGCATCAAATTCTGCGCTTGCACTTCACGGACAAGAAGGACGCTTGAGCCTCGGGCGTCCACATCATAATCGCCCTTGATTTCTTCCTTTTGGCTGTGCTGCATGTTCCAGTCGTAAATGCGGCGAAGATTCTGCGTCGTGTAATCGTCGTCCCAATTCTTGACCACCCGCCGGAAAACAACGTTGACGCTGTTCATAAGCATCGACATGCCGCCGGAGGTTTGCGTTTGGTGAGATCCGCTTTCCCCTTGAGCCACGGCCGGCAGATTGGTTTCGTCATCCGCGAACTGCTTTGCAAGCTTGATGACGTTGATCATTTCAGTTTGGTTGCCGTCGATACTCGCGGTTTTAAACGCATGGTCCAGACTTTGCCCGGCCCGCAATTTCTCGGCATACCAAATTTTCCGGGGCGTCAACTCCCACCGGCCATCTGCCGGGGAAACAATGCTTTTGTTCACAATAATCTGCGGCCCGGTTGAGAGGGCGCTGTTATCCATGATCATCCGCCACGCGGCATTCAGGGCCCGCTGGCTATCCCGCATCAAGTGAGGAATACCGAAGCCAAAGATGCAGTTGTCGTCCTTTTCAAGATTAAAGACGCTGTAAAGACTTTCGCCGCTATCGAGGGGGTGAGCCCCAAACTTCAGAAGCTTGCCGTTGCCGAACCAGACGACAGCCAGCATTTCCTTCAGAGGGTCTTCCAGGACTTCCTCGAAATCCTGCATAAGCCTGACATCGCCGACACATTCGCAAATCGTCCGGAGATCATCACCGTCGATCGGGCCGTGGTATTCCCATACCTCATACCGTTTTTCAAGTTGGGCGCCATCCTGCACGATACTGCGCATCTGGTTGACGAAATCGGGAACCGTCGATAACTCGCCCTCGCGGATCATCGACCGAACAGCATCCTTGTCGAATCCCGGCAACCGAGCCAGCTCCCTCAAGGATTTTTTTGTAAGCAGGTGACGCTCAAAATCGAACGTCTTTTCCATCGTGTTCCGGGCGTCCATTTCCGGGAAATAGTTCAGCGGGTCCACAACAACGAAATCCGGCCGGACGCTGGATACGTCATCCAAAACATGCATTACCTTGCCGTCTTGACCTGTGTGGGCCTGCCACCGTTTTTTTACCTTGTTGGCGACAACGGGGCCTTTAATAACGCCGGTTCCAAGGACGCAGGCATGATGAATGACCTGGCGGCTTTTAATATTATAATGGCTGGTCGTGAACTGGTCGGATATCTCCAACTCCATGGCCGCGGCTCTTGTGTTGGCTTCCTCAACAACGACAAGCGCCGCGTTGGAAACATTCGGGTCCTTGTTTTTAACCGCCGTCGCAAGTTCGGGAACCGGCGTCGGCTTGATCCCCCAATTCTTTTCGTCCGTTGGGAACAGCATGTCTGACAAACGGGCCTCCCAACCATTAACCTTGTTCTTCGTCAAATTGACAAAAACCTGAGAATTGTTATCCCCGAGGTTTTTCAACGTGTCCTGATCATATTGCCCGTAGAATTGCGTCTGGTCCGATATCCAGCGGTTTTCAACATGCTGCCGTTTTGTCACCTGCTCTTTTGCCAGTTTGTCCAGTCCGCCGATAATGCCCGCCAATTTTTCGACAAGCGCGGCCCGGTTCGCGGCCTCTTCCTCCGGGCTCATAACCATGACCTCGGCAATTTCTTCAGGTTTTTCAGCAAGATTAGATTGCATTAATATCCGGCCTTTCTATCGCCAACAGGGACAGAAACAAGGAAGTCCGATTTTTCAAAAGGCTCAACAATTGCGTACTGCAATCCACTGACAACCAAATACCGGGTTGCATCCATCAAATGATCAAAACTTTTGATCGGTTGCCCCGAAACGCTTCTCCGGTACAGGCGGTACTCTGCAAACCAGCTTTGGCAGGTGCTAAAGACTTTCATCCGCCC
>NZ_JBDNHC010000167.1:0-7836 GCF_041689005.1 Sneathiella sp.
CGCGTCTTGGCGTCGCCGCCGGGGACGTCGCCGCGATCATCTGGCCGCTTCTCTGCGGCATGGCCAAGGCGAAATATTACCTGCTTACCTGCAAGCCGGTAACCGGCGAGGAAGCCGAGCGGATCGGTCTCGTCTCCCTGTGCGTCGAAGACGATGAGTTGCAGGAAATCGCCCTTGGGATTGCCACCGATCTTGCCAATGGCGCCCAGAGTGCGATCCGCTGGACCAAATATTCTCTCAATAACTGGCTGCGTCAGGCGGGCCCAATCTTTGATGCGTCAACGGCGCTGGAGATGCTGGGCTTCATGGGGGAAGACGTGAAAGAGGGCGTTGCCTCGCACCGTGAAAAACGCAAACCGGTTTTCCGTAAAGACTGCCCGATTTAAGCGGCAAAAAAACGGATGGTTCATAAAGCCCGGGAATTGCTGGTCAATTTCCGGGCTTTTATATGTCCGCCTCTTCCATCTCCATGATCTCGACAATGGCCTGACCCCGGTCAACCATGGTCCCCTCGGTAATCGAGATATTCGTCGCTCGGCCGGGGGCGGTTGCCTTTATCGAAATTTCAAGCTTCATGGATTCCAGAATGGCAACGGTGTCACCAGCCTCGATCTGATCCCCTTCGGCGATCAGCAGCTTTATAATCATGCCGGTAAGCGGGGAGGTGAGCGTGCGATCAATCGCCGCCAAACCCGCGGCAAAGGCGAGCGGCGGGGCCGCCTCAAACAAATGACATTCATCCGCTGTCCTGATCTCAATCAGGTTTTGCCGCACATTCGCGCTCACCATCCGGCTTTCATTCTCTGTGGTTATGCGCCATTGGCCTGAGCCTGTTTCGATCACGGACAGGGTGAGCGCAGTGCCCTCCGCATCAAAGACAACGAATTTTCCACCCGTCCGGATCGGTGTGACGAGATATTCCTGTCCGCCTGTCCCGGGCCGGGAAAGTGTTACGCGCTGACCGGCCTCGGCGCGGGCATCGTCAAGCCCGAGCTGCCAGCCGGTAAAAATTTCGCGATTACGCCAACTGTCGGAATCACCGGTGCAACGGTCCCGCATAAGAAAAAGGACAGCGGCCACTGCCTCCCAGAGGAGGGCATGACCAGTCGCCGCCGGCGTAATCAGCGCGTCGATATTGGCATCAATCCAGCGCGTGTGGACCTTCATCTCGCCGAAACTATCATTGCGGACAAGATTGGCGAGGAATTCACGGTTGGTGTCGACACCGGCAATCCGGGTGAGATCAAGAGCCCGGGCAAGGCCAGCGAGCGCCGCATCGCGATCAGGCGCATGAACAACCAGTTTAGCAATCATCGGGTCATAATAGGGGCTGATGACATCGTTTTCGTCCACGCCACTGTCCGCACGAATGTCCTCCGGCAGAGTCAGCAGGGTAATCTGCCCGGTGGAGGGAGCGAAGCCGGATTTCGGATCTTCCGCATATAGCCGGGCCTCGATCGCATGGCCAGTGAGGGTTATATCTTCCTGGATCAGGCCAATTCCCTTGCCTTCGGCAATCCGGATTTGCAGGGCAACCAAATCGAGACCGATAACAGCCTCTGTCACCGGATGCTCGACTTGCAGGCGCGGGTTCACTTCAAGGAAAAAATACGCGTCCCCGGCAATCAGAAATTCCACAGTGCCAAGGCCACGGTAGGACAGGCTTTCCCCGAGCCGGACCGCATCCGCAGCCATCCTGGCGGTGATATTCCGGGAGAGGGCAAATGCCGGGGCCTCTTCAATGACTTTCTGGTGGCGGCGTTGCAGGGTGCAGTCTCGCTCAAACAGGTGCAGAACCGTGCCTGTTCCGTCACCGACGATCTGGATCTCGACGTGCCGTGCATTGGCAAGAAAGCGTTCCAGGATAAGTCCTTCGGAGCCAAAGGTTGAGTGGGCCTCTCGCAGCGCAGCCTCAATATCCACGGTGAGTGTATTGGTATTCTCGACCAGCCGCTGACCACGTCCGCCGCCGCCGCCGACTGCTTTCAACAGGACCGGCAGGCCCATTTTCAGAACCTCGTCATAAATTACCTGAGGGTCAGATTTGACGCCCGGCGCGCCGGAAATCACAGGGACGCCGACCATGACGGCGGCCTCCTTTGCGCTTGCTTTGTCGCCGAAGCGTTCCAGCGTTTCGGCTGTTGGGCCGATAAACAGCATTCCCGCGGCCTCCACCGCGCGGGCGAAAGCGGGGTTTTCAGAAAGGAAACCATAGCCCGGATGAACAGCGTCCGCGCCGACGGCTTTGGCGGCACTCAGAACCGCGTCGATATTCAGATAGCTTTCGCTCGCCGGGCCTCTGCCGATCAGGATAGAACGGCCAATTTCGCGCACATGTCGGGCATCTGCGTCCGCCTCGGAATGAACGGCGACCGGCGTAATTCCGAGGGCGCGGGCGGTCCGGGCAATCCGGCAGGCAATTTCACCGCGATTGGCAATGAGCAGGGTCTTGATCTTCATTTCATTCCTCAAAAGCGAAAAACGCCGAAATTTGTGTCAACCTTCGGGCGCCGCGCGGCGACGTCGAGCAGGAGGGCGAGAACGTCGCGGGTTTCCGCCGGCTCAATGACCCCGTCCACCCAGAGGTTGGACGCAAAGTTATAGGCGTCCTGAAAGGTTTCGTATTCTTTGCGGATCGGGGCCTTAAAGGCCTCTTCCTCTTCGGCTGTCCAACTGGTGCCTTCACGCTCGTTTATTTGGGTCCGCACCTGCGCAAGAACGCTGGATGCCTGTTCCGGCCCCATGATCGCCGCACGCCCCGTCGGCCAGGCAAACATGGCATCGGGCTGGAACGGACGGCCGAGCATGGCAAGGTATCCGGCCCCGTAGGCGCCGCCGGTTATCACTGTGTATTTCGGCACCCGGGCCGAAGACATGGCGGTGATCATCTTGGCGCCTGCCTTGGCAATGCCGGCCTGCTCGGCCTCGCGCCCGACCATGAAGCCATTAACATCGGCAAGGAACAGCAGCGGGATATCGCGCTGGACACAGAGATTGATGAAATGGGCGGCCTTTAACGCTGATTCCGTAAACAAAACACCGTCATTGGCAAGGATGCCGATTTCATGACCATGGATACGGCCCCAGCCGGTCATCAGGGTTTCGCCATAGAGCGGTTTGAATTCATGAAACTCGCTGCCATCCAGCAACCGGGCCAAAACCTCGCGATTATCGGTGGGCACTTTTGCGTCCCGGCTGACAATGCCGTAAATTTCCTCAACCGGATAGGCGGGTGGTTGCGGAGGCGCAGCGGTTTTACGAGAGCCGGCGGCTTCGCCTAGATGCTCGACAATTTCGCGGGTGATGGCAAGTGCATGAGCGTCGTCCTCGGCCAGATGATCGGTGACGCCAGAGATTGAGGAATGCATTTTTCCGCCGCCGAGGGTTTCGGCATCGATCTGCTCCCCTGTTGCTGCGAACGTCAGTTCCGGTCCGCCGAGATACATGAAGCCCTGACCGCGGACGATCACCACCTCATCGCACAGGGACGGGATATAGGCGCCACCTGCTGTGCAAGGACCCATGACAACGGCGATCTGCGGGATGCCATCGCCGGACATGCCGACCTGATTATGGAAGATCGAGCCAAACTGGCCTTCATCGGGGAAGATATTAGCCTGATCGGGCAGGAAGGCGCCGCCGGAATCAACCAGTGTTATCACCGGCAAACGGTTATTCCAGGCGATCCGCTGCGCCCGCACATGCTTTTTGGTAGTCATGCCGAAATAAGTGCCGCCCTTGACGGTCGCATCATTGGCAATAATCATGCAATGCCGACCGGCCACCATTCCGATCCCGGTAATGATGCTCGCGCCTGGCGGCACACCCTTGTATTTACTTAATCCGGCGAGTTCCCCTAGTTCCAGGAAAGGCGAGCCGGGATCGATGAGCCGCTCAACTCGTTCGCGTGGCAGCATTTTGCCCTTGTCAATATGACGGGCTCGGACCTTTTCCGGTCCGCCGAGGCGCTGCAGCCGACGGAGTTCGTGAAGCTCGGCGATCTTGCCGCGATAAAAGGCGTCGTTGGCACCGAAATTCTCCGCCGCCGTATTGAGGGTCGATTTTATCACTGTCATGAGAGGCCGGGATCTTTGCGTAAGGTGAGGGCGACTTTCGCGGCGCCGGGTTTTTCGAAGGAATTTGCAGCGACAATGCGGACATCTGCCTTGAAGGCGAGCGAATCACGCAGCCGCGCCGCAATGGATGTTTTAAGCTCAGCATCCCTGTCGGGGGATCGGTTGGCCCCTCGCTCAACAATGATTTTCAGCGCCGTCTGAGAGGTATGCCCCTCAAAATCCGCCAGCACGCGCATGACGCCGTTGGTTTCGGGCACCATTTCCCCGATAATGCTCTGGATGGCCGAAGGAAAAACATTGGCGCCCCGGATAATAAGCATATCGTCAGTGCGACCGACGCAGCGGATTTTTGGGCCTGTGCGGCCACAAGAACAGCTTGTGCCCAGAACCTCGACATGGTCGCCGGACCGAAAACGGAGGAGCGGGCTCGCTTCGCGGCCGATGGCGGTATAGATCAACTCGCCTTCCGCGCCATCCTCAAAGGGGATAATTGCGCCGCTGTCGGGATCAAGCAATTCGGTGATGACATAATCCATAGCGAGCATATGCATGCCCGACTGTTCATCACATTCCGCCCAGTAGGTGACGGCGATGTCAGTGCCGCCCAGCAATTCGGTACATTTTACCCCCCAAAGCTGCTCGATCCGCTCGCGGATTGCCGGAATGCCACCGCCGGGCTCACCGCCGACGATAATTCGCTCGATGCCAAGTTCATGTGCCTCAACCCCGAGAATTTCCTTGGCCTTTTCACCGAGAAACAGCACAAAGTTTGGCGCGCCGATGAGACAGCGCGGCCGAATATCCGCCGCTGCGCGAAGCAATCTGTCCGCGCCGCCGTCGGCACCAATGGGAATATCGATCGCGCCCATATATTGCAACGCCTGCACAATCGGGATGCCGCCGACGAACCCCTTGGCGAGGGAAAAGGCATGCAGCACGGCATCGCCGGGACGGATGCCATTGGCGAAGAAACAGCGCGCCGACATCTCATGCCACATTTCCGCGTCTCGCTCCGTCAGGGCAACATAGGACGGACTTCCCGTCGTGCCGGAGGAGGCCTGCATCTGGATAACGTCCTTGATATCGGCCGCGAGATGAAGCCCAAAGGGCTGCTTGGCGGCCAGGCTTTCGCGGATATCGGTCTTCAGCGTGAACGGAATTTTCTGCAAATCAGCGATGGTGCGAATATCGTCAAAGGAGATTCCAGCATCGGCGAATTTCTTCTGATAGAAAGGAGAGCGCTCCTTCAGGTAACCCAGCTGGGCGACAAGCTTCTTCTCTTGCAATTGTCGGATGTCCTCAAGGGGCATGCGTTCGACCGGATGCCAGCAGTCAGCATCCTTTTTTTCGACGGCATCTGCGCGTCGAAAGCGCATTCCGAACTCAGTAGAAGTTGTCATTTTCCTCTCCGTCAGTAAGATCGCGGCATTCCCATGACCTTCTGGCCGATATAACTCAGGCAGAGCTCGCGATTGACCGGTGCTGTTCTGAGGAGCCGCACCATCGGATACATCTCGTACAGGCCAGTATCTTCGGTAAAGCCAGAGCCGCCATGGGCCTGAAGGGCCGCATCGACAGCCTCTATCCCGGCTTCGGCGGCGGCATATTTCGCCATGTTCGATGATTCGCCGGAGGGTAGGCCATTGTCAAATTCCCAAGCCGCACGGCGGCACATCAGACTGGCCATTTCGATATTCGTATAGGCTTTTGCCATGGGGTGCTGAACGCCCTGATGGGCTCCGATCGGCTGACCGAAGACATTCCTTTCGGAAGCATATTCAACGCCCCTGTTCAAGGCAAACCGGCCGATCCCGCAACAGAGCGCCGCGAGAATGATGCGTTCCGGATTGAGCGTGTCAAACAGGATGGAAAAGCCATTGTCGATTTCGCCGACGACATCTTCCGGACCGAGGTCGACATCATCGAAATACAGCGTCCATTGTTCCTCGGTCAGCGGGATCGAGATCCTGACCCGTTGCATCTCAATGCCCTTTTTCTTGAGATCGACGGCAAAAAGCGTGAAGCCGTCCGTCTTCTTCGCCACCTTGTCGAGAGCGGAGGTGCGGGCGACCACGAGGCAATAGTCAGAAACGTCTGCGGCGGTAATGAATGTCTTTTCACCGGAGAGGGAAAAGCGATTGCCCTTTTGCTTCGCCATTGTCGTCATTTTCATCGAATTTGATCCGGCCCCGGCTTCGGTGATCGCGAAGCAGAACTTGATATCCCCGCGGCAAGCGGCAGGCAAAAGCTCATTTTTGTGAAAATCTGACCCGTTCCGGGCGAGTTGGGGCAATGACATGCAGGGGCCAATGACGATCGAGAGAAGGGGGATGCCATGGTTTCCCGTTCCCTCCATAAACAGGGCCATTTCCGTCATGCCGAGGCCGGATCCGCCATATTCCTCCGGTATCATGATGCCGAGAAAACCGTCCTTTGCGATTTTATCGAACATCTCGCTTGGAAAGGCCCCGCGCTTGGCATGGTCGCGCCAGTAAACATTGTCATAGCTTTGCGCCAATTGGCCGCCATATTCATATATCTGCCGCTGTTCATCGTTCAGATTAAAATTCATCTCAGATCCCTCCTGGTTCCGCGCTGGCGGTTTATTGTTTAAATTTCGGTTTGCGGCGGTTTTCAAAAGCATCGAGTCCCTCGGCGACGTCGCTGTCCTGCAGGTGGCGGACGGCGGCATCGCGCTCAAGACGCAGGCCTTGCTCAAGAGACATTTCAATGCCGTCCCGGGCCAGCCGTTTCATTTCAGCGATGCCGCGGCGCGATCGGGTGGCGACAGTCTGGGCGTAGTCGAGAGCCTTCGAGTGCAGTTCGTCATCTTCCACCAGATAATTGACAAGGCCCGCCTCTTTGCCCTCATCTGCACTCAGCCAGCGGGCCGAGAACATGAGGTCGAGGGCGCGCCGCATGCCAATCAGGCGAGTTAGACGCTGGCTGCCTCCCCAGCCGGGGATCAGGCCGAATTCCGCATGCTGATCGCCGAATTTTGCGCTTTTGCCAGCGAAACAGATATCCGCCGACAGCATCAGTTCCGTGCCCCCCGCTAGGCAAAGCCCTTGAACCGCAACAATAACCGGCAGAGAACATTTCTCAAGCCGACTAAAGGTTCCCATGCCGCTGGCGATAAAATCATCAAGGGCGTCGGCATTGGTCATGATGCCTTTGACCTCGTCAAGATCGGCACCGGTGCAGAAATGCTTGCCGGTTGCCCGGATCAGCAGGGCGCGAATCGCTGAATTCGCTTCAAAATCCACCCGCGCCTTGTCAATAAGTCCATGCGTTTCCCTCGACAGGCAGTTGAATTTTTCTGGGCGGCTCAACTCGATGATGCCGACAGCTCCCTCGCTGTATGTTGTGACAGGGGCGCTCATACTGTGCTGCCTTGCGGGCGCTTGTCATATTGCAGGGCGACGCGCCCGACCTTTTCACGGGCAATGACCAGCTTCTGGATTTGTGCTGTCCCATCGCCGATTTGTAGGCCAAGCACATCGTTATAGCGCTGATGAAACGGCAGATCCGTTGTGTAGCCATAGTGACCATGCAGGATCAGGCACTGATGGATAATCTCGCAGGCGGTTTTCGGCACGAACCATTTGCACATGGCGGCCTCGGCGGTGTGAGGTTTGCCGGAATCGCGCAGGCTCAAGGTATAATAGCAAAGCTGACGCATCATCGTCAGCTGTGTCTCGGATTCGGCAAGAGAGAAGCTAACGCCCTGAAACGGGGCGATCGGCGTGTTGAACGCCTC
>NZ_JBDNHC010000168.1:0-57537 GCF_041689005.1 Sneathiella sp.
CCCTATTATCTTCTTGTCCCGGTTATTGCCGTGATCCAGGGAGTTCTCTTCTGGGGGGACATCCTGACGACTGAGCTGCTTATCGGCGGTGCCATGGTCATGGGCGGGGTCACGATTATCACCTTGCGGACCTCCAAAAAACTGCCCGAGGAAGGAATTGATGGGGTTTGAAAATAGCATATGGCTTCCCTCGCCGAATTTTGACAACCGCGATCCGGATGTGCCGATTGATATGCTGGTGTTGCATTATACCGGGATGCCGACGGCAAAGGCCGCGCTTGACCGATTGACGGAGGCGACATCAAAAGTCAGCGCCCATTATTTCGTGGAAGAAAACGGGGACATCTTCGCATTGGTGCGCGAAGAGAAGCGGGCCTGGCATGCCGGTGTCGCCTTCTGGCGTGGTGAGCGCAGTATCAACGCCCGCTCCATCGGGATTGAAATCGTCAATCCCGGCCACGAATTTGGCTATCGTCCGTTTCCCGCCGCCCAGATGGCAGCCGTTACCCGTCTCGCAAACGACATTGTCAGCAGATGGGCGATCAAGCCCTGGAACGTCGTCGGGCATTCGGATGTCGCGCCTCATCGCAAGGAGGATCCGGGTGAGCTTTTTGACTGGAAAAGTCTTGCGGAAAAGAATATCGGCCTCTGGTTTAAGGAACCGCTTGAGCGGCCCGCTGGAACTCTGCCCGGGCCTGAGCCCGCGGATGAGGAAACCCTGAAACGCATTCAACTGGCGCTTCAGGATATCGGTTATGAGTGTCCGCCCACGGGGAATTGCGATCCCGCTTTTGAATCCGTGATCCGGGCCTTTCAGCGGCACTGGCGACCGGCAAAAGTCGACGGGGTCGCCGATGCGCAAACGCGAGCAGTGGTTTATGCTGTTCAGGCGCAAGTTCCCGGCTTGACTTAATATGTCACACTCAATAGGTAGGGATCGTCAGATGGCTGGATGATCGCCGCTCGCCCTGGGTGAGGGGAGGAAAGTCCGGGCTCCACGGAAATGCGATGCCGGTTAATGGCCGGCGAGGGTGACCTCAGGGAAAGTGCCACAGAAAGGAAACCGCCCGGTTCGCCGGGTAAGGGTGAAAGGGTGCGGTAAGAGCGCACCGCGCGTCTGGCAACAGAAGCGGCATGGTAAACCCCATCGGGAGCAAAACCAAATAGGGATGGCCGGCGCAGAGGGTTCTCGTGCGCAAGCTGGTTTTCCGGGCTGCCGTCCGGGTTGGTTGCTTGAGGTGTCTGGTAACAGGCATCCTAGATGAATGATCATCCCCTGTTTTCAGGGACAGAACCCGGCTTACAGGCCATCTGCCATATTTCCTGCCGTTGTTTACGGTAAAGTGATAGATTGCAGTCCGGGGCAAGCGGGCGCGGTGCGACCTGTAACGCTCGGCGAGGATGACGAGAGATTGCTTTGGGAAGTGACATGAGGCGAACATGTAAGGTGATTTCAGTACTGGTGCCGGGGTTGCTGTTTTGCTCCCTCTCACCTGCCTATGCCGCATCAGCAGAAATGCCAACCCTCGTTCATGACATCGGAATCAGCATTTTAGTCGCCAGCATCCTGTCGATTATTTTCGTGCGGTTCAAAATTCCCAGTATTGCGGCTTTCCTGCTGTGCGGGATCCTGATTGGCCCGATCGGGCTGAAACTGATCACGGAACCGGCGAACATTGACACGATCTCGGAGCTTGGCTTCATTCTCCTCCTGTTTTTAATCGGGATGGAAATCGATCTTCGCCGGATGCTTCGAAGCGGCAAGATGATCCTCATAACCGGCGTTCTGCAATACCCGATTACCGTTCTGTTCGGGTTTCTCGTGGTAAACGGCCTTGTTTCGGCCGGGCTTTCCTCGGGACTTGGCGATACTTATGATGCGCTCTATTTCGGCATTTTCATTGCCGGATCATCCACCCTTCTGGTTATCAAGTTGTTTCAGGAAAATTATGAACTTGATACAGAACCCGGACGCATTGCTCTCGGCTTGCTGGTCTTTCAGGATATCTGGGCAGTGATCTTCATCATTGTCCAACCGACGTTGGCGGCGCCTTCCCTTGTGCCGGTTCTGATGACGTTTGTCGGGATCGCCCTTCTCGCGAGTGTTTCCTATTTTCTGGCAAAAAGCCTGGTTCCCCTCGTTTTTAAATGGCTGGCGAAGGAGCCGCAATTGATCCTTGTCGGGGCGATCGGCTGGTGCTTTTCGATCGTGTTTCTCGGATCGAACCTCGATTATGCCGGGAGTTTCCTGTTTGGCGAAAGCTCTCATTTTTCTGTCGATACGGGTATGAGTGCGCTCATCGCGGGCCTGACGGTTGCCGCCTTACCCTACAACCGGGAAATCATCGCCAAGGTCGGAATTGTCCGGGATTTTTTTGTGACCCTGTTCTTTGTCGGTCTTGGCATGAGTATCCCGCCGATTGAGAATGTCAGTGTCGTGCTCATCGCCCTCGGTCTTGCCGTTTTTGCGGTGCTCAGCCGCCAGTTGATCTTCTTTCCGCTTCTGTATTTTACTGGTGGCGATCAGCGCCATGCGCAAGTCGCCTCCATCCGTCTCGCCCAGATCTCCGAATTCGGGTTGGTCATTGCCTATCTCGGCACGCACTACGGTCATATCTCGAATGAGCTGTCGAGCTCCATCGTTTTTGCGTTTATTCTGACCGCGCTCCTCACTCCGCTGCTGTATAAATATGCCTACGAAATTCATCGCAAGGTAGCCCCGTTTCTGCAAATGATCGGTTTCAAGGAACCGGCAGGGGACGACCAGCAGTCAGGGATGGATTATGATATCGTCCTGCTTGGATTCCACCGGGTTGCCTCCTCGCTTCTGCATGATATCGCCAAGCACAAACCGGAACTCGTGTCGCGAATTCTGGTTGTGGATTTTAATGTCCAGCTTCACCCGGCCATCCGGGAACTCGGCGCCGGGGTTCGTTATGGGGATTTGTCCAATGATGAAATCCTGCTGAATGCAGGGGTTGGAAAAGCCAAGGTCGTCATTGCAACAATCCCCGATGATATCTTGCGGGGTACAAGCAACAAGAAGCTGGTCCAGACGGTTCGCCGGATCAACCAGAAGGCAATTATCATCGCCAACGCCGAGGAAATGTCGTCCGCCCAGGCGGTCTATGCCAACGGTGCCGACTATGTCTATATGAGCCGGATAGATACAGCCCGTGCCCTGGAGAATATTATCACGCGGACGTTGGACGGAGTGCTGCAGGATTATCGTCATGAGGAGGAAACCCTGCATGGACTGCATCACGAACGCACCGAAATATTAAAATAGAAACTCTTTTTAAGACCTCGCGGTAATCCTATCAGGTCAGGGAAAGTATCGAATCTCTGCTTTTTCTAATTTAAAATATTGATATTTTTCTGCTCGGCCTGCTATCTTTTCGCTCCGGTTATTCAATATTTAACGGGCTCAGCCGTTCTTCCACCCTTCCATTATTCCCATCCCGCGATGTGATGAGATCTTTTTTGATCCGGAACAAAAGACGAACATAATAGAATTTCGCTATTACTTTCAATCAATGAAAATCAATTTCGGATTCGTCAAGAAATACGAAAGAAATAGCTAAAATTTGCGTTGATTTTATTGAGCGCAATTACTTCATCCCCATGGTTTTCTGGCCATTTTCCATTGACTTCCATATTATCCCATGATATCCCGGAATATCCCATTTGAAGTTGGATTTGCCTCAGGAAGGCCCGGAATTTGGGGGAATTGGAGTTTATTTAGGGGGATTTCGGCTGCATGGCTCTGTTTCTGTCCACATATGTGAATAAAATTGACAAGAAAGGACGCGTTTCCGTACCAGCGCGCTTTCGGTCAGTTTTGACAGGCAAGGGCTTTGATAGCGTTGTTCTTTTCCCGACAGTAAATGGCGATGCAATTGATGCCTGCGGTATGGATGTCATGCAAGGCCTGCTTGAACAAATCGGCGGCTTCAATCCGTTTTCCGAAGATCGAGAGAGTTTTGCCGACGTGTTGATGAGCGATGCCATTGAGCTGGCGTTCGACGGTGATGGCCGGATTATGATCCCGGCCGATATGCTGCGCGAAGCAGGGATCGGCGATCAATGTGCTTTCGTTGGCCGCGGCGACAGTTTCCAGATTTGGCAGCCCGACGCATTAGAGCGTCGCAAGACTGAAGCCAGAACATTGGCGCGGAGTCGGCGCGCTGACAGTGCACATTCCGCCAAGAAAGGGGGCGACGATGAATAATGTTGATGCGCCCCACGTTTCCGTCCTTTTGCGCGAAGTATTGGAAATCCTCTCTCCCAAAGACGGCGGCGTATATATCGACGGCACATTTGGCGCCGGCGGATACAGCCGCGCGATTTTGGAGGCCGCGAATTGCAATGTCTATGGCATTGACCGGGACCCGGTGGCCGTTTCTTTCGGTGCGGAAATGACCCGTGAGTTTTCGGGGCGCCTGACCATGCTCCAGGGGTGCTATGCCGAGATGGAAGACCTGTTGACGGCAAAGGAAATAACGGCTGTGGACGGAATTGCCCTCGATATCGGGGTTTCCTCGATGCAGATCGACGAGGCGGAACGGGGCTTTTCCTTTATGCGCAACGGACCTCTGGATATGAGAATGTCCAGTCAGGGCCGAACGGCGGCAGATGTAGTTAATGAAGAATCTGAAGCGGAACTTGCCAGGATTATTTTTGTGTATGGCGAGGAGCGAAGATCGCGTGCGATTGCACGTGTGTTAGTCGAAAGGCGAGAGACAATGCCTTTCACCAGTACAGTTGAGTTAGCGGAAGCGGTGGCGTCGGTGGTTCGTCCAACAGGAAAGGGCATTCACCCGGCGACGCGTACCTTCCAAGCGTTGCGTATATTTGTAAATGATGAACTTGGGCAGCTGGTCAAAGGTCTGGCCGCATCCGAGCGACTACTTGCTCCCTGTGGTCGTCTTGCGGTTGTATCTTTCCATAGTCTAGAGGACCGACGCGTGAAAAACTTCCTGTCAGCAAGGTCCGAAGGGCGTGCCAGGCCATCTCGTCATATTCCTGTGTCCGACGAGGGGCCAGCTCCCACTTTCAAGCTCATCAAACGAGGCACTATTAAAGCGCAGGCAGATGAACTGGCGGTCAATCCGCGGTCGCGTTCCGCCCGCCTTCGCGGTGCAGAGAGAACCGTCGCACCTGCCTGGACGGAGGCGGCGGCATGAAGTTAAATGTAACGGCCTTATCCATTATCCTCGTGGCGGTGGTTTCATACGGTCTGTACCAGCTATCCTATGAAGTGCAGAGGCTGGAAACCGATCTCGGCGTTCTGAAGAACAATATATCCGAGAACAAGGAAGACCTGCGGATATTGAAGGCGGAGTGGGCATACCAGAACCGACCCGACGTCCTGCAGGCACTGGCAAGAAAATACCTGCCCCTATTGCTGATCGCGCCCTATCAAGTGGCGAGCATAGATAATCTGCCGGACGAGAGCACCGTTGTCAGTACCCTTGACGTTCCTTTGCCCCGTCTCAACCCGAAACGCGATTATGCGGCACCGGTGAAAATTCCGTCAGGCTCTATCCAGCTTGCGACCTATTCCTCGCCGGGGGAGACGCAATGAGCGAACTGACTTGGTTGTCAAGGTCAACTCGCCCTCGCATCAAGCTGACGACATCCTTCCGTCTCAGAAATACAGAAGATTACCCCGTCGCCCTCCAGCTTGAGGGCAGCGCCAAGGAAACGCTGGAGCAGGGACGGAACCGGCTGGTCATCGCCGGGGTTGTCTTTGCCTTTTGTTTCGTTGTGCTGGCGGGTCGTCTTGTCGGTCTGGCCATCAGCGGGACGGGTTCCGAGGAACAAACGGTTTCGGAGGACGGCGATCAGCGGCCGGTGACATACGGCAATGATATGCGGGCGGAAATCAAGGATAGAAACGGTGTCCTTCTTGCGACGACATTGAAGACAGCCTCGCTTTTTGCGGTGCCCAAGAACGTTATTGACCCGAAGGAACTGGCGGCAAAGCTGATAACGGTTCTTGACGATATGAGCGAGGCCACAATCCTGAGCAAGCTGGCATCTGCCCGCAACTTTATCTGGCTCAAAAGAAACCTGACGCCGACCCAGCAATATAAGATCAATGCCCTCGGTATTCCCGGCCTTTATTTCCGCTCCGAGGAAAAGCGCTTTTATCCAATGGGGGCGCTGGTCTCCCACCTTGTCGGCTTTACCGACGTTGACAATAACGGCATCGCGGGCGTTGAGAAGTCCTTTGATGCCCAGTTAAACGGCTCCGCCGAAGTTCCGGCGCGGGATGTGGAACTGTCCGTGGATGTGCGTATACAGCATGCGCTACGGGACGAGCTTTCGCGCCATATGTCCGTGTTTCGGGCGATTGGGGCCGCGGGCATGGTGCTGGATGTAAAAACCGGTGAGATTCTGGCAATGGCCTCATTGCCGGACTTCGACCCCAATCGGCCAGGCGACTTCTCTGGCGACAGCAAATTCAACAAGGTAACCCTTGGTGTCTATGAAATGGGATCGACATTCAAGACATTCACGCTGGCGATGGCTCTCGATAATGGGACCGTCTCTATGGAAGGGGGGTATGACGCGACCAAGCCCATCCACAAGGCCGGCTTCCGGATAAGAGATGATCACCCGAAAAAGCGGTGGTTGTCCGTTCCTGAAATATATATGTATTCATCCAACATCGGCGCCGCAAAGATGGCCGACGATGTTGGACCCAAACAGCACAAAGCGTTTCTTGCCAAGCTTGGCATGCTGGACAAGCCGTCGCTGGAAATTCCGGAGATTGGCGCCCCAATTTTGCCGCCAAGGTGGAATAGCCTTGAAACCATGACAATCGCATTTGGTCATGGGCTATCCGTAAGCCCCCTGCAGTTGAGTTCCGGTATCGGTGCAATCGTGAATGGCGGCGTCTATATCAACCCGACGATTGTCCGCCGCGACAAGGGCAGCGTCGTCACCAGCCGGCAGGTCATTTCGGCCAAAACCTCCAATGCCATGCGGCGATTGATGCGGCTGGTGGTCGAAAAAGGGACCGGCAGCCATGCGGAAGCGCGCGGCTATCTCGTTGGCGGTAAAACCGGAACCGCGGAAAAGGTCGAGGGCGGCCGCTATAAGCGAGATGCGCTCATCACTTCCTTTGTCAGTGCGTTCCCGATGGATGATCCCCGCTATGTCGTGCTTGCCATGCTGGATGAGCCAAAAGGGAACGCCGAAACGCATGGGTTCAGGAGCGCGGGCTGGACCGCAGCGCCAATCGTCGGCCGACTGATTGCAAGAATTGGCCCTATCCTGGGAATTGAGCCTGTCGACGAGGACAGCGACGCTGTTCAAAAGGCAATGTACGTTCACATCAATTCAAGGGAGAAGAAGCTTGCGTCTTTCTGAATTGATGAAGGGCCGTGAGGTGCCGACTGTCAAGGACCAGCATGTCACGGGAATTACGGCGGACAGCCGGGAAGTCGAATCCGGCTATCTTTTCGCGGCCTTGTATGGAACGGCGGTCGATGGCCGTAACTTTATCGAGGAAGCCGCACAAAAAGGGGCCGTCGCTATCCTGACGGACAAGTCTTATGTCGCGGAAGACTGCAGTATTCCCTGCTTTCGCGAAGACAATCCGCGGCAGGTTCTGGCGCGTCTCGCCTCGCGGTTTTATGGTGCCGAGCCGAAAACGCTGAGCGCGGTTACCGGAACAAACGGCAAGACATCGGTCGCGCATTTTACCCGGGCGATATGGCGGGCAATGGGCTTTGAGGCGGCCAGTATTGGCACCCTCGGCGTGATATTGCCGGACACGACACTTCCATTGAACTACACGACGCCGGAACCTGTCCTCCTCCACAAGATGCTGACGTATCTGGTTGGCCAGGGGATTGATCATGCGGTCATCGAGGCATCCAGTCACGGGCTTGATCAGTACCGGCTCGACGGGGCCCGGATCATATCCGCGGCCTTCACCAATCTCACCCGGGACCATCTTGATTACCATCATTCATCCGAAGATTACTTGCTTGCGAAGATTGGCCTGATTTCTCGTGTGCTGGACCAGAATGGTACGGCGGTTCTCAATGCGGATGCAGAGGTATATCCGGCCTTTCTGAGAGCGGCAAACGACCGCGCCGTGAAAGTTCTGACATATGGCCGCGCGGGCGAACAGATTAAGTTGCTGAATATTGTGCCAAATAATGCGGGACAACTCATTACCGTTGATATCTTCGGAAAAGTTCAGGAAATTCAACTACCACTCGCCGGGGAATTCCAGGTCATGAACGCTCTTTGTGCGCTCGGCCTTGTCATTGGTGCAGGAGGGGACGCGGTTGCGGCAACCCGGGCCCTCGCCGGGATTTCAAATGTACCGGGGCGCCTTGAACTGGTTGCCCGGCTTGCAAATAATGCAACAATCTATGTTGATTATGCACATTCCCCCGATGCGCTGGAGACTGTCCTCGAAGCGGTCCGCAGTCACGGGAACGGTCGAATTCACGTTGTGTTTGGGTGTGGCGGTGATCGGGACAAAGGCAAGCGCCCGGAAATGGGCCGGATTGCCGGTCTTTATGCGGACCATGTCATCGTCACCGACGATAACCCCCGGAGCGAGGATCCGGCCCGCATTCGCGCTGAAATCATAGTCGCCTGCCCGGAGGCCCAGAACATCCCCGATCGCCGTGACGCCATAGAGGTAGCCATCAAAGGGTTGCAATCCGATGATATTCTGGTTGTCGCGGGCAAAGGGCATGAAGAAGGCCAGGTGACGGGCACGAAAACCGTTCCCTTCAATGATAAGTCCGTGATCCAGAAGATTGTCGCGGCAGAAGGGGCGAGTGATGAGCGATAACGCATTATGGACAGGCTCCGAGATTGTCGCCGCGGTCAAAGGGAAAGCCAAAAATCAGAATTGGACGGCAAACGGTGTCTCCATCGACAGCCGCTCGATTGAAAAAGGCGATTTGTTTGTTGCCATTGTCGGGCCGGTACACGACGGGCATGATTATGTCGATGCAGCGCTTGCAAACGGGGCATCGGCGGTTCTGGTGAGTGAGGCGCCGTCGGATGTACCCGATACCGCAAATGTTGTGCTTGTTGCCGATACCCTGAAAGCCCTCGAAGACCTCGGCCGCGCGGCGCGTGCGCGGGTAAACGCACAGATTGTCGCGGTGACGGGCAGTGTCGGCAAGACGGGAGCCAAGGAATCCCTGCATCATATTCTCTCTGAGCAGGGAAAAACCCATGCCAGCGTCGGCAGTTTCAACAATCACTGGGGCGTTCCCCTGTCTCTGGCGAGAATGCCGCGGGACGTTAAATTTGCCATCTTTGAGCTTGGCATGAACCATCCGGGCGAGCTTGGGCCTTTGTCGCGCATGGTCCGCCCGCATGTCGCTCTGATCACCACCATCGAAGCGGTCCATCTAGAGTTTTTTACCGATGTCGAGGCGATTGCCCGGGCGAAGGCCGAGGTTTTTGAAGGCCTGACGCCAAGCGGTTCTGTTATCCTCAACGGCGATAACAATTACGGCGGGTTACTCAAGAGTATCGCAGCGAATGCCGGGATTTCCCGCATTCTGACGTTCGGCGAAAAATCGGAAGCCGATATAAGACTGACGGACTTCACCCTTTACCCCAACTACAGCGATGTGGCCGTGACAATCGGTTCTCATGACGTGTTTTTCCGGCTGGGGGTTCCCGGGCGGCATTGGGTCAGCAATATTCTGGGTGTCCTTGGGGCGATAAGTGAACTCGGCGCTAATATCGAACAGGCCGCGGCGTCTCTGCAGAGCCTGACCTCGCCGGACGGGCGCGGCGCGCGGCATATGGTGCCCTGTCAGGGCGGCAGTTATATGGTCGTTGATGACAGCTACAATGCCAGTCCCGCGTCAATGCGGGCGTCCCTGAATGTCCTGAGCAATCTGTTCCCGGATGGAAACGGGCGTCGGATTGCCGTGCTGGGGGACATGCTGGAACTTGGCGACAAGGCCCCGGACATTCATCAAAGTCTGAAAGAGGATGTCTGCGCCGCCGGCGTTGATGTTCTTTTTGCCTGCGGACCGAATATGGCGAAACTGACAAAAAGCATGCCACATAATGTGCAGACCTGTCATGAAGCAACGTCCGAGCTGCTGGTTGAAAAGCTGCTGGCAACTGTCGGGGCGGGGGATATCGTCCTGGTAAAGGGCTCGCTCGGCAGCAAAATGAAAATACCACTGGATGCACTGCTTCGGCGAAAGCCAGCCGTTCCCGCGGCGGCAAGGTAGGGAAAGTACATGTTATATAATATCTTGTTTCCGCTTGCCGACCAATTCGCGCTCTTTAACCTGTTTCGGTACCTGACTTTCCGAACCGGCGGCGCGGTCATGACGGCTCTCCTGATCAGTTTTATATGCGGCCCGGCGGTTATCCGCTGGCTTAAGAGCAAACAACATCGCGGCCAGCCAATTCGCGATGACGGCCCGCAGAATCATATCATTGCCAAGCAGGGAACGCCGACGATGGGTGGTTTCCTGATCTTGATCGCCCTCGCGGTCGGCACGCTTCTCTGGGCAGATCTTAGCAATGTATATGTTTGGATCGTCCTGCTGGTCACTCTTGGTTTCGGGGCGATCGGTTTTGCCGATGATTATTTAAAGGTCAGTCGTCACAACACCCGGGGATTGCCCGGAAAGCTGAAATTACTGCTGGAAATCACGATCGCCGGGATCGCTGGATATGTCATCATGCAGCATTCCGCGCCGAATATTTCAGGCATGTTAGCCGTTCCGTTCCTAAAAAATGTCATGATTAATCTTGGATGGTTTTATCTTCCCTTTGCGATGCTGGTGACTGTTGGTGCCGGGAATGCGGTTAACCTGACCGATGGTCTCGACGGACTCGCAATCGTTCCGGTAATGATCGCCGCGGCGTCATTCGCCCTGATCGCATATCTGGTCGGAAATGTGGTTTTTTCGGGCTACCTGCAAATTCAGAATGTCACGGGCGCCGGTGAACTCGCGGTCTTTTGCGGGGCCTTGATCGGTGCGAGCCTTGGCTTCCTGTGGTTCAATGCACCGCCCGCAATGGTCTTTATGGGGGACACGGGATCGCTCGCGATGGGCGGCGCCCTTGGCGCTGTCAGCTTGGTAACGCGCCATGAAATTATTCTTGCCATTATCGGTGGCCTGTTCGTGCTCGAGACCATCTCGGTGATCGTTCAGGTAGCGTCGTTCAAGCTGACCGGCAAGCGGGTCTTCCGGATGGCCCCGCTTCATCACCATTTCGAACAGAAGGGCTGGGCGGAGCCGACGATTGTTATCCGGTTCTGGATCATCGCGGTTATTCTCGCCCTTATCGGCCTTGCATCGTTGAAACTGAGGTGAGGGAATGATGGAAAGCCACTCATATCAGGATAAAACTATCGCCGTTTTCGGACTGGGCAAAAGCGGGATGTCAACGGCCCGGCGGCTGCAGGACGGAAAAGCGCATGTTTTTGTCTGGGACGACAACGAAGGTCGGCGACGAACTGCCTCGGAGCATGGCCTGACACTGAAAGACCTGCTTGGGGAACGGTGGCAACCGACAGAGGCGCTTGTCCTGAGCCCGGGCGTGCCGCTCACCCATCCCGCGCCGCACGCTATCGTTGACGCGGCAAAAAGCGCGGGCACCAAGATTATTGGGGATGTGGAGATATTCCTGCAGGAGAAAACCGCCGGACGACTTATCGGGATTACCGGGACCAACGGGAAATCAACAACGACGGCTCTGATATCCCATCTGCTCAGCTCTGCCGGGCGACCGGTGGCGGCGGGCGGCAATATCGGGACGCCGGTCATGGATCTTCCGCAACTGGACGAAGACGGCACCTATGTGCTGGAACTATCATCCTATCAACTCGACCTGACCCCTTCCTGGCAGGCGGATATCGCGATATTGCTGAATATAACGCCGGATCATCTGGACAGGCATGGCGACCTGAGCGGATATGCGGATGTTAAGCGCCGGATATTTCAAAAGCAGACGGAAAAGGGTGTTGCCGTCCTCAATCAGGACGACCCGCTTTGCCGCCAAATTGCTGATGACCTGAGGCGTGAAAGTAAGACACATATTATTCTGATTTCTACAATTCAGGCTGCTGAAGGCGGCGTGAGCGTTATTGACGGCCTCCTTAAGGATCAGTCGCGCGGCGATCAACCTTGGACAGTTGATATTTCCGACATTGCATCCTTGCGGGGCCGTCATAATTGGCAGAATGCAGCCGCCGCCGTTGCCGCGGTGAGCAGTATGGGGCTTGAGCCCGACGAGATCCGGCGCGGGCTGACGTCTTTTGGTGGCCTTGCCCACCGGATGGAACCCGTCGGCTCCCTCGGGCCTGTCAGCTTTGTGAATGATTCCAAGGCGACCAACGCGGAAGCTGCCGAAAAGGCCCTGACCAGCTTTGAGAATATATACTGGATTGCCGGCGGCCGCGAAAAGGCGGGCGGCATCACCTCCCTGTCTCCGCATTTCGGCCGTATTGCCCATGCCTTTCTGATCGGGGAAGCAAAGGACAATTTTGCCGCTACCCTCACGGGCCATATAAGTTTTACGATATGTGACACACTGGCGGAGGCAACAGAGAAAGCGGCGAACGCGGCATTCCGTTCCAGGGATAAATCGGCGGTCGTTCTTCTCTCCCCGGCGGCGGCAAGTTTCGATCAATTCACGAGTTTTGAGGCCCGGGGTGACGCTTTTCGCGAAATCGTCGCGCGCTTGATTGCGGAGGCATCATGACAACCTTTACCCGCCTTGATCGTTCTGTCGTGGGCAGTTGGTGGTGGACCGTTGATCGCTGGACGCTGGTCGCCGTTGGTCTCCTGATTGCCATGGGCGGGGTCATGGTTCTGGCCGCGAGCCCGGCAATTGCGGCCCGCCTTCATCTGGACAGTTTTCATTTTGTTCGTCGTCAGTTCATGTATCTGCCGATGGCGGGAGTGATCATCTTCTCGATCTCCCTGCTATCCCCATTATGGATCCGGCGGCTTGCGGTGGTCATGTTTGGCGTCTTTTCCCTGTTGACGATCGCCACATTGCTCGCGGGAGCAGAGGTGAAGGGCGCGCATCGGTGGTTGCAAATTGGCAGTTTCACATTGCAACCAACGGAATTCCTGAAGCCGGCCTTTGCGGTAGTCACTGCCTGGATGTTCGCGGAGCAACGCAAGAGCGACGAGATACCAGGAAATCTGATCTCCATGGCGCTGTTTGCGTTTGTCGTCGGGTTGCTTTTGATGCAGCCGGATGTTGGGATGACGCTGCTTATTTCCGCTGTCTGGTTCGTCCAGTTCTTTCTGGCGGGCCTGCCGATTATGTGGGTCGTCATGTTCGTTGTCCTCGGCATCGTCAGTGCGGCGGGCGCCTACAGTCTCTTCCCCCATGTCGCGAGCCGGGTGGACCGTTTCATGGACCCGTCCGGCGGTGGCAATTATCAGATTGAGCGTGCCATGGAGGCATTCCAGACGGGTGGATTCTTTGGCGTGGGGCCGGGAGACGGGTCGGTCAAGTCCCAGCTTCCCGATGCGCATACGGATTTTATTTTTGCTGTTCTCGGTGAAGAGTTCGGCGTGATTATCTGCCTGCTTGTGGTTGCAATATTCGCGTTTATTGTGCTGCGTGGGTTCAGCCGGCTACTTGAGGAAAAGAACTTCTTCGTCGTTCTTGCGGCCGCTGGATTGCTTACGCAGTTCGGATTGCAGGCCGTGATCAATATGGGCGTGAATCTACGTTTGATGCCGACCAAGGGCATGACCCTGCCATTCATCTCCTATGGCGGATCATCTATGTTCGCGCTTGCCATCCTGATGGGCATGCTTCTCGCCCTCAGCCGCCGCCGCGTTGGTACCGGAGAATTACGATGACCGGCGTGGAAAAAAATATCGTCCTCGCCAGCGGTGGCACCGGTGGACATATCTTTCCGGCCCGCGCGCTTGCCGAAGAGCTGAATACGCGCGGCTATGCCGTGACCCTGATGACAGACAGACGCGGCCAGAAATATGACGACCTGTTTCCCGGCACCCAAATTATTGTTGTCCGGTCAGGCTCGCCCTCTCTTGGCGGGATTGCGGGCAAGGGGAAGGCCATTTTGGCGCTTGTTATAGGGTTTTTCCAGGCGCGCAAAGCCCTCCGCCGGATCAGGCCGGTTGCCGTCATCGGGTTTGGCGGGTATCCGTCCATGCCGCCCGCCGCCGCCGCGGCAAGCCTTCGAATTCCGCTTATCCTGCATGAACAAAACGCAGTTCTGGGCCGGGTGAATAAATTGCTCGCCGGATTTGCAAAAATCATTGCGACCTCCTTTGATCATACAGAGAGCCCGGACGCGGAAGTAGCTGACAAGATGATTTACACCGGTAACCCGGTTCGAAATGCGATTTTGGCTCTGTTTGGCGCGGCCTATCAGGGTCCCGCAGCTGACGGACCTATAAAACTTCTTATTCTCGGTGGCAGTCAGGGCGCAACAATCCTGTCGGATATTGTCCCAGCGGCCCTTGTCGCCTTGCCGGATGACTTGAAATCGAGGCTCAAGGTGACACAGCAGTGCCGGGCTGAGGATATTGATGCGGTCCGCGCCGTCTATGCCGACGCGTCGATAGATGCGGAGCTTGCCAGCTTTTTCAATAATGTTGCTGATCTGTTGAAAGAGTGTCATCTCGCGATTACCCGCTCCGGGGCATCGACCCTTGCCGAACTGACCGTTGCCGGGCGGCCGTCTCTTCTGGTGCCCTACAAACATGCCATGGATGACCATCAACGCAAAAATGGGGAGAACGCTGTTGCCCGCGGCGCGGCGCGACTGATCCTGCAAGATAATTTTAGTGTCGAGGAAGTAAGCCGCCAACTGACCTATCTGCTGCGCAAGCCGGATTGTCTGGCTGTCATGGCCGCCGCCGCCGCCAGCCTTGGGGAAGTCCATGCCGCTGAAAAGCTGGCCGACCTGGTGACACAATTTGTTCCGGCAAATAATGACGACGATACAAAGAGGAGGGCCGCAGCATGAGAACATTACCACTCGATATGGGTCTCGTGCATTTCGTCGGCATTGGCGGGATCGGCATGAGCGGAATTGCCGAGGTCATGCATAATCTTGGCTATCAGGTTCAGGGCTCTGACCTCGCGGCCAATGCCAACGTCGACCGGCTGAGAGGACTGGGTATCACGGTCTTTGTCGGCCATCAGGCTGAAAATCTTGGTGAGTCCCGTGTTGTCGTCATCTCATCCGCAGTAAAGCCTGAAAACCCTGAGGTTCGCGAGGCGCGCAAGCATTTGATCCCGGTTGTCCGGCGCGCTGAAATGCTGGCGGAACTTATGCGGCTGAAATGGTCGATTGCGGTTGGCGGCACCCATGGCAAGACGACCACCACCTCGATGCTGGCGAGTTTGCTGGATGCCGCCGGGATGGAGCCGACGGTTATCAACGGCGGAATTATCAATGCCTACGGCACCAATGCCCGCCTCGGCAACGGCGACTGGATGGTGGTTGAGGCCGATGAGTCCGATGGCAGTTTCGTCAAGCTTCCGGCGACCATCGCGGTCGTTACCAATATCGATCCTGAACATCTCGATTTTTACGGGGATTTCGACGGTGTGCGCGATGCGTTCCAGACATTCGTTCAGAATATCCCCTTCTACGGGTTCGCGGCCGTTTGCATTGATCATCCGGAAGTTCAGGCCCTGATTGGCAGGATCTCCGACCGCCGGCTGGTGTCTTACGGTAAATCCCCGCAAGCCGACTATCGCGCCATCGATGTCCATTTTTCCGACGGACATGCCCGGTTTGACGTGACCATCAGTGACCGGATTGATGGGGATACACGGCTGATGAAGGGGTTTGAGCTTCCGATGCCGGGCACACACAACGTGCTGAATGCCCTCGCGGCGATTGCCGTTGGTAAGGAGATGGGCTTTAAGGAGGTCGATCTCAAACGCGGCCTCCGGAGTTTTGGCGGCGTTAAGCGCCGTTTTACAAAGACGGGCGAGGTTGACGGCGTCACGGTCATTGATGATTATGGCCATCACCCCGTTGAAATCTCCTCTGTTCTATCCGCGGCCCGTCAGGCCTATGGCGAAAAGATCATCGCTGTGGTCCAGCCCCATCGCTATTCCCGTCTTCATGACCTGTTCGAAGACTTCTGCACCTGTTTCAATGATGCCGATATGGTCGTTGTCGCCGATATTTATGCCGCGGGCGAACAGCCAATTCCGGGAATAGACCGGGAAAGTTTTGTCGAAGGCTTGCGCGCGCGCGGTCACCGGAAGGTTCTGTCCCTGTCTGGTCCCGAGCATCTTGCGCCGTTGATACGGGCAAATGCCAAACCCGGTGATGTCGTCGTCTGCCTTGGGGCGGGGTCGATTTCGGCCTGGGCGAATGCGTTACCGGGAGAATTGAAAGCGTTGACTGCCAAGGACGGGGGAGGATGAATAATATGGTCTTTCTTCAAAGCAGATTGATAGACCGGATGCCTCCGGTTCGAGGCCGTCTACGCGAGGACGTTGCCCTCAACAAGATTACCTGGTTTCAGGTCGGAGGCCCGGCGGATGTTGTATTCAAGCCGGAAGATGAACAAGATCTTGCCGACTTCCTGAAAGCGCTGCCCGCTGATATTCCTGTCTTCACCATTGGGGTCGGGTCGAATTTACTGGTGCGGGACGGCGGTGTGCGCGGGGTTGTCATCCGGCTCGGGCGCCATTTCGCAAAAACAGCCTATGACGGCGAGATATTGACTGTCGGGGCGGGAGTTCTTGACGGCAACGCCGCTAAATTCGCCGCGAATGCGGGCCTTGAGGGCGCGGAATTCCTGAGCGGTATCCCGGGCTGTATCGGCGGCGCACTGCGCATGAACGCGGGAGCCTATGGGGCAGATATTTCGGATATCTTCCTGTCGGCGGTGGCATATGACCGCAATGGAGACCGGCATGAGCTTGGCCTGAAGGACATGGGGTTCTCCTACCGTCATTCAGATATTCCGAAAGACTGGATTTTCACCCAAGCCAAGTTGCGTCTTTCACCGGGAAACACCAGAGAAATTCTGGACCGGATGGCGGATATTTCCCGCAACCGTGAAGAAAGCCAGCCCGTGAGAAACCAGACAGGAGGATCGACCTTTGCCAATCCACCCGGACAGAAGGCCTGGGAACTGATTGAAAATGTCGATGGCCGCGGTCTCACCATCGGTGGTGCCATGGTATCAGACAAGCATTGCAATTTTCTTATCAATAAAGGCACGGCCACGGCCGCCGATCTTGAAAACCTGGGGGAGGAGCTGCGCCGCCGGGTGTTCGAGGCCCATGATACGCTTCTGCGCTGGGAGATTGTGCGGGTGGGCGAGGCCAGGCAATTAAAAGCAGGAAAGGCGCCATGAAACATGTAGCCGTACTCATGGGCGGGTGGTCCGCCGAACGGGAAGTTTCCATGGACAGCGGTCTTGCCTGTACGGAAGCGCTCAGGTCCTGCGGATATAAGGTAACCCCCGTCGATGTCGGTCGCGATATTTCCCAAACGCTGGCGGAAGTAAGGCCAGATGTGTGTTTTAATGCCCTGCACGGCCGGTATGGCGAGGATGGATATATTCAGGGGCTGCTTGAAATTATGGGCATTCCCTATACCCATTCGGGCGTTCTTGCCTCTGCCCTTGCCATGGATAAACCGGTCGCCAAGAAATTGTTCGCAATGGCCGACATGACCTGCGCCGAGGGGAAGATTTTCACCAGAAAAGAAATTATGGATGGTGCCAGCTATCCCAAACCCTTTGTCATCAAGCCCCTGAACGAAGGGTCCAGCGTTGGCGTGACGATTATGCTGGAGGGTGAAAATATAAACCTCAGCGATCTGCCCTGGACATTTGGCGAACAGGTGATGATTGAGACCTATATTCCCGGCCGCGAAATTCAGGTCGCCGTGATGGGGGATACGGCGCTCGGTGCCGTGGAAATAAAACCGCTCGGCCGTTTCTACGATTACGAAGCCAAATACACCTCAGGCAAGGCAGAACATTTGATGCCGGCGCCATTGTCGCCTGAAAATTATTCGGAGGCTTTGCGGCTCGGCCTTCTCGCCCATCAGACCCTTGGGTGCCGGGGTGTTAGCCGCAGTGATTTCCGCTTTGACGATACCGGCGCAGGAGAGGGGAAATTCTACATTCTTGAAACCAACACGCAGCCCGGAATGACGGCGCTCAGTCTGGTTCCGGAAATTGCAGGTCATTCAGGAATGGCATTTGAAGAACTTGTGCGCTGGATTGTGGAGGACGCATCATGCGACCGTTAACCGTTGACAGAAATGATCGCCTCAATATGCCGAAGCGAAACCGTAAATCATCGGGCTGGAGCGGCATTTTCAAGGGCTTTGGCCACGGGACCAAAAAGACAAAGAAGCGGGCGGCTCCCCGAAAAGCGGAGCCGCGTCTCTCGCCTTTGACGTCACTCGCCCGTCTTGGAAAAATTACCGTGCAATTCGGCGACAGAGTGGGGGCCGCCATGCCGACGCGAAAAGCGAAAACCACGTCCCGGCGCAAACCAGTCGCTGGATGGCGCAAGCCGGCCCTGATTTGTGCAGGCGTCCTCCTTGTCGCAATCATTATTGGCGGCGCGAGCAATTTCCTGATCCGCGAAGAGGTGATGCAGAAAACATCGGACTGGATCGATGAAAAGCAGCAGGCTTTGGCCACCGCATTTGGATTAACGGTTCAGGAAATAAGCATTGTTGGGCGCGATAAAGCCGTCTCGCAGGATATTCTGAGGGCGCTGGATGTAAAACGGGGTGACAGCATTCTCGGCGTCGATCCGGAAGAAGCCCGCGAGCGGCTCGAAACCCTGGGATGGATTGAAACGGCATCGGTCATGCGGCGGTTCCCGGACGAGCTCTTTATCGAAATCAAGGAACGCCGACCTTTCGCCAGATGGCAGATTGGCGGGCGGACCGGCGTGATTGATCGCACCGGCGCGGTGGTGACAGAGCATGAGGACACGGAATTCAGCTATCTGCCGAAAGTCGTCGGCCCGGGCGCGAACACCCATGCAGCTGAACTCTTCGACATGCTGTCGCAGACCCCGGAGTTGTTTACCCGCGTCCAGAATGCAGTCCGCATCCGGGATCGCCGGTGGAATCTCGAATTCGATAACAAGGTGACTGTACTGCTGCCGGAAAAAGGCACGTTACAGGCCTGGAAGCAGCTTTATGACATACAGACGGATCAGCATATTCTCGAAAAGGGCGTGGTTGCTATCGATCTTCGTGCCGACGACCGGATGTATGTGAGATTGAAATCTGAGGCGGCGAAGCTTCGCCGTGTTGCGGGAAGCGAGACATGAGCATTGATATTTACGGGCACTCTGCCCAGGCAACAGGATCGATAAGAAGCGAATGGCAGTAGGACGTAACGGCCCCTTGGCGGCACTGGATGTCGGATCGACGAAAGTATGTTGCTTCGTCGCGCAGGAAGAGGCTGGCCGTCTTCGCGTAACCGGAATTGGCCATCAGGTCTCACGGGGGCTGCGTGCGGGCGGTATTACCAATATGGAGATGGCGGAGGAGGCTATCCGTTCCGCCGTTGATGCGGCCGAACGTATGGCCGGTGAGACCATTCGGGAAGTTTATCTGGGTGTTTCGGCAGGCAAGCCCGCATCACAGACCGTCGATGTCGAAATGTCGATTGGCGGTCAGGAAATAAGTGAAAAGGATCTGCAACGGACGCTCAAGGAGGCGCAGGCAAGCTATCAGCCAGAGGGCCGTAGTGTCATCCACGCTTTACCCGTTGGCTATACGGTTGACGGCAATCGCGGTATTCGCGATCCCCGTGGAATGTACGGCGAAACTCTGGGTGTCAGCATGCATATGGTATCGCTGCAAAACAGCCATATGCGTAATCTGGTGAACTGTGTTGAACGCTGTCACCTTGGTGTTGTCAGCATGGTATCCGCACCCTATGCCTCCGGCCTTGCCAGCCTTGTCCAGGATGAAATGGATCTCGGCGTCACTCTTATAGACATGGGCGGTGGATCAACATCCTTTGCCGTCTTTTACGATGGTGAAATGGTTTACAACGAAGTGATTCCTGTCGGCGGTAGCCATGTCAGCAATGATATTGCCCGTGGCCTGTCAACAACGCTTGCAAATGCTGAGCGCATGAAAACCCTTTACGGGAATGCTCTTGCCAGCCCGGCAGATGAAAAGGAAATCATCGATGTGCCCTTGATCGGCGAAAGCGATCACGAGGTGGCTAATCATGTTCCCCGATCGATGCTGGTCGGCATTATCAAACCGCGGATTGAGGAAATTCTTGAAATGGTCAGTGACCAGTTGACTGCCTCCGGCTTTAACAAGGTTGCGGGACGGCGGGCTGTCCTTTGCGGCGGTGCCGCCCAGCTCGCGGGTGTTCAGGAACTGGCGGCCCGAACTTTGGACAAGCAAGTGCGTATGGGTAAACCTATCCGTGTCAAAGGTCTCGCCGATGCGACCGAGGGCCCGGCGTTTACAACGGCCGCCGGATTGCTGTCATTCGCCGTTCGTGAGCGATTTGACGAGGGTATCAAGATGTCGGTTGTTGAAAAACAGCCAAAAAGCCGGTTTTTGAAAGTTGGAAATTGGTTCAAGGACAATTTTTAGGTAAAAAAATGCAGAAAAATTGTCAATATGTAAGAAGTAGGGTGTCATTAACCACAATATTTGGTATTAATTAGCTGTTACACAGCGTAACCATGAAGGAGAGTGCCGTGAGTATCAATTTGTCAGTGCCAGACCAAACAGAACTGAAACCGAAAATCCTGGTATTGGGCGTCGGAGGGGCTGGCGGTAACGCGGTTAACAACATGATTAGCGCCGAACTCCAAGGGGTTGAATTCGTTGTTGCAAACACCGATGCGCAGGCGTTGAAGCAGAACCTCGCAGAGCGCCGTATTCAACTTGGGGCTGAGCTTACCGAGGGGTTGGGCGCAGGCTCTAAACCGCATATCGGGGCCGAGGCCGCGGAAGAAGCGCTGGAAGAAATTATCTCGCATCTAAAAGGTGTGCATATGTGTTTCATAACCGCCGGTATGGGCGGTGGCACTGGAACAGGCGCGGCACCGGTTATGGCCCGCGCTGCCCGGGAGCTTGGAATTCTGACCGTCGGTGTCGTCACACGGCCGTTCCAGTTTGAAGGCAACCATCGCATGAGAATTGCCGATGCCGGGATTGAAGAATTGCAACGGTATGTCGATACGCTGATTATCATTCCCAATCAGAACCTGTTCCGGATTGCGAATGAGAAAACCACCTTTGCCGATGCCTTTAATATGGCCGATGAAGTCCTGCATTCTGGTGTCCGCGGCGTTACTGACCTGATGGTCATGCCGGGCCTGATTAACCTCGACTTTGCCGACGTGAATACGGTTATGAACGAAATGGGCAAGGCGATGATGGGCACGGGTGAGGCTAGTGGCGAGAATCGCGCCATTGAGGCCGCCGAGGCTGCCATCTCTAACCCATTGCTTGATGATGTCTCCATGAAGGGTGCGCGCGGCGTTCTCATCAATATCACCGGTGGCATGGACCTTACGCTGTATGAGCTTGATGAGGCGGCAAACAGGATTCGCAGTGAAGTTGATCCGGAAGCCAATATCATTGTCGGATCAACCTTCGATAATGAAATGGAAGGGCGCATGCGGGTGTCTGTTGTGGCGACCGGGATCGATGCTCTCGATGTGCATCGGGAAAATTCACCCAATGTCACATCCATTCTGAAGGTAAAGGGCGAAAAACAGCGTCCCGCCGCCATGAGTAATTCCGGCGGCGATGCGGGCGTTCCGTTGATACCGTCCGCTGCGTCAATTTCCGCGTCTGGATTCGGCGCAAGTGTTCCGGGCGGGAATTTTTCCGGCCAACCCGTTGCGCAGGCCGACGGTAATATCGACAATTCAGAAATGGAATTCGGCTCGACCTCGACTGAAGGCGGTCCAGCATCAAGCGGAAATCTGGCGATTGACAGCGACCGCGATCTACTGTCCGATATTGATATCGAGATGGAAGAAAGCGACCAGATGCCTGAGGAAACTGAGGGCAAAGACAGCCCATTCCGGGCTCCCGCCGCGATAAAGGTGGAAAAACGCGCAGAAGCCCTCGTCAATCCGGAAGCGCATCAAGTTCTTAGCGAAACCGCCGACCCGCGGACAAAGAAGCGGGGTCCGAGCCTTTTCGAACGCATGACCGGTGTCGGCCGGCCGTTCAGGAAGGACGACGCGGGATCAGCGGAGACGCAACAAGTCCGCCGTGAACCAACCAGCCGAAAGGCCGCCCCGGAAACGCCCGCAAGGACGGCTTCTCCCGCCCCGGCGGCAGCTGCCCCGCGGCAAACTCCGGCACCTGCGGTTAAGGTCAGTCAGAAACAGGAAGACGAGGATCTCCTGGATATTCCGGCATTCTTACGCCGTCAGGCCAATTAACGACCACCCATACGTCATCCATAGAAGCGTTGAAACCCGGTCAGGTTTCGCGCTTTTGTGGTGACAGGGCGTTACCCATCGCTTTTTTGAAATTCATCAGGCAATAGCGGGATTTGGAAGCCCTACGGGCAGTTGCATCCGTGGCAGGGCTTTGCGTTATTATGATGGCTTCCGTGAAGGGCATCGATAACCGTCCGGTAAGCACCCATGAGCAGGGTTAATAGGCTGTATCTAAATCTAACCATTATTTTATCCCCTCAATAAAATCATAATAATGGACGCATGATACGTGATCTTTCCCTTTTTCCCAAGATAAACCGGTGTGCGCCTTGTCACAGATAACGGCATAAACCTGCCTTCATCCATGCTTCAGGGCCATTTGACCTCTGGTGGTAGAGACATCAGGATAGCATCCGTATTTCCGCCTGTTTTAAGGCCGAAAGTCGTTCCGCGATCGTAGAGTAGATTGAATTCGACATAACGTCCACGGCGGATAAGCTGATGCTCGCGCTGCTCGGCGGTCCAGGGCTTGTTCATATGGCGGCGGACAAGTTCAGGGTAAATCTCGTGAAAGGTGCTGCCGACATCGCGTGTAAAGGCAAAGGCCTTGTCCCAGTCCGTATCCAATCGATCGAAAAATATACCGCCCACACCGCGCGCCTCGTTCCGGTGCGGAAGATAGAAATATTCGTCGCACCATTTCTTGTAACGAGGATAATATTCAGGGTCATGCTTGTCGCAGGCGGATTTGAGAGCTGCGTGAAAATCCCGGGTGTCCGAATCATCGGGATAAATGGGTGTGAGGTCGGCACCGCCCCCAAACCAGGACGTGCCCGTGACAATATGACGGGTATTCATATGGACGGCCGGAACCAGGGGTGAGTGCATATGGGCCACGAGCGAAATGCCGGATGCCCAGAAGCTACCATCTTTCTCAGTGCCCGGGATCGCCGTGCGAAATTCTTCCGAAAACTGGCCATGAACCGTCGAGATATTGACCCCGACTTTTTCGAAAACGCGGCCTTTCATAACTGCCATTTCCCCGCCGCCACCCTCCGCCCGATCCCAGGGCGTTATTTCGAAGCGGCCGGGTTCCCGGTCATGATTGGTGCCCGTCAAGTCATCCTCAAGGGTCTGAAAACTCTCGACAATTTGATCCCTTAGCTGGCGGAACCACTGCGCGGCGTTGTTTTTTTGCGAATCTGTGTCGTTTGTTGGCATGATACTCATTGCAGTTGAAGAGAAGAGGAGGGGACTGGAAAACCGGCAACCTGTCGAAGCGCCTCACCGGTGACCATTGCCGCCGCGAGGGCGACATTGATGGATCGCATACCCGTCGTCATCGGGATCAGAAGTCGGTGATCTGCGAGGTTGTGGATTGTCTCCGGCACACCGGCGCTTTCCCGTCCGAGAATAAGGATATCTGATTCACGAAAGTGGAATTCTGTGTAGGGCACCGCGGCCTTCGTGGAGAGCAGGATCAGGCGCTTCCGGTCCGTCGTTTCAAGAAATTTTTCCCAGGAAATATGGCGCTGAACCTCGACGTTATCGGCATAATCCATAACCGCACGTTTGAGATCGCGCGCGCCAAACGGGAACCCGCACGGCTCAATAATATCCACTGAAATCCCGAGGCAGGCGCCTAGTCTCAGCAGTGTTCCGACGTTGGGGGCAATATCCGGCTGGTAAAGTGCAAGTCTCATGTTTATCGTTGTAATGGCACTGAGGTAACATATACAGAAAAAAATCCGTGCTTTATTGTCGCATTTGATACGTTCGGGCTGGACATATCGCCATTATGATGACAAAAAGCGGTCGCGATACAATTATTTTTAAAAGGTTTTGGGGAAAGTAAATGACGACAACCACCCCTGTGGAAGAAGACGGCGTAAAGCGTCGCGATTTTCTATATGTTGCTGCTGGCGGTCTTGGGGCCGTTGGGGCTGCAGCGGCTATCTGGCCGTTTATCTCGCAAATGAACCCGTCTGCGGACGTGTTGGCCCTGTCCACGACTGAAGTGGACTTGAGCGGGATCGAAGTCGGTTCGGAAATCACCGTCGTTTGGCAGGGAAAGCCGGTTTTTGTACGACATCGGACGGAAGAAAATATTGAGGCCGCACGGGATGTCGTGGTGGCCGATCTTCCGGACCCGCAAACTGACGCTGAACGTGTTATCAAACCGGAATGGCTGATCATGGTCGGGGTATGCACCCATCTGGGCTGTATACCTCTGAAAGGGCAGGGAGATTACGGGGGCTGGTTTTGTCCCTGTCACGGTTCGCAATACGATACGTCAGGACGTATTCGTCAAGGTCCCGCACCAAAGAACCTGATTGTTCCACCGTATGAGTTCCTGAACGACGATACCATCAAGATTGGGTAGGGGGCCCCAGATGTCTTTTGAACCAAAAAATTCTGCTGTAAAGTGGGTTGAGGATCGCTTGCCGATTACCGGTATGCTGCACCACGCCCTTTACGAATATCCTACACCTAAAAACCTGAGTTACTGGTGGACCTTCGGGTCGCTCGCCGGTGTCATGCTGGTGGTGCAGATCGTTACCGGTGTAGTACTCGCCATGCATTACACACCGCATGTCGACATGGCTTTTAACAGCGTCGAGCATATCATGCGGGATGTGAATTATGGCTGGCTTCTGCGGTATATGCATGCCAACGGCGCCTCCATGTTCTTTATTGTGGTTTATCTGCATATTTTCCGGGGGCTCTATTACGGGTCCTACAAGGCTCCTCGCGAGCTCTTGTGGTGGCTGGGCCTGGTGATCTTCCTGCTGATGATGGCAACCGCCTTTATGGGATACGTGCTTCCTTGGGGACAAATGAGCTTCTGGGGTGCCACGGTTATCACCAATCTCTTCAGTGCAATACCGGTGGTTGGCGAGAGCATTGTCAACTGGCTCTGGGGCGGGTTTGCCGTCGGCAATCCGACGTTGAACCGTTTCTTCAGCTTGCATTACCTGTTGCCGTTTATCATTGTTGGCGTCGTCATCCTGCATATCTGGTCCCTTCATACCAGCGGGTCCAATAACCCGACGGGGCTCGACCTCAAAGACAAGCAGGACAGTATTCCTTTCCATCCTTACTATACGGTCAAGGATCTGTTTGGACTGGCAATCTTCCTGATATTCTTCTCCGCCTTCCTGTTCTATGCGCCGAACTACCTTGGCCATCCGGACAATTATTTGCCTGCTAATCCGTTGGTGACGCCGGCGCATATCGTGCCTGAATGGTATTTCTTGCCCTTTTATGCGATTTTGCGGGCGGTGCCGGACAAGCTTGGCGGCGTAATGCTGATGTTCGGGGCAATCGCTGTGCTGTTTGCACTGCCGTGGCTCGACAAGAGCCGCGTCCGGTCCGCACGGTATCGCCCCATCTTCAAACAGTTGTTCTGGGTCTTCGTCGCGGATTGTGTCCTGCTCACCTATATTGGCGGCAAGCCGCCGGAAGGTGCCTTTATCATCTGGGGCCGGATCGCCACTATTTATTATTTCTTCCACCTTTTGATCTTGTTACCGGTGGTCGGTCTGCTCGAAAAACCAAAACCGCTGCCAGCCAGCATTTCAGAGGATGTCTTGTCCAAAAAGCCGGTCGTGGAGGAGGCAGCCAATGCTTAAATTAGTAAAATCGTTGAGTATTGCCGCTCTTGTCTCTTTGACTGTTTTGGGAAACGCCCAAGCCTCGGGAGACGCCATCGAGCTGAAAGAAGTGGATTGGGAGCATGGCGGCATTTTCGGCACCTACGACCGGGCGGCCGCCCAGCGCGGACTTCAGGTGTATCGGGAGGTTTGTTCTGGCTGTCACAGTCTCAAGCTGGTGGCGTTTCGGTCATTGGCCGATCTTGGCTTCAATGAGGATGAAATCAAGGCAATTGCGGCACAGTCTGATTATTCCGATGGCCCCGACAAAGACGGCGAGATGTTCGACCGGCCTGGCAAGCCGTCCGATAAATTTCCGTCTCCCTTTGCCAATGAACAGGCCGCTCGTGCGTCAAATGGTGGGGCACTGCCTCCCGACTTGTCACTGCTGGTGAAAGCGCGCGAGGATGGAGATGACTATGTCTATTCAGTCCTGACAGGCTTTGAAGAGGCACCGGCGGGCTTCACTGTCCCTGAGGGAATGCATTACAATGCATATTTTCCCGGTCACAATATCGCAATGCCACCACCGCTCTCCGCGGATGCGGTTGAGTATTCTGACGGGACACCGGCCACGGTCGAACAGATGGCGCATGACGTGACGGTGTTCATGACCTGGGCCGCTGAACCAAAAATGGAAGTACGCAAGAGCATGGGCTTGAAGGTTATTTTGTTTTTGCTGATTCTCGCCGCGATTTTCTATGCGGTGAAGCGCAAAGTCTGGGCTGACCTGCACTGAGCGTTTTATGAATAGTGAGAAAAGGGCGCTTATTTTAGCGCCCTTTTTTATGGGAAGATCGTCCAACAGAAAAAGCGGATGACCCCCGACGATTGCGACGCTAGATTTTGGACAGTATTTTGGAGATCGATATGGTTCAAGCGGCTACGAAACCGGTCATTGGCGTCATTGGGGGCAGTGGCGTATATGAAATCGAAGCGTTGACGAATAAACGATGGCAGCGGGTCGAGAGTGGGTTTGGTGAGCCGTCTGATGACTTCCTGTTTGGGCAATTTGAAGATATAGAGATGGTGTTCTTGCCGCGCCATGGACGCGGCCACAGAATTCCGCCAAGCGAAATTAATTATCGGGCCAATATTGACGCCCTCAAACGCGCGGGCGTGACTGAAATCATCTCCGTCAGTGCCTGCGGTTCGTTTGAAGAAAAGCTGTCCCCGGGGACCTTTGTTATCGTCGATCAGTTCATAGACCAGACAATTGCGCGCCATAAAAGCTTTTTTGGATCGGGCCTCGTTGCGCATGTGAGTATGGCCCGTCCAGTCTGTAGCCGTCTCGGAGATGCGCTCGAAAATGCCGCACGGAACCTCGGCATACCGGTGAGCAGGGGCGGGACGTATCTCGCGATGGAAGGGCCGCAATTTTCCTCCTTGGCTGAGTCTGAACTCTATCGAAGCTGGGGCTGTCAGGTGATCGGCATGACAAATATGCCGGAAGCCAAGCTCGCCCGTGAAGCCGAGATCTGTTACGGGGCTGTGGCAATGGTGACGGACTATGATTGCTGGCATTCTGACCATGAGGCGGTGGAAGTATCGGCAATTCTTCAGGTCCTGATGCAGAATGCCGACGGGGCCCGTGAATTGGTGAAGGCAGTTGCGCCGATCCTTGGAAAACGGATGACATCCTGCTCGGCGGGCTGCCATCACGCACTTGATAATGCCCTTATTACCGCGCCTGACGCACGAGACCCTGCTCTTGTCCAGAAACTGAAGGCAGTTGCCGGCCGGGTTCTTTAATCTTCAAAGTTGGCGCGATAAAATTAGCGGTTGTCATTTAATTGCGCATATGTCTTTGCTTTTGTGCTTACAACGGAATGGACAGGCGATGTCATTTGAACTCTGGATATCATTCTTTATCGCCACCACCGCGCTGCTCGCCATTCCCGGACCGACCGTCATGATTGTTATCAGCTGTGCTCTGGACCGTGGACGGGCCTCTGGTTGGGCAACCGTCCCCGGTGTTACGCTCGGTGACTTTACCGCCATGACGGCCTCTCTGCTTGGCGCGGGGGCGGTCCTTGCGACGTCTGCGGCCTTGTTTGGCGTCCTGAAATTTGCAGGGGCGTTGTACCTGATCTGGCTCGGCGTCACTCTTTGGCGGAGTGGGGGCAAACTTGATGAGCTCGAGGTGCCGAAAGGCAGGAGCATGGGCGCCATGTTCCGAACGTCCTATCTGGTGACCGCCCTGAACCCGAAAAGCATTGTTTTCTTTGTCGCCTTTGTTCCCCAATTTGTTAATGTAGCTGAGCCGATGCTGATGCAGTTCGTCATTCTGGAGGCAACGTTTCTGACCTTGGCGGCGATAAATGTTGCCATCTGGGCAGCACTTGTCGGTCGGATGCAGGCATGGTTTAAAAACCGGCGGGCGTTAAAAATTCTTAACCGGGTTGGGGCGAGTTTCCTGATCGGGGCCGGCGTATTGACAGCGGCGGTTCGGCGTGTGGCGTGAAGATGTGTAATCGCAGTTGAGCAATCGGCGAAGGAGAGACGGCAATGCTTCATAATATTACGGGTATAGATCATGCGCTGATCGGGGTGGAGAACCTCGAAGCGGCGCGAACGGTATTCGAAAAACTTGGCTTTACCGTCACACCGCGCGGATCCCATATAGGATGGGGGACTGCCAATTACTGCATTATGTTCGCCGAAGACTATATCGAGCTTCTGGGCATCGTAGATCCCTCAATGGAGACTAACGGTCTTGATCAGGCCCTCGCCGACCCTGGGGAGGGGTTGCTCGGACTGGCGCTGGCCAGTGATGATCCAAATGCAACCCACCGGTCACTTGTCGAGGCAAAGCTGGAGCCATCCGATCTGCTGGAACTGAAACGTAAACTTGAGTTGCCCGAGGGAGATGTGCTGCCCGAGTTCAACCTGATCCGGTTGACATCCTCCGCCGGGCTGTCAAAAAAGCATCTTTTCATCTGCCATCACTTAACCCCGGAACTGGTTCGGCGTCCGGAATGGGAACAGCACAGGAATGGGGCCAAGAATATATCCTCAATCGTGGTCGTGGTCGATGATCCCGGGTCGCTGGCAGACTATTACCGGCGACTCTGTGGGTCGATTAACGTTACACTGACAGACAATACCCTGACGGTTAGCCTGGGGGCGGGAAACCTTGTCTTCGTCAATGACCAGGATATAGATTTGCTGTTCCCGGGCCTGACGATTGCAGCCGACATGCCGCCCGCGCCATATCTGATTTCGATGACGGTCGCAGTCGCGGACCTTGGGGAGACAAATTCCTTTCTCGTGGATGCCGGTATTACGCCACAAAAAATCGCCAATGGCGCCCTCCGGATTAATCCGGCAGGGGCCTGCGGGGTGTTACTGGAATTTGTTCAGAAACGAAAGATCAGCTAATAAATTCAAGCGTTCGATCAAGGGCAAGACGGGCGGCAGCAGCGTCATAGCTACCCCGTTTGTCACAGTTAAACCCATGTCCGGCGGAATAGACATAAATCGGGATATCCGGGCGGGCCAGCTTGATTTTATCGACCGCCTCCATGGGAATGGAATTATCTGAATCGCCAAAATGCAGGATTATCGGGACTTTCGGTGTCTCATCGATATTTTGGGCAATTTGTCCACCATAATATCCAACGGCTTTCTGGATGGAGGATAAGCGGCAGGCGCTTAAATAGGCGAGACTACCGCCCCAGCAATAGCCGATCACCGTCACATCACCGGCATCGGCGATTTCCTTGGCCGCCGCGTCAATGTCCGCCAATGCATTGTCATCTTCGATCTGCATCTTGTACTTGATGCCCTGTTCCACGTCCGCGCTTTCGTAATCGAGGGTGATGTCGGGCCGGATACGGTCGAACAGTGCCGGCGCAATGGCGACAAAGCCTCGTGCCGCGTAGCCGTCACAGACATTCCGGATATGGGAATTGACACCGAAAATTTCCTGCACGATCACAACACCGCCCTTGGGCTTTCCATCCGGCGTTGCTTTATAGGCAGAAAATTTATGTCCGTCTTTTGCATCAAGCTCCAGAATTTCACCCATGCGTCTCTCCTTTTATTTTTTGTCAACTGGATCGACAATGAGAAGGGTCCCATCGACGCCTGTGACAATTACGGTATCTCCCGCTTCCATGTCCGGCCCTTCAACCGCCCATTGGCTATCATCTACATGAATTTTACCACGACCATTGCGGATGGGGTCGCTTAATGTGAACCTGCGTCCAATATATTGTGCTCCGCGCTGATTTAAAGTCGGATTATCTTCCACGCCCGGATTCTTTGACAGAAACAGCCGGGAAATAATGATGCTTATGACGGAAATCAAGGCAAAGAGAAGCCATTCATATTCCCATCGGAGTCCAGGAAATATCCAGGCAACGACGCCCACCAGACCTGCTGCGATGCCCATCCAGAGAAAAAAGGTACTGGGCGCAAACACCTCCAAAATCACGAGGGCGATGCCGAGTATCCACCATCCCCAGAAATCCAGCGTTGCAATTGATGACACGATCTGTTCGAACATTCGCTTACTCGCTGTTGGGGACCGAGCCCCGTATCGGTCGTGGCGAGGCCGCATCGGGTGTTCCGAACACTTCCTTGGCAATCGCGCCAATGCCCCCTAACGTCCCGATAAGGGCGCTTGCCTCCATTGGCATCAGGACAATCTTGGAATTGCGGGCCATGCCGATTTCTTTCATAGCTTCCGTGTATTTTTGCGCCACGAAATAATTGATGGACTGTATATCACCGGCGGCAATGGCCTCTGACACATCGTGCGTTGCTTTTGCCTCGGCCTCTGCCAGTCGTTCGCGGGCCTCAGCGTCCCGGAATGCTGCTTCCCGTCGGCCTTCCGCCTCGAGGATCGCCGATTTTTTCTCGCCTTCCGCTTTCAGTATTTCAGATTGACGCACACCTTCCGCCTCCAAAATGACGGCGCGTTTAAGGCGTTCGGCTTTCATCTGCCGGCCCATGGCTTCAACCAGATCCAGCGGCGGGGTAATATCCTTGATCTCAACGCGGGTAACCTTAAGACCCCAGGGGGTGGAGGCCTGATCGATGACATTGAGCAGGCGGACGTTAATGGAATCCCGCTGACTCAATGCTTCATCAAGATCCATGGACCCGAGCACAGTCCGCAGGTTCGTTTGCGCCAAATTCTGGATGGCGCGTTCCAGATCCCGGACTTCATATGCCGATTTCGCGGCATCCAGTACCTGATAGAACAGAACACCATCGACCTGAACCATTGCATTATCTCGGGAAATGACTTCCTGAGTTGGAATGTCCAGTACCTGCTCCATCATATTTATCCTGGCACCGACACGGTCGATAAAGGGAACAATCAGGCCGAGCCCGGGATGGAGACTCCGCGTATACCGGCCAAAACGCTCGACGGTATACTGGAATCCCTGCGGGACAATTGTAACACCCATAAAGACGATAGCAATTGCCAGAATCACGAATACAATAACAAAAACTGCAAAGCCGGATAAGAAGAGATCCATATTGCTACCCCCAATTTATTGGATGATTAACAGCGTCGGACCACTATATAGTGTATTATTGTAAAAAATAAGTTAAAAAGCACCGAACCCTGTTCAAGGGCTGCTGTAGTTATTCTGCGCGTGTTTTCATCATCCCGGTTGTCTTGAGCGACAGCACTATTTCATTGTCCTGATTAAAGACATAAACCTCAGCCCGGACAACTCCCATGTCGGGACGGGAAATCGATTTTCGGGTTTCTAAAACCGTGGATTCAAACCGCAAAACATCGTCGGCACGAACCGGCTTTATCCATCGAAGATCGTCGAAACCCGGGGACCCAAGGCCCGCCCGTTTGTTTCCCATGCTATCGACCAGCATTCGCATGAGCATTGCCGCGGTATGCCAGCCGGAGGCAATGAGGCCACCGTAGAGGCTATCTTCCGCTGCCTTATCATCTATGTGAAAAGATTGCGGGTCATATTTTCGGGAAAAATCGAGCATTTCCTCGCGTGTGACCCGTTTGGAGCCGTAGCTGGTTTTGTCTCCGACGCTTATATCCTCGAAATAGATGAGCGTCATTCGCTTGCCTCCGTCGTCGTAATGCGCGCGGGATCTTTTAAAAACATTCCGCTTGAGACCAGCGTCATTTTAACTTCACCCAGTTGGTTAAAGACCGTATGGGAAAACTTGATGAAACCGAGTTCCGGCATACTTTTAGGCAGGCTCTTGTCGAGAACTTCTGCGTTTACATGAAGCGTTTCACCCGGACGGACAGGTGATTTCCAGCGAAGCGTCTCAATACCAGGCGAGCCCACGGAGGCGGAATCATGAAGGTAGCCGTCAACCATCATTCGCATACACATGGCACCCGTATGCCAACCGCTGGCAATGATGCCGCCATAATAATGCTCGGCTGCGGCGACCCGATCGATGTGAAAAGGCTGAGGATCAAATTCGCGTGCAAACTCGATAGTCTCTTTTTCCGTAACCAGATAGCTGCCGAATTCGAGGGTTTGGCCAATCGTAAAGTCTTCCCAATACAACATATTTACTACCTTCTGACCTTATCCTGATCGATTGCATATAGTTGCGTCTTAAGGTTTGATCCGGGGCAGGCTAATTTGCAAATCGGAAATGCAGCACGTCGCCATCCTGCACAACATATTCCTTTCCTTCAAGGCGCATCAGACCAGCTTCTTTTGCACCATTTTCTCCGCCATGGTCAATATAGGCAGAATAAGCGATAGTCTCGGCCCGAATAAAGCCTTTTTCGAAATCGGTATGGATCACGCCAGCCGCCTGTGGCGCCTTGGTTCCTTTTGTCACTGTCCAGGCTCGGCATTCCTTTGGGCCGACAGTGAAATAGGTCACGAGGTCAAGCAGATCGTAGCCTGCACGAATGATGCGCCCGAGGCCCGTTTCAGTAAGGCCCAGTTCGGTCAGAAATTCTTCCCGCTCTTCCGTGTTTAATTGCGCAACTTCCGATTCAATCGCTGCCGATATTACTACGGCGCCAGCATTTTCTGATGCGGCCTTCTCGGCAATTTTATCCGAGAAGCTGTTGCCTGTCGCCGCGCTTTCCTCATCGACATTGCAGACATAGAGGACAGGTTTCGCGGTCAAAAGCTGGAGATTGCGGAATGTTCTTACTTCATCATCGGCAAGCGAGACAAGCCGCGCGGGTTTTCCCTCGCGCAGGGCCACAAGGGCCCTGTCGATAAGCTCCGACTGCTTTTTCGCTTCCTTATCACCGCTGCGAATTTTCTTGACCAGTGCCTCTGTTCGTTTTTCTAGACTTTCAAGGTCCGCAAGCATTAACTCGGTTTCTATAGTTTCAGCATCCGAAATCGGGTCTACCTTGCCATCGACATGGGTAATGTCATCATCTTCAAAACAGCGAACGACCTGAATGATGGCATCGACTTCCCGAATATGGGCGAGAAACTTATTGCCAAGGCCTTCCCCGCTTGCCGCGCCGCGGACGAGGCCGGCGATATCGACGAAAGTCAGTTGCGTCGGGATCAGTTCTTTTGAGGTCGCGAGTTTGGCGAGCTTTACCATCCGCTCATCGGGGACGGGGACCTGACCAAGATTGGGCTCAATTGTGCAAAACGGGTAATTTTCAGCCGCCGCCTGGGCAGTTTCCGTCAAGGCATTGAAAAGCGTTGATTTTCCAACGTTGGGAAGACCAACAATTCCACATTTAAACCCCATGCTCAACTATCCTTATCTCTCTCTTTGCCGACGGCTTTTGGAGGCGCGGTATCGAGTGTTATCTTATTCATAAAAGCGGAGTGTTGCCCGGTCACCAGCAACTCGGCATTACGGGCAATGCTGTCGATAACTTTATCAACGACGCCCTGTTCGGCTTTCGAGAAATCTTTCAGGACGTGACTGGTTACGAGATGCTTTTCGCCCGGATGACCAACACCCAGCCGGACCCGGCAAAATCCTTCGCCCACATGCGCGGCAATGGATCGAATGCCATTATTGCCCCCGTGACCACCGCCAGTCTTAATGCGGACTTTCCCGAGCGGTAGGTCAAGCTCGTCATGCAGGACAACAATATTTTCAAGCGGTATCTTATAAAAACGCAGGGCTTCCCCGACGCTTCTCCCGGATTCGTTCATATAGGTCGTAGGTTTGAGGGTCAGCAGGTTTGTACCGCCGATCTTACCATCGGCGACCAGTCCCTGAAATCGAATACGTTCCGGCATAAAGGAATGGCGGCGGATAATCTCATCCACCGCCATAAATCCAAAATTATGCCGGTTGCCCGCATATCCCTTACCGGGATTACCAAGGCCGACCAGCAAAAACATTGTTGTTTCCCAGTTTATTCTTCAGCTTTGGCTGTGCCTTCGCCTTCGTCTTCATCTGTACCTTCAGAACCCTCGGCGCCTTCAGCTTCAGCAGCTTCGGCATCTTCATCTACTTCAGGCTCGACAGTCGGTGAGGCGATTGTCGCAATCGTAAAGTCGCGATCCGTGATAGTCGAATGCGCTCCCTCAGGTAGGGTTACTTCCGAAATATGGACGCTGTCGCCGATATCATATTTCAACAGGTCGATTTCGATCGCTTCTGGGATATTGCCAGCCGGAACCATCAATTCGATTTCATGCCGAACAATGTTCAGGACGCCACCGCGCTTCAGGCCGACGCATTCTTCCTCGTTAAGGAAATGCACGACAACCATGACCGCAATCTGCGATTTCGCGGAAACCCGGAGAAAGTCGACATGGACCGGCATATCGTTGATCGGATGGAGCTGCATGTCCCGGGGGAGGACATTATGCTTTGTCGAGCCAACCTTTACTGTATAAACAGTTGAAAGAAAGGCATCACGATGAATGGTTTTAACCAGTTCGTTTGTTTCCAGTGAAATGGAAATAGGGTCTTTCTTGTCACCATAAATGACGGCAGGTGTCCGGCCGTCACGACGCAATGCACGGGAGGTCCCCTTTCCTGCCCGATCACGCGTTTCTGCAATTAAAACTGCAACTTCGCTCATTATATCTCTCCTAAGTAACGAGCTGCACCGGGCTGCACCCGGCGCCAAAAAGACGCGTGCCTCCAGGGGTGCCCGCGCCGTGAAATACCTGTCCGATTAATCGAACAGGCTGGAAACCGAGGTTTCCTTGGAAATTCTGTACATGGCCTCGCCGATTAGCGGCGCAACAGAGATCTGCCGCATCTTTTTAGAGACCCGAAAGGCCTCCGTCGCCATGATACTATCGGTGGTCACCATCTCATCCAGCGCCGAGGAATTGATCCGGGCTATCGCTCCACCGGAAAGCACACCATGCGTAACATAGCCGCATACGCTCTTGGCCCCTTTTTCCATCAGGGCTTCGGCCGCGTTACACAAGGTTCCGGCGCTATCGACAATATCATCCACGAGAATGCAGCGTTGGCCCTTAACATCACCGATAATGCTCATTACCTCTGAAACACCTGCTTTTTCACGGCGCTTATCCACGATTGCAAGGTTTGCGTCAAGTCTTTTAGCATGGGCACGGGCACGGACAACACCGCCGACGTCAGGCGAGACAATAGTGATATCCCCGCCGCGGCCATAATGCTTTTCAATATCGGGGACAATGACCGGGGCGGAAAAGAGGTTATCAGTTGGAATATCGAAGAAGCCCTGTATCTGCCCGGCGTGAAGATCCATAGTCAAAACCCGGTCCGCGCCAGCAGTGGTGATAAGATTGGCGACCAGTTTTGCCGAGATTGGCGTTCGCGAGCCCGATTTCCGGTCCTGACGGGCATAGCCGAAATAGGGAAGCACTGCAGTGATTCGTCTTGCTGACGCCCGTTTAAGGGCATCTATACAAACCAGCAGCTCCATCAAATGATCATTGGCCGGAAAGGATGTCGGCTGGATGATAAAAAGGTCTTCACCCCGGACATTCTCATGAATCTCGACGAAGACCTCCATATCGGAAAAGCGTCGGACATCGGCATCAGTCAGGGGAATTTTCAGGTAGTTTGTAACGGCTTCTGCCAAGGGTCGGTTGCCATTTCCCGCAAGCACTTTCATAGGAACGGTCCTCTAGCCGATGACAGGCTTTTTCAGTAAAGAAATACATTCTGCCCCGCTACTAAACCACATATCGGCAACAGCAGGCGGAACTTACCAAGGGGTGCTGGCTCTGTAAACGATTTAAACGCCCTTTTTTACAGGTTAGTTCGAAATAATCTCAGGATTCCGCCTTAAAATACTCAGGATCGCTCTTTCTCAGCAGATTATAGACGCCTTGAGCGCCGCCCTTTGCGGCCATGACGGCGGTGGCCCCCCAGGCTCCGCCCAAGGAACCGGCCTTGATTCTGTTTTTCTGCTGTATTTTACCGACCTGCTCCCCGTTTCGGCGTTCAAGCGTCCAGACCAGCTGAATAACCTGTGTGCCCGCAGTTGGCGGGGAGAGCTTGGCATTCCCGCGGACAATGAAATTCGCCCCGGCTTCGGTTGGCTGGACATCAAGCCCCAACTTCACTAATTCGCCCTGAATGGCGGCCGCGAGACTTTCGGAACCGTCCCCGGGGGCATCTGTTACAATGGGGACAAAAATGATGGGCTTTTTCAAGGTGGCAACATTAATACCATCGCCACCAAGCAAACGATCGATATTGCTGGCAGATGTCGCAACCACCGCGTCAAGAACCTTTGGGGGAAGATCAGCAGGGTTTCCATCTGCCGGCAGCTTTTCATTTGTATAGAGTCCGGTGTCGCGGTTCTGTGGATCAAACACCGTCCAGCTCAGATAACTTGCCCCTGCAGCTTCGATAATTTCTCCGTGGACATAATACCGGTCCGGAATGGCGTCGCCGGTAAAGGCGGCAATCCCGAGTTCCTGCAATTTTTTGGCGATAGCCATATCCAGATTGGCGGGACCCTCTTTGACGGGTTCGACGTAAAGGGAGGCGCGGGGGCCAGGGGCGGCACGCCATGATGTCTTGACTTCCGGCTGAAACGGCCGTTCCAACGGCTGACAGGCAGCAAGGAAAGCCAAAGAAAAAAGCAACAGGCATTTTATGTAATGATTACATTGCACAGGTTGCGAGTATCCCCAACAAACAGATTATTATGAAAACAACCATATACGGCATTTTATCCCCTAAATTCAAGAGACCTGTGGAGGAGACTATCCCTATTCCCCGCCCAGGGTTATTGCGGATAACTGCCTTCCATAGTCGGCCTCGCCAAGTTTCGTCATTCGCCGATAGCTAAAAAACTGGTCTTTTTCAGCGCATGTGTCGTTTTCCAGAACATCAATTCCGCCAATTTCGAGTTTTTCCAGCCGCCTCCGCACGAATGCCTTTAGATCAAACATATAATGCCCCAGGGTCACGGACGGGATAAAAAACTTTTTCGATGTCGCGTCAAGTGCTAGAAACGGCGCCGGAAATTCTGGGCCGACTTCGTATGATTCTTGCGAAATCGCCGGACCGATGGCGGCAAGGATAGAGGACCTGCGCGCGCCAAGGCCGATCATAGTTTCGACCACGGCGCGGCCAATATCAGCGACGGCGCCCTTCCACCCCGAATGGGCAGCAGCAATTATTCCGTTCTGGGTGTCGGCAAACAGAATGGGAACGCAGTCCGCGGTGAGAATCCCAAGGGCAAGGCCGGGTAGACGGGTAACCATGGCATCTACCTTTGGCCTTGGCACCAGATCATCGCGGTCCTGCAGGACGATAACGTCTGCGCTGTGGACCTGATAAACTGTTCGCAAGTCTTCGGCGTTTCGCCCAATCAGCGCCATGGCACGGGCTCGGTTTTCGGCGACTGCAGCGGGGATGTCATTTGATCCGGGTCCGCAGTTGAGGGAGCTGTATAACCCCGTTGAGACGCCGCCTTCACGCGTGAAAAAGCCGTGGCGGACGGCGGATTTCTCCAAAAGGGGGCTTTTTAGCATCTTAAACTCCAAATCCTTCGGGCGCGGCTGACATCTTATGGGACAAGGCCAGCACCTTGAAAAGCGTCCCCATCTCATCTGTCCCAACAAGCCGACGCAGGTCAGATGTCAGTTTATCCCGTTGCTCTGCCGTGGCATTGCGACACAGCAGGCTGTATCTGGCCTCTATTCCGAGCCGCTGCAGAAATCGGCCCTGATAGGCGGGACCGTCAATCCTGATCTTACAGGAATTTGCGATCCTGACAAAATTTGAAAAATTCACATGGGCCGTCAAATCGGCTTCCCCTGGCTTGGAGAAAGGGTCGCAAAAGCGATGTCCCTGTACCGCCTGAAAGCTATCGCCAATTTCCTCTGCCATTGCCCCGTAATCGATGATCAGTGCCGCACCGCCGGACCGGAAAAGAAGAGTGCCAAGCTTACTGATTATGCTCTCGGCGGCGGGGCAGGTCTCGAAGATATCGCCCTCTTTTGCCGAAATTGGAGAATAGCTTAAAGTTGAGGGCGTGTCGGAGAGAATATACTCAAACTGAAGATTGTTACAGGCGACAAGCCGTTCATACCAAGCGCCGGACTGGCGTTTATATTGGTGAATGGGGAGCGCATCAAAAAATTCATTGGCGATCAACAGAACGGGCGCATCGTTGAAGTCCGGTAATTCAGAATGCCATGTTATCGCGTCGGTATTCAGCTTTTTCATTTGCCGACGTTTTAAGCGGTCACTGTTTTCAACAAGATGGATGTCGGCAGCGGACAGGAACTGCGGAGCAAGCCGTGCACTCCTAAGGATATCCGCCATGAGCGTGCCATTGCCGGGCCCGAGTTCCACCAGGTGGATTTTCTTTGGCGCACCCAGCTTAGACCATGCGTCAACGCACCATAGACCAATCAATTCACCGAACATCTGACTGATTTCTGGCGCAGTAATAAAATCCCCGCCTGACCCGAACGGCTCTTTTGATGCGTAATAGCCATATTCGGGATGGGACAGGGCAATCTGCATGTAATCATGCAATGAGATCGCGCCGTCGGCGTCAATCCGGGATTTCAGGATCTGGCCGAGGGTGTTCATGCCTTGGCGGGGGTCGCCCGACAGATAAGCCAGAGTCCAATGACGATCATGGGGAGCGACAGCAGCTGGCCCATGGTGAAGCCACCGATCAGGAACCCAAGATAGGCATCAGGTTGCCGGAAAAGCTCGACAAAACTCCGGGCGAGGGCATAGCCTACCAAAAATATCCCTGCCAGAAAGCCCGGCTTTTCCGCAAACCGGGTCTTGCGCATGACGAGCATGATGACGAACAACAGCGCGCCTTCACACAACGCCTCGTAAATCTGGCTGGGGTGACGGGGCATATCGCCGCCGCCGGGAAAGATGACCGCCCAGGCAACGTCAGTCGGTCTTCCGTAAAGCTCACCGTTAATAAAATTAGCGAGCCTGCCGAAAAACAATCCAATGGGCGTCACGATGGCAAGTAAGTCGGCGAAGGACATCAGTGATATTTTAAGTATACGCGTATATATAATCGTGGCGATCGTAACGCCTAAAATGCCGCCATGGAAGGACATCCCGCCATGCCAAACCATGAAAATTTCCATTGGATTGGCCAGAAAATATGCGGGCTTGTAAAAAAGCACATAGCCGAGGCGCCCCCCAAGGATGACGCCGAGGGTCGCCCATATCAAAAAATCATCGACCTGCTTGTCCGTGACATTTGATCCCGGTTTCCGGGCAAGCCACATCATTAATCGCCAGCCAATTACGAGCCCGGCGATATATGCCAAAGCATACCAGCGAATGGCAAAGGGGCCGATCTGGAATATTATTGGATCGATTTCCGGAAAGGAGATTGCCAAAAATTGTGTCGATAAGGTCATGCGGCACACTATATAAAGCTATATGCAATATTCGCAAGCATATCAGTGCTCAAAGCAATTGCTTTCGGACGTATTGGCCGTCATTATGCGGCCGATTGAAGAACAGGAGTTGGACTTATGCAAACAAATTCGCGTCTATTCGATGACTTGGCCCGGCTGGCCACCGGCGCCGTCGGAACGGCCCAAGGCGTGAAAGCGGAATGGGAAAACCTCTTTCATCAGCGACTCGAACGATTTATCAGCGACATGGATCTGGTCCCGCGCGAGGAATTCGATGCGGTAAAGGCCATGGCTGTTCTGCTACGCGAGGAAAACGATGCTTTCAAGTCCCGGCTGGAAGCATTGGAGAAAAAGGTGGCAACGCTTTCCAAGCCAGCGCCTGCCAGAAAAGCAAAAGCTGCCAATCCAAAAACTGATAAGTAGTCGGATAGGGTAGGGCCGCCCGGAATTTCTGGGCAGTGCACCGATTTATCCACAAGAAAAAGAAAACGATGGCGCTTTCTTGGTTGCGCGGCTGCACAAGGCAGATTACGCTATATTTATGGTACAGCAATATTAGCAGCACCATATATGGTCTGTAGTAGATTTCCTTACCGGCTAGGGTTTAAACCAGGTCACGGGGTGACAGCCGGCGAGGATAGTTCTGAAAGGAATGGCTCCATGACGTCCTTATACCTGTCTCACGAAGAACTCGAAGAACCCAATCCCCTTGATCTCGTTGAAAGTATAATCGTTGATAACGATTGGTCGTTTGACCGGCAGGGTAGCAATGAACTGACTGTCGGCGTTGAAGGAAGCTGGTGCCAATATCATCTCTGGTTTTCCTGGCGGTCGGATCTTCGCGCCGTTCATTTTTCCTGCGCCTATGACATTAAAGTTCCTGACCGGCAGTATCAATCGATATATGAGTTGCTTGCCCGCGTGAATGAAAGAATGCCGGTTGGCCATTTTGATACCTGGCGGGAAGAAGGTTTGATCATGTTTCGTCATTCCCTGCTTCTGGCCGGTCCAAACGATGTCACGAGTGAGCAAATTCAGTCGCTTGTCGAGATCGGGATGAGTGAACTTGAAAAATTCTATCCGGCGATACAATTTTGCCTGTGGGGCGGCAAGACACCCCTGGAAGCCATTGATGCGGCCATGTTCGAAACCATGGGCGAGGCCTAAGAATGCCTCTTAAGCTAATGCTGGTCGGGTCAGGCAAAATGGGGCAAGCGATGCTGGGCGGCTGGATTGATGAAGGACAGGTGAGGCCCGGCGATGTTGTCGTCATCGATCCCAATTCTGAGAATCTTGGCGTGGCGACGGGCCTCGGGTGCCAGGGGATTGCGTCTCCGAAGGATATTCCGGACGGTTTTCAGCCGGATGTTATCGTGCTCGCAGTAAAGCCGCAGATGATGACGGATGTTTTGCCGACGTTTCGCACGATTGTGGAAAAAGGCCCACTTGTTATTTCTATTGCCGCTGGTACCGGTATCGCCCGCTTTGAAAAGGCGTTAGGTAGCCATGCCGCTATTATCCGCGTGATGCCGAACACCCCGGCTGCGGTGCGCAAAGGGATGATGGTTTGCTGTTCCAACGATCAGGTTACGCCGGAACAGGAACGACATTGTGATATGCTTATGGCCGCGATCGGCAGTGTTTTCTGGATCGAGGACGAAAGCCTGATGGATGCCGTCACTGGCCTGTCCGGCTCCGGCCCGGCCTATGTTTTCTATATGATAGAGGCGATGGCCGCGGCGGGCGTAAGCGCGGGATTGCCGGAAGATCTCGCGGTGAAACTGGCGGAGGGAACCGTCGCCGGAGCCGGGGCGCTGGCCTCGCAGTCTAAGGAGACGGCGGCAGAGTTGCGGCGGAATGTGACCAGTCCCAATGGAACCACCGCCGCCGGATTAGAGGTTCTTATGGCCGACGATGGCTTGGGGCCGCTGATGCGAAAGACTGTCGCGGCCGCGACACGTCGATCGAAAGAACTCGGCTGACGGTGAATTCTTGGTAATTAACCCTTTAAAGTTGAATTAGAATAGTTATATAACCTCATATATTCTCCAGAAGGTAGAACTATGAGTGATAAATCCTCTTCCAATGATGCGCCGAGCGCTTCGTCTTCCGATGCCGCCGCCACTCCGGCCAGCGGAGCTCCGACGGTGGCAGGCGGGTTGATCATTCCCGACCTCAGTCCGCTTACGACCCTGCAGAACGATAACATGCAGAAAATGACGGCAGCGGTCCAATCGGCGGCGCAAGGCCTTCAAAGCATAGTTTCCCTGCAAAAAGACACGCTGCAACAAGCACTTGGAAATTTGCATGCGTCTCTTAATGACTCAGTTACAACGGCGTGGGACGGTCCGGGTAAGGTTCCGGATGTGCAATCGCAAATCAACAACCTGACGGTGACCATAGACAGCCTGAACAAGGCGGCGGAAACGTTGACGGCATCCACGAGCAAATCTTTTGACGCAATTAATCAATCGATGGAAAAATCCCTGGCTTCGATTGAACAGGTCGCCGAAAAATTCTCATCAGGCGGATAAGATCATATATTTTGCATTGTTCTGTCAGCCCTGATCGCCTAGCATTTGCCACGAAAAGGTGGGGCATATGGAAAAAGAAACGACTTTTGATGATTTTTTGAAACTGGATATCCGCGTCGGTGTCATTGTCGCGGTGGAAGACTTTCCAGAGGCGCGTAAGCCCGCATTCAAGCTTAAAATAGATTTTGGCAAAGAAGTCGGCGTGAGGAAAAGCTCGGCCCAGATTACTGTGCTTTATTCTCCTGAAGATCTGGTGGGCCGGCAGATTGCTGCCGTCGTTAATTTTCCGCCCCGGCAGATTGGTCCTTTTATGTCTGAGGTGCTGGTACTTGGATTTGAGGATGCCAACGGCAGTATCTCTCTGATCGCGCCAGACCATGACGTGCCGTTAGGCGGACGACTGTACTAGGTTTTTTTACAAGTGAGGAATGAACCAATGGAGGACCCGCCAGGAGGCGAAGATATGCCGCCGCCGCCAGATTTATCCTCCCTGTTCCAACAGCAGACAGCGGAAATAAATGCAGCCTGTGAAAAGGCCGGTCAAGCGTTTACCGTGTTTAAATCCCGCGATCAGGATGTGGCGTCTCTCGTCCAGACTTTGAGTTCCGAAGTGCAAAAGGTCTTAATGATCGCCGCCGCTGCGAAATCGCCCGAGCTTGCCATCGCCAGCATACCCCCTGTTCTGGCGCTCGCCAATGCTGCCTTCGCGACTGTTCCTGTCACGGATCAGAAAACAGCTGAAGAAATCCAGAGAGCCTTTGCGCCGTTTAACGCCTTACCACATTATTTGGGAAGACGGATTTCAATTCGGAGGCCGCCGACAGGAGACGTGCCAAGCGCAATTTGTCCGCCATGGCCATGAATTACATCACGGGCTATGGTCATGCCCAATCCACTGCCCCCTGTTTCCGTATTACGGGATGGATCAAGCCGGTAAAATGGCCGAAAGACATCATCACGGTTTTCTTTAGGGATTCCGGGCCCATCGTCATCAATGGTAATAATGACATCCGCATCGTCCGAGCCGACCTCAACCCAAATTTCAGTGGCATGGCGGGCGCCATTATTGATTAGATTGGTAATGCAACGTTTAAAGCTATTTGGTCTGATGGAAACCGATAGCTCCCGGGGGGTCTTCAGCGATATAGCGGTTCCCTGGCGTCGTGCGTTGTTGATGATTTCATGAAATAGCTCCGAAAGATCAGCCGTTTCAACCGCTTCAGCCTCCTGGCCGCGGGCGAAAGCGAGATACCCTTCGACCATTTGTTCCATGTCGGCAACATCGCCCTCCAGGCTGGATTTATCCCCATCGTCCGGCATCATCGCCAGTTGAAGTTTCATCCGGGTAAGGGGGGTTCGCAGATCGTGACTGACGCCCGCCAGCATTTCAGTTCGCTGGGTTATCTGCCGCAAAATGCGATGTTTCATAACATGAAAGGCACGTGATGCCTGGCGAATTTCCTGGGCGCCACTTGACTTGAAATCATCTACAAACTGGCCTTTACCAAACTGTTCGGCCGCGGCGGCAAGTTGTCGGATGGGCCGCATCTGGTTGCGTAAAAACAATAAGGCTATGCTCAGCAGTGCGAGAGAAATGGCGACCATCCACATAACAAAGATATAGGTCGTTGTTGAAAACAGCCGCTTGTCATGGACGATAACCTGTAGGAGCGCGTCAGGAAGCTGTACAAGAATTATAACTGATTCAAGCTTTTTATTGGTGGAAATGACGAAGGGGCGGGCGGGCAGGCTTTCTTGCAGCGCGCGCGCTAAATGGCTTTCGAGAAACCCGTATTCTTTTGGCTCGTCCGCGCCTGCGGGCAGCTTGCCGCCCTCATCAATGCTTATGGCAAGCCGCATTTGCCCCCGCGCAGCCGACAGTATATAGGCGTGCGCCGAGTTGCCGGGAAATCTATCTATCATGGAAATTACGGTTGCAACATCTCCGGCTACGCCCTGAGCGAGACGCCGCGCAACGTCGTCCCAATGACGCTCGTAAAAGATATATGTGACAAGTATCTGCAGAAAAAGAATAGGTAAAACGACGATCAATATGGATCGGGCGAACAATGTCCGGGGCATCAGCTTTTTCAGGAATCCGGTTGTGATAAGCCGGTATAGGTTCTTCAGAATTTCTAGTCGGCCCATAGAACATAGCCCTCTCCGCGAACGGTCTGCAAATACCGGGGGAGCTTCGGGTCCTCCTCGATCTTCCTTCGAAGTCGGGTAATCTGGACATCTACCGCGCGACCCTGATTTCCGCTGCTGAGTGACAGATCATCACGGCTGATGGGCACACCGGGCGTGGCAGCCAGTGATTTCAGAAGCGATGATTCCCCGGAAGTCAAATTGACAATCTTTCCACTCTTTAAGAGCTCCCCCCTTTCCAAATTAAAGCTGTAATCACCAAAATTGAGATCTTCGACTTTTTCAGTTTTAACGCGTCGCAGAATTGAGTCTATTCTGAGCAGAAGCTCCCTCGGCTCAAACGGCTTGCTTAGATAATCATCGGCACCGGCTTCCAATCCCTTGATCCTGTCTGCTGCATCCCCCATGGCCGTCAGCATCAGAATAGGGATATGGCGGTTTACACCTGATCCAGCGCGTACGTTTCTCGCCAGATCCAGACCGTCGCCGCCCGGCATCATCCGGTCAAGGACAATCAGGTCGAAGTAAAGTCCCGATATTTTCTTCCGGGCTATGTCAGCATTGGAGGCCGTCGAGACGCGATACTGGTTGTCCATTAAATATTTGCGGAGCAGGGACAATAGCCGGGTATCATCATCGACGACCAGGATATGCGCGGCGTTGTCCATCATCTATTCAAATTCCGGAATATGGCCATCTCACGCCTTAAGTACTTTGTTAAGGACGGTGTCGCGGTTTTCATCATCGATCAAACCGGAAAGGACTTTTCGATAGCCGGCCACAGCGTCGCCGCCGGCTTCGCGGAACGCCCTGGAAACGAGGTCTCGCTGAACCCGGCTCACTTTCTGTTCCAGTTTCTGTCCCTCTTCCGTCAGGAAGAGGCAGCGTTGCCGTCGATCTTCGGCCCCCGTCCGCTGCTCGACGAATCCCCGCGTAATCAGCGTGCTCAAGACGCGGTTCAGACTTTGCTTGGTGATCCGGAGGATATCCAGTAACTCGGTTACGGTCATGCCTTCATTTCGGCCGATAAAATGGATAACCCGGTGATGCGCCCGGCCAAACTTATAGTCTTTTAGAATCTGGTCCGGTCCCGCAGTAAAGTCCCGATAGGCAAAAAACAACAGTTCGATGCTTTGCCGTAGCTCTTCTTCGCGCAGAAAAAGAGGATTGTTTCCTGATTTTACGTCAGTCATGTTGACATATATTTCTCATAATGTTACAAAATAGCTATTCGATTCGACATAATCGAACTCTTTGGGTGGAATATACGATATTATAATAACTTAAGGTGCTTTATTATGGATACCTCCTCATTCGCTGATCGTGACGGCTTTATATGGTTTAATGGTAAACTCGTACCATGGCGAGATGCAAACATCCATGTGCTTACGCATGGACTGCATTATGCCAGCAGTGTGTTCGAAGGGGAACGGGTCTATGAGGGTGAAATTTTCAAATTGACTGAACACACGGATCGTTTGATTAATTCCGCCCGAATTCTCGGTTTTAAAATCGAGCAATCCGCGGAGGAAATCAATCAGGCCAGCCGCGAGACCGTTATCGCCAATAATATTGTCGATGGCTATGTCCGGCCCGTTGCCTGGCGCGGATCGGAAATGATGGGCGTGTCGGCCCAGAACAACAAGATTAATCTCGCCATCGCTGCATGGGTTTGGCCAAGCTATTTCAGCCCTGAAGCCCGCATGAAAGGCATTCGGCTTAAACTGTCGCCATGGAAACGGCCGTCGCCGGAAACCATTCCGACCCAATCAAAGGCGGCGGGACTCTACATGATCTGTACGCTCAGCAAGCATGAAGCGGAGCAGGAAGGATTTGATGATGCGGTTATGCTCGATTACCGCGGCCGCGTGGCCGAAGCCACAGGGGCTAACATTTTTTTCGTAAAAGACGGCGCCTTACATACACCGACCCCGGATTGCTTTCTGGATGGTATCACTCGCCGCACGGTGATCGACCTGGCAAAGGCACGGGGGATAGAGGTGATTGAACGCGTGATTATGCCGGACGAAATGGGAAGTTTTACGGAATGTTTCCTGACTGGAACAGCGGCGGAGGTGACGCCCGTCAGCAGTATCGACACCTATCAATTCGCGCCCGGCCTGATTTGCCAACAACTTATCGGGGATTATGAGAGCTGCGTACGGCGGAAAGTAGCCGCATAAAAACTCTCTTGAAGGTCCCGGATATTGAATGCCCGCCCTCGATTGTGGCGGGTATTTTGCTTTTTAGATTTTTTCGGTTAAAATGATGTATATACTACGTCACAACGTGGGGAACCGAATAACAAGGAAATATGCGGGTAAAGGCGGGATTTTTAGGCAATGATTATTAAGCGGCTAGGAACGGTAGTTGGTATGCTGGTTATCAGTACCCAACTCGCGAACGCAAACTTTCAGAAGGGCCATGAGGCTAGCGATCAGAACGGTGCTCCAGTGATCGAACAATGGCGCGCAGATGCCAGCCATGGTGATGTTCAGGCGCAGTTCGAACTTGGGCAGGCTTTTGAAAAGGGAACAGAAAGCGTTAGTTCAGATCTCGTCGAGGCGTATGCGTGGTTTAAACTTGCCGCAGCCCAGGATTTCGCTGGCGCAGATGAGGCCATTCAACGTCTTCGCGACATCATGACACCCGAGGAAATCAGCGAGGCAGAGGCTAGATCTGTTGCTACTCTCGGGATCTGGTATCGTCAATTTACCGGGCAGGATGAGGGGGCGTTTCAGGAAGCCAAGGCCGCGAAAACCCTGCTGAAACAGCAACAGGAAAGCGAGACGCAGAGTGCGGCTGATATCAGAGCCGAAACGCAGCGAGCCATGATTGAACACCGCAATGCAGAGGCGGAGGCCGCTTTGAAATTAATTGAAGATAGCCGGAAAGCCGCTATTCTAGCGGCCCAACAGCAGGCCGAGGAAGCCAAGCGGAATGCCGAACTGCGTCAGCAGAAAATCGACCAGCAACAGCAGCAGGCTGCGCAAAATGAAGATCAGCAACAGCAGCAGAAGCTGGAAATGGCGCGAGCCCGGCTGGAGGAATTAAAGGCCAGGCAAGATGGTGGTAATCAAGTGCCGACAACCGCTACAAATATAGCGTCTGCGCCTGCCGTGGCGGGGTCCACGACATCTTCGGCCAAGGCACCAGCCGTAAAGGGATTGCCCGAGCAGTCGAAGGTTGCGGCACAACCGCAGGCAATCGGTGATGTAAAACGGGCAGCACTTGATGTTCCGCCGCCCGTGAAGCCGGGTGGTGCCGACATTGCCCTGCAGGATCCTGAACTTACTGAAAAGAAAATTTCTTTGGCGTCAAAAGAGCCGAGCGCCCTCCGCGAGCTTGATGATATGAAGGGGTTGGACAAGAAAGCCGTTGTTGAAATTTTTGAAACGGCAAAAACGGCGGAACTTGACAGCCAGGCGGCAAAATCTGAAATCGCTGATTCACTTGTCCGGATTGATGCCTTGAAATGGTCCTTGATTTCCGGTGCAAAAGGGGACAAGTCGGCGCCGATGATGAACAGGGTCTTGATGTCAAAAATGACGCCGGTGCAAATTGCAGAAGCTAACCGCCTTGCTGGCGAATGGCTTATCGACCGCCAAAGCAGGCTTTAGTCGCTCAGGGTTATGTTTTGGGCGTCCATCGCCGCGCGGCGTCAAGGTCGCTTTGGCGCTCCTTGACCCAATCGCTCTGTCCGGTCTCGTCACTTTCCTGTTTCCAGAAGGGCGCCTTGGTCTTAAGCCAGTCCATTAAAAACGAGGCGGCATCGAAGGCATCCTGACGATGGGGGGAGGCCGTGATTACCAAGACGATCGGATCCCCCGGCACCATATCGCCGTAGCGATGAATAATGCAGCAATCTTGTAAATTCCAGCGTCTGCAGGCTTCAGCTTCTATTTTTTTAAGTTCGCGTTCCGTCATTCCCGGGTAGTGCTCCAGGGTAAGGCCGGTGACGGACGTGCCCTCATTAAAATCGCGCACAAGGCCGGTAAAGCTGACGACCGCGCCTATATCCGTCCGTGCCTCGGTTAGCGCGTTAATTTCATCCCCGATATTGAAGATGTCGCGTTGTACACGGATCATGTCACCCTCCCGTCACCGGCGGAAAGAACGCTATTTCGTCGCCCTCCGTCAAAGAGAGATTACCGGTGACATATTCCTGATTTACCGCAATCCGGATGACATCCAGATCGCTGAAAATTTCGTCAAACACCGGACCGCGCGCGCGCATCCAGCGGACAAGCCCGTCGATATCGGCAACCTCCTGCGACCAGGAAATATCTTCCTCGGATATTTGCAATTTTGTTTTCAGCCAGGCGAAATACAGTATTTTCATCTCATCATTTCCGAAAAGGGTAGGAATTTAACCAGGTCGCCCATTTCTATCTGGCTCACCTCGTCTCCTAATTCAATCAAGCCATTTGCCCAGACAACGGAGGATAGCACACCGGAACCGGTCGTGTGGTATTTCTCCACGGTCCCGACGGCACTCTCACTCGCCGTATAGCGGCCGCGCAGCCATTCAGTCCGTCCGGGTTTTTTGCTTAAGGAGAAGTCCGCCTTTGCCTGAAACGAAAGTGGATCATGTTTCCCGCCGTTCATTCCGGCAATCAGTGGACGCACGAATTTCAGGCAGCAGACGAGCGCCGCAATCGGATTTCCGGGAAGCCCGACAAAGGCTGTCCCGTCAATCTGTCCAAATGCAAGCGGCCGCCCCGGCTTGATCGCAATTCGCCAAAAATGAAGTTGCCCAACATCCATTACCGCGAATTTGACATGATCTTCATCTCCCATCGAGACGCCGCCGGATGTTATTACGAGGTCATGGGTCTTTGCGGCTTCGGCAAGGGCGCCTCGAACCTCCTCCCGGTTGTCTTTCAGGATGCCGAGATCGGTGACCTCGCAGCCAAAACTGCGGAGCGTTGACGCCAGGATATAACGGTTACTGTCGTAGATGCTGCCGGGGCTGGAAGCTTCACCAGGCTCACGCAATTCATCGCCGGTCGAGAACAGCGCCACGCGTATTGCCATGAAGACGGGGAGGGACGCCTTGCTGATCGACGCGAGATAGCCAATTTCCTGTGGCCTGAGGCGGGTTCCTTTATGCAACAGGAGCTGCCTGTCGCGGATGTCCTCGCCTGCCCTTCGGCGATTTGCACCGGATCGAAGACCTTCGGGTAAAATGACCTTCTCACCAGTGAAAGTGATGTCCTCTATCATGGCAACTGTGTCGAAGCCGTCCGGCATGATTGCCCCGGTCAGGATTTTGACAACTTCATCAGGCTGTGCCTTTGTGGCTAGCGGCCTTCCGGCAGCGCTTCGCCCGGCAACCTCACGCGGTTTTTGCGGCATTTTCTCGTAGTCGGAAAAGACGAACGCATAGCCGTCCACCGCCGCATTATCCGCGGGTGGAACGTTGCGGTCGGCGTAGATATCCTCCGCCAATATGCGGTTTTCACAAAGCATCAACGGGCTGGTTTCAACATTGGCAACGACTGTTGCCGCCTTGGCAATTTGATCAAGCGCCTCTGTTGCGCTGATCATATCCTCAGGGCGTGCGAAGCAATCCTCAGCCAGCCGTTTCATGGATTGTTACCTCAAGTCCGAAATACCTGATTATAAAATCAGCGATACTCTGTTCATCGTTTAAATTCAAAACTGGAACCGGCGACTTCAATATCTGATCGGGCGTGGCTATTGCAATGATATGACGATCCGTCTGCAGTCTCGGGATCGTGCCGCTTTCTTCACGCCAGACCTCAATTTTCGGAATGCCTTCTTCCTTAAATCCTTCGATTAGCAGGATATCAACCGGCAGCATCTTTTCGATAAGCTGTTCAAGGGAGGCTTCCTCCTCCCCGCGGTTTTCATGCATTAATGCCCAGCGGCTGGAGGAGGAAACCATCACTTCTTGCGCTCCGGCTTCCCGGTGGCGAAAGGAATCCTTGCCGGGCGTGTCGATATCAAACTTGTGATGGGCATGTTTTATACTGGAAACCGAATATCCGCGATCAAGCAGGGCCGGAATGAGCCGTGTGAGCAAGGTCGTTTTGCCGTTACCGCTCCACCCTGATATGCCAATTACATTCATTATTATACCGTTCATCCTGCTGGGCGGGTTTATTGCTCGTCTTCGATCATATGTTGAAGGCCCAGACGTAAATAATCATAGCCCGTCCATACCGTCAGCAACCCGGCCATCCATAGCAATACCTGTCCAATGATAATGGCGTCGAATTGTTCGGCGACCGCAGGACCGCCAAGCAGGAAACACAGAGCGAAAATCTGTGCTGTCGTTTTCCATTTTGCAAGTTTGCTGGACGGGAGACCGACGCGCAATTCGGCAAGATATTCCCGCAGTCCCGACACCATGATTTCGCGGCAGAGAATAATTACGGCCGGAATCAGGTCCCAAGTACCGATCCGCCCGATCCCGACAAGAAAGAGTAAAACAGAGGCGACCAGAAGTTTGTCCGCAACCGGGTCCAGAAACCGGCCTAGCTTGGAGGTCTGACGGTACCGGCGAGCAAAATAACCGTCGAGGAAATCGGTGATCCCGGCGGCGACAAACAATCCAAGCGGAACCCAGCTTGCCAGCTTTCCGGGCAAAAATAATGACGCCAGCAGCAATGGAATGACAACAATGCGGGAAAGTGTCAGTAAATTCGGTAAGCTTGAGAGCATGCGCTAAACGACCCCGAAGGCCTGTTGAAAAAACCAGTATAGGGGTCGATGCCGTTGAGTTAAAGGGTAGAAATCAGCTTTCTTCATGGAAAAAATTATAGATAGTCAGAGCCGTCGCTTTAGAGATGCCGTCGACGGCCTGTAAATCGTCCAGCGCGGCTTGCTCAACGCCCTTTGCTGATCCAAAGCGGTTGAGCAGCGCCTTCTTGCGTTTGCCGCCAACGCCCGGTATTTCGTCCAGCGGGGAGCGGCCGATGGCCCGCGATCTTTTCGCCCGATGAGTCGTAATCGCATAATGATGGACTTCATCACGGAGCCGTTGCAGGAAATACAAAGTCGGGTCTTTATCCGGCAGGGTAAACGCCGCCTTGCCGGTCATGAAAAACCGTTCCCGCCCGGCATTGCGGTCCGGACCCTTGGCAATGCCAACCAAAGTGACGTCATTGACCCCAAGCTCGTCAAAGACACTTTGCGCGACGCTTAATTGTCCCTGGCCTCCATCAATGAGGATAAGATCGGGCCATTGCTCGCGCGAGCCCGAAACAGTCGGCCCGGCTTTATCGGGATCTTCTTTCTGCAGTCTTGAGAAACGACGGGTGAGCACCTCGCGCATCATGCCATAATCGTCCCCGGGGGCCAGCTTCTCGTTCTTGATGTTAAATTTACGATAGGCTTTCTTTTCAAACCCTTCTGGGCCAGCGACCACCATGGCGCCGACCGAATGGCTGCCGGAGATATGACTGTTGTCATATACCTCAATCCGCGAGGGAGGCTCCCCAAGGCCGAAGGCCGCGGCAACCCCCTCCAAATGCTTTCGCTGGGAGGCATTCTCCGCCATGCGCCGGGCTAGGGCCCCCTTTGCATTCAGGATGGCGTGGTCCACAAGCTGTTTCTTTGGGCCCTGTTTTGGCGTTTCGATCCGGACGGTATGGTCAGCGGCAATGGACAGAGCTTCGGCGATGAGAACGGCATCCTCAAGCGGATGGCTCGTCCAGATGCGCTTCGGGGCGGGGCGGCCATCATAAAACTGGCCGATAAAGGCGCTGAGCACGTCGGCGGGGTCATCGTCCTTGGTATGGGAAGGGTAGTGCGCCCGGTTACCGAAATTCTGTCCTGAGCGGATAAAAAATACCTGAACGCATGTCTGGCCACCTTCCTGATGGGCGGCAATGACATCGACTTCTTCGACGCCGGGAAGATTTATGCTTTGCTTGGACTGAATATGGGCCATGGCTTTCAGGCGGTCGCGAAGGACTGCGGCCCGCTCGAAATCCAGAACATTACTTGCCTCCTGCATACGCGCGGCCAGATTTTCCTGAAGCTGGTGGCTTTTGCCTGATAGAAAGGCGCGCGCTTCATCAACGACGGTGAGATAATCCTCCTTGCTGATCAGGCCCACACAGGGCGCGGAGCAGCGTTTGATTTGATATTGCAGGCAGGGGCGGGTTCGATTCTGGAATTCCGAATCCGAGCAGGACCGAAGCGGAAAGAGGCGCTGGAAGGTGGCCAGCGTCTCGTTGACCGCACCGGCGGAGGCAAACGGGCCGTAATATTCCCCTTTGCCCGACCGCGCACCACGATGCTTGGTAATCTGCGGCCAGTCGTGATCGCCAGTGATCAGGATATAGGGAAAGGATTTGTCGTCCCTTAGAATTATATTATATCGGGGTTTCAGATTCTTGATCAGGTTGGCTTCGAGTAGCAACGCTTCGACTTCCGTATGGGTCGAAACGAATTCCATCGAGCGGGTAAGGGAGACCATGCGCAGTATCCGGCTCGATTGACCGGCAATCTTGACATAGCTGCTGACGCGCTTTTTCAGGTTTTTGGCTTTACCAACATACAGAATCTGGCCCGCGGCATCGATCATCCTGTAGACCCCGGGGGAGTTCGGAAGGGTCTTGAGGGCTTTCTCGATAACCCGCGCGCCCCGCTTGAAGGGAGATTCTCCGGCGGGCGCGTTCGATTCGATGGTATTTGACGTATTTTCCGGCATTGGTGCTGTAAAGTTCGTTTTCAGTTAGCTTGAAGAGTTAATTTCATGTTCAATAAAATACCCTAACTCCCTTATTAAAAAAGGAACATTAGAGATTATTTTTTTCCGGAATTTTCCATTATTACATTTTTTTGACACTATCCACCAAAGCTGTGGAAAACTCTGTGTGTAAACGCTCTACATAACCCTGTAGGTCATGGGAAGCCTAGCCTTTGACGGGTATGCCTATTTTTTAAGCAATTTTATAACCCATTGAATTAATTATATTTTTTAAATGTCAAGCTAGAGCCATAGAGAAATTCACTATTTTATTTCCTTATCCCTGATGCGTCCGGGTTCCTCAGGGCCATTGTGTACAACTATTAAAGAAAATTCCTCAAATTTTAGGTATTTTGAAGTTATTTGAAAATATCAAGGCCTCCGCTGTGTCAATACGACCCCGACACTAGTGGCATTTTTCACAGCGTTAAGTTTTTCAATCTTTACTGTTACAAGGCTAACCCGTTCATAGTTAAGGCAGATTGACACAACTTTTTCGGCGAGCGTTTCAACCAGATTAACATGTTCCGTCGACGCCATTTTAGTAATGGCGTTTGCAATGGTTTCATAACATACGACATTTTTATAGTCATCGGCTAGTGGGATGGTGCCATCTTCCACCGTCATTTCAATTGTAAAACGCACCGGTTGTGGTGTTGTCTTTTCATGCGCATAGACGCCAATCAACATATCAACCAATAGCTCGTTGATGAAAATCTTTTGGATTGTGGCTGGATTTGTCATTTCGCCAGCTTACCGGGGACTAACCAAAATGGTTTCATTCCAACCTTCCTTTAGCCCCGCCTTGAGATATGGGCAGATGCTGGCCCCCATCAAGGGCAATAAATTCTCCGGTCATGGATTTCGCCGCCAGAATGAACTGTACTGCTTGAGCGATTTCCTCTGCTGTTGGCCCATACCGTAGGGGGACCGACAATTGCTGCTGTTTAAATTGCGCCGCCGTCTGTCTCGTATTGGCCAATGTCGGCCCAGGACCGATAGCGTTTACACGGATCTGTGGCGCCAGAGCCATGGCTGTTGTCTGGGTCAATGTCCAAAGACCTGCCTTGCTGAGGGTATAGCTGAGAAATTCGGGAGTAAGATTGAAAACACGCTGATCAATGATATTGACGATATTGCCTTGAACGGCCTTCGGAAGTTGATGGGCGAAGCCCTGACTGAGCAGCAATGGTGCCAGCAGGTTCGTGTTGATGTGGCGGGTAAAACTTTCGGCGCTCGCATCCTCGATCGTGTCTTGTTCGAATAGCGCAGCATTATTGACTAGGCAAAGGAGCGGCCCCAGGGTTTCGGTTGCCCTAGGGATCATATCCTCGACCTCTGCTGGATTTTCGAGGTCTGCCTGCAGCAGAACAACCGATACGCCAAGGGAGTTAAGTTCCTCTTTCAAGGCATCGGCGTCTTTGACTGATGTTCGGTAATGAAGGCCGATATTCCATCCATTGCGGGCAAAAGCGGTAGCGATAGCCCGTCCGATACGACGGCTGGCACCCGTAATTAATACATTCTTCGTCATGCTATTCGTGAACCCGTTTGACAGCTTCTTAATGGAGCGCGGCGGTATAAACCCCCGACATACCATAAAATTGCGCCGCGATATAGGTGACATAGCCAAGGCAGAACACTGCACCCATGAGTCGCCCAATCGGCTTTTTGGCGATAAAAATGGGGATCACTAGGAGAGACACAAACAGCATGACCCATATATCGAAATGGAGTATCTGGGCCGGAGCCTCCATTGGTTCGATTATGGCCGTCACACCAATAATGCCGGTTATATTGAAAAGATTTGATCCAAGAACATTGCCGATGGCCACGTCCCCATGGTGACGGAACGCAGCAATTATCGAGGTTGCGAGCTCCGGGAGCGAGGTGCCGAGGGCAACAAGCGTTAAGCCAATGATTTCGTCCGACACTCCGGCAATCTTGGCAATAATAATGGCCCCGTTTACAAGCAAGTGAGAGCCGATAATAAGCCCTATCAGCCCCATTATAATAAAGGATATGCTCACATAGATATTTTTTGGCATATTCTGTTCATATTCTTCGAGTGCTTCTTCTGCCCCTTCATCGCCTTCTTTGCGCGCCCGAAAATAGGACCTGAGAATGACGGCCAGAAGAACAGACAGGAGCAACGCGCCCTGCCATATTTCCATGACGCCCTGCCAGGCGAGTACTATGAAAAGAATGGAGGCTCCTACCATGACCAGGCTGTCGCGGAGGGCTGAGCGGCTGTCGCAGACCAACGGGTAGATCAGCGCAGGAATACCGAGTACCAGTAGGACGTTGGCAATATTGCTGCCGATAACGTTGCCGAAGGCAATCCCCGGCACACCCTCCATTGCCGCCTGAATACACACGACCAACTCAGGCGCCGACGTTCCGAAGGCAATAACCGTAAATCCGATAACGAGCTTGGAAACGCCTATTTGCTCGGCCATCGCGACCGAGCCCCGAACTAAAAGTTCACCGCATACCAGAAGGATGACCAGACCAGCAGCTACTTGTAGGTACATCATAAAATGCAAACATCCAGGGACATTATAATTTTTAATTTCATCCCTTCACCACTGTTCTTAAAAGTCAATTGGTTGTTATATAGACATGGGTTCCCAACAGTAAAAGAGGAAAGCCAATAAAAATACTGGATTGCCGTCAGTTTCAGGGCAGAAATTCTTTTAAGAGACAGGATGTCGGGCCTTAATATTTTCGTTCGATTTTATAGCCCTGGTTTTCCAGAAGCGACAATACGCCCTCTTTCCCGGGCAGATGTAGTGCGCCAATTCCAACGAAGGCATTCCCCCTTTTCAACTCCGGCGTCATGCGTTCCACCATATGGCGATTTCTGTCGCTGATCAGGACAGTGGTCATTATTGTCGTGAATGCCGCACTTGCCTGCGTCAGGGAGGACTCGAGGTCACAGGCGATCCATCCAGTGTTTCCGGAAAGGTAGTAGCTGGTAATTGTCTCAAGTTCCTCCGCCAGAATTTTATTTTCATCCATACTCTGGTCAAGGTACTCCAGTTGTACCGTCTCGGGCATGGTATCAAAAATATCAAGCTGCTCCCGGTTCGTTTCAAGGGCAATGACATTTTTTCCAGACCGTCGCGCCGATTTTTCCAGTTCCTTGTCGAGCAAAGACATTTCGGCGCTACCCGGCCGGCTCGGGGGCGGTTGACTAATGATCGCAGCCGCAGCCCATATCTTAATCCGGTCGAGCGTGGCCGCATCTACACCATAGGCCGACATGATACTCGCCAGCACCTGAAATCGGGCCGCGCCGATTTTACTCTTCAGGCTCTGGCCCGGTGGCAGAAGCATGAATCTCTGATTGTCCGTTAGATCATCATCATTGAGGGAGGTTTCAAATATAGCCGTCGAGGCGCTGTTAAAAGCCTGCATAACGACCCCGGGCAGAAATAGAATTCGCGGATCACTCGAATGCATCGTGCCAAAAATATAGCTTGGTGGTGAATTTCCGTCGCTCACTTTCCATAAGCGACCTTTATCGAAAGGCCGGGTTTCACAATTTGCCGGAGGATCCAATCGCGCAAGGGCGGGAACCGGCGCCGTAAAAAATGCCAGCACTGTCAGGCAGAAAACAAGCCTCGAAAAGATATTCATCGCACGCCTCTTTGATTGCGAAAGCCTGATTTTTCGGGCAGGGTAGCATATAATGAAAAAATTACACGGAATTGCAGCAACCGGGGATGACATGCCTTTTGTATTTAATAAGCTTTTCGTCCATTTAAGATTTTTAGTTGTCCTCGCCGGGGTCGGACTGATGGCCGGCCTGTCCGGCTCAGCGAATGCGGTGGAAAATGATATTGTGGTGTTCGCTGCTGCCAGCACGACCGACGTGGTGACAGCGGCGGCCTCGGCGTTCGAAAAACAGACAGGATTGACGGTGACCCCGTCATTTGCCGGAAGTGGCACCCTTGCCCGGCAGATTAAGGAAGGGGCACCTGCAAATATTTTCATTTCCGCGAATATGCAATGGCTTGACTATCTGGCGAAGGAGGGTCTGCTGCGGCAGCGCGCTCCTGTCGAAGTTGCCTCAAATCAGCTTGTCATCGTTGCTCCGCAAGATGCGGTGGTTAAAGAGCCTTTCAAGATAGAAGAACTGCCCAAGCTGCTGGAGGGTATGCGTCTTGCGATTGGCAATCCCGCCCATGTTCCGGTCGGCACCTATACAAAAGCTGCCTTTCAGTCATTGGGCATCTGGGACAGGCTGGATGGCAAATATGTAATGCTGCCGAACGTGCGGGCCGTTCTGGCGCTGGTCGAGC
>NZ_JBDNHC010000169.1:0-9976 GCF_041689005.1 Sneathiella sp.
CAGATCAATAACAATGGCAGAAAGCGCCCATACGGGCGCTCTCCAACTTCAAAATCCGATCGCGGGGTGGAGCAGCCCGGTAGCTCGTCAGGCTCATAACCTGAAGGTCGTAGGTTCAAATCCTACCCCCGCAACCAAAACTATCAACGGCTTAGCGCACAAACGCTGAGCCGTTTTTGCGTGCAGGGCTACCGCCGGGCTACCGAAAAAGAACTCTATATTTCAAGCGACGACGTAAAATGGCTCAAACTTTAACTTATATGTCATGCTAAACGGGCTGCTTCGGTATAAATTCTGTTTAAAGGGGCGGAACAGTTTCCACGGTGAACAAAAACATCCATCAATCAAACTGCGATAGCGCTCATTTGCTTCGATAAGAGTCATGTATTTTTAGCAAACCTATATTTTTATAGACTGCAGAGTAATGATTATAGGTTTCGTCTTTCCCATGAACGCATTTGTACCACTCCAACATTCCGCGCAATCGGGTCTGGTTTTCGTCTGCCCATTGGATGTCTCGTGATGCTCTAAAAAAGGCCGCTCGATATTTCTTTCTAGAAGTTCCGGGGATTCTGGGAGTATCGCCATGAGTCAAAAGCCCCAAGGTAATTCTAGGCAGTAGGCGCGGATAATATTTTGTCTTACCCAAATTTACTTCAAAGCCATTTTGTTCGATGATCTGAATGACATAGTTAGCAAGTTTTGGATGATTGAAGTTTTTCTCTTTGTGTAAAAATACGTCATCGCTATATCTTAAGTATCCGAGTTCCCAAGAGCTGCTCAATAACGCCAATTGTTTGTCGAACTTTCGCATAATGAGATTGGAAATTGTTGGGCTGGTGGGAGCCCCTTGAGCCAAGCAGTCGCCTTTGATGCACAGACGAGATAAAATATAAGCAACACTGTCGTTAAAGCCGAAGCTTTTAAACAGCCCTATTACTCGTTTTTCCGTAATAGATGGAAAAAAGTCTTTGATATCCATCTTTAATATGGCTCGTCCACCGCAAAGTTGTTGAGTGGCCGTCAATATTGATCGGCCTCCAACATATGAGTGAACACAGTCATGTATAAAATATTCCGAGAGAATTTTTTTATGAATTACTCGCTGAACCCCTTTCAATTCGCTGAAAGGAATATCAATCGTTCGAAACTTAGTTGGGTCTGAGTTTTTTGGAATCTCTATCGATGTATAGTAAGTCTCAGGTGATTCCACTAAATAAAAAATATGCTGCGGTGCAAAGCCAAGAAATGAAGATATTTCCTCCAAATCTGTGCACTCCACCGCAGCATTCATATCCTACTTCTCATCTGTTTTGATTCATCCTAATCAATTGAAAAGAAAAAATTTTCTTTACCATTGATTAGGATGAAGGCTTCTACGTACTTTGCGTGCACATAGCGATTACACTATGTCTCCCGAAGGAAATGCTAGGATGCCGACAGTTTGCTACATATCCACGCTTGTGGTCAAGCAACAGCTAGTATTTTTGCGCGAGCTAAACTGATGGCAGTAGTGCTGAACGGCTCTAACAGACTGTCTGAGTATCCGTTGACAGCATGGTATCTACCTGAAGACACGGCTTCGATTTTTTTATCAACAAAAAGTCCGTGTAGACTGGCTCGCAGTTGATTCGGTGCAAGACCGGTTAGTAATAGGAGTTCCGAATAGTTTGGTCGATCTCCCACTATCATTGAAATCAACGTTATTGCCTTTTCGTAAGTAGATTTCACATCCTTAATATAGTCCTCGTAAGGGGCACTCTTTGACTTCTTTCCGTAAGAAATTCGAGTTTGATATAGATAATCGTTTCCCAAAATGTGGTGCGCATATTTATAAAATGTAAGCGGAAACAGAACCCTAGAGAGCATCTCCGCCTTATTCTGAGGTTCATAGTAAATTACGCTGTTCGGGTTGTTGCGCGATAATAGGCTTAATGGCCCACGGGCTACGTAGCTCTCAGCTCTATAGAACACACTGGACACCAAAACAAACAATCGTCCTCTGATTTCAGGAAGTTGTGTAAAAGTTCCTAGTTCTGCTAGTGACCCTGGGGATTCCAAGATGAGCAATGTAAAATCTACATCATGAGCAAAACGCGCCTCTAGTGTCTGTAAGTCTGTAGACTGCTTTTTGTATGAATACTCTGCCTCGATTTCTTCGCCGTATACGACCTTAACCTTTTTTATAGATTCCAAACTTTTCCGCGCGAGATTTCTAAGATCAATCTGATTAGAACCATAGCCCGGACCACACACAAAGACTTTTGAATTCGCAGAAAGAGATTGGTTTTTCAATAAATTTGGTTGTATCAGCATACTATTACCTTAGAAGTATTATGAGCTCGCTTCAAACTGATCTTATTATTATAGAAGGTGTTTCTCTCATAAATTGTCCAAAATGGCCATTAATTTGCGTTGGCGATCATGTCAGCCATTTCAACAAACCAACCGCGAAATTCATCAGTGCTGTCGCACTGAGAAACTCTATCAGCCGTCATAGTGAGGCCGAAGCCATGCCGACGGATGCCTGCCAATGGTTTTATGAATGCAAGGGCTGCGGCCTTCTCCTGAAACCCAAGGCCGGGGATTGCTGTGTCTATTGTTCCTATGGAACGGTTCCCTGTCCGCCCATACAACAGGGCAGCAGCTGTTGCCGTGCCGATTAGCGAGCTTTTATATTGCCCGTGAAGGCTGGTGTGGCCGCAAGGCTCAGTCAGCAGGGAGCGACGGTAATCATAGGTCCGCCAAGGCACCTCGCGGCGGATCACGTCTGCCGTCTTACCACGGATGTTCCTCTCCGTTCCATTTCAGGAACCGGCCGTTATCGGTGCGGGTGAGGGCGGTGATGGAGCTGAACAGCCCGTTGGCGCTTTCCTCGGGCGATATGGTCGCGGATTTCCCGCCCATGTCCGTCTGCACCCAGCCGGGATGATACAGGCAGACGATAAAACCGTCCGCTTGCAGGTCCGAGGCGAGTATCTGCATCACCTTGTTCACGGCGGCCTTGGAGGAGCTATAGGCGTAGCTGCCACTACCTTTCCGGCTCAATGCCCCCATCTGGCTTGAAATGGTGATGATCTTGGGCTGAGTGGACAACCGTAAATTCCCGATGACCGCCTGCACCATGCGCAAAGGGGCGAGGGTATTGACCTGAAGCGCCTCCTCCCAGGCGTCAAAATCCATATCAAGCGCGGTTTGATGATCGCCGCCCTTGACCCCGGCGTTATTCAGCAGCACATCGACTTTCCGGCCGTTGATCTGCCACGCAAAATGCTCGGCGGAGCCGCTGTCCGTCACATCAAGCGCGAACAGCTCAATCCTGTCCGCCTGCTCACGCGCCAGCTTCTGCAACGCCGTTGCCTGATCTGGCGCACGGCAACAGGCAAGCACCCGCCAAACCCCCGACGCCAGAAACCTCTCCACCAGCGCCAGCCCGATCCCCCGGTTGGCGCCGGTGATGATGACTGTCTGTAAATCCGTATTCATATCCTACTCCTTGGTCTGAACAGGCATCTCGCGCGCGGCCTGTTCCGGTTTGTTTAATCCTGCCATTTGCCCTCGAACACCAGGTCCTCCAGTGGCAGGCGCTTGTTCCAGCCTTTTACCTCCAGTTCCGGGCGGGTGTAGAGGTCATCGACATAGCCGAGGCAGAGGTAGCCGACGATCTCGATCCGGTCGGGGATGCCGAGGAGGGTGCGGAGGTCGGCGTCGCGGAAGATGCTGACCCAGCCGAGGCCGACCCCCTCCGCCCGCGAAGCGAGCCAGAGGTTCTGGATGGCGCAGACCGTGCTGTAGACATCCATGTTCGCATTATGGGTGCGGCCGAGGACAACCTTGCCGCCGCGCTCGCGGTCGCAGGTCACGCAGATGTTGAGCGGGGCCTTGCGGATGCCCTCAAGCTTCAGCGAGCGGTAGGTTGATTGTCGCGCGCCAGAAAACATCCGGGTGGCCTCGTCATTCGCCGCCGCGAAGGCACGCCAGATGAGCTCCCGCTGCGCCGGGTCGCGGATGAGAATGAAGTTCCACGGTTGCATGAAGCCGACGGACGGGGCGTGATGGGCCGCCTCCAGCAGGCGCATCACAACCGCGTCCGGCAGCGGGTCGGTGAGAAACTGGTCGCGGACATCGCGGCGGGTATGGATGGCCTTGTAGACGGCGTCGCGTTCGGCGGCGGTGAAGGGCGCGGCGGCGGCCGGCAGGGCATGCGTGTTCATTGTTCGATCCCCAACAATAACAGATACGGCCCGCGCCGCTGTCCGGGCGGTTGGGGCTATGACGTCTGGCCGGTCTTCTGACTGAGGATCATCTGGTCCGGGCGCCTTCCCGGATTTCTCCAGTGGCATATCGCCCGGCCCATCCCCTTCACAGCGTTGGGCACGTTCCGGATTTTCACCGGATTCCCGATTGTCCCGCATTCGCGGGCACCAGACCGGCCCATTTGTACATGGATCAATTCTGATGACAAGGCGAAAGACGGGCGCGGGGGCCTGCATATGATTACGCAGACCAGATGCCCTCGCCGATATCGGTGCGGTCGGTGATTTTCCCATTGCGCACCGCAAGGACCGAACCGCGGGGCAGGGGCTGCCAGTCGTCGTCGGAAAGCGGGACACTCGCGAACATCATGGCGTTATGGCTTGCGCTGTCCGGTGATGTCACGTTCAGGCCGCTGGCATGGAGGTCCCGGCGGTCTATCCAATGCAGGGCCGGGGCGCGGCGGGGGCCGAAAATCCCGTTTTCATCGAAGCGCCGCAGGTCCGAATGCACAAAAAGGCAATCGCTGTCGCTATAGAGGAAGTTTGAGCTGCCAAGCTCCCGTATTTCCGCGGCGACGGCGGCGATCACTGCGAGGCGTCTCTCAACCGGCGGAATGCCCTCGCGCCAGAGCGGGGCGAGCTTGTCGAGCATATAGCAAAAGGCATGTTCGGAATCCGTCTCTCCCATGGGCTTGAACGGCATCCCCGCAAGCGGCAGGGCGGCGCGAAAATCGGCAAGATCGCCATTATGGGCAAAGACATGTGCCCGTCCGTAGGCCTCACGCTTGAACGGGTGGGTATCCTCATACACGGCCTCGCCGGTGGTGGCATAGCGGACATGGGCAATGATACAATGGCTTCGCGTCTGTTGTTCCGCAACGAACTTCACCCAGGGGCTGTCGAAGGCCGGTTTCGCCTCCTTGATCAGCAGGGTATCGGAGTTCTGCTGGAAGCTCATGCCCCAGCCGGACTTGTTCAGGTGACTGAGACCGCCGTGGCGAGAAAACTCGTTCAATGAATAATCGATTGCCACACGATGCGGACTGGACACCGCAAATAACTCGCACATATATGTTTTCCCGATTTATCGTCCCGTTCGCTCCCGCCAGCATAATGCAAGCCGGTTCGCGCGCAATCTGTTTTCCTGATTTCAGCCGTCGCCGCTCTATTCTTGCTTAAACGTGGGTGGAATGAGTATAGTGTCGGTTCAATTCACAGGCAGGGAGTTCCCCCCGCGGCACGCCCGCCCGGGGCGCAAGAATATATGCAGAAAACACCGGACATGACAACGCGCGGACTTGATATCCTGTCCGAACCCGCCCTGAACAAGGGGACGGCCTTCAGCGACGCGGAGCGGCATAAATACGGCCTGCTCGGCCTGCTGCCCCCACATATCGAGGATCTCGACCAACAGACGGGGCGCGCCTATGATGCGTTGCAGGCGAAGGATACCGATCTTGAGCGCCATATCTATCTGCGTGCACTTCAGGATACCAACGAGGTGCTGTTCTACAGTCTGGTAATTACCCATATCGAGGAGATCATGCCGCTGATCTACACCCCGGTGGTCGGCGAAGCCTGCGAGCGGTTCAGCGAGATTTATCGCCGTCCGCGCGGGCTGTTCATTTCCTATCCGCATCGCGACCGGATTGATGAAATGCTGGACAACGCGGTGAACGAGACGGTCGAGGCGATTGTCGTTACCGATGGCGAGCGGATTTTGGGGTTGGGCGATCAGGGCGCCGGCGGCATGGGCATCCCGATCGGCAAGCTCGCCCTCTATACGGCGGCGGGCGGGGTCGATCCGCGCATTACCCTGCCGATCATCCTCGATGTCGGCACCAACAACAAAACGCGTCTTGACGATCCGCTGTATATCGGCTGGCGCCATGAACGGATTTCCGGCGACGCCTATTTCGCGTTCGTTGATCAGTTCGTCCAGGCGGTCAAGCGCAAATGGCCGAACGTCCTGTTGCAGTTTGAGGATTTCGCCCAGGCCCATGCCGAACCGCTGCTGGAAAAATACCGCGATCAGCTGTGCAGCTATAACGATGATATCCAGGGCACTGCCGCGGTTACGGCGGGATCTCTGCTCGCCGCCTGCAAGCTGCTGGGCATGCCGCTCAGTAAACATCGCATCGCCTTTCTCGGTGCCGGGTCGGCCGGGGCCGGGATCGCGGAGCAGTTGATCGGGGTGATGATCGATGAGGGATTGAGCGAAGCGGAGGCCCGGGCGCGCATCTATATGGTCGATCGTTTCGGTCTGTTGCATGACAAGATGGACGGTCTGCTCGGGTTCCAGCAACGGCTGACGCAGGATCATGCGGTGGTGTCGGGCTGGGCCACCGCGACGGATGGCGGGATCAGCCTTCTAGATGTGATGAAGCATGGCAAGCCCGGTATTCTGATCGGGGTATCGGGTCAAAAGGGCCTGTTCAGCGAAGACATTATCCGCGAGATGGCGAAGAACACCGCGCGCCCGATCGTTTTCCCGCTGTCGAACCCGACCTCCCGGGCTGAGGCAGTGCCGGAGGATATCATCCGCTGGACCGAGGGTACGGCGCTTGTCGCCACCGGAAGCCCATTCGCACCAGTTACTTATAAGGGAAAGCTCCACCAGATCGCCCAAAGTAATAATACCTATATATTTCCCGGCATCGGCCTTGGTGTTCTTGCCGCTGGCGCCCGCCGGGTAACGGACAAGATGTTCATGGCGGCGGCCCGGGCGCTTGCCGATCTGTCGCCGGCGCTGAAAGATCCGCACGCCTCGCTGTTGCCGCCGGTGTCTGATATCCGCGCGGTGAGCAAGGCCATCGCCCTCGCGGTGGCGCGCCAAGCGCAAGCCGAGAATGTCGCCCCGCCCTCCAGCCCCGAGGAATTAGCGGCAAAAATCACCGCGCGGTTCTGGGAACCGGCTTATGCCGATATCCCGGACGCCTTCGATCAAAAACTTAAGGAAAACTTCCATGAGGTTTGACTACAAGGGATATGAACCGCTCGGGGATAAGAAAAACTCCGCCTTTTTCGAGGAATTTCGCCTGAAGATATTCGAGCGGCGCAAAAGCAGCGGCATTGAGGATCTTGTTGGCAATATGCGTGCCTTCGCAACCCAGGTCGAGCCCGGAAGCGGGATTGATACCATGGTTGAGATTTGCCACATGACCCCCTATCGCCACAAGGCGAGCTATCGGGGGGAGACCCATAAATACCATATCCTGCATAACCGGCCGGAATATCCAGCATTGCTGATCGTCGAGCCGCTGAGCACTGCATTTGAGGAATATATTACCCGCGTCAACCGGATGTACCCGCTGTCGCGGGCGACCCCGCATAGCCGCTACATCGGTGAAATCTTCGCGACCGAGGATATTAACGCGACCCGTGCCACGCTTGAGGATCAGGCGATCCGTTTTGAATATAAGGGCGATGTCGAAAATCCCTTTTATGCCGCCCACGGCTTTCTCTTCACCATGCCGTCCGACTTTACCGGTAACCGGATCGGCTATAGCAGCCTCGATTTCAACGATCCAGACAGCCTCGGGCTTGGGGAGAAGATCGAGCTGACGCCTGCTGAGAAAACCCGTTTGGACGACGCTGCGGCCTTTAGCGAGCAATCGGGCATCAGTTCGCTGCTGCTGGGCGTTGATCACATGGCGACCCGTATCCTTGCCGCCGACCGCGAGGATGCCATCCTCGAATTCCTGACCCAGGTCCCGTATTATTTCTGGGGGGCGTATAATATTCATGACATGAATTCCTCGACCAATGTCAACCGCAACGGCCGGATCGGCGATGATAAGCTGTCCCCGGCCAAGGTCTTCACAGCCAATAACACCCCGTCCTTCGTTAATTCATTCGAGGGCCGGCCGATGCCGACGGAAACCTTCGTGCGCAATTACGGTCGGCGGATGCATCATGTTGCGTTCGAAGTGAAGGATGGCGATCACAAGGCAGGGGTGAAAAACGTCGATTTTGTTGTCGAGGCGATGAAGGAAAAGGGCGTCGCGTTTCTCGCTCATGTCGTCGGCGAGTGCAAGGATGAGCCCAATCTCAAGCAGATCTTCTCGAAACATTCAAAGAACACGATCCTGATCACGGAATATATCGAGAGATGTCACGGCTTTGCGGGCTTTTTCACCAAGGATAATGTTGCCGCCCTGACCGAGGCGGCGGGACAGGACGAGCAGTATAAACATGGACAGGTTTTTGACTGAGTTCGGGCAATAACGGAGTATAGGACAGCATGGCACGAAATATTTTCTTTTTCATTTCGATCGGCGGCATTCTGTTGGTGACAGTGCTGCATTTCGTCTGGCCGCCGATCAGCTGGGCGCTTTTGTTTCTGGCGCCCTATATCACTCTCGGTCTCTATGACATGCATTTTTCAGAGCAGAATGTGCTCCGGAATTACCCGGTTATCGGCCATTTGCGCTATATGCTGGAGTTCATCAGCCCGGAAATCCAGCAATATTTTATCGAAACCAGCGAAAGCGGCCGACCCTATAACCGGCTACAGCGGAACCTTGTCTATGCGCGCGCGGCACATGGTCTTGAAACCCAGCCGTTCGGCACCCAATGGCATATTCTCGATGTCGGTTATCAGCGGGCCAGCCACTCTCTGGCACCGAAAAAAGTGACAGCGGATAAAACGCGGGTCATGGTTGGCGGCAAGGACTGCAAGCAGCCCTATTCGGCCTCCCGCCTCAATATCTCGGCGATGAGTTTCGGGGCCCTGAGCCCGACGGCCATTCACGCCCTCAATGCCGGCGCCCGGCGCGGCAACTTTGCCCATAACACCGGTGAGGGCGGTTTGAGCCCCTATCATCTGGCGGGCGGCGGCGACATTATCTGGCAAATCGGCACCGGCTATTTCGGCTGCCGGACAGCAGAGGGTAATTTTGATGCTGAAAAATTCAAAGTGAATGCCAATCGCGATGTTGTGAAAATGATTGAGATCAAGCTCAGTCAGGGCGCCAAGCCTGCCCATGGTGGCGTATTGCCCGCGGCCAAGGTCAATGAGGAGATCGCCGAGATCCGGGGCGTGCCGGTGGGCAAGTCGGTTATCTCGCCGCCCGCCCATACCGCCTTTTCAACACCTGAAGGCCTGCTTGAATTTGTCACCGAACTGCGGAACCTGACGAACGGCAAGCCGGTCGGCTTCAAGCTCTGTATCGGTCAGCGCAAGGAGTTTTTGGGCATTTGCAAGGCGATGCTGAAAACCGGGGTAACGCCGGACTTCATCACCGTCGACGGCGCTGAAGGCGGGACGGGGGCAGCACCGCCCGAGTTTTCAAACCGCCTTGGCGTGCCTATCGACGAGGGGCTTGTTTTTGTTCATAACTGTCTGGTCGGCACCGGTCTGCGCTCCCAAATCCGGGTGATCGCCAGTGCCAAGATTGTCACCGGGTTCGATATCATGGAGAAACTCGCCCTCGGCGCAGACATGTGCAATGTTGCCCGACCGATGATGTTCGCGCTCGGCTGCATCCAGTCGTTGCGCTGTAATACCAACAAATGCCCAACCGGCATCGCCACCCAGGACAAGACCCGGGCGAAGGCCATCGATGTCGAGGACCGGCAGGTCCGCGTCGCCAATTACCACGAGGCGACCCTGGAGAGCCTGTGCGAACCGGTTGGCGCCATCGGGCTGGAGGATCCGGAAGACCTGACGCCGCATCATATTTACCAGCGGATGGCGGATCAGAACGAACTCCCTTCCG
>NZ_JBDNHC010000170.1:0-21968 GCF_041689005.1 Sneathiella sp.
GATCACAATCGCTGGGGACCGATGCCGTTAGCGCATTCGTTCACTCCCTTAAAAATCAGGCGATCTGGGGGCGTTTCGGGTTATGATTCGCATCGCCAGTCAAAGGAAATAAACACCGATGTTGTCCCCCTCAAAAATCATTCTGATTATTCTCATTGGCGCGGCAGTCTATTTTGCCAACCGGTTTTACCGCAGCACCATCGCCCCCGGCCTTGATAAAGCGAAGAAGAACGGGGAATTCAACGGTCACTCATCGGACAAAATGCTCGACTTGGAAGAATGTCCGCGCTGCGGCTCATTTGTGGCCGATCTTTCGGATCACAAGTGTAAAAGTTAAATTCGCCCGCCCGCCAGTGGCATGTTGACCCTTGGCGGTCAGCGCTTTATGTTGCGGCGCATCTATTCATTCACAGCAGATGGTCAGTAATATGGCGGATAATGTGGCGCCCTTGCCGCCCCCTTCCTTTCAGGACCTGATCCTGACATTGCAGCAATTCTGGTCGGAGAAGGGCTGTGTGATTTTGCAGCCCTACGATATGGAGGTGGGCGCGGGGACTTTTCATCCGGCAACGACCCTGCGATCACTGGGACCTGAGCCGTGGAATGCCGCCTATGTCCAGCCCTCCCGCCGACCGACCGATGGGCGCTATGGTGAGAACCCCAATCGTGGCCAGCATTATTACCAGTTCCAGGTTTTGTTGAAACCCTCGCCGGATAATATTCAGGACCTCTATCTTGAAAGTATCTACGCGCTTGGGATTGACCCGAAGAACCATGATATCCGTTTCGTCGAGGATGACTGGGAAAGCCCGACCCTGGGCGCCTGGGGCCTCGGGTGGGAGGTCTGGTGCGACGGTATGGAGGTTAGCCAGTTTACCTTCTTCCAGCAGGTCGGCGGGTTTGAATGCAGCCCGGTCTCGGGCGAGCTGACCTATGGCCTCGAACGGCTTGCCATGTATGTGCAGGGCGTCGATCGTATGTATGATCTGAAATGGAATACCGCCGGTGTGACCTATGGCGATGTCTTTATGCAGAACGAGCAGGAATTCTCCGCTTATAATTTTGAGCATTCCAACGTTGATATCCTGCTTCAGCATTTTAAGGATGCAGAACAGCAATGTGCGGAAATCCTGGATGCGGAGCTTGCCTTGCCCGCCTATGACCAATGTATGAAGGCAAGCCATATCTTTAACCTTCTGGATGCGCGCGGTGTTATCAGCGTGACTGAGCGGGCCGCTTATATTGGCCGGGTGCGGACAATGGCGAAAGGCTGCGCCGGGCAATGGCTCAAAAGCCGGGGTCATTTGGCGGGGGACACATAAATGGCGGAATTGCTGCTGGAGTTGTTCTCCGAGGAAATCCCCGCGCGCATGCAAGGGAAGGCCGCCGATGATCTTGCTCGCCTCGTCGCCACCGGCCTTAAAGAGGCGGGATTTAAGGGGGTTGATGCCCGCGGCTTTGTGACCGCCCGCCGCCTTGCCGTGGTGGTCGAGGGACTGGGAACAGCTCAGCCCGACATAGTCGAGGAAAAACGTGGCCCCCGGGTTGATGCCCCGGATAAAGCGGTTGACGGTTTTTTGAAATCCACCGGTCTCGCCCGCGACCAGCTTGAAACCCGCGAGAGCGGGAAGGGTAGCTTTTATTACGCGGTTCTTGAGACCAAGGGTCGGGAGACGATGGCGGTCCTGCCCGAGCTTCTGGCGCGGGCCATTTCCGCCCTGCCATGGCCCAAGCCAATGAAATGGGGTGCCTATTCGGCGCGCTGGGTCCGGCCACTGCATAATATTCTATGCCTGTTCGACGGCGCAACAGTGCCGCTTAACTGGGAGCATCTGTCAGCAAGCAACCAGACTTTCGGCCATCGTTTCATGGCGCCTGAGCCGATCACTGTCGCGGATTTCGCGGATTATCAGGCGAAACTCAAAAATGCGTTCGTGGTACTTGATGCGGCGGAGCGGCGCAGGATCATTGACAAGGACGCACGGCGTCTCGCCGAGGATGAAGGGCTGTCGGTGATTACGGATGCGGCCTTGGTCGATGAAGTTGCCGGATTGGTTGAATGGCCCGAATGTCTGATCGGTGCCATGGAGACGCGGTTCCTCGATGTGCCGCAGGAAGCTCTTATTTCTGCCATGCGAAACCACCAGAAATATTTTTCGCTGGCAGACGCCACCGGGAAAATGGCGCCGCGCTTCATTGTCGTCGCCAATTTGTGCGCGGAAGACGGTGGCAAGCTGATCACCGCCGGGAATGAACGCGTTTTGAGCGCGCGGCTTTCGGACGCTAAATTCTTCTGGGATCAGGACCGGAAGGTGACACTTGAAAGCCGGGTTCCGAAACTCGAAACAATAATCTTTCATGCACGGCTCGGCACGGTCCGCGATAAAGTCAATCGCATCGTCAAACTCGCCGCCGTCATTGCGGGTTATGTACCGGGTGCCGATGCAGTGTTATGCGAACGCGCGGGCCTGCTCGCCAAGGCCGATCTGTCGACGGGAATGGTTGGCGAGTTCGCTGATTTACAGGGCCTGATGGGGCGCTATTACGCCGCCCATGATGGCGAACCAGATGTTGTTGCCCGCGCGATTGAAGAGCATTACTCGCCGCTCGGTCCTGACGATAAATGCCCAACCGACCCGACAAGCGTCGTCGTCGCACTTGCCGACAAGATTGATACGCTGGCGGGCTTTTTCGCCATCGGCGATAAACCAACCGGCTCGAAAGATCCATACGCGCTCCGACGCGCGGCGCTTGGCGTGATCCGTCTGGTGCTTGAGAATGGATTGCGGCTGCCGCTGCTGGACATTTTTTCCCGGGCGGGGGAGTTGCAGGACGTGTCAGACACTCTGGACCCAGAAGAGCTTCTTGGGTTTTTTGCTGATCGGCTGAAGGTTCATCTGAAGACGCAAAATGTCCGGCATGATCATATCGCAGCAGCCTTTGCGCTTAAAGGTGAAGACGATCTTGTCCGTGTGATGGCCCGGGTCGAGGCACTGTCAAATTTTCTTGCCTCCGATGACGGCGCAAACTTGCTGACGGCCTATCGCCGCGCAGCGAATATCTTGCGCATTGAAGAGAAGAAGGACGGCAAATCCTATGATCAATCCGTTGATCAGGCGTTGTTAAAGGAGGATGTGGAGGTTGCCTTGTTTGAGCGGATCGACGAGGTTTCGTCCCTTGTTTCCAGCGCCATATCCCATGACGGGTTCGAAGCGGCGGCGAAGGCGGCGGCAATCTTGCGCAAACCCGTCGATGCATTTTTCGATCAGGTTACGGTCAATGCGGACGACGCGGCACTTCGCGCTAACCGGCTCAGGCTGCTCTCGACAATTCGTAACCTGCTCGATCAACTGGCAGATTTATCTAAGATAGAAGGCTAAAATTTACCTTTAAGGCATAGTAGGTAATCGAACAAAAAACCGGAAGGGCGGAAATTGAGATGACGAAGTGGGTATATTCTTTTGGGGATGGGGCGGCGGATGGTACCGCGGAGATGCGGAACCTGCTGGGTGGTAAAGGCGCTAACCTAGCGGAAATGAGCAATATCGGACTACCGGTTCCCTCTGGGTTTACCCTATCCACTGAGGTTTGCACGGCCTATCTCGACAATGACAAAACCTATCCTGATGGGCTCAGTGACCAGGTCAATGCGGCAATCGCAGAGATTGAACGCTCCGTCGGGGGCGGTTTTGGTAACCCTCAAAAACCACTGTTGGTTTCCGTTCGTTCCGGCGCCCGGGCATCGATGCCGGGTATGATGGACACCGTGCTCAACCTTGGTCTCAATGACGAGACCGTGAAGGGCCTGGAAGCCCAGAGTGGCGATAAGCGTTTTGCCTATGACAGCTATCGGCGGTTTATCCAGATGTATTCTGACGTCGTCCTTGGCGTCGAGCATTATCACTTCGAGGAACTGCTTGAAGTTATGAAGGAGGAAAAGGGGTATCTTCTTGATACCGACCTTATGGCGGATGATTGGGAACAGCTTGTCGGCCAATATAAAAAGAAAGTCGAGGACGAGCTTGGACGGCCTTTTCCGCTGGATGTGCAGGATCAGCTTTGGGGCGCTATCGGGGCGGTCTTCGGTTCCTGGATGAACCAGCGGGCGATCACCTATCGCCGATTGCACGACATTCCGGTGAGTTGGGGGACTGCCGTGAACGTTCAGGCAATGGTGTTTGGAAATATGGGCAACGATAGTGCCACCGGGGTCGCCTTTACCCGGGACCCTTCGACGGGTGAGAAGATATTTTATGGGGAATTTCTGGTCAATGCGCAAGGTGAAGATGTGGTTGCCGGTATCCGCACGCCGCAAAATCTGACCAAGCAGTCGCGTCTCAACGCCGGATCCGAAATGCCGTCCATGGAAGAGGTTTTCCCGGAGGTTTTTGCCGAACTTGTTGATGTCTACAAACGGCTGGAGTCGCACTACCATGACATGCAAGATATTGAGTTTACGGTTCAGCAGGGCAAGCTCTGGATGCTACAAACCCGCTCGGGCAAGCGAACCGCCAAGGCGTCACTGAAAATCGCCATCGATATGGTTGAGGAGGGGTTGATCAATAAAGACGAAGCGGTGCGGCGGATTAATCCGGCCTCGCTCGACCAGCTTCTGCACCCGACACTCGATCCGGAAGCCAAGCGGGATGTCATCGCGCGCGGTCTACCCGCAAGTCCCGGCGCGGCCTCCGGACAGATTGTCTTCAGCAGCGATGAGGCGGAAAGGATGGCCACGGAGGGAACGTCAGTTATTCTTGTCCGCATTGAAACCAGCCCTGAGGACATCCACGGTATGCATGCTGCGAAAGGCATCCTTACCAGTCGTGGTGGTATGACCAGTCATGCGGCAGTGGTCGCGCGTGGCATGGGTCGGGCCTGTGTCTCCGGCGCAGGATCGCTCAATATAGACTACAAGAATGAAACCCTGAGCGTACTCGGCGAGACCTACAAAGTAGGTGATATCATCACGATCGATGGCGGCAGCGGCGAGGTTATGCTGGGGGCGGTAGATATGATTCTGCCGGAGTTGTCCGGCGAGTTTGCCGACCTGATGGTCTGGGCCGATGAAATCCGGCGAATGAAGGTACGCGCCAACGCGGAAACCCCGCTGGATGCCGAAACAGCGCGTAAATTCGGTGCCGAGGGCGTGGGCCTTTGCCGAACCGAACATATGTTCTTTGATGCAGAAAGAATTGTGTCAGTGCGCCAGATGATACTGGCCGAGAATATCGAGCAAAGGCGGGAGGCGCTTGCCAAGCTGTTGCCGTTCCAGCGCAAGGACTTTATCGACCTGTTCCGGATCATGGCCGGGCTGCCCGTTACCATCCGTCTGCTCGATCCACCATTGCATGAATTCCTGCCCAAAACCGATGAGGAGATTGAACTGCTCGCCGATGCCCTTGGCGCCGATACTAGAGCGTTGCGCCACCGGGCCTTGCAATTGCATGAGTTCAATCCGATGCTTGGTCACCGCGGCTGTCGTCTCGGGATATCCTATCCGGAAATCTATGAGATGCAGGCACGGGCTATCCTGGAAGCGGCGGCAGAGGTGAGCAAGGAACTGGGCGATACCGTGATTCCCGAAATCATGATCCCTTTGGTCGCCACGGCGCGCGAAATTGAAATCCTGAAAGGTAAAATCAAAGCGGTTGCCGATGCCATCGCTGAGGAAAGCGGCAAGAAGGTTGATTACCTGATCGGAACGATGATCGAGCTCCCGCGAGCGGCACTCCGCGCGGGCGATATTGCCGAGGAGGCGGAGTTCTTCTCCTTCGGGACCAACGACCTCACCCAGACCACTTACGGGATCAGCCGTGACGACAGCGGGTCATTCCTTGATGATTATGTCGCGCAAGGTATTTATGAGTCCGATCCCTTTGTCTCCCTCGATCAGGAGGGCGTGGGCGAGCTTGTGGAAATCGCCGTTGACCGCGGCCGCAAAACCCGCCCCGATATCAAGCTTGGTATTTGCGGTGAACATGGCGGCGATCCGGCCAGCATCGATTTCTGCGAGCAGGTTGGTCTCGATTACGTCTCCTGCTCCCCCTACCGTGTACCCATCGCCCGCCTCGCGGCGGCGCAGGCCGCGCTTAAACGGAAAACGCTTGCAGACAGCTGAGAATAAAAAAAGCCCGGATACTTCCGGGCTTTTATCTATTCACTCAATAACGATTTTCGGGCCTGACGCGCTTGCGAGGGATTGTTTTATTTTTTCACTGACCTTTAGGCCAAGCTCACGGTAGATCTTGGCATGGGCACTGTCCGGGGCAGTCGCCGTGATCGGCGTTCCGGCATCGGAGGTTTTACGGATATCCATATGCAGCGGGACTTCGCCAAGGAAATCTACGCCGAGTTCAAGGGCCGTCTCACGCGCACCGCCATAGCCGAATATTTCTGACCTCTCCCCGCAGGACGGGCAGAGAAAATAGCTCATATTCTCGATGATGCCTAACACGGGCACATCGACTTTTCGGAACATATTCAATCCCTTGCGGGCGTCAATCAGGGCAATGTCCTGGGGTGTTGAAATAATCACCGCGCCGGCGAGTGGCACGCGCTGGGCGAGGGTAAGCTGGGCATCGCCGGTGCCGGGCGGCATGTCAACGACAAGCACATCGAGCTTTCCCCATTCAACGTCGAACACCATCTGCTGCAGCGCGCTCATGATCATCGGGCCGCGCCAGATCATCGGGGTGTCTTCCTCGACAAGAAATCCCATGGACATGACTTTCAGGCCCCATTTTTCCATCGGGATCAGTTTTTTGCCGTCCTTTGAGTCAGGTTTGCCGGACAGGCCGAGCATGCGCGGCAGCGATGGCCCGTACACGTCCGCATCCAGCATGCCCACGGTAAGCCCTTGCGCCTGCAAGCCGAGCGCGAGATTAACAGCGCAGGTTGACTTGCCGACACCGCCCTTACCAGAGGCGACGGCGATAATAGCGGCAACACCCGGCACCTCAGGCTTTTGCGCGGGCTGTTTCGGCTGGGGTTTGGTTTTATTCGCCACTGGCGCGCGCTCTGCCGTTAGAACGGCACTGACCGATGTTACCCCATCCAGGGCAAAAACAGCTTCCTCACATTTTTTGCGTAAACCTTCCATCTCATTGGCCTTGCTTGGGTCGATTTCCAGCGCGAAGCCAACATTCCCGTCTTTTACGACAAGACCCGTAATCAGACCGAGCGCAACAACGTTCCGGCCAGAGGCTTCATCAGTTACATTTTCAAGGCAGGCAAGAACTTTTTGCTCATTTATTGCGGACATGGTTGACAACTCCGGTGTGAGTACAAATTTGAGGTTGTGTCGTACAATTACTTATGTAGGTACGTTGCAGAAAATTGCAGGGTGTCATATAACGCGACTACATTAAGTTAGCAAACGCGCAAATTTGTGCAGAATTAGGGAGACGCGATCATATGCCATGGAGCAATCAGGGTGGCAACGACGGAGGTTGGCAAGGCGGCGGCGGTAATCGCGGACCTTGGGGGCAAGGGCCGAGTGGCCAGCAACCACCAAACCTAGAGGATATCATCAAAAAAGGTCAGGAACGCCTGAAAGACATCATCCCCGGTGGCGGTGGTGGCAGACTCGGGTTGATCATTATTTTGCTGGTAATCATTACAGCCTGGCTGCTAAGTGGCTTTTACAAGGTTGAAACAACGGAGCAGGGTGTCGTGCTGCGGTTCGGCAGCTGGGTGGAAACGACTCAGCCAGGCCTGAACTATCATTTGCCCTATCCGATTGAGACGGTCCTTACCCCACAGGTCACGAAACTCAACAGTGTCGAGATCGGGTTTCGCGCGACGCGTAATGGCGGCTCGACACCGATTGAGGCAGAGAGCTTGATGCTGACCGGGGATGAAAATATCGTCGACATCGGGTTTACCGTCCTCTGGAAGATCAAGGATGCCGGTAAGTTTTTGTTCAATGTTGACGAGCCTGAACTGACTATCAAGCAGGTGGCAGAAAGTGCCATGCGCGAAATTATTGGTCGCACGGACCTGACCGAAGCTATTACGAAGGGCCGTCTGCTTGTCGAAACAGAAGTGTTAAAGAGACTTCAGGAAGTTCTCGACGAATATGGAACCGGCGCACAAATCATGCAGGTTCAGCTGAACAATGCAGAACCACCAACCCAGGTTATTGCGGCCTTCCGCGACGTGCAGGCAGCTGAGGCCGATAAGGAACGAGCCCAGAATGACGCGTTAGCCTATTCGAACGATATCATTCCCCGGGCGCGCGGTCAGGCGGAAAAAATCCGTCAGGAAGCAGAAGGGTATAAGCAGCGAGTTATCGCGGAAGCAGAGGGTGAAGCCGCCCGTTTCATTTCCGTTTATGATGAATATGTGAAAGCGCCTTATGTGACCCGTCAACGGATTTATCTTGAAACTCTCGAGGAAGTCTTCTCGGGCAAGCAGAAAATCATCATTGATGGTGGCAAATCTGGCACCTCCGGCGTTGTACCGTACCTGCCTCTTACTGAATTGCAAAAAGGGATGAGCAAGAAATGAACAAAACAATCCTGACAATCATTGCAATCATACTGGTGGTGGCCGGCGCGATCGCCGCAAGCTCAATGTTTACGGTGTATCAGTCGGAACAGGCCATTGTCATGCAGTTCGGTAAACCACAATCGGTTATCCAGGAGCCGGGACTGAATTTCAAGCTGCCCTTTGTGCAGGATGTCGTTTATGTGGATAAGCGTGTCCTTTCGGTGAGCACTAAACGTGAAGAAGTGGTCACCCGTGACCAGAAGCGGCTAATGGTGGATAGCTTTGCCCGCTTCAGGATTGCCAATCCGCTGTTGTATTATCAGTCTTTCGGTAATATCGAGATTGCCTATCAGCGACTGGAAACGATCCTGAATTCACAGCTTCGGCAAAATCTGGGCCGTGAAATTCTCACCAATATCGTCTCGGGCGAGCGGTCGAATCTGATGAACCAGATCCGTCTGCAGGTGAACAAGGAGGCCAAGGCATCGGGGATCGATGTTGTCGACGTTCGGATCATCCGGGCCGACCTGCCAAAGGAAAACAGCGAAAAGGTTTTCGATCGCATGCGCTCCCAGCGTGAGCAGGAGGCCAAGGAAATCCGGGCAACCGGTGCCGAGATAGCCCAGCGTATCAAGGCGAATGCTGAAAAGGAACGGACGGTGTTGCTTGCCAATGCAACAAAGGATTCCGAAATCCTGCGCGGTAACGGCGACGGCGAAAAGAGCCGTATCTTCGCGGAGGCCTTTGGTAAGGACGAGGATTTTTTCTCCTTCTACCGCTCGATGCAGGCCTATCGTCAATCGATTTCGGACGATGACACGACAATGGTCCTCTCGCCGGACTCGGAGTTTTTCCGATATTTTGACCAGCAGAATGTTCAACCGGACGAAGCCGGAAAACAATAGCGCGAGAATGGCCCGTGAACAAAAAGTTCGCGGGCCTTTTTCTTTCGGGGGCCTGGCATGATAAAGGATCTTTTTCTCGGGGCGGCTTTAGTGGTGTTTTTTGAAGGCATCCTTTATGCGCTGTTTCCGGATGGGATGAAGAAAATGATGATGACGGCCATCAGCACGCCTAGTCATATTTTACGCATATTTGGTGTGTCCAGTGCTGTACTGGGTCTTGTCGCGGTCTGGATCATCCACGGATAACGAATCTGTCTCATTGAAAACAAAGGATTTTCCCCCGCCATCAATAAAACTTGATACCCAGTGTTTCATTTGCACATTTCTGCCTTAATTGATTTCTAGTTACATAACACGGGATGCGCTAGCCATCTCCGGAATAATTGCAGAAATTTTGGTTCTTGTCGTAAGTTGCCCTCCTGTCGATGGATTGTTCGATGCAGTCCGCGAATGAGCAGGCGGTCAAATATTAGAAGGAAGATAATCTTGTATAACCGATACGCAGCGCTGCCAAAACCAGCGGAAATCAGGGCCCGGACTGTCGCCAATCCGGGTGCGGGAGCGCATAGATACGGTGCGCTTTTTGTGACAACTTTCACTGTCTTTGCCTTGATGGCGATCTTTGCCTTTAATGCAAAAGCGCGCGGCGCGCCGGACAGCTTTGCCGATCTGGTGGAAAAACTGTCGCCGGCCGTTGTTAATATTTCCAGCACCCAGACCGTCCATGCCCCCTCACAGGGCCTCCCCCAGCTTCCGAAAGGACATCCGTTCGAAGATTTCTTTAAGGACTTCGGAAACCGGGGTGGCGGCGAGACCGATCGTAAGGCAACATCCCTCGGGTCCGGTTTTGTGATCAATGCCGCTGAGGGGTATGTCATCACCAACAACCACGTCATTGAAGGCGCTGAGGAAATCAAGGTGATCTTTCAGGACGGCGTGAAACTGTCGGCAACCCTCGTTGGAACAGATCCGAAAACCGATATAGCGGTCCTGAAAGTTGACCCGACCCGGCATGATCTTGTCGATGTCAAATGGGGCAACAGCGATAAATCGCGTGTTGGTGACTGGGTCCTGGCGATTGGCAACCCTTATGGCCTTGGCGGCACAGTAACGGCGGGTATTATCTCTGCCAGTGGTCGCGATATCCGCTCTGGACCCTATGACGATTACATTCAGACGGATGCCTCGATCAACAAAGGAAATTCCGGCGGCCCGCTTTTCAACATGGACGGACAGGTTATCGGCATTAACACCGCGATTTTTTCCCAGTCAGGTGGCAGCATCGGGATCGGATTTTCGGTTCCCTCCGGACTGGCGCGCCCCGTTGCTGAACAATTGATCGAGTTCGGGAAAACCAGCCGAGGCTGGCTCGGGGTTGTCATCCAGCCTGTCACCGATGAGCTGGCCGAAGGGCTTGACCTCAAGAATACGGATGGCGTCCTCGTTGCCGGCGTTCCGGAAGATGGACCTGCATTCAAGTCAGGGGTCAAGGCGGGCGACGTGATTTTGAACTTCAACGGCGAAAAAGTGACCGAGCCACGGGAGCTTTCGCGTCTGGTTGCAGATTCAAAGGTTGGATCTGAGGTCACTGTCGAACTGTGGCGCAATGGCAAGAAAATGGACGTGAAGGTGACTCTCGGCGAGCTTGAAAAAGCTGAGACTGCCATGGCCAGCGGCGCCAGTGGCGAGGCTGACAGTCAGGAAACCGTCGAGATTCTGGGCATGGAGCTGGCAGCTATCAACGATACGGTCCGCGAACAGCTTGGTCTTGCAGAGGATGTAAAGGGTGTTGTGATCACGAATGTTGAGTCGTCATCAGAAGCCGCCGAAAAGGACATTCGGACCGGCGATATTCTTCTCGAAGCGCAGCTTGAGCCGGTCACGAGCCTTGACCAGCTGAAAACCCGGTTCAAGGAAATTGAGGCAACCGACAAGAAATCTGTTCTGTTGCTTTTGAAGCGAGGCCAGAACTCCCGCTTTGTCGCCCTCAAGCTTGAAAAGGACAGTTAAGCACAGGCTCCTTCAAATAATGGCGCCCATCTCCGGATGTGGCGCCATTTTTTATGCGGGTACAGTCGACATGTCCGTCACAGGTCGATAATGTCGCTTTTCCGGTACCCCTGATAATAGAGCAGGGCGGTCAGGTCGCCAAAGCGGATCGTGGCATCAGCGGCGGCGGTGGCTTTTGGTTTCGCATGGAAGGCAACCCCGAGACCGGCCGCTTCGATCATTGGAATATCGTTGGCGCCGTCACCGATAGCTAACGTTTCTTCCCGCGCAATCGCTTGCTCCCGCATCAGCCTTTCAAGGGTGTCAAGCTTGGCTGCTGAATTCAGGATCGGTTCGGCGGCGATGCCGGTTAGGACCTCTTTCTCGAACTGCAATTCATTACTCATATCCATGTGAAAACCAACCTGTTCACGGACCCGGTTGGTGAAAAAGGTAAACCCCCCGGAAACCAATGCCGTATAGGTGCCTTGCGCGCGCATTGTTTGAACCAGCGCCCTTGCTCCAGCTGTCAGTGTTACCCGTTCATCGAAGACCTGCTGTAACACGTCGTGATGGAGACCCTTGAGCATGGCGACCCGGGCGCGGAAGGCGGCATTGAACTCCAGCTCCCCGTTCATTGCCTTTTCCGTGATCGCCGAAACCTCTGCCCGCAGGCCCGCAAAATCAGCCAGTTCATCAATACATTCGACGGTGATGATGGTGCTATCCATATCGGCAAGGAAAAGCTTCTTTTTCCGCCCTGTCGCCGGTTGCAGGCAATAGTCTGTTTCCACTAGAAAACTTGAGCCATCGATCAGATCCCGCACCGCCCGGATATCCGTAGCCTCGATCATGATGTCACAGGCATGATCGTCTGCAAGCCAGTCCGGCGCGGTGCAGTGAAAATCCGCCGTACGCAATGCACGATGAGCGGCATCGGCGATATTGCGTATTGAGGGGTGAGCTGTATGATTGGCGACAAGCGTGAGGGCTAAATGTTGGGTCATCGTAATTGACAGGACTTCCTTGATGGATGGAAAAGGATCACAAATTCACCGGCAGCCGGACGCTATTTTATTAGCAGGACCGACGGCCAGTGGCAAATCCGCGCTCGCCATTGCCATAGCAGAGGAATTTGACGGTGTCATTATCAATGCCGACAGCATGCAGATATATGATGGTCTTCGCATCCTGACGGCCCGCCCGGACGCTGAGGATGAGCGGCGTGTACCGCATCGACTGTATGGCGTTCTTGATCCGGCGGACCCCGGGACGGCCGCACGGTGGCGCGATATGGCGCTAATAGAGGTTGAGGCGGCACGGGCGGCAGGGAAATTGCCGATCGTCGTTGGCGGGACCGGACTGTACTTTGATATCCTGACTAAGGGGATTGCGGATGTACCGGCAATTTCTGATGCAGTTCGAACCCGACTTCGTGCAGTGCAGCGGGAGGAGGGAAATACGGCCATTCATTCCCGGCTGAAATTGCTCGACCCGGAAATCGCCGCGCGGCTGAATGAAGGCGATAGCCAGCGGTTGTTGCGGGCATTAGAAGTTGTCGAGGAAACCGGCATATCGCTGGATGAATGGCATCGCAAGGCCCCAACCGGCCCAGTGCTGGAGGGGCCGCGGCTCTGGCTTGCGCTGACCCCCGACCGGCAACGGATCTATGAACGCTGTAACCGCCGACTTGACTGGATGGTGGAGGAGGGCGGGGCCCTGGAGGAAATACGCTTGCTCGTGAAGCGGGGGCTCGATCCGACACTGCCGGTCATGAAGGCACTCGGCGTTCCCGAACTCCTTTTGCATTTGCGGGGAGATATCGATAAGGAGGTCGCTCTCGACCGCGTGAAAATGCTGACGAGACGGTATGCAAAACGTCAGATGACCTGGGTGAGGAATAAGATGTGCGAAGCAAAAACGTCTTCTGCGCAAGATTTGGAAAGTTTAAAGGAAGAATTCTTTCCATTTATTCGTCGATTTTTGTTGACGTCAGGGAATTGAAGGTCTAGTTTCAGGCAAAATAGGGGAATTATGCAAGAAAATGCCCCATTTTTCACCGCCCGGGCAATTTTCCGGGCGCATTTTTTTGAACATTTTGATTATCGAAAAGCTAAAGACGACAGATTAGGACAGGCAGATGGCGAATCAGACATTGACAGGAGCGGGAATTGTAATCAAAGCGCTGGCGGATCAGGGCGTGGAGGTGATTTTCGGATATCCTGGCGGCGCCGTGCTTCCGCTCTATGATGAACTCTTCAAGCAAAACAGCATTCGCCATATTCTTGTGCGTCAAGAGGGCGGAGCGGTTCACGCGGCGGAAGGCTATGCCCGGTCCACTGGTAAACCCGGTGTCGTGCTGGTGACATCCGGTCCCGGTGCGACGAACGCAGTTACCGGGCTTGCAGATGCCCTGATGGACAGCATTCCGATTATCTGCCTGACCGGGCAGGTGGCGACCCACATGATTGGGAACGATGCCTTTCAGGAGGCGGATACAGTTGGGATTACCCGCCCCGTCACCAAGCATAATTATCTGGTAAAGGACATCAATGAGCTGTCCCGAACCATGCATGAGGCTTTTTTCGTTGCAACGAACGGACGCCCCGGACCGGTGGTCATTGACCTGCCGAAGGATATCCAGCTGGCGGAAGGGCCCTATCTGCCGCCGTCGATGATCAAGCATAAAAGCTACAAACCGCAGATCAAGGGCGACCTGAAGGCGATTAAGGCAGCTGTCAAGCTGATTGCCGGGGCGAAGCGGCCGGTATTCTATACGGGCGGCGGTGTCATCAATTCTGGCCCAAAGGCGTCAAAGCTTTTGACGCAGTTCGTCCGCCTGACGGGATATCCGATAACAAATACATTGATGGGGCTCGGCGCATATCCGGCATCGGACAAGCAGTTCCTTGGCATGCTCGGGATGCACGGAACCTATGAGGCCAATCATGCAATGCATGACTGTGACGTCATGGTCTGTATCGGCGCGCGGTTTGATGATCGTATCACCGGCAATCTGTCGGCTTTTTCGCCCGGATCAAAGAAGATCCATGTCGATATCGACCCGTCCTCGATTAATAAAAATATCCAGGTCGATATCCCGATTGTCGGGGATGTCGCGCATGTCCTTGAAGATATGATCAAGGTCTGGAAATCGGAACAGTGCAAACCGGATGCTGCGGCCCTCAAGAAATGGTGGACGCAGGTTGATAAATGGCGGAGCAAAGACTGCCTGAAATTCGAGCAGACCGGAAAGGTGATCAAGCCGCAATATGCCCTGAGCCGGTTGAACGACCTGACGATGGGCATGGACCGGTATTTTACCACCGAGGTTGGGCAGCATCAGATGTGGGCGGCCCAATATCTGCAATTCGATGAACCAAACCGCTGGATGACTTCTGGTGGGCTTGGAACCATGGGCTATGGCTTGCCGGCAGCTGTCGGTGTTCAGATCGCCCATCCTGACGCTCTGGTTGTCGATGTTGCGGGGGAAGCCTCGACCATGATGAATATCCAGGAAATGTCGACGATTTTGCAGCATCGCCTGCCAGTGAAGATTTTCATCCTGAACAACGAATATATGGGGATGGTCCGCCAATGGCAGGAATTGCTGCATGGGGGGCGCTATTCGGAAAGCTACATGGAAAGCCTGCCGGATTTCGTCAAGTTGGCTGAGGCGTTTGGTGCGACCGGCCTGAGATGTTCAGATCCCGGAAAAGTGGACGACTGCATCAAGGAAATGATCGATATCAAGGGCCCGGTTCTTGTCGATATGCTGGTCGACAAGACGGAAAATGTGTTTCCCATGGTGCCTTCTGGCGCGGCGCATAACCAGATGCTGCTGGGCGACGATACCGGCGAAGACATTCCGCAGGTCACCTCGGATGGATTATCCTTCGTATAGGCGGGGCTATTTCACGCTAAAACCTATGGATTTAACCGTAGTGCTGGTTTAAAAGAGACCCGCGACAGCATAAGGACTGCTTGAACAATGATACAGGACACCGAAATTTTCCGTCATACCATCTCCGTTCTCGTTGATAATGAGTTTGGGGTGCTGGCGCGCGTGGTCGGCCTGTTTTCCGGGCGTGGCTATAATATCGAGAGCTTGACCGTCGCCAAGGTCGATGAAAACGAAAACCTGTCGCGGATCACGATTGTCACGACCGGCACGAAAATGGTCATCGAACAGATCAAGGCTCAGCTGAACCGCCTTGTCCCCGTTCACAAAATCGCAGACTTGACGATTGACGGCCCGAGTGTCGAGCGTGAAATGGCGCTGGTGAAGGTTGTCAGCAAAGGTGAAAAGCGGGTCGAGGCACTTCGCATGGCGGATATTTTTCGGGCGCGGGCTGTAGATACTACCGAGGATTCCTTTGTCTTTGAGGTCACGGGGGTGCCGGACAAGGTAAAGGCCTTTATCAAGTTGATGGATACGCTGGGCATGGCGGAAGTCTGCCGGACAGGTGTCGTCGCGGTTCATCGCGGCACGGATATCATCTGAACCATGAGAGAAAAACTGGACTGAAGAAGTATTTAATTGAGAAGGAATAAGAACAATGCGGGTTTATTACGACAGCGATGCCGATGTCAATCTGATCAAAGGCAAGAAAGTTGTCATTGTCGGCTATGGTAGCCAGGGCCATGCCCATGCCAATAATCTCAAGGATTCAGGGGTAAAGGAAGTTGCCGTCGCGCTGCGCGCGAGCTCGTCCTCCGTTGCCAAGGCCGAAGCAGCCGGTCTTAAGGTCATGACGCCTGCAGACGCTGCGAAATGGGGCGATGTTATCATGATGCTGACCCCAGACGAGTTGCAGGCTGATATCTATGAGGAAGAACTCGCACCGAACATGAAAGATGGCGCGGCGCTTGTATTCGCCCATGGCTTGAATGTGCATTTCAACCTGATCGTCCCGCGCGCCGATATGGACGTTTTCATGATCGCGCCGAAAGGCCCGGGCCACACGGTTCGCTCCGAGTATCAGCGCGGCGGCGGGGTTCCCTGCCTTGTCGCTGTCCATCAGGATGCGTCCGGGAATGCGCTTGATTTAGCGCTGTCTTATGCCTCCGCCATTGGCGGCGGCCGCGCCGGTATTATCGAGACCAATTTCCGTGAAGAGTGCGAGACTGACCTCTTCGGCGAACAGGCTGTCCTCTGTGGCGGTTTGGTTGAGCTAATCCGCGCCGGGTTCGAGACACTGGTCGAGGCCGGCTACGCGCCGGAGATGGCCTATTTCGAGTGCCTGCATGAGGTGAAGCTGATTGTCGACCTGATCTATGAAGGCGGCATTGCCAACATGAACTATTCGATTTCCAACACCGCGGAATATGGCGAATATGTTTCGGGGCCGCGTCTTATCACGTCCGAGACCAAGGCCGAAATGAAACGAATTCTCGACGATATCCAATCGGGCAAGTTTACCCGCGATTTCATGCTCGAAAACAAGGTGCGTCAGACCAGTTTCAAGGCTATTCGTGCCCGCAACGACAGCCACCAGATTGAGGAAGTCGGCGCCCGCCTGCGGGCCATGATGCCCTGGATCGCGGAAAGCCGACTGGTCGATAAATCCAAGAACTAGATCTTTTCCAGAATAGGAATATGTGGAAGCCGGCGCTAAGCCGGCTTTTTCATGTGCAGGCCGTATTTACTGTATTGCCGGCACCTGCTATCTTTCGTGGGTTATGTGATTTATGGTTAACAGTTATCGTTAATTCGCGTTTTCACCGGAGAAATCGTTTGCTTGAAAGCCCCGAAAAATCGTAAGTAAGTTAATTCAAAATGGTTGGAAAATATTAACTATCTTCTGCGATAAACAGCATACGTCATAAAGGTTTGCCCATTTGGGGTGGTCCTGCAGCGTGAATAATGGTGACCGGGACTGGGTGGCAAAGGGGCAAGTTAGAAGCTGCTTTCGCTGTCAATGTCTACCGGGTAGTAGTTCGAATTATGGAAGCCGGGACCGGTGTCCATGTAAAATTGGTATATGAGGCAAATTAATGTTTTCCAGATTACTCGGTTGGATGTCAGCCGACATGGCCATCGATCTTGGTACCGCAAATACGCTGGTGTATGTCAAGGGCCGCGGTATCGTCCTGAATGAACCCTCGGTTGTTGCAATTCTGCATAACAAGGGGAAAAAGCAGGTGCTGGCAGTCGGCGATGAGGCAAAAATGATGCTGGGCCGGACGCCCGGGAACATTGAGGCCATTCGCCCGCTCCGTGACGGCGTTATCGCCGATTTTGAAATTGCCGAGGAAATGATCCGGCATTTTATTCACAAGGTTCATAATCGCCGAAGCTTCGCCCGTCCGTTGATCATTATCTGTGTGCCCTCTGGCTCGACGGCGGTAGAGCGTAAAGCCATCAAGGAAGCGGCAGAGAATGCGGGCGCGCGTCAGGCTATCCTGATCGAGGAGCCAATGGCGGCGGCAATCGGCGCCGGATTGCCGGTGACGGAGCCCACCGGCTCCATGGTCGTTGATATCGGCGGAGGGACGACCGAAGTTGCCGTTTTGTCGCTTGGCGGTATAGTCTATGCGAAAAGCATCCGAGTCGGCGGTGACAAGATGGATGAGGCGATCATCGCCTATATTCGCCGTAATCATAACCTGCTCGTCGGCGAAAGCTCGGCCGAACGGATCAAGAAACTGATCGGCTCCGCCTGCGCACCCGAAGACGGTGAGGGAGAGACCATGGAAATCCGCGGTCGTGACCTGATGAACGGCGTGCCGAAAGAACTGATTATAAGTCAGCGGCAGATTGCCGAAAGCCTTGCCGAACCTGTTGGCGCTATCATCGAGGCGGTGAAGGTCGCGCTTGAGCATACGGCACCCGAACTTGCGGCGGATATCGTCGATAAGGGAATTATCCTGACCGGCGGCGGTGCCTTGCTTGGTAACTTTGATCATGTCCTGCGGCAGGCAACGGGCTTGCCGGTCTCAGTCGCTGAAGAACCACTGTCTTGCGTCGCCATCGGTACCGGCCGGGCACTGGAAGAGATTAAAACCCTGCGACATGTCCTCAGCGGAGAAAACTGACTCCGTTCAGGACTTGATTGAGAACGAAAACGGAGTGTGAATGGCACCTCGACAAGCTACGGTCTTTAAAATGGCTTGGCCGCTGAAAACAATTCTTCAGCGGTCGGCCTTTCTTGCGTTAATCGCCCTATCGATTGCCTTGCTTTTCCTTGGAAAGGCGAACGTTGGCGTGATAGAAACTTTGCGCACCAGAACGACCGATATCCTGACACCGGTGCTGGTAACGATATCGGAGCCTGTTGATGCCTTCCATAAAGCCGTTTCACGGGTCCAGAGGCTCACCAGTCTCATCGAGGAGAACGAACGCCTGCGTGAAGAAAACGCCCGGTTACTGAGATGGCAGGCCGTCGGGCGAACGCTGGAGCAGGAAAATGAAAATTACCGGCAACTGCTGAATGCGCTCTCTGACCCGCTGGTGTTACCGATAACGGCACGGGTGGTGGGCGATTCAGGCGGGCCTTTTGTGCGGACATTGCTGGTTAATGCCGGACGCCGGGACGGCGTTCATGTCGGGCAGGCGGTCGTCGCACCCCTCGGGCTTGTCGGCAGGATTGCCGAGGTTGGTGATCGGTCGGCGCGTGTGCTGTTGCTCACCGATTTAAACTCCCGGATCCCAGTCGTCCTCGAACAATCCCGTCACAAGGGTATCCTTGTTGGCGACAACTCAGCCTTCCCCCGCCTCGAATTCCTCCCCGCTACGGCAGCCGTTGCACCGGGGGATCGTGTTGTTACCTCCGGCGACGGCGGCATGTTGCCGGCCGGCCGGCCAATAGGAATTATTTCCTCCGTCACGGATCAGCGTGTCCGGGTACAGACCTTCACCGACTGGAGCCGATTGGAATATGTGAGCGTTCTCAGGTATGATTTGCCGGGGATGAGCAATCCGCAGGATAACCCGGGAGATCTGGGCGAAAGCAGATTGGGGGGGAGATGACCCCGATCATCGCCTATCAATTTAACCGGATATTACGCGGCAGCATACCGTTTGCCGTTACATTCCTGCTCGCCTTGATAAGCGTTGTCCCCACCGGAATTGGTGTGTTTGCCGTTGTCACGCCCTCGTTTTTAGGAATTTCCGTTTTCTATTGGAGCATTCATCGGCCGTATCTGATGTCGGCGCCGCTGGTGTTTATTTTGGGAGTTCTGTTCGACTTTCTGTCGGGAGGGCCGCTTGGGCTGTCTTCATTGCTGCTGCTGCTGATCCATGGGATCGCAATGTCCCAACGGCGCGTTTTTGTCGGGAAGGCGTTTTTACTGACATGGTTCGGATATATTGTGGTGGCATTCTCCATAGCCGTTCTGAGCTGGATCATCGCGTGCCTTTATTTTCTAAGCTTTGTCCCACTGATGCCGGTCATAGCGCAATTTCTGATTTCTCTTCTCATTTTTCCGCTGTTTGCCTGGGCGTTTAGTCTCCTGCAGAATAACGTTTTGAGGCACACCTGAAATGGCGAATGACCAGCATAAGGGGAAAGCCAAGGTTTTCAGCCGTCGCGCGCTAATGATGGCCGGAAGTCAAGCCGCCCTTATGTCAGTGCTGGCGGGGCGCCTTTATTACCTGCAGGTAATTCATTCTGACGAATATACTACAATGGCGGATGAAAACCGGATGAATATCCAGTTGCTGCCGCCGCTCCGTGGACGAATTCTCGATCGTTTCGGTGAGGAAATCGCCAGCAACCGGCAAAATTATCGGGTGGTGTTGATCCCTGAACAAACCAAAAGTGTAGAAAAAACGCTGGACGCGCTCGCCAAATATGTTCCCGCCGGGGCGATCGACCGTGAGCAGGTCTTCAAGGATATAAAACGTAAACGGGGTTTTGTGCCGATACCCGTCCTCGACAATCTGACCTGGGAAGAGTTCGCGCGGATCAACGTTAACAGCCCTGATCTTCCCGGCATCCAGATGGATGTCGGCGCGACCCGGCAATATCCATATGCCAACCTGTTTGCCCATATCGTTGGCTATGTCGGCGCGGTATCGGAGAAGGACTTGCAGAATTTGGAGTATGATCCGCTTTTGGAACTACCTGAGTTCCGGATTGGCAAGAGCGGGGTTGAGAAATTCTATGATAAAAGCCTGTGAGGCACGGCGGGGTTCAGCCGGGTTGAAGCAAATGCCTACGGCCGGGTTATTCGTGAACTGAACCGACAGGAAGGGCTCCCCGGCCATGACGCGGTTTTGACGATCGATACCCAGTTGCAGGAATTCGCCACAAAGCGCATGGGTGACGATAGCGCGGCGGCCGTTGTCATCGATATACATAGCGGTGACATTCTTTCCATGGTGTCCGTTCCGTCCTTCGATCCTAACGAATTCGCCAATGGTATCAGCAGCAAAAACTGGAAGGAACTCGTCGAAAATTCCAAACGGCCGCTGGGGAATAAGGCAATTGCCGGGCAGTATCCTCCGGGATCGACTTTCAAGATGATGGTCGCCCTTGCGGCGCTGGAATCCGGTGTAATCAAGAAGGACCATGAGGTATTTTGCGGCGGTCATACCAATCTCGGCAAGCATCGGTTTCATTGCTGGAAACGGGGCGGGCATGGCACGCTGGATCTTGAAAACGCGATTTCACAGTCTTGCGATATCTATTTTTATGATATCGCCCGAAAAGTTGGTGTTGACCGTATTGCGGAAATGGCCAATCGCTTTGGCCTCGGCAATAAGCTCGACATAGATATTTATGGCGAGCGGGGAGGGCTTATCCCGACGAAGGATTGGAAATTCGCGGTTCAGGGCGTACCGTGGCAGGTCGGCGAAACCTATAACGTCGGCATTGGCCAGGGCTTTGTCCTGACGACTCCCTTGCAACTCGCGGTGATGACGGCCAGGCTCGCCAATGGTGGGAAGGCCGTGACTCCCCGGTTGGTGCGCTCTCTTGCTAACAGGACGCAGAAAGACACAGAACCTGGAGAGGGCATTAAGGACGATATTCCTGAAATTGGTATTAGCGCCAGTTCGTTGAAAACGGTTCTTAATGGGATGTATAAGGTCATTAATGGCAGCCGCGGATCTGCCCGTAGGGCTAAGATCAGGGTCGAAGGCTGGGAAATGGCCGGAAAAACCGGGACGGCGCAGGTCCGGCGAATTTCCAAGAAGGAGCGTATTGAGGGCGTTCGCAAATCTGATGAGAAACCGTGGGAGGAGCGGGACCATGCCCTGTTCGTTGGATTCGCCCCCTACGATGACCCAAGATATGCCGTTTCCGTGATCGTTGAGCATGGCGGCAGCGGCTCAGGCGTTGCGGCCCCCATTGCCCGTGACCTGCTTCAGGAGACCCTGAGACTCGATCCATTACGGCGTTTAAGCCACGATAAACTGGTTGGTCGCCAGAACAGGGGCAGCGATGCTTAGGGAGCTAGGGGAAAAAAACACCAGCGTCCCACTGGCGCAGAAAATCTGGGACATGAACTGGGGCTTTGTGCTGTTGATCTGTGCCACGGCATCCGTTGGCTTCCTGATGCTCTACTCGGCGGCAGATGGTCATCTGGAGCCTTGGGCGTCGCGGCAGATGATGCGCTTCGGCGTTGGGTTAATGCTGA
>NZ_JBDNHC010000171.1:0-4911 GCF_041689005.1 Sneathiella sp.
GAGGTCCGGATATTGGATGACAATGGTGAGCGTCTCAGCGAAGACGGTATTGTCGTCGGGCGATTGCAGCTGCGAGGGCCGTGGATCGCGGGTGGCTATCATGGCGTGGGCGACGTCCTGACCGAGGACGGCTGGCTAGATACTGGCGACGCCGGAACCATCGATGATCGTGGCTATGTGCAAGTCACGGATCGGTTGAAGGATCTCATCAAGTCCGGTGGTGAATGGATTTCCTCAGCTGAGCTCGAAAACCACATTGCTGATTTGCCAGGGATTGACGAAGCCGCTGTCATCGCAGTGCCCGATGAGCGCTGGGAAGAGCGGCCTCTAGCAATCGTTACCTCACAAACCAATGTTACACCCGACTGGGCACTGTTGCGCGGTCAACTGACAACGCACGTCGCCCGGTTTTGGGTGCCCGAATACTGGGCGGAGGTTAAGAACTTGCCGCTTACCGGCGTCGGCAAAGTTGACAAACTGGCTCTACGTGAGCAGGTAGCCTCTGGCAGCATACAATATCTTCGCGTAGACATTCTCGCATGAAAACCTCTCCAACTAAGCTCGACAAATTCACCCTACGGAAAGCCACGAACAGCAATTCCATGGACGTCGCTAAAAAACGCCTCAGACCGACGAATGGCCGTCGCACTCAAGCGGAACGCACCGCGCTTTCTGACGAACGCATGTTTGAAGCAGCTAAGCAGATTATAATTGAGGAAGGGACCCATTCGACTACGTTGAAGGCCATTGGGGAGCGTGCGGGCTATAGCCGTGGACTTGCTAGTAATCGCTTTGGATCAAAGCAGGCGCTATTTGGACAGCTGGTAGTACGGTTCAATGATAAATGGGCAGAGGAACTGGCGAGTAAGGTTGGCCACCAGACCGGAACTCGAGCTTGTCTATCGGCGCTATGTGTGGTTGAGGGATTTCTGGTGCACCATTCCCAATACATGAAAGCGATGTACATTCTCTGGTTTGAATCCATCAGCACTGATAACGAAGTTCGCAGTCACTTGGCCGACTACCACGAAATATATCGCAAAGATGTCGCTTCTTGGGTTCGCGAAGGAATAGAGACCGGTGAAATTAATCCTGTCGTAGATCCAGAATGCTACGCATTTCAGTTTTCTAGTTTTATTTTCGGAACGATTTACCAGTGGCTGGTCGCAGAAAGCAGTGTCGATTTAGCCAAACAATTTAGGATGTATCGAGAATTGACCGAAGACGCGTTTCGTATACGCGACTTAAACCCGTGACCTTATCATCTTCATTTTCTTCTAAATAAAGGTCTACCACCTGATCGACATACCACAAATGATTAAGTTGCTAGACGCAAACAAATATCGTAATCATCGGCCGTTAGAGCCGTATGAATGCGCCTAATCAAGAATAGGAGAGACAAGTATGGAAGGTGGCCTAATGCGCGCTCCACTTGAAGGTGTACGCGTAATAGAACTAGCCGGAATTGGTCCCGCACCTTTCTGCGGCATGATGCTTGCCGATCATGGGGCCGAGGTGATTCGTATCGATCGCCCCGAAGGTAACGATCCAATTGGTCAAGATCAGCGACGCGATGTCCTGTTGCGATCTCGTCGGTCAATTACGCTTGACCTGAAACAACCCAAATCCGTGGAAATTGTTACGAAACTTATCGAGTCGGCTGATGGCCTGATCGAAGGTTTTAGACCAGGCGTTGCCGAACGTCTTGGGTTAGGCCCTGATATTTTGATGAAAATCAATCCGGCGTTAGTTTATGGGCGTATGACCGGCTGGGGTCAGGCAGGTCCGCTTTCCGATAAGGCAGGGCATGACCTAAATTATATTTCGCTCAGCGGAGCCCTTGCCGCAATGGGGGTCGATGGGCAGCCGCCAGTACCGCCATTAAACCTTATCGGTGATTATGGAGGCGGCGGGATGATGCTGGCTTTCGGGTTCGTCACAGCTCTGCTCGCAGCACGGCAAAGCGGAAATGGACGGGTCATTGATTGCAGTATGGCAGATGGCGCTGCGACGCTGATGGCAGGCATGTGGTCACTCAAACACAACGGGATGTGGGAGGCGCAACGAGGTCAAAACCTGCTCGATGGGGGCGCACCATTCTATAGCTGCTATGCGTGTGCTGACGGCGCTTTTGTTGCGATCGCCGCCATTGAAAGTAAGTTCTTTGCGCGCCTGCTCGAAGCAATGGATCTGTGTGACGACCCTATTTTTGCTGATCAACACGACCAAACAAAATGGCCCGCGATGAAGTCCCGTCTGGCCAAAATTTTCTTAGCTTCCCCACGCGAAATATGGACGAAGAAATTACAGGACCAAGATTGTTGTTTTAGCGAGGTGCTAACAATGGAGGAGGCTCTGACACACCATCACAATCTCGCGCGGGATAGCTATGTTGAAGACAATGGCTTCGTGCAACCTCGTCCGGCACCCCGCTTTATGGCTACCGAGCCGGTCATGCCGACTATGTGGCAGCCAGATTCCCACCGCGAGGCCATCTTGCGGGACATCGGGATCGACGAGGCAGAGGCTCGGCTTTTGTCAAACAACCCTGCGGACGCAAGCGAACAAGATACGCCAATTCATATGCAACGAAAACTTTAGACGACAATTAACGGATACCAAGCAAGGTGCCGTCTTGGATACGAGGAAGGTATGACTGATGACCATTAAAAACACTAGCATTGGCAAGAGTCAGGCAACGGGAAAGGCTGGGCAATCCGAAGTCGACTATGATGTTATCGGCATCGGCGCCGGTTTTGCGGGACTGGCTCTCATCCATTATTTGCGTGACGTAGGGCTAACTGTCCGGATCTTCGATCAGGCATCGGACATCGGCGGCACATGGACGTGGAATCGTTATCCTGGCGCAGCCACTGATAGTGAGAGCTATTATTACTGTCTCACTTTCTCCAAAGAATTGCTGCAAGAGTGGACCTGGACCAAACGGTATCCGGATCGGAAGGAAACCCAAAGCTACATGCACTTTGTTGCCGACAAATGTGAAATGTGGCCCCACATCCAGCTTAATACCGAGATCGTGGATGCTCAATATCTCAAAGATCGTGGTATCTGGCGCGTTACAACTGGTGCAGGCGACAGCTTTACCTGCAAATATTTTATCAGTGGCATGGGCATGATATCTCAGCCGTTGCTCCCGAAGATTGAGGGTAAGGATCGATTTAAAGGCCCCATCTTCCATTCCTCGCGCTGGCCTCAAGAAGGCCTGGATTACGCTGGTAAGCGTATTGGCATTATCGGGGCTGGAGCGTCTACCGTCCAGATGGTCCCTGTCCTAGCCGAGACCGCTAGCAGTGTAACAGTGTTTCAGCGGACACCAAATTATATTCTACCGGCGATGCAACAGCCGATGACGCCGGAGTGGGCAATGGAGATCAAAGAAAATTACGACGAAATTGTCGCCAAGTGCCGCGGTCACGCATTTGGCATGGCCTTCAATGCTCCTCCTGGGCGCAATGCGGTAGATACCTCTGAAGAAGAGAGGCAGCGTATCTTTGAAGAAAACTGGACGGGCAGTTTCCGTTGGGTTTTCGAAACCTTCGACGATCTGCTCACCAACCCGGAAGCCAACCGGTTGGCATCGGAGTTCATCATAGCAAAGATGAAAGAGCGGATCGAAGATCCCGAAACCGCCGAACTGCTGACACCCAAGGCAGAGGATTACCCGCTGTTTGCCAAGCGCCCGCCTCTGGATCATGGTTATTTGGAAGCCTTCAATCGAGACAATGTTCACCTAGTGGATATAAAAAACCGCGAACCGATAACCGAAATCACTGAAACCGGCATCCGCACAACCGATAGCCACTACGACTTCGACATAATCGTGCTGGCAACCGGGTTCGAAGCTTATACCGGTGCGCTAGAAGCCTTCCCCATCCGTGGGAGCAGTGGCCAGACACTACGCGAAAAATGGCAGACAGTGTCCGAGTGTATCATGGGGGTGTGCGTGGCAGACTTCCCGAACATGTTCATCATCACTGGGCCTCAAGCGCCGTTCGCCAACCTACCTACCTCTATCGAGCAAAATGTCATCTGGATAACCCGCTGCATTGAGAAGATGGAGCGCGAGGAGTTTGACATCTTCAATCCGCGTGAGGAAGCGGCGCTTGCGTGGACGGCACAGACTGCTGATATTCACCGACAGACGCTCATGGCTGAGGGCGATAAGGTAAATTCTTGGATGATGGGCGCAAATCGGGAAGACAAGGCACCGCGAGTGCTGGTCTATTTTGGCGGCGCGAATGTCTACTACGACATTCTGGACCAATCGGCTGATGCAGGTTTTCCTGAGCTCGAATTCAAGAGGATAGCTGAGTGATTGATGCGATTGAGCTGATAAGGAAGGCATTGTCACATTAACTTGGCCGAGGCGCAAGATTGTTAGCGGTTTGGTGATTAGACATTCAGGGCTGCAGCTTTCCAGCCGCTGAAAGCATGATCTCTCAACTTCTTGAACAAAGGCCGATTGATTAGATGACGTTGGAGGTCGAAGTGGTTGTAAGTTGCTGCATGGACATTGAGAAAGCGTTGAGCTGAACCGGGCGATTTGAACCGCTGCATCTTTCGCTCCCGCCGTCGTACCGGTTGGTGCGAATTTTCTACTCGATTGTTGGCGTGTTTATTATCAATATGCTCAGTAGTTAGGCCTAATTCGCGAAATGCTGCGTGATATGATCGCAGCTTGTCAGTGACGATCAGAGTGGGCGATATTTTTTGCTTCTTGAGCAGGCTCTTCATAAACTTTATGGCGGCGGCGCTGTCAGTTTAACCGCAACTCGTCTCCGATCGGCACACCAAAAGCCAGATCGAGATTACGTCAGGCGGCGAGATTTTGCCACTCGGCCAGTGCGGCCGAGCGTCGTGTCCTGTAAGTTTGGCGGTCGACGAGATGGC
>NZ_JBDNHC010000172.1:0-37122 GCF_041689005.1 Sneathiella sp.
CGCCAGATATCGGTCATCTGGGTGTGCGTTTCAGCGTCCACGGAATTGAACGTTTCAGGATTGCTAAACGTGATACGCAGGACACGGTCGGCCGGATAGTCAAATTTTAGTTTGGTATAGGCTGCATAACGATCACTCATTCTTGAGTCCCTTTCTGGTTTTATAAATCGCCGGTTCGGTCGGGAATGACCGCCGGAGTTGAGTTCGGTTTCCCGGTTTTACCCCTGTTTTATGGAGCTGAAAATTTATCAGTGTCTTTTACGCCGTTTTCTGTCGCAACACGCTCCAGGTTGTAAGCCTCCAGCTTCGGATAGGTCTTCTTAAAGTCAGACAAGAACTGGTCAATCGGGATATCCTGAAATAATCCGCGATCGTTGACATATTCCATGTGACGCTGGTCTGACTTGTTAAATTCATGGAAAAGAGCATCCGATTTGCCGTCGAAAACCAGAGGTTTTACACCGAACCTGTCACAAAGTTCCGTATTGAACGCAGGCGTCACCTTATAGGATTTTCCATCAAGCCAGAGTTGCACATAGCCGTGATAGATAAAAAGGTCCGTTTCCATCAGGTTCGCCAGCTTCGGCGTATTCAGGTGATTACGCACATCCGCAAATCCAAGGGCCGCGGGAATGCCCGCTGCCCGCAGACAGGCTGCCAGCAAAATTGCTTTGGGAACACAAAAGCCGGTTTCGCTTTTCGCGATCACACTTGCCCGGTACCCGTCCGCTGTGAGTGGAAAGGTAAAAGGATCATACCGAAGCCCATCGCGGACGGCGTCGAACAGACAGATCGCCTTGTCCGTATCAGACGCGTCCGGCGCCAGGTTCCGCAAGGCGGCGGCGGTAAAGTCGCGAACTTCAGGGGAGTCACTATCCACATATTCTGCCGCCGACAGGTAATCCTCGGGACGGGCGGAAGGCATTTTGTCAGTTGCTGTCATCATCAATCCTTTTCTGCCATGTGAGTAGTTCTGATCTCTTTATTATTTCTAACATTTGTTAGAATACGACAGTGATTAATGCCTGTCAATCGGTGAGAAAAAAGTTCGACGGAATTTAACCCGATACGCGTTTCATCTTTATATTCAGGGAAGAAAGACTATGCCGCATCCCCGGTAATCCTTATTAAAATCCGGCGATTGCGCAAGAAATGGTGATTTGACGCTCGGGATAAATGTGCATAAAATAATTTATTAACAAAGCGGCGCATCGTCGACAAGCAGGACATGATAAATGGGTAGAGGGTTTTTCTGGATGGCTCTAGCTGTCATCGCGCTTGCGCTTGGTGGTGGCTATTATTATGTTACCGAAAAAGGGATGTATGCCGCGCCTGACGCGGCTGCAGCCCCGGCGGAGACAGAGCGGACCGTCGTCGTCGAAGCCTCTCCCGTCACTGTTGACACCGTAATTGATGACATTCGCGCCGTCGGCACGTTACAGGCCAATGAAGCTGTGATCATTTCATCAGAAATTGCGGGCCGGATAGATAAAATCCGCTTTAAGGAAAGTGAAAATGTGGCGGCCGGCGATGTGCTGGTCGAACTGGATTCCGATATTCTGCGGGCAGAACTGGTAAAAGTGAATTCCGACCTGACCCTTGCCAAGGCCAATCTTGACCGCGCCATGAAACTTGCCAAGCAAGGCACCGGAACATTGCGCGCCCGCGACGAGGCGGTTGCCGCCAATCAGGCAGAGCAGGCCAATCTCTCCCTCGCCCGCGCCCGCCTTGACAAGGCAACGATCAAGGCGCCCTTTTCAGGCGTTGTCGGTCTTCGCTCGGTCAGTATCGGGGCCTATGTGACACCGGGCGACCAACTTGTCGAGCTTGCTGATATTGATCCGATCAAGGTTGATTTCCGCGTCCCCGAACTATCCCTTTCCAGCCTGCGTTCCGGTCAGGCCATCCGCGTCAGCGTCGATGCCGTTCCAGGCCGGACGTTCGAGGGTAAAATCTATGTTGTTGACCCGATTGTAGATGCGAACGGCCGCGCCATCCGGCTGCGGGCGCGCATCGACAATCCTGATCATATCCTGTTTCCCGGCCTGTTTGCCCGGGTCCAGATTGTCGTCGAACGGCGCGACGATTCCGTACTCGTCCCGGAATCGGCAATCTTTGCCCGGGATCGCAAACGCTATGTTTACCAGATCATCAAAAACAGGGCGGTCCTGACGGAAATAGAGCTTGGCCAGCGCCGATCCGGCCAGGCAGAGATTACCAAGGGCCTGAACCCCGATAGCATTGTCATCACCGCCGGTCACCAGCAGGTTCGGGACGGTACACTCGTCGAAATAGCCCACACAGCCGCGGCCAGTTGAGATGAATATTTTTGAATTCTTCATCCGACGACCGGTCTTCGCGACGGTTATGAGCCTCATCATCATGCTGGTCGGCCTCGTCTCCTACATGGAACTCACAGTCCGTGAATATCCGAATATTGACGAGCCTATTGTGTCGGTACGAACGGGTTATCCCGGAGCGAGCGCGCAAATTATTGAGACCCAGGTCACTCAGGTGCTGGAAGGATCCATTGCCGGCATTGAGGGTATTGAGATCATGTCCTCGAGCAGTCAGCCCGAAGAAAGCCGGATCACCGTGCGCTTCCGTCTGGGGGTGGACCCAGATGTCTCTGCAAGTGATGTGCGTGACCGTGTCTCCCGGGTCCGGGGCCGCCTTCCCGACGAAGTTGAAGAGCCCGTAATTGCCAAGGTCGAAGCGGACGCGCAGTCAATCATCTATCTCGCCTTCACCAGCACCCAGCACACACCAATCGAAATTTCAGACTATGCCGACCGCTATGTGCGCGACCAGTTGCAGAACATACCGGGTGTCGCTGAGGTCCGTATTTTCGGGGAGCGCCGCTATGCCATGCGCATCTGGCTCGACCGTGCCCGCATGGCGGCCTACCAACTGACGGCGCAGGATGTCGAGGAAGCCCTTCGCCAGCAAAATGTCGAGGTTCCTGCCGGCCGCATTGAGAGCCTCGATCGAGAATTCACAGTGCTGTCACGAACCGGCCTTACGACACCTGAACAGTTTGAGAAGATCGTCGTCAAGGACATTGATGGTATTCAGGTCCGTATTCGCGATCTGGCACGCGTCGAAATCGGACCGCAGGACGAGCGCCGCGTCACCCGCTTCAACGGCAATAGCGCGGTTATCCTCGGAATTGTCAAGCAGGCAACGGCCAATCCGCTCGATGTTTCCAAAGCCATGCGCAAAGTGCTGCCGGGCCTCACTAGTGGTCTGCCCGAAGGCATGAATGTCGAGATTGCCTATGACAAATCGATCTTCATCGATCGCTCGATTGAAGCCGTCTATACAACAATCGCCGAAGCAGTGGCCCTGGTGGTCATCGTCATCTTTTTTTTCCTGCGCACCATCCGTGCGACAATCATTCCGCTTGTGACCATTCCCGTCTCCCTGATCGGGGCGTTTGCACTGATGCATGTGCTGGGCTTCTCGATCAACACCCTCACTCTGCTTGCTATGGTGCTGGCGATCGGGCTGGTGGTCGATGACGCGATTGTCGTGCTTGAGAATATCCATCGGCATGTTGAAGACGGCATGAAACCGATCCGGGCCGCAATTGTCGGTATCGGCGAGATTTCAAGCGCCGTGGTCGCCATGACATTGACACTCGCGGCGGTTTACGTTCCAGTGGCTTTTGCACCAGGTCGCACGGGAACCCTGTTTACTGAGTTCGCCTTAACGCTTGCGGGGTCCGTGCTTGTCTCCGGCTTCGTCGCTCTGACCTTGAGCCCGATGATGTGCTCCCGCCTACTTCGCGACCACGAAAGTCACGGACGGTTCTATAACCTCCTCGAAAAGGGTTTGCAGGCGCTCAATAACGGCTATCGCAAGGCCCTTGAGGTAACACTTGGTCTGCGTCCGCTGGTGATCATCGTGGCGGTCGTGGTTGCGGGATCGAGCTATTTCCTGCTGATCAATCTTAAATCGGAGCTTGCGCCGATTGAGGATCGCGGCGTGATCTTCACCGCAGGCAATGCACCGGAAGGATCAACCGTCAATTTCACCAGCCGCTATGCCGAAGAGTTTGAAAGCCTGCTGAAAACAGTACCGGAAGTGGAGCATTATTTCGTCATTGTCGGCTCCCGCGCCGTCACCGAGCTTATCTCGTTTTCGCAGCTTTCCCCCTGGGAGGACCGCGACCGCACCCAGATGGAAATCGTCCATGAGTTACAGCCCAAGCTATCCCGTATAGCCGGCGTCCGGGCCTTCGCCAATAATCCCGGCTCGTTCGGACAAAGCGCGCGCAGCAAACCGATCGAGTTTGTTATCCAGACATCGGAAAGCTACGAACAACTTGACGATTATGTTCAGGCCTTCCTTGCCGAAGCGGAGAAATACCCCGGGTTCATAAATCTCGACAGTGATCTCCGGCTCAACAAGCCACAACTCGATGTTGAGGTTGACCGCGAACGGGTGGCGGATACCGGGGCTGGCGTTCTCAATGTCGGACGGACCCTTGAAACCCTGCTCGGAGGCCGTCAGGTAACCCGGTTTAACCAGAACGGCGAGCAATATGACGTTATTGTCCAAATGTCGCCGGACGACCGGCGGACAGCGAGCGATCTCAACGACATCTATGTGCGGGGTCGGGATGGCACCCCTATCCAGCTTTCAAATCTGGTCACGGTGCGCGAAACTGTTGCGCCGAAGGAATTGAACAGGTTTAACCAGTTCCGCTCGGCAACCATCACCGGAAATATTGCGCCAGGCTATTCCCTGGGCGAGAGTCTCAATGCCCTGGAGGCGGCGGCAAAACAGGTTTTGCCGGCGACGACACGGTTTGACTATGCCGGTGAATCCCGCGAGTTCAAGCAGGCCGGAACGAGCCTCGTCTTTGTTTTCGTGCTGGCGCTCTGCTTTATTTTTCTGGTCCTCTCGGCCCAGTTTGAAAGCTTCTCCGATCCGTTGATTATTATGCTGACGGTGCCACTGTCGATGACGGGCGCCCTGCTCGCCCTTAACCTCAGCGGCGGGACCCTCAATATCTACAGTCAGGTCGGGCTGGTGACCCTTATCGGCCTGATCAGTAAGCACGGGATATTGATTGTGCAATTTGCCAACCAGCTTCAGCAACAGGGACGCTCCGTTCGCGAGGCGGTCATCGAGGCCGCTGCTCTCCGCCTTCGGCCAATCCTTATGACCACAGGCGCGATGGTTTCCGGCGCCATCCCTCTGGCGCTGGCCGCCGGTGCTGGCGCTGAAAGCCGCCATCAGATCGGCTGGGTCATCGTTGGTGGCATGAGTTTTGGCACCCTGCTGACATTGTTTGTCGTACCAACCGCCTACACATTGCTGGCGCGAAATTACAGCAAGGCCACCACCGATGCCAAAACAACGACCCTGCCGGATTTAAACGGCGCGATTGCTGAAAAATAGAATTTACAATAGCCGTTTTCAGACATGTTCCATTTTGCAACGACGGCTATCCGACGCTATAATAGGATCTGACCTGCATGCGGTCATGAAACTCAATTAAGTCCCAACTGCCCGTTATCTGTAGGTCCGCTCAGATATATCCGTTTGATCAATTCGCGCGATTAATATGTCGAGAAATGCCTGTTCGGCCCGGTTGAGCGGGGCCTTTGGGTTCCAGACCACGTAAACATCAATTTTCCGCATATCCTTGTAAGGCGGTAACTGCCAGAGATATCCATCCTCGAGATCACGGCGGACCACGTGGATCGGTAACGGGCCGATGCCGAGACCGGCGATGATCATACGGCGGACCTCTTCCAGATGCGCGGAGTTGCCCACGACCCGGTCATCCAGATGCGCTTCCGCCCTCATTAACGTCACCGGCCGGAGCGCATCGTCCATCTGGTCGGTGACAAAACTAACGGATGAATGTCCCGCGAGATCAGCCATGGTGAGGTTTTTTCTGCCAAACAAAGGGTGAGACGGCCCGCAGAAGAGGCCGAAATACTCCTGAAACAATCGCCGATATTTAAGCTTCGGGCTACGGTCGTGAACAAGGCAGACGGCAAGAGAGGCATGGCGGGCAGTTAAATTTTCAATCGCATAACGGCTTGCCGTAACATCGATCGACAGGGTCGCATGGGGGTGGGTTGTATGAAACTCGGTCAGCGCCTCGTTAAACAACGGGCTGATGACATGACTTGCCATGGCAATACGGACATGCCCCCTCACCTCGTCCGTCACTTCACGCATTTGCGTTCCAAGGCGAAGGATGGCGCCGTGGATCTCGATCGCCTCGCGTTCCAGCACCTTGCCTGCCGCAGTCAATTGAAACCGGCCGGGAGAGCGATCAACAAGCCGTTTACCAATGCGGGTTTCCAGCCTTTTAAGGGCACTGGACAAGGTCGGCTGTTTCAGGCGAAGAACCTCCGCCGCCGCCGTCAGGCTCGCCGATTTTGCAATGATAATAAAGGTACGGAGCAGGTTCCAGTCTAGTTCCCGCGCCAGTTTCTCTTCAGGGTCTAAATGCGTCATTTCATCATAAATTTCATCTATAGTGAACATTTCCATTATCTATTTGATCAATACTACCCCCTATGCAACCATAAATTCCAGAAGATTTAGCCGGGGCGAGGAAAATCTCGATGTCAATTGAAAAGCGCGAAGCACGGCAGCCATGGGTCTTGCTGTCACCGTCGCTCATCGCAATCACATTATTGCTGATTGTGCCGCTGCTTTTCATTATCGTGTATTCCTTCTGGCTCAGAACCTCGACCGGTGCGGATCAGGTCGGGTTTTTTATGGACAACTGGCAGGAGGCCCTGACCGACCCCTTCTACCGAGATATCCTTCTCTACACCCTCAAGATTGCCGCCATCACCACAATCGTCTGCGCTATTATGGGCTATCCGGCGGCGTATTTCATCGCGCGGTCCCGGGGCAACAAGCTTTTACTTTTGATGCTGTTGATGCTGCCGTTCTGGATAAGCTACATAATCCGGACCATGTCATGGATCAATATTCTGGGGGTATCGGGCGCCCTCAATTCGCTGGCAATGTCGCTCGGCATTATCTCAGAGCCGGTCCAAATGCTCTATAATCAGGTCACGATTGTTCTTGGCCTCGTCCATTTTCTGCTGCCCTTCATGGTGCTGAATATTTATGTCAGCCTTGAAGGGATCGACACGACGCTGGAGGATGCCGCCTGTTCCCTCGGTGCAACCCGCTGGCAGAGCTTTCTTGAGGTGACACTGCCGCTATCGGTCGCGGGTCTGGCGGCCGGCGGACTGTTATGCTTTGTGCTTGCGGCGGGGACCTATATAACCCCCGTTATTCTTGGCGGCCCCTCTGACGCGATGTTTGCCAATCTGGTGTTTGAGGCCATTATCACCCAGCTCGACTGGCCCATGGGCTCAGCCCTCTCCCTCATGCTACTCGCGGTGCTCGGCGCCCTAGTGCTGATTTACAATCACTTCCTAGGTATGGGACAGTTGATGAAGGGATTGGGCAAATGAGCTGGTTTCTAATTCGCGGCTGGACCATTCTGGTATATCTGTTTCTGTTTCTGCCCGTCGCCGTCGTCCTGCTGCTCAGTTTCAACGACAACCAGTTCGGAAGCTTCCCGATAACCGGCCTGTCACTTCGCTGGTTTGTCAAGCTTGCGCATAATGACGCCATCTTGCGGGCATTCCAGACCTCCCTAATTCTCGGAGGATTAACTGCGGTCATCTCGACGACACTGGGGGTTCTCGCCAGTCTGGCGCTTGTCCGCTACAAGGTGCCGGGCCAGAACATGATCTCAACGCTGCTGATTGCGCCCATACTGGTGCCGGAAGTCGTTCTTGCGGTTGCCCTGCTCCTGTTCCTCAACGCCCTCTCCATTGGCAAGAGTTTCCCGCTCCTGCTGATGGGGCATGTGATCTTCACCCTGCCGTTCGTTGTTCTGGTGGTGCAGGCCCGGCTTGTCAGCATTCGCCGCGACGTAGAAGAAGCGGCCATGAGCCTCGGTGCCAGCCCGATGCAGACTTTCTTCCAGATCACGCTACCGCTTCTGGCGCCCGCAGTTTTCGCCGGGATGCTGTTCGCCTTTACGATCAGTTTTGACGATATCACCGGGACGCTGTTCTGGAAGCCCGGCGGCGTTGAAACCGTGCCGACACAGATTTTCGCCATGTTGCGCAACTCGATTTCCCCGGAAATCAATGCGCTCGGCACCGTCATGATAATTCTCACCGTTGGACTGCCATTGATCGGGGTCGGCATTGTCCGGAAAATGGCTATGAGCCGCGGTGGATAGGGTGCGTGCAATAATGCTTTTCAATAACACAGGAGGTAATTCAATGGACAATTCAAAACGTTACGACCGGTTGCTTGAACGTTATAACAACGGAGATATTAACCGCCGGTCTTTCCTCGGCCTGATCGGTGCCGCGGGCCTCGCCTATGGCGTCGCCACACCATTTGCCAAACATGCTCTCGCAGCAACCGAGCAGGTCCGCTTTGATGGCTGGGGCGGTGTGGTTTCCGAGGCGTTCCGCAAATATGCCTTCGATCCCTATACCAAGAAAACCGGGATCAAGGTTGTCGACGGCACTTTCGGCAGTGGTGATGAATATATATCACGGGTCAAGGCCAGCCAGGACGGCGAATATAATATCGCCCATCTGTCCGGTGTTTTCGATTACGCCCGCTATGCCAATCTCGGTCTCGCCAGTGATTTAAACGAGGAGAACATTCCAAACCTGAAATATGTCATTCCGAAGCTGACTGACGTTTTTCGTAAAGTGACCGACGGCAAACTCTCCTGCGTGCCCTACGACTACGGGACCACGGGCCTTGCGTATAACCGCAAGCATATTTCAGATGACGAGATGAAGGAAAAGGGCGCCAAGATCCTGATCGACGAAAAATACAAGGGGAAAATTGGTGCTTGGGGCGATTGGCGGACGCGTATCTGGTACGCCTCCCTGCAAACCGGACAGGACCCAAATAACGCAACCGATATGGAAGCGGTCTGGGAGGCCATTCGCACCAACCGCGACTTGCTGCTCAAATACTGGAGTTCCGGTGCTGAATTGATGAGCTTGCTGGCAGAAGAGGAAATCTACGCCACGGAGGCCTGGTCGGGCCGGGTCTATGCCCTGCAGGAACAAGGCCATGATATCGGCTATATGGATCCACCAAACGGGTTCGGCTGGCAGGAATGTCTCTTCGTGATCAAGGGCTCCCCGATGGAAGCTTGTGAGGAGTTGCTCAATTTCATGCTGGCGCCGGAAACATCGATTGCCGTTGCCGAAGGACAGAACTATCCGCCGGCACTCGATCCGAAAAAGGTCGATCTTGGCAAAAAGATTCCGACCTTGCCGGCGTTCGATCCCACTGGAAAACTGGACGGCCTGACCTTTGCCGATCCTGCGTACTGGAACGGACATGAACAGGAATGGTCGAAGAAATTTGGCCGGATTCAAAAGGGCTACTAAGCCCGTATCGCTCTCGCCATCCTGAAGTGATGGCGAGGGTCCTTCTGTCATTTAACCGGGGAGATCGTGTGTGAGCTTCGTCAGCCTCAAAAATATCGTCAAGCGCTTCGGATCAGTCACGGCGGTTCACCGCATGTCGCTAGAGATTGAAAAGGGTAGTTTCGTCACGCTCCTTGGGCCCTCCGGCTGCGGAAAGACAACGACACTCCGGATGATTGCCGGTCTTCTTGATCCCTCCGAGGGGGAAATAATCATCGGTGGCCAGCAGGTAAATGACCTGCCCATCCATAAACGAAATCTTGGTCTTGTTTTCCAGAATTACGCTCTATTTCCGCATAAAACAATTGCCCAGAATGTGGCCTTCGGCCTCAAATATCGCGATGTTTCCAAGGACGAGAGTGTGAAACGGGTGCGGGATGCGCTGGATCTGGTGCAGCTTCCCGACCTCGGCGACCGCTATCCGGGGCAACTCTCGGGCGGGCAGCAGCAACGCATCGCCCTCGCCCGCGCCATTGTCATTGAACCCAGCGTCCTCCTGCTTGACGAGCCGTTGTCGGCCCTCGATGCCAATTTACGCGAAGACATGCGGATCGAGTTAAAACGAATACAGCATCAGACTGGCATTACCACCGTTTTTGTGACCCATGACCAGTCCGAGGCCCTCGCCATGTCGGATCGGGTGATTGTCATGTCTAAGGGTAGGGTGGAACAAATCGGCGCGCCGGAAGAGGTTTACAACAAGCCCGCCAGTGAGTTCATTGCCCGCTTTCTCGGCACCTCCAATATTCTGGAGGCCGTCTGTAACGGTATCTCCGGCGATGAAGTCGAATTGACCGCCGCCGGGCTCGGCCGCATCGTCCTTCCCAAAACACAAGTCGGCGACCTCAACACCTCTGATCAAGTCAAGATCGTTATCCGGGCGGAAAAACTTCATCTTCTGCCGCTCACGGCAAAACCCGATTTGCAGTTTTCTGTCGAAGGCGTTGTCGAAACCGTCGATTATCAGGGTCAGGCCGCGCGCTATTTCCTGCGCGTTGGCGATTTGCAACTACAAGCCATCAACATGATTGAAAGCTCTCCGTTCTCTGAGGGGGAGCAAGTCTCTGTTCGCTTCCGTCCGGGCGATATCGTCTGCATACCGGGAGGGACGGAATGACCACAAAAACAAAAAGCCATCTATTTTACCAGACACGCCTCCGCCGTCCCACCCTCGCCCAGGCAAGCGGCATATATATGTGGGACGTTGAAGGAAAGCGATATCTTGACGGCTCCTCCGGCGCAATGGTTTGCAATATTGGTCATTCTAATCCTTATGTCCTTGAGGCGATGCGCCGACAGATGGATAAATCGACATTCGGATATCGCCTGCATTTTGAAACAGAAGCCGCCGAGCAACTGGCAACCAAAGCGGCAAGTCTCGCGCCCGCGGGCCTCGACAAGGTGTTCTTTGTCTCTGGCGGCTCGGAGGCGGTGGAAAGTGCCATCAAGCTCGCCCGCCAATTTGTGGTAGCCACGGGACAGGGCCAGCGCTGGAAAGTTATCTCGCGCTATCCTAGCTATCACGGCAGCACACTCGGCGCCCTCGCCCTTACCGGCTACACGCCAATGACAGCCCCGTTCGACCCGATGATGCGGCAAATGCCGAAGATACCGGCACCGCGCGCCTATCTCGACGGGCTTGATCCATCAAAGATTGAAACCGGACATCATTACGCGGATATGCTGGAGACACGTATTCTTGAAGAAGGAGCCGAAACGGTACTTGCCTTCATCGTCGAACCCGTTGGCGGCGCGTCGACCGGCGCCCTGGTCCCGCCAAACGGATATATGGCGCGCATACGGGAGATCTGTACCCGCCATAACGTTCTTCTGATCCATGACGAGGTCATGACCGGCGGTGGCCGAACGGGCCGCTTTTTTGCCGGCGAACACTGGGACGTCAAACCGGATATCCTGATCATTTCCAAAGGCTTTGCCGCGGGATATGCCCCGCTCGGCGCGATGATCGCCGATGAGGCCATCGTCGAGCCGGTCCTTTCGGCAGGCGGCTTTATTCATGGCTATACCTATGCCGGAAACCCGCTTGCCTGTGCCGCGGGTCTCGCGGTGATCGAGGAGATCGAGGCCCAGGGCATGGTCAAGAATACGCAGCGGATTGGCAGGCTCCTGAAATCGGAGCTAGAGGGGCTGATGACTCGCTATCCCTTTATCGGCGATGTGCGCGGCATGGGGTTATTGCTGGCCTTCGAGCTGGTCTCCGATAAGGCAACGATGAAGCCGCTGCCCAAGGAAATAAACGCCTTTCACCGGCTCGTCGATATCGCTCATGATAACGGCCTTATAATCTACTCAAGGCGCACGCGTGGCGGACTGGAGGGGGATCATTTTCTGGTCTGCCCGCCCATGATCACGACGGCGGACAATGTCGGGGAGATTATTGATCTACTCACGCGGTCGCTTGATATTTTTGCCAAGGAAGCCAGTCTTCCCGTTCGCTCAAACGCCGCATAAAAGAAAGACGAACATGAGCAAAATCATCATTACCTGCGCCGTAACAGGCTCCATTCACACGCCCACCATGTCGTCTTATCTGCCAATCACTGCCATGGAAATAGCCGAGCAGGCGATTGCGGCGGCAGACGCCGGTGCCGCGATCCTGCATTTGCATGCGCGCAATCCGGCAGATGGGCGTCCCTCAGCGGCGCCAGAGCATTTCATGGCGTTTCTACCGGCAATTCAGCAAAAGACCGACGCTATCCTCAATCTGTCGACCGGTGGCAGCGCGCTTATGTCTCTGGACGAGCGTCTGGCGGCACCAAAGCAGACGGAGCCCGAAATGTGCTCGCTCAATATGGGCAGCATGAATTTTGCCCTTTATCCCATGGCGGCTCGGATAAACGACTGGAAGCACGACTGGGAAAAGCCGTTTTTAGAGAATTCCGACGATCTAGTTTTCAAGAATACCCCTCGCGATATCACCCATATCCTGACCGAGCTTGGCGTCAATCGGGGCGCCCGGTTTGAATTTGAATGCTACGATGTCGGGCATCTTTACATGCTCCGGCATTTTGTCGATCGCGGCCTTGTCAGAGCTCCGCTGTTTATCCAGTTTGTGTTCGGCGTCCTCGGCGGTATCGGGGCAGACCCGGCAAACCTCATGCATATGAAACATATAGCCGACAAGCTGTTCGGTGACAGCTACGCCTTTTCCGTCCTTGCTGCGGGCCGCCAACAAATGCCGATGGCAGCCATGGCCGCGGCAATGGGTGGTCATGTGCGGGTCGGGCTTGAAGACAGCCTGCATATCGAGCGCGGACGCCTCGCGACCTCCAATGCCGAGCAGGTCACTAAAATCCGCAGGATCGTTGAGGAACTCGGCCGGACGATTGCGGAACCGGCCGAAGCTCGCGAAATACTGGGCCTAAAAGGGATAGCAAAAACAAACTTCTAAAAATGTTTTTTAATTAATTACATAAAGATATGCTTTTTTAACACAGAAAGAATCCCATGAAAGCAATTCTCGATGACCATCAATCGCTCCATGATCCGAAACATTTTATGGCAAATGGAACGGCGCAGCCAAATCCGGAGCAACCTCAACGCATTGAGATGTTGAAAAAAGGTGCAGGTGCCGCTGGATGTGAATTCATCCCCCCGCAGGACCATGGAAGTGGCCCGATTTCTGCCATCCATACGGCAGAGTACCTGACGTTTCTCAAGAACATCTACCGCCGCTGGCATCTGATTGACGGCGCGTCGGATGAGGTGATCCCCAATGTCCATCCTGACCGACGGAATGTGAATTATCCGAAATCAGCCGTCGGGCAAGCGGGCTATCATCAGGCGGATACGGCCTGCCCGATTGCCGAAGGAACATGGGAGGCCGCCTATTGGTCGGCGCAAACCGCCGTCACGGCCGCCGACATGGTACTTTCGGGTGAGCAGGCAGCTTATGCCCTTTGCCGCCCACCCGGTCATCATGCCTTTGCCGATCTTGCGGGCGGTTTCTGCTTCCTGAATAATTCTGCCATCGCCGCTGAACGGCTGGTGCAGGCCGGCAAAAGACCCGCCATCCTTGACGTGGATGTTCATCATGGCAACGGCACGCAGGGTATTTTTTATGAACGATCGGATGTCCTCACTGTCTCTCTGCATGCCGACCCGGATCGCTTCTATCCCTTTTTCTGGGGGTCGGCGCAGGAACGCGGCGACGGCGCCGGACGTGGCTATAACCTCAATCTCCCGCTTCCCCGCGGAACCGGTGATGGTGAGTATCTCAAAACCCTGGAAAAGGCCCTTGAACGCATTCGGGCCTTTGGCGCGGATACATTGGTTATCGCGCTTGGACTCGATTCATATGAAAATGATCCGTTACAGGGTTTGTCTATTACTACGCCCGGTTTTGCCCGTCTTGGAAAAGCCATTTCAGGCTTGAATCTTCCCTCCGTTCTGGTACAGGAGGGAGGATATCTATGCGATGAACTTGGAGAAAACCTCACCAGTTTTCTCAATGGATTTGAAACGAAATGACAACACGGCAGGACATCCTTGTTATCGGTGGCGGCATTGCCGGCATCAGTGCTGCGGCTGAAATGGCGGCAACGGCAACAGTGGCCGTTCTGGAGGCGGAAGAAGTTATCGGCTATCATTCCTCAGGCCGGTCAGCCGCCATCTTTATTCGTAATTACGGTAATGCAACCCTCCGCGCCCTGAACGCAGCAGCGGAACCCTTCCTGATGGAGCCTGTGGGTGTCTCCGACAGCTCCCTGCTCTCGCCGCGCGGTGAATTAATGATCGCGACGGAAGCAGAGACCGCGGCCCTCGATACCTACCTGGAAGGGGCCAGCGGCATGGAGCGGATCACGCCCGATGAAGCTGTTGGTCTCGTCCCGATCCTCCGGCGCGACAGGATCGCCGCCGCCGCCATCGAGCCGACGGCCCAGGACATTGATGTGGACAGGATGCTTCAGGGCTACGCCCGGCTGCTCCGCAAGCGGGGCGGCACCATCCATGCCAACGCCGGGGCAAAGGCGATTTCCTACGCGCAAGGCCTATGGACCGTAGAAACAGCGTCGGGACGGTTTCAGGCTCCGATACTCGTCAATGCCGCCGGCGCCTGGGGAGATGAAATCGCCAGACTTGCGGGAGTAAATCCGGTCGGCCTGACCCCAATGCGACGGAGCGCGATCCTGCTGCCGGCCCCTGATGGCTATGATATTACTAACTGGCCGCTATTCGTCACGGCGTCGGAACAATGGTATGCGAAGCCCGAAGCGGGCAAGCTTTTCGTCTCCCCTGCCGATGAAGACCCGGTCGAGCCCCATGACGCCTGGCCGGATGATATGGTCATGGCGGAGGGGCTGGATCGTTATGAGCAGGCGGTTTCAGTTCCCGTGACCCGGGTTGAGAGAAGCTGGGCGGGCCTTCGGACATTCGCCCGCGACCGCACGCCGGTCGTCGGCCTTGATCCCCGGGCGGACGGGTTTTTCTGGCTTGTCGGGCAAGGCGGTTACGGGATGCAGACAGCCCCTGCCCTCTCGGTTTTGGCGGCTGATCTTTGCGCTAAAAAAACACCTACACTCCGCGCCGACATTGTTGCCGCCCTCAGCCCTACGCGGTTTTTATAACGCCTTGAAACACCACCAGGATTTTACTATTCGGCAGGGTCTTCCAATGGCTCGCTTTTCTCGTGCTTTGTTTTCCGTCCTTTGGAGAAAGTGGTGATAATTACCATAAAGAATAAAGGCACAAAGAAAATTGCCAGGACAGTGGCCGCGATCATGCCGCCGATAACGCCGGTACCAACCGCAATACGAGCACCAGCACCGGCTCCGCTGCTGAGAGCCAATGGCAGGACACCAAGGGTAAAGGCCATGGATGTCATGACAATTGGTCGCAATCTCTGGCGGGCAGCTTCCACAGTCGCCTCCATCAGGTCCATCCCCTGATCATACAAGTCGCGAGCGAATTCGACGATAAGAATGGCATTTTTCGCCGATAGCCCGATGGTTGTCAAAATTGCCACCTGAAAATAGACGTCATCAGGAAGCCCCCGCAGCAAAGCCGCAATAACCGCCCCTAAAATACCAAGGGGCACCACCATCATTACCGAGAACGGGATCGACCAGCTCTCATACAGAGCGGCCAGACAGAGGAAGACGACGATAATCGACAGCGCATAAAGGGCGGGCGCCTGTTCCCCGGCAGCGCGTTCTTCATAGGACAGCCCCGTCCATTCGATGCCAATTCCCGGCGGGAGTTTTGCGACCATGTCTTCCATTGAGTTCATGGCCTCGCCGGAACTGATTCCCGGCGCGGCCGATCCCTGAATATTCAGGGACGCAACTCCATTAAACCTTTCCAGTCGCGGAGACCCGAAACTCCATTTCGTGGTGGTAAAGGCCGACATCGGTACCATCTCACCCTGGTTATTTCGAACATACCAGTAATTGAGATCCTCCGGCATCATGCGAAAGCGGGCATCCGCCTGCATATAAACCTTCTTGACCCGTCCGTTTTCCATGAAATCATTCACATAAGTGGGCGCCCAGGAGGCCGTCAATGTCTGGTTGATATCCGCAATTCTGACGCCGAGCGCCCCCGCTTTTTCCTGATCAATATTAATGTCAAACTGCGGGGTATCGCTGAGACCGTTCGGACGCACCCCTTGAACAAGCGGGTTTTGCTGTGACATCCCTAAAAGCTGGTTTCTGGCGGCGGTCAAAGCGTCATGACCAATGCCGCTGCGATCTACCAATTGCATGTCAAACCCGCCGGCAACCCCGAGTTCAAGAATAGCCGGCGGCGCCAGGGCAAAGATCATGGCATCGCGAATTTGGGCAAAGGCGCCATAGGTACGGCCCACTATCGCCTGTACCGCTTGATCCGGGTTCGTCCGCTCGGACCAGTTTTTCAGATTGACGAAGGCAATACCGGCGTTCTGCCCGCTCCCGGCGAAACTGAACCCGGCGACGGAGAATACGCCGGCAACATTCTTTTTTTCATTTTTGAGGTAATATTCCTCTACCTGCTTGAGCACACCGACAGTCCTCTGCTGCGACGCGCCGGCAGGAAGCTGCACCATCGTGAACATGATGCCCTGGTCCTCGTTGGGAAGAAACGAGCTGGGCAGTCTGATGAACAACACCGCGAGACCACCGATCAGCAGAGCATACATCAGCAGATATCGCCATTTTCGGTTAACGACGTGACTGACACTGCCCTGGTAAAACCGGTTGGTCCAGTCAAAGCCGCGGTTAAACCATCCGAAAAAGCCGCGCTTGGAATGGGCCTCACCCTTGGGGGGCTTGAGCAGCGTCGCGCAAAGGGCCGGTGTCAGGATCAGGGCGACAAGAACCGACAGCACCATTGCCGAGACGATGGTTATGGAAAACTGGCGGTAAATTGCGCCGGTGGAGCCGGAGAAAAAGGCCATAGGCACGAACACCGCCGAAAGGACCAGCGCGATCCCGACCAGCGCACCTGTAATCTGTCCCATGGATTTGCGCGTGGCTTCACGAGGGGGAAGACCATCTTCTTCCATAACCCGTTCCACATTCTCGACCACGACAATAGCATCATCAACCAGCAATCCGATGGCCAGCACCATGGCAAACATCGTCAGCGTATTGATGGTATATCCAAAAGCTGCGAGCACACCAAAGGTTCCGAGCAGGACAACGGGAACCGCAATTGTCGGGATCAGAGTTGCCCGGATATTCTGCAGGAATAGCAGCATCACGAGGAAAACGAGGACGATGGCCTCGAACAGGGTTTTGACAACCTCCTCGATAGAAACTCTCACAAATGGCGTTGTATCGTAAGGGTAGACAACTTCCACATCTGCCGGAAAGAAGGGCTTGAGTTCCTCAATCCGAGCTTCGATGGCGTTAGCGGTATCGAGCGCATTCGCGCCGGTCGCCAGATTGATCCCCACACCCACTGCGTCCTGGCCGTTATAGCGGGCAACCGTTGAATAATTTTCGGCCCCGATTTCAACACGGGCAATATCGCCGAGCCGGATTTGCGATCCATCCGTGTTCACGCGCAACAGAATATTGGCAAATTCCTCTTCCGTCTGTAGACGGCTTTGGGCGGTGATTGTCGCGTTGATCTGCTGATCCGGCAGCGCAGGCGCACCGCCGATCTGGCCCGCGGACACTTCCGTATTCTGGGCGATAATCGCACTTCGAACATCGGAAACCGCCAGGCCATAGCTGATCAGCTTGTTCGGATCGAGCCAGATACGCATGGCATGCTGGGCTCCGAAAACCGTCACGCTGCCGACGCCATTGATACGGGCGATGGGATCTTTCACCGAATTAACGACATAATCCGCCAGGTCCTTCGCATCTATCCCGCCGTTTTTAGAGAGGAAGCCAATAACCATCAGGAACGACCCGCTGGACTTGGAAACGGTAATCCCCTGCTGCTGCACTTCCGAGGGCAACTGCGCTAATGCGGCTTGCAGTTTATTCTGGACCTGAACCTGTGCTATATCCGGATTGGTTTTCGGATTAAAGGTCAGGGTAATTTGGGCTGCCCCCGTAGCATCGCTCGTCGACGACATATATCGCAGATTATCGAGACCGTTCATTTCCTGCTCAATATTCTGGGTCACCGTGCTTTCTACGGTCTTTGCCGAGGCACCGGGATAAACTGCATTGATCTGCACTGTCGGTGGCGCGATTGAGGGATATTGTTCGATCGGCAACTGAAATATGGACAAGCCGCCCGCCAGCATGATCACCAGAGCGACCACCCAGGCAAAAACTGGACGATCAATAAAGAATTTTGCCATCTTTACTGTCCTTAATCGTTGCTGGTTTCAGCTGGTTTTGGTGTCTTGTCAGATTTGTCGGCTGCCGTCTCGTTGGCTGGTTTCGTATCTTTTTTCTCCACATCTACCGGCGTGACCATGGCTCCCGGCGCGATACGCTGCAGACCATCTACGATTACCCTGTCGCCGCTTTCCATCCCGGCAATGACGATCCAGTTTTCTCCGCGCGACTGTTCAATCTTGATCGTCTTGGGAACGACCTTATTGTCCTCTCCCATGGTATAGACATAGGCGCTTCCATCAGGGCGGCGCATAACCGCCCTTTGGGGCACCAGGAAACCATTGTCGATGCGTCCCTGCTCCACATATCCGCGAACAAACATCCCGGGCAGCAATATATTGTCTGGATTGGGAAAGACTGCCCGCAGCCGGACGGTGCCAGTGGTTTCATTAACGATGACATCAGAAAACTGTAATGTACCCGGATCAGGATAGGCCTGCCCCGTCGCCTCGATAACGAGACGGACGTCAACTTTGGAGTCTTCGATATTTTGCAGGCGGCCCGATGAGATTGCCGTCCTGATGTCCAGCAGCTTGCCTCCCGCCTGGGTTACATCGACATAAATCGGGTCGAGTTGGGTAATGGTTGCGAGGAGGTTCGACTGGCTTGCCGTTACCAAGGCACCTTCCGAATAGGCCGATGCCCCAATCTGGCCGGAAATGGGTGCCGTTACGGTCGTGTAATTAAGGTCAATCCGGGCCCGCTCCAGATTGGCCCGCGCAGCCTCTATCCCTGCCTTGGCCTGCGCCTCCGTAGCAACGGCGTCGTCATAGCTTTGCTCACTTGCCGTTCGGGATTTCCGCAAGTCCTCATATCGTTTGCGGTTTTTTGACGCCAGGTCCAGTTTGGAGCGTTGGTTGGCAAGCTCTGCCTGTGCCGCATCAAAATTTGCCTGATATCTGCTCTTGTCAATCTGGTAGAGCGGTTGTCCCGCCTTGACAAAACTGCCTTCGGTGAAGCTGCGTTCCTTGATAATTCCATCCACTTGGGGACGAACATCCGCTTTGCGAAAGGCAACGGTCCGTCCGGGCATTTCCGCGACAAGGGTAATCGCCTCGGGTTTGACGGTAACGAAGCCCGCATTTACGGCCGGCGGGGTCTGCCCTCCGGCCTGTTGGGCAGCATCCTTTTTTTCCTCATCACAAGCGGAAACCAACAATACCATAGCCATAAGGCCGCCAACTTTTATCAATGAACGAATAGGCAAATTCCGGTTCCTTTAACCCAAGATCATTTTTATAGGTGGGGTTGAGCAGAGAGTCTCAATAGTCGATAACATCATCATGTCATGAAAAACATCTGGCGGACTTTATACGGTCGGGACTTACAAATACGAATTTCCCTGCCCCTACAAAACAATTACCAGACGGAGTTCCTCCTTGGAAGTCTATAAAATATTGTTATTTGCTGCAATGCAATACTGCCATCCTCTTTTATGATCAGTCTGCTCCTGAAACACGTGAAGTTGTGTCCGGTATCACAAAGATAAAAGATACCGGAAGCAAAGCGGGAGTAAAATGATGGATGCGCTATTGCGATTGACGGAAAACCGCTCACCGGCCTACACTGCGGACAGACAAGATCGCCAGCAAAATATTGACCCCGGCAGAGTTCCCGACCAGGAGAATGGCAATGACAGAAGCCGCCTATATCTATGATGCAATCCGGACCCCACGTTCAAAAGGAAAGGCAGACGGGACCCTGAACGAAGTCAAGCCAATCCATCTGGTGACAACGCTGTTAAACGAAATGCAGCAGCGCCACGATCTCGACACGTCCCGCGTCGATGACGTATTACTGGGCTGCGTCATGCCGGTAAAGGAGCAGGGAGCTGTCCTGCCCAAGGTCGCCCTGCAGGTTGCCGGGTGGGATGTCAGCGTTCCCGGCGCCCAGGTCAACCGCTTCTGCGCTTCCGGCCTTGATACCTTCAATACCGCCGCGGCAAAGGTCGCCAGCGGCTGGGAAGATCTCGTCTGCGCCGGTGGCTATGAAAGCATGAGCCGGGTTCCCATGGGAAGTGACGGCGGCCCGTTTGCTGAAGATCCGGAAACGGTCATCCAGACGGGGTTTGTGCCGCAGGGCATCGGCGCTGATCTTCTCGCGACAATTGAAGGCTGGTCCCGTGACGATGTGGATGAATTTGCCATCCGCAGCCAGAAACTCGCTGCCAAGGCCCGCGACAGCGGTTGGTTCGATAAATCGGTGGTTCCTGTCCGGGACGAAAACGGCCTCATCATTCTCGAGCGGGACGACTTTATCAAGCCGAATACGGATATGCAGACTCTGGGCAGTCTGAAGGCGAGTTTCGTCGGCCCCGGGGCTCTCGGATATGACGCCGTGGCCCTCGCCCGTTATCCCCATGTGGAGCGGATCAATCATGTTCATACGCCCGGTAATTCCTCCGGCATCGTCGACGGCGCTTCGCTGATCCTCGTAGGTAATGAAAAAATCGGCAGGGAATTGAACCTGACGCCGCGCGGCCGCGTGATCTCGATTGCCCTCACCGGGACCGATCCCACCATCATGCTGACGGGGCCCGGCCCTGCCTCCAGAAAGGCGCTTGAAAAGGCGGGCCTGACCATTGATGATATTGATCTCGTCGAGATTAACGAGGCCTTCGCCTCGGTTGCCCTGCGCCTGCAAAGAGATCTCAATGTCCCCGACGAAAAGCTGAATGTGGTGGGCGGCGCGATTGCCATGGGACATCCGCTCGGCGCGACGGGGGGATGCCTTGTCTCAACAATGCTGGACGAGCTGGAACGCCGCAACCTGAAGCGCGCCCTGATGTGTATGTGCGTCGGCGGCGGCATGGGCATTGCCTCAATCATCGAACGCGTATAGGAGGCCCGGATATGTCAGGATTTAACTACGAAAAAGACAGCGACGGCATTGTTACTATCGTCATGGATATGCCAGGTCAATCCGCGAACACCATGAGCTCCGCTTATGAAGAGTATATCACCGAGACTTTAGACCAGCTTGAGGCGGAAGATGGATTGACGGGCGTTGTTTTCGCCTCCGCCAAGAAAACCTTTTTTGCCGGGGCGGATCTCAATTCCATCCTGTCGGGAGGAGATGACAAGTCTGCCTATTTCACGTTTATCGAGACTTTGAAAGGTTATTTCCGACGTCTTGAAAAACTGCCCGTTCCTGTGGTCGCGGCGATAAACGGGGCTGCCCTCGGCGGTGGCTATGAAATCTGTCTTGCCTGCAATCATCGTATCGTCGTCGATGACCCGAGAGCCATTGTCGGCTTACCCGAGGTTACTCTCGGCCTGTTACCTGCAGCGGGTGGTGTTGTCCGCTTGACGGCATTGCTGGGCCTGGAAAAGGCGTTGCCGCGATTACTTGAAGGGAAGACAGCGAAACCGGCGGAAGCTTTGGCTGACGGCATGGTCGATGAAATCGTCGGAACGATAGAGGATCTGGTTCCGACAGCGAAAGCCTGGATCAAGGCCAACCCGGATAAAAGCCTGCAGCCTTGGGATCAAAAGGGATTTAAGTATCCCGGCGGTAATGCTGACGCGCCCCATATTCGCATGACCGCCACCGTTGCCCCAACCATGTTAATGAAGCGCACGCGCGGGCTGATGCCAGCACCGGAAAAAATTCTGGATGTTGCCGTAAACTCTATGCGCATGGGGTTTGACAGTGCGCTCCGTAATGAAAGCCGCGCTTTCTGCGGCCTTGTCACCACACCGCAGGCAAAAGCGGCGATCGCGACCTTCTTTTTCGGACTAAATGGACTGAAAAATGGAAAGCTCCGCCCGGAGGGGGATCGTTGGACAGCATCGAGTTCCGCTATTCTCGGCGCCGGCATGATGGGGGCCGGTATCGCCTGGGCCCATGCTTCCCGCAAGCTGCCGGTTTTCCTGAAAGATATGGAATTAGAAAAAGCAGAAAAGGGAAAAGACTATTCCAAGACAATTGCCGACAAGCGGATAAAGCGCGGGCAGATGACGGAAGCGGACGAGACAAGCCTGCTGGAGCGGATTGTTCCCACCTCTGACGACGCCGACTTCGCAGGATCGGACATTATTATCGAGGCGGTTTTCGAGGACATAGAACTCAAGGAAAAGGTTATTCCCGAGACCTTTAAACAACTCGGCGAGAATGGCATTTACGGTTCGAACACCTCAACCCTGCCGATTTCCCTGCTGGCGCAATCCTGCCCGGACCCAAGCCGGTTTATCGGCATCCATTTCTTCTCGCCAGTCGATAAAATGCAGCTGGTCGAGCTTATCGTCGGCGACAAGACAAGCGATCAGACGCGCCGCAAGGCCTATGATTACGTCCTGCAGATCGGCAAGCTCCCGATTATCGTCAATGATAGCCGCGGGTTTTTTACGTTCCGCGTTTTCGGCACTTTCGCGGATGAAGGCGCCCGCCTCATTCTCGACGGGGTCGATCCGGTCGTGATTGAGCGCGCCGCGTGGAAGGTCGGCATGCCGGTCGGTCCCCTCGCCGTCTCCGATGAGGTGAGCCTCGTCCTTCAGAAAAAAGTATCCGAGACCCATGAGGTGCTTGATAAGCGCCTCGGGGTGACAAACGGGTTTCCGGCCGATTACAGTGCGACCGCCGCCGTCAACCATAAAATGGTCGATATGCAGCGGGGTGGCCGTCAATATGGCGGCGGCTTTTATGACTATCATGCGGATGGCAGCAAAACCCTCTGGCGCGGCGTCGAGCAGTTCATGCAGAGGAACAGTGCCGTCCCCCTGCAAGATATCGAGGACAGGATTATCTATCGCCAGGTCATCGAGACCGTCCGCTGTTATGACGAAGGCGTGTTACGAAACGAGGTTGAGGCGAATATCGGATCGATTTTCGGTATTGGCTTTCCGGCCCATACCGGGGGTGCGCTCCAGTTTGTCCATGGCGTCGGGATAGATGCCTTTGCCAAGCGGGCAGCAGAGCTAGCAAATAGCTACGGGGAGCGGTTTGCTCTGGCATCGTCGGCGCTTGATAAACTCCGCGCCAATGCGCGAAAAGCCGCCTGACCTTACGCTTAGGCGAACGTTACAACGGCTTTGCCGATCATTTGCCGGTTTTCAATTTGAGCGAGGGCAGCGGGAACATCCGCAAGGTCGTCAATGTGGACAATTGGCACATTAAGCGCACCTTTTTCAATCGCCCCCAGAACAACCGCTGCCATTTCCTTGAGAATGTCAGGCTTTTGCCAGCGGTAAAACCCCAGTATAACACCATGTACCGACCTGTTTTTAACAAGCAGGCGGTTGGCGGCAAAGGTCGGGATGCCACCTCCAGCAAATCCGATAACAAGATACCGTCCGTCCCAATCAAGGCAGTTGGCCGCCTGCTCGGCAAACGCCCCGCCGACGGGATCGAGAATGATATCCATATCACGGCCGTCGTTGGCGGCCCGCACGTCATCGCGCAAATTGGGACTATATATAACCGCCGCATCGGCACCCGCGGCTTTGCAGGCCTCCGCGCGTTCGGCGGTACTGACGGCGGCAATCACCCGGGCCCCATGGTATTTGGCAAGCTGGATTGCGGTCAGGCCGACCCCCCCTGCACCGCCGCCGACCAGAACGGTTTCACCGCGCTGTACGCGGCCTTTTACCTGCAGAGCGACCTGTGATGTCAAGGCAACGGACAGTACTGCCGCTGTCTGGACCGGATCACAATTTTCCGGCAGCAAAAAAACCTCCGACGGTTTGGCAACCGCATATTCTGCATGGCCTCCGTCAGAAACAAGGGCGGCAACCCTGTCGCCAACCTTGAATCCTTCCACGGATTTTCCTAAAGCCATGATTTTGCCGGTAATTTCCTTACCCGGGGAAAACGGGAGCTCATGTTTGTTCTGGTGCAGGTTGCGGCATATCATGACGTCAACAAAGGACAGGCCCGCGGCGATAACCTTTATCAGCACATCACCGTCAGACGGCTGTGGAATATCAATCTCCGTGACAGCAAGAGTCTCGGGTCCGCCGAAATCGCTGCAAATGAGTGCCTGCATTATAACGCCTCGCTTTTCTGTGGCAAAAAAAATGTCGCCATCCAAATAAGGATGGCGGCATAATCGTCGTAGAATATTACTTTGCTTCCGGCGGGATAAGCTCTTCCGGAACGTCAATACCAACCTCCTTATAGTATTTATAGGCGCCGATGTGCAACGGGGTATTCATCTGCTGGAGACCGGTTTCCGGTGTGATCGACTTCATCCAGGCCGCCCCTTGCGCAAGCTCCGCGTTATGGGTGAAAATCCCTTTGGTTATATTATAGGCGTCTTCTTCGCTCATCCATTTATTGGTGCCAAGTCCGACAATTGAGCCCAGAACACGGACATCCGTTTCATTGACGAGGTTTTTATACTGGCCTTTTGGCAGCGTAAAAAAGGCACGACCAGCAACGCTTGTCGCCGCCTTCATACCATCCGAATCGAGAGCAGAATCCGGAATACCGAGGACGCGGATTTTACCGATTGTTGCCAGTTGAGTAATTTGCGGGCTGGGAATGGATGTCGGCACGAAATACACATCAACCTGCCTATCCTGGAACGCCTGCAATGCAGAACTCCAGTCCAGATTAACTTCCTCATAATCCTTTTTTGGCTCATACCCTGTCGTGCCTTTAATGATCTGCTGAACAACCGTTCGCGCTGCCCCCGAAGGCGGGCCGGTAAATATACGCTTGCCCTTCAAATCGTCCATGGATTTAATTCCGGAATCGGCCCAGGTGACGCCCTGGTATGGTCCGAGAGGGTAATTAAGAATACCGCGAAGGTTGGTGAAAAGCTCTTTGGCTCCATCCATCTTCGCATACATTTTCAGGCCATTCTTCATAAAATGGTTGATTGAAACGGCGGTCACAAACAGATCGAGATCCTTTTTCGCGGCATCGACTGCCTGGCGGTTCGCGGGGGCACCCGTTGAAAGCTGGATATGATAATCATACTCTTTCTTCAATATCTCGATCGCGGAGATAGAGAAAGTCGTGGTTGGTGACGCCGCTCCCAGCGACGCCATCTTAAAGCTATCTGCAGACGATGCCGTCTGAACAGCCGCCAGCATCGTGCTAACTCCGATTGCCGCGCCCCCAATATATTGTAGAACTTTTTTAACCTGCATAACGCACTCCCTTTCGATTAAATCAATAGTTCAAGCTATATTTTACTTGTTAAGCTGCTTGCGTCGAAATCTGACGGTGCCAAACGCAACCAATAAAATCGCCACCAATATGAACGCATATTGCAGCGACGGCACCTGAACCAGCAGCCCGGCACCGATAACTCCCCGAACTGCCCGCTCCAAAATACTAAGTTTTTCCCTCTCAAAACCGATCAATGCAGTGTTAATCAGCCAGATGGCAACGGCAAGACTGATAGCTACCCTGAGGAAACTGTAGATATTAAAATCTCCGACAAGAAGCAGGGATGGTTCGTAAACGAATATGAACGGGATGATAAATCCGACAATGGCCAGCCGGACCGCGGCAATAGCGGTCGAGAACGGATGAGCATTGGCAATCGGGGCCGCAGCAAAGGCACCGATGGCAACCGGCGGGGTAATGGCCGACAGCACCCCAAAGTAAAAGACAAACATATGCGTCGGCAGGAGTTCTGCGCCCAGACCTTGCATCACGGGACCGAGCACCAGAATAATGATGAGATAGGCAGGCAGTGTCGGCATTCCCATGCCAAGCACCAACGCCGCGAGGGCGGTCGTCATCAAAGCGGCAAGCAGTGAAAATTTACTGAATTCCGCAACGACAGAAGCGAAGGATATACCAAGCCCGGTGAGGTTAAACACGCCGAGAATTACGCCGATACAGCCAACCGCAATAATGATCCAGGCACAGGCCTGCCCGGCTTTTTTCAGGACCTCCCAAATTACTCTCCGGTTCTCACGGTTTTTCTTGTTCAGCGCACCGAGAAGAATCGCAGCGACAATCGCCCAGAAACCGGCAAGCGCCGGAGAACGACCTATGACGAGGACGAAAACGATTACCGCGATCGGAATAATGAAAAGAAGACAGGCCATCAAGTCCATGCGGTTAAGCGGTGGCCGCTCGGAAGCCGGTAATGGTTCAATCCCGTCCGCGCCTGCCTGGATGGAAATGGAAGCGAACAGAGATCCGTAATAGAAGAGCGCCGGGATCAGTGCGGCAATACAGATAGTGGTATAGGCCTCCCCCGTGAGGTCGGCCATCAGGAAGGCTGCCGCACCCATGACTGGGGGGACAATCTGACCCCCGGTCGAGGCTGCCGCCTCAATCCCGCCCGCCATGGCCGGGGAAAAGCCGCGCCGCTTAATCATCGGAATGGTGAAGGAGCCCGTACCGACAACATTTGCTGTCACGCTTCCTGACATACTGCCAAAGATGGCGCTGGCAACTACGGCGGAATGGGCTGGGCCGCCGCGTGTGTGGCCAGTCAGGGCAACAGAGGCCCGGATGAGCGCATCACTTGCGCCGGTGCCCTCAAGGATCACCCCGAAAACTATGAAAATGAGGACAACCTGAAGCACGACCCCCATCGGCATTCCATAAACGCCCTGGAAACTATACCAGATGGTCTGCATTGACCGGTTCAGGGTAAAACCGGAATGATTCAAGAACCCAGGCAGGAATTGACCGTACAAACAATATAAAATGCCAAAGGCGGCAATGATGACAATCGGCAGGCCAAACAGCCTCCGGGTCGCTTCCAGCAGAACAACAACTGCGGCTAAGGCAATACCAATATCCAGCGTCTGATACTGGAATATCGTTTCTTCGATAAGCTGCTGTATCTGGATAAATTTGAGGGTTCCGACAATAAAAACAGCAATTAAAGTGATGTCGATGGTCCATAGAAGCCATTCAGGAAGATGATTTGTCCAACTCTTCGCCTGATGGCGGTGCGAGGCCAATGAGTTACTCAAAATCGCGACTACTACAGCGCCGCAAAGGATCCATGCACGGCCAAATGTTATATCCCATCCACCAATAATGGCCACATAAATAGCTTGAAGTGCAATGGCTACCCCAATGACGGCAGATATTGAAACGGCAAGAGATTTTATACTGAATGTCACCGCTATTTCCTTGTTTATGGCCCGATGGGTGCTATGTAGGGACAATCCGCAATAGTCCATTCTGGAACAGGTTCTGTGCGGAAAATCTGTCGAAGATGAACCTCGTCCGGGCCATCGCCAATTCTGAGCCAACGGGCATAGGTAAAGGCATGATGGATCAATGTATCGTCGATCCCGCCCATGGCCCCGAAAAGCTGGACAGCACGATCTGTTATCCGTTGCAGCATGCGCGGGGTTGTCACTTTAACCTGTGAGACCACCCGCCAGGTTTCCCGGTCCGGTTTGTTATCCAGCATCCATGCTGCTTTCTGAATAAATAGGCGCGTCTGCTCAATATCAATGCGGGCCTCTGCAATCCATTTTTGAACTGTGTCGTATTCGACAATGGTTTTGCCGAAGGTTTTGCGCTCATGCGCCCGGGCGACCATTTGTGCCAGCACCATCTCCGCCATACCAACGCAACGCATGCAATGGTGAATGCGGGCGGGACCGAGACGCACCTGCGCGCCCTTGAAACCCTGCCCGCGAATGCCCAGAAGATTTTCAGCGGGCACCCGGACATTCTCAAGCCTGAATTCCGCGATCGGAGCGACGTAATCCGTCCAACCCATAAACCTCAATTCGCGTACGATCGTCAGCCCCGGGGTTCCGATCGGAACAATCACCATGCTGTGCTGACTGGTTCTCCCCGCGTCTGGATCGCTGACACCCATAACAATAAGAAACGAGCAGTCAGGATGCGCGCCGCCGGTGGCGAACCATTTATGGCCGTTAATGACGAGCTCGTCGCCATCCACCTCAATGCGCGTCTCAATGTTTGTGGCATCGGATGAGGCGACATTGGGCTCCGTCATCGCAAAAGTGGAGCGGGTTTCCGCATTCAGAAGTGGGCGCAACCATTGTTCCTTTTGCGCCGGTGTCGCCAGCGCCTGCAACATCACCATGTTGGGAACCTCTGGCGCGTGGCAGTTAAAGGCCATTGACCCCCAAGGTAATCGACCAAGAATTTCCGCGATCGGCGCAAATTCCAAGTTTGTCAGCCGTGTTCCCGGCTCGTCCCTCGCAAGGGCGGGCAACGCCAAGTTCCACAGCCCCTGCGATTTAGCCTTTTCCTGTATGTTTTTGATGAACAAGGGGGGCTTGCCGTCGCGACAAACGGTTTGCACCCATTCACGATGGCGCGGCAGGATTTCAGTGGCGAAAAAATCTTCTGCATGACGTACGATTTCTTCGTTTTCGTCGCTAGAATTGAAATTCATTTTCCCAGATGTTTTATTTATTTTTATAATTGACTAATTTGTTTTATATATAGTAACAAATTCTGTCAATAGCCGCATTATTAAAATGCAAACTCTGGAATTTTAAATGAAAAATGACGCTCACCAAGGACCGCTATCAGGTCTGCGTATCCTTGATATAGCGACGATTATCGCGGCGCCATTTGCCGGCACATTGCTTGCAGATTTTGGTGCGGATGTGGTCAAGCTGGAATTGCCAGGCGCCGGGGATGGTATGAGAGGGTTTCCCCCCTTCAAGGATGGTAAATCCCTGTGGTGGAAGGCGGCAAACCGGGGAAAGCGGTTCGGGACGCTGGACCTGCGAAAAAAAGAAGGCGCCGAGCTTCTGCTTAAAATGTTGCCGGAATTTGACGTTTTGATTGAAAATTTTAAACCCGGCACCCTGGACCGCTGGGGCCTTGATCTGAACACTCTGTGGAAAGCCAATCCAAAGCTCGTTATTTTACGCGTTACCGCCTTCGGCCAGACCGGCCCCTATATAAACCAGCCTGGCTTTGCTCGTATTTTCGAGGCCATGGGCGGCTTGACCCATATCACCGGCGACGCTGACCGGGCCCCGGTTCATACAGGATACCCGATTTCAGATGCATTCGGGGGTGTCTTTGGCGCGATGGCCATCATGGCAGCGTTGTTCCGGGTGGTGAAGGATGCGCCGGCCAAGGGGGAGGAGATTGATCTTTCCCTGACCGAGGCAACCTTCCGCCTGCTCGACTTTCTAGCCATCGAGTATGACCAACTTGGCGTGGTGCGGGAACGAAGCGGCAACCGGAACCAATATTCCGCGCCGTCGGATGTCTACCTGACCAGCGACAAGAAATATGTGTCTCTCGCGGGGAGTACGAATGCCACGTTCCGGGGAAATACCGCCGCCATCGGCCAACCGGAACTCGCGGACGATCCTCGATTTTCCACCAATGGCCTCCGGGTTCAAAATGCCGTCGATCTCGACCGACTTTTCGGGAGTTTCATTTCCTCCCATACGTTGGCAGAAGTGCTGGATGCTTTCTCGCGGGCCAAGGGGACAATCGCGCCGATTTATTCAATCGAACAAATTTTCGAAGACCCGCAATATCAGGCGCGCAATGCCATCGTTTCTGTGCTGGACGAGGATTTCGGTTCCGTGCGGCTCCAGGGTGTGGTTCCTAAATTTACCCGAAATCCAGGGAATATCAGGTGGACAGCAAAGAGTCTCGGGGTCGATAATGACAATATATTTGAAAATCTGCTGGGCATGAGCCGCGAGGAAATCGAGGCCTGTCGGGAACGGGGAATTATATGATCGGCGAGACCATCAAACAATCAGAGCCTGAAAACAGGCGGCAGGTCCGGGCGGCAAAAAGTCAGGAAAAGGACAGCTCGCTCTCGTCTACCCTCATTCGCGGCCTCGAAATTCTCGGGTGTTTCCAGTTTGCCGAAGAAGCGATGACGAACACGCAAATTGCCAAACAGCTCGGCATCAACAAGGCAACAGTGTCCAGGCTGTGCAAAACCCTTATCGCTCAACGATATCTGCGCCGTGACCCAAATGGCGGCTTTCGGTTAGCGCCCGGTATATTGTCGCTATCCTACCCAATCATTTCATCTATGAAATGGCGGCGCCCGGCCATTGGCCTGATGGCGGAATTCGCTGATTTTGCCAAAGGGAACGCCTCCCTTGCCGTATTTGACGGCCCGGATACCGTCTATATTCAGACTGCCGGTGATATCACCAATTTCCCGCATGTGCCGGAAATGGGCATGAACATGCCGGTTGCCGAAACGGCCACCGGCCGGTCACTGCTCTCCATGTTGTCAGAACAGGAACTTGCCGATAAATACGTCGAGATTGAGGTCGCCTACCCCGGCTCTCTCGACCGCTGCCGCGAACGCATTGAGCGCGCCATCGAAAGCTGCAATTCACGCGGATATTGTATTGCCTTTGGCGAATGGCGGGAAAATATATATGCCATGTCCGCGCCTGTCGGGCGCACCTCCGACGGCCTTTGTGTGACAATCTCCTGTGGTATTCCGTCCTACAGGGCGCGCAAGGAAGACGTCGAAAATGACCTTGCCCCCCGCCTTGCGTCGGTTGCAGAGAACCTGCGTCTCTTTAATATCTTTGGAACTTGATTATGGCCTTACATTCCCCAATTTGCGAAAAAATGGGTATCCAGTATCCGATTTTTGGTCTCGCCCATAATATCGACGTGATGGTGGCCCTCGGCCGGGCGGGCGGCTATCCGGTGTTCGGTGCGGCCCGCAGCATGCCCGAGGAAATCATTGAGGAAGCAAGGATCATGAAGGAGGAATTAGGGGATCTTCCGTTCGGGATTGACCTCATGCTTCCCACCTCGGTTGGCGATAACACCGACCGCCGCGCAAGCCATGCCGGTCTCCCGCGGGAACATAAGGAATTTGTTGGTAAACTTGCCGATAAATACAATGTGCCGCACGCAACGAAGCCGACCTTTTTTTCCTCCCATATCCGCTCTCAGCAATTGTTCGAGGAGCAGTTGGCGGCAACGCTCGAATCCGCAGCCCACAGTTTCGCCTCCGCCGTCGGGATGCCGGCCGAAATGATCAAGCGTGCGAAAGATTTCGGGAAAGTTACGATCTCCCTCGTTGGTACCCCCCGCCACGCACAAAAGGCGAAGGATGCGGGCGTCGATGTGATCGTTGCACAAGGATATGACGCGGGCGGACACACCGGCCCGATCGGAACCTTTTCCCTTATCCCGCAAGTTGTGGATGTCGCTGGAGACATTCCAGTTTTGGCGGCGGGCGGGATCGGCGACGGACGCCATGTCGCGGCTTCCTTCGCCCTTGGCGCGCAAGGGGTCTGGCTTGGAACCGCCTGGCTGACATCCAAGGAACATGCGTTAAGTGAGGCACTCACCAACAAACTGTTGAAAGCAGATAGCCTTGATACGGAGATTTCCCTGAGTCACAGCGGCAAGCCCTGCCGCCTTGTCAAATCGTCTTGGTCGGAGGAATGGAATCGTCCGGGAGCACCGACACCGTTGGCTATGCCGTATCAACAGGTGCTAACCGCCGATATCATCGCCGGAATCAACGAGCACGAGATCGAGCCCCTGATTTATGAGGCAACTGGTCAGAGTATTGCCTGGTTCAATAAAATACAGACTATCCAGGAGATTATGGACCGGCTTCTGTTTGAGACAGATGCCGCTCTCTGTGACATGGAAGCTTTGCTATCGACATAACTCTTGCCTCTTCCTTCCGTTCGAACTGAAAGAAATAAAAAAATGATACGTAACGAAGAAACAACAGAGCATTATCGGCAGATCGTCAGAAACTGGGTGCAGAACGTCGCCATTCCAAACGAAGACCGGGTCGCCGCCCTCAATGAAGTTCCTGAAGACCTCGTGGCCGATATGAAGAAGCAAGGGTTTTTTGGCTGGTCCATCCCTGAAGAATATGGCGGGGCGGGGCTCACCACGGAAGAGCTTGTTCTGATGGCCCTAGAGCTTTCCTACTGCTCGGTCGCCTTCCGCGCCCGGGTTGGCACCAATACGGGGATCGGCAGTGAATCGCTGATCGTTGATGGGACGACCACACAGAAAGAGCAGTTTCTACCACGACTTGCGACCGGCGAGATCGTTGGCTGCTTCGCCCTTACCGAGCGCGAGGCCGGATCGGAGGCAACCGCCTTATCCACCCTCGCGATACGGGACGGATCGGATTACATCCTGAATGGGTCGAAAGCCTTCATTACTAATGCCCCCATTTCCGACCTGTTCACCGTTTTCGCGCGAACAAATCCGGACGACCCCTCTCACCGCGGGATCAGCGCCTTTCTTATTGAGCGTAACACGCCCGGTCTGTCTGTGGGGCCCGCTTATACCATGATGGGGCAGTCCGGCTCGCCGGTCTCTGAGGTGTATTTCAACGATTGCCGGGTACCCGCAGAATGCCTGCTGGGCGGGGAAGCAGGCGTTGGCTTCAAAACTGCGATGAAAGCGTTGAACAAGCAACGGATCCATCTGTCCGCCCTCAGTACCGGCCCGGCGATGCGTATGCTCGACGAGGCGACAAAGCATTCCTTGGAAAGAAAACAGTTCGGCACGGCGATTGGTGACTTTCAGCTCGTTCAGGGCATGATCGCCGACAGTCACACAGAAATAGCCGCAGCCCGCACGTTAATCATGGATACCGCCCGCAAGCGCGATGAAGGCGTTGACATCTCGCTGGCAGCTTCGATGTGTAAATATTTTGCCACCGAGATGTGCGGCCGCGTCGCCGATCGGGCTGTCCAGATTTTTGGCGGCTCCGGCTATGTTGCCGACTACAGCAATATTGAACGTTTCTACCGGGATGTACGTCTGTTCCGGCTCTATGAAGGCACCAGCCAAATTCATCAGTTAAATATCGCAAAGCTTACAAAAAAGCAGGTCTCTGAAACCGGGAGTGTCCGTATCTAATTACCCCTTCTTAAACTTGCGCGCACCGGCCCATAACAAGAAATGACCCCATAACGACCGGGTTGAGGAACAAGGAAATAACAATGGACGAATTCACGCCCTGGTGGCCCGCCGTCACACGCCCTCCCGAAGGCGCGCCGAATATTCTTGTCGTTCTTTTCGATGATGTCGGCTTTTCCGACTTCGGCTGCTATGGCTCTCCCATCAAGACACCGACGATTGACAAACTCGCGGATCAGGGCGTGAAATATACCGGCTTTCACACTACCGCCATGTGCTCAACAACACGGGCGGCATTGCTGACAGGACGGAACCATCATTCAGTCGGCGTCGGCTGCCTCGCGAACTTCGACAGCGGGCATCCCGGGTATCGCGGGAAGATCGCCAAATCGGCGGGGACGCTCGCGGAAATGCTACGCCCCCATGCCTATCGCAATTACATGATTGGCAAATGGCATGTAACCCCGCTCAACGAGAGCGGTCCCACGGGCCCGTTTGATGGCTGGCCCTTAAGCCGGGGGTTTGATCGGTTCTACGGATTTCTGGACGCCGAAACCGACCAGTATGCCCCCGAACTGATCGCCGATAACGGCCACATTGATCCGCCCGGCACCCATTCAACGGGGTACCATCTTACGGAGGATCTGGTCGATCAGTCCATTCGCTTCCTTGCCGATCATCAGGCGGGCGCCGATGAAAACCCTTGGTTGCTGTGGTGTGCGTTCGGGGCTTGTCACGCCCCCCATCAGGCGCCGAAGGATATTATCAAAAGCTATGATTCCGTCTTCGAACGTGGATGGGATGTGGAACGTGACCTCCGCCTTGCCCGACAGAAAAAGATGGGGATTGTTCCCGAAGGCACAGATCTTCCGCCACGCAATGATGGCGTCAAGGCGTGGGATGACCATAAGGAGGACGAACACCGCCTGTACACAAGGCTGCAGTCCGCCTATGCCGGGATGCTGGATCATACAGATCGCCAGATAGCCCGGTTGGTTGACTTCCTGGAACACACCGGCCAGATGGACGATACGCTCATACTCGTTCTATCGGATAATGGTGCCAGTCAGGAAGGTGGCCGCAACGGTCTTGTCAATGCAATGGGACCGTTCAATCTTCGACCCGAGTCAATGGAGGAGAAAATCGCCCGTATCGAGGATATCGGTGGCCCCGACACCCATTCAAATTTCCCTCATGGCTGGGCGATGACAGCTAATACCCCGCTCAAAAGATACAAGCAGAATACGCACGGTGGCGGGATTCGCGATCCATTGATACTTACGTGGCCGAACGGCATTCCCGCGCGGGGCGAGTTGCGCCATCAATTCGCCCATTGCAGCGATGTCGTGCCAACGCTTCTTGATTTGCTCGGGATTGATCCGCCGGGCACCGTCAACGGTGTCACGCAACAATCCATTGAGGGGCAGAGTTTCAAGACAAGTCTGTTTGATGCCGAGGCCCCGTCCCGCCCCACCCCGCAATATTTTGAGATGTTCGGGCATCGCGGTCTTTGGCAGGACGGATGGAAAGCCGTTGCTTTTCACCCCATGGGCACGCCCTTTGAGAATGACCAGTGGGAGCTGTATCACCTGAATAAAGACTTCTCCGAAACACGGGATCTCGCCAAAGAGGAACCGGACCGATTAGCAAGGATGATCGACACCTGGTGGGAGGAGGCGCGAAAGCACAAGGTCCTGCCTCTGGATGATCGCTTTGCCCCGCGGTTCGCCGAAAATGCGGAGCGCTTGCAGGGCAACCGTAGCAAGGCTGTATTCCATCGCGGTGTGGGACATATTCCCTCTGACGTCGCCCCGGATCTGCGCAGCCGCAACTATCGTATTGAGGCCGATGCGGACATCCCGGAAGGGGGCGGCAATGGCGTCCTAATTGCCCATGGCGACACGACATCTGGATACAGCCTATTTCTCCAAGACGGTCATCTCGTCCATGACCTGAATATCGGCGGCGAACATGTGATTGTCCGCTCGGAAAGCGCTGTTGCCCCCGGCCCTCACCTGCTTGGCCTGAAAGTCGAGCGCCTGACACGCGAAGAAAAACCCAAAATGGGTCGCGGAATGGGTAAGAGCCGCTACGCGCTGCTCATTGACGGCGAGGAATCCGGGTTTGCCGAAAGTCATCTGGGATTCTTCATGCTGATCTCCTGGTCGGGCCTCGATATTGGGCGTGATCGCGGAAATCCGGTCGGCAGCTATGCCTCACCGTTTGAATTCAACGGGTTTCTCCGTAAGGTCACGGTTTATATGGAGACGCAAACCCTGGATGGGGACGGCGTCGGCAAGGCAGAGATGGCCCGGGAATAAATCCACCACTTTCCGATGAGACTGAAAAACGCTATGGCGGGAGCCGCGCCCGCCATAGCGTTTTTTTGCCATAAGCATATCCCGCCTATTGCACAAAAGTAGATATCTATCTATATAGTATATGTACCATATTATAAGTAAATACGTATATATCGGAAATGCTAATGGATGATCCAAATAAAAGCGTCGGCTTTTTGGTAAATGACGTTGCGCGGCTTTTACGGCGAAATTTCAATCGGCGCGTTCAGAAACTTGGCCTGTCGCAAGCGCAATGGCAGGCGCTCGCCTATCTGTCACGTCAGGAAGGTGTCAATCAGGTGACGCTGGCGGACAGTCTGGAAATTCAGCCCATCACGCTGGCGCGGCTTATCGACCGATTGCAGGAATCCGGTCTCGTTTGCCGCCGTCCCGATCCGGACGACCGCCGCGCTGTCCGGTTATACCTGACCCCGGAAGCAGCGCCTGTGCTTGAAACAATGTGGTTATTTGCCGCGGAAACCCGTGAAGAGGCCATGGCAACTTTGTCGAAGGCAAGCCGGGACATACTTGTCGAAACGTTACATTCAATGAAACTTAACCTTCTTGCCACCGAAAATCGCTCTTGCGGCGATGACATGGACCCAACGGAAGGAATGGCCAATGCCGCAAGAAACAATTGATAACCAAACAAACACCTCCTCCCGGCAGGAAACCCTGCCAGCCACGCCGATAGAGGACGAACGCGGGCTGCAAAAACACCCTGCATCACCGCGTCGGAGGCGCTGGATACGACGCAGTCTGCTGTTACTCGGTCCGCTTATCGTGATCCTTGTTGGCGGCTATATCTATTTCACTGGCGGCCGCTATGTCAGCACCGAGAACGCCTATGTCAAGGCTGACAAGGTCATGGTTGCCGCCGAAGTATCCGGCCTGATTTCACAGGTCGACGTGCATGAGAACCAGCATGTAAATGCGGGCGACATTCTTTTCCGCATTGACGATCGCACCTACCGGATAGCCCTGTCACAGGCAGAGGCCGGTGTTGCTAACGTCCGGGATGAAATTGCCGGTCTCAAGGCGACCTACCGGCAAAAGCAGGAGGAACTTTCCCTTGCCCAGTCGAATGTTAATTTCGCCAAGAAGGAATATGATCGCCAGAACAAATTGATCACCACCAATGCCATTTCCCACAGCAAGCTGGATGCGACCAGCCATGCGCTTGATGTTGCCCGTCAGGAAGTTCTCGTCACCCGGCAGGAACTCTCCGAGATCAAGGCACAGCTGGCAGGAAATCCCGACGTAGCTGTCGAGGACCATCCCCATTACAAGGCAATGCTCGCCGCCCAGGACCGGGCCACCCTCGATCTCGAACGGACGGTTGTCCGCGCGCCGTTCGAAGGGATTGCCGGAAACACGCCGCAGATCGGCCAGCAGGTCGTCGGCAATGGCGCTTTCAGCAGCCCGGTAATGAGCCTTGTCGCCAGCACTAATATCTGGATTGAAGCCAATTTCAAAGAAACCGATCTTACCCATGTCGAGCCTGGCCAGACTGTGACAGTCCATGTCGATACCTATCCGGACCGGGACTGGGAAGGGACCGTCCAGAGCGTCAGCCAGGCGACCGGTGCCGAATTTTCCGTTATTCCGCCGCAGAATGCCACCGGCAACTGGGTTAAGGTTGTCCAGCGCATTCCTGTCCGTATTTCGGTCAAAACAGAAGATGATGGTCCCATGCTCCGGGCCGGGATGAGCACGGCTGTGGATATCGATACGGAACATCAGCGGCCGATGCCC
>NZ_JBDNHC010000173.1:0-4134 GCF_041689005.1 Sneathiella sp.
AATTCAGACCGAAATCAGGTACGTCAATCTGTTTCGCCAAGCCCAGTCTGGCGATGCAATGTCTTCTAGCCGTTCGCTATCTCCTGCAATCCACTCAGGTCGCAAAGCTCGATCCGGCCATAACCTACGCGGATAAGCCCGTCCCGCTCGAACACGGACAAATGAAAATTCACGGTCTTGCGAGTGACGCCTATCATTTCTCCAAGCATTTCCTGGCTGATCTTGATGACCGGTGCTTTGTCTGATTGATCTCCCCTGGCGGTAGCCAAAAGGCGCGCCGCGATGCGTTCGCGGGGGCGCAGGGAGATGACGTCTGCCGCCATCTGCAACGTGCTGCGCATCGCAGCATAAGCGAAACCGGCAATAGCGCGCCAGATTTCGGGTGAACGCTCGGCTACCCGATCAAGGGCGCTTTCGGAAATCTCCAACAATGTGCTCGGCTCGGCACAGACAGCGGTCACCAGCCGTGGCCCGCCACTATAGCGTGTCGCATGACCAAGCACCGAGCCGGGTTCGGCAAAACCAATCATTGTCATTCGATCATCTAGCGCGGCGTAGTAGGAGTGCAGCAAGCCATCGATCACGACGAAAAGGCCATTACGATCGTCGCCTTCGGCCTGTGCCCATTCGCCGATATTCAGGCGCATCAAACGCCCTTCCGTCACGAGACTTTCAGCCAGCTTGGGCGGATAATCCTTCAGCCATGCAGCCTCCCTCAATACCTGCAGCGCCAAATCTTGCTCATTTCTTTTCATCACTGAATTGTAACTATAGTGACAGTGCGCTGCAAGGAAATACAGTATTCATGCCTAATAATAAATTGAGAGGATGGGCCATGGCTGCGAACGCAGGCAATGAAAGGGTGATACGGATCGGGGGCGCGACAGCGTCCTTCTCCGACACCGCACTCTCCGTGCCCCAACTGCTCGCGGGCGGGCAGCTGGATTATCTGATCTTCGATTATCTTGCCGAAGGATCGATGGGTATATTTGGTCGGATGCAGGCGGCGGATCCAGCGGCCGGTTTCGGCACAGACTTTCTGACGGTGCATGTCGGTCCGCATCTTCATGAAATCGCGGCACAAGAATTGAAAATCGTCGCGAATGCTGGCGGCGTCAATCCGGCAGGGCTGGCTTCCGCGCTCGAGCAGATGATCCGGGACAAGGGGCTATCGCTCAGCGTGGCCTACGTGGAGGGCGACGATCTACGTGATCAAGTTACGGAACTGCGCGCGGCCGGGCATTGTGATATGTTTGTTGGCACGCCGTTTCCTGATAATGTGGTGAGCGCCAACGCCTATTTTGGCGCATTCCCGATCGTCGCCGCGCTGGCCAAGGGCGCGGACATCGTCATTACAGGGCGAGTCGTCGATAGCGCGGTGGTGCTGGGGCCGCTCATCCACGAATTCGGCTGGGGCACGGACGATCTGGATTTGCTCGCGGCGGGGACGCTGGCGGGTCATTTGCTGGAATGCGGGGCACAGGTCTCGGGCGGGACGTTCACAGACTGGCGCGATGTGCCCGATTGGGCGAATATTGGATATCCGATCGGCGAATGTCATTCCGACGGCACGATAGTAATCACCAAGCCGGAAGGAACCGGCGGATTGGTATCAATCGGCACGGTGGCCGAACAAATCCTGTACGAAGTGAGCGACCCAGCGGACTATATCGTCGCCGACGTGCGATGCGATTTCAGCGAGGTGCGGCTGGAGCAGATCGGAGACAATAGAGTGCGCGTCAGCGGTGCAAAAGGCCGCGCGCCGACCGAAACCTACAAAGCCTGTATAACCTTTGACGGGGGCTGGCGAACGATCGCCTATCAGCCGATCATTGGCGAAGACGCCGCCGAAAAAGCTGCCCGACAGGCCGAGGCCTTATTCGCTCGTGGCCGGACGCTGCTACGCGCACGCAACCTTCCCGATTTCACGCTAACGGAGAATGTGCTGATTGGCGGCGAAGCCAGTTTTGGCGCACACGCAAACCATCGTGGATCGCGCGAAGTGATCAGCAAGCTGGTCGTCGATCATCCTGACCAGGAAGGCGCTGGCATTTTTGCGCGCGAGCAATGGGCAGGCATTTCCGGGATGTCAGTAGGCACCTCGATCAATCTGGCGACACATGTATTGCCAATGACAGGCGTGTTCCTGTTCTTGCTCGACAAGCAGGGGATTACACCAACGATGACTATCGACGGTGTCACGCACGATTTACCAGTGGCCGAAGGAGTGCCTGCTTTGGAGAGCCCTCCCGCCAACCTGATCGTAACACCGGCGCCGTCCCAGAAAGGTGACGTCGATGTAGATCTCGTTCGACTGGCCTGGGCGCGCAGCGGTGACAAAGGTCATTTGTTCAATGTCGCGGTCATCGCGCGCAGGCCGGAATATCTGCCTTATCTACGCGCCGCGCTAACGCCCGAGGCATTGGGCGAATGGTATCGTCATATGGGGCCGGACGGACAGGCTCCAAATGTCGATGGCTATGACGTGCCGGGCCTCCACGCTCTCAATTTCGTGATCCACGATGCTCTCACGGGGGGGATTAACGCCAGTACCCGCCTCGATCCCGCAGCCAAGGGAATGGCGCAAATGCTGCTGCGTTTCCCGATATCCGTTCCCTCCGCGCTCGCAGCGGAATTTACCGAAAGCGCCTCATCCCGTGGAGAATGAAATGCCCGATTATTCCTATCTCATGCAGGGAATCCAAAAGGTTCCGACAAAGAGCAGCGTTCTCGTGAGTTCGTCCAAATATCTAAACGATGCGCGTGTGCGCGATTGGGTCTCAACGCATTTGTTGCGGCGAAACGGATCCGATGTGCCGACACCGTCAGATTCGATCCAGCTCGTGCAGATTTTGCGCGAAGTTCAGGACATCGACCACATTAACGGCTTGATTGCCGCCGAGCGTGAGAAAAATCCCGAGCTTGACGCGTGGTTCAAGGAAGGCTTCATCTCGACGTTCGGTCTTGAGGACCTCAAAAAATATGACCCCGAAACCGTCGGCGGGATTTTTTATACGCAGCTGAGCAACAATGCGCTCGACGTGAATATCGTGCCGCCATTTACTCCAAAGAACGACTTCGAATATTTTAATCTACGCGCCGGGCAGACTCATGATCTGGAACATATTCTCGGCGGCGGCGGATTCGATTTTATCGGCGAACTGGTGCCCTATTACATGCGGCTGACCAACTTGTTCGTCCATATGAGCCCGGAACTTGCAGGCGAATTGTCTGCTTTCTCGATCTTTGGATCGACCCGCATCATCACGCGGGCGGTGCTGCATTATCCCCAGACGTGGCTGATCACCCAGAATGCGATGGAGCGCGGCGCGAAAGTCGGCCGGGAATCGGCACCCCTCTACATGATGCGTTTCGAAGACGTCTTTGCGATGACCCTTGATGATGCACGCGAGACTCTTGGAGTCCAAGGTGTCGAAATGGTGGATACTGCCGCGGCCTCGGCTGAGTGGAATTGATATAAGGAACCTTAAGATGGAAGCTCCGAAAAGAAGCAACCCCATGCTCGAAAAGCTGGCCCCGCGGCCAGGCCGCTATCCGCTTATTCCAGAACTCAAACCGCGTCAGGAACTGGCGCTGCTGTGCCGGGCGCTGCACCGTGAGGGCTATGACGATCATATTGCCGGGCATATCACCCTCGCTCAGCCGGATGGTACCTTTCTGGTCAATCCATGGGAACTAGCATGGGACGAGTTGACTGCTTCCGACATCATCCGTGTGGACGGCGAAGGAGCGGTGGTCGAGGGCGAATGGAACGTTACTCCGGCGATCGGACTGCATCTGGCGGTGCATCGGCGTCGGCACGATCTGAAAGTGGTCATTCATAATCATTCGCGTTGGGGGCTGGTGTGGTCGGCTTCAGGGCGCGTGCCGCCGGTTTATGACCAGACATCGGGTCAGGTTGAAGGAGATCCGGTTTTCTATGACGAATATGCCGGGACGGTCGACGGGGCTTCGGAGGCCGAGGCTGCAGCCGAAGCACTCGGCGAGGCAAAATGGGCTCTCCTGAAGAATCACGGTGTGTTCGTCGTCGCCAAGGATATTCGCCAGGCGCATTTGCGCGCAATCACCCTGGAGCATCGCTGTCGGCTGGCGTGGCAGGTCGAAACGCTGGGC
>NZ_JBDNHC010000174.1:0-4249 GCF_041689005.1 Sneathiella sp.
GGCCAAGTTATTCGGCGGCAGCATCCGCTTCAAAACGGCCGATTTTCGTTCTGGTGAGTATCCCACGTCATTGTCCTATCCCGCCCACCTGAAAATTAGAGAAAAATAGAGCAGCGGACAACATCCCTGACAGAGGGGGATGTGCTGCGGTCGCAGAATTTACCTGAAGAGCAGATGCGAACCGCGGAATTATTGATGAAGGAAATCAACGACGCTTACGACTGGATAAAAAGGCAATAGCTAAAAACGGCCTGGGGCGATCTTATCCGTACGCAGGTTCCCGTTCGCCTGAAGAATTAGTTCAACCTCGTGACCAGATACTTGATTTCCCTCAATGTAAAAATCCATAACAGCATCTGCCTGATAATAGTTCGTCGATTCAGATCCGAACAAAAGGTCCTCGCCATACCAGATGGTACCGGTCGCATAGCGCATTTTATAGTCTCCCACTGGAACATCGACCTCAAAGTACTGCCCACCCTTGACCATAAAGGCTACCGCGTCCGCACCTGTTCGCGCGTCAACAAGCTTGATGAAATAGTTCGATCCGGAGCTTGTTCTCAGGGAAAAGGGCGCGATGCTCTCGCGGCCTGTCCGGTTCCAAACCACGCCGGGAGCAAACGGCTGGGGGTCCGGCATAGGTAGCGAAATTACCGGGGATTCGACGGGAGGCTCCCAGCGGTCGGTCCCGGCCGCGCGGGCTCCAGCTAGTGATGCTCTAGTAGACTTGGTGGCTTCTTCGTCCGGCACGAGAGTAAATCGACCGCCAGACGCTGTATCAGTTCGGTTCTCCACTCCGTTGCTAGCGGTATACGCCCAATTCAATACAACAATAAATATTGTAATCCCCGCGCTCCAAGCAATCAGCCACGCCAGACCATTATCACCAGATTTCGGGCGTTCCAGCGACGCTGGGGGGGGGGCTTTCGCCTTTGATGGTGTCGTTCGCGACTTCTGATTTGTGGAATAAATGGCCGAACCGCAGGAGCCACACTTGGCACCCGCTTCTTTCCCGACAGCGATTCTATTTTTCTGGCCGCATTCGAAACATAGATGCACTTTGAAATCGGTCATCGTCCCCACCAGGTCGCGTTTAACTCAATTGCCCGACGACACTTTGACAGCGATTTCTCTAGTGTCCAGCAGAGTGAGAAATGAGTGATTATACATGTGGAGATGCACGGTATGGCTTCTTCAGTTCCCGCATCTCACGCTTCAGGCTCCACATGCGGCCTGAAGCGCTGAATTTTGGGCATTAAGCTGTGGCGTGAGGGGGCGTGATCATTCTGATCGCTACCTCTATCTTCATTGCGATCCAGCTAGCACTGATCCTTTTCTTGCCCGCCGCGTTCATACCGCCTTACTATGAGTGCGTAGCGGCATGAGCGCCGCTACTTGGACTAACAAACCTGCTGGACCACCCCTGAGGGGCCGGCCATGAGCGCATTGCGGCTTCTCTGGCATCTGAGCGTGGGCCTGCCAGCGCGCGCAGCGATACTTGGAGTGGAACCTAAGCATGACGATAAAAATACTGAGTTTATTCGCATTTGCGATTCTGGGTTTTTCAGCCGCTGTAGCGCAGGAAGAAGCCGAGCTATCGCCGGAAATCGAGCGTGCTATCGGTATCATATATGAGGATGCACAAGTTTCGCGGCGCGAAGCCAGCGCAATATTCTCTTCTTGGCTCTATAAAAATCAGAGTAATTTGGAGATCGCCCTTCTAGCGTCAGCTTGCGCAGATTTAAAGTTCGTAAAGGCGGACTTAAAGGCGATGGAAGTTGGTTCGTCTGATGAAGAAATCGAGAGTTTACGCGCTGAGGCGATGGAAATGGGGAAAGCGGTTTCGGCTTACGAATCTGCATTACACAAAGCGGCACTAGAGTTGACGCCCCGCATGGAAATTCGGCAATCTATCATCGTTGCAGAGATGGCGGTTTCAAGACTCGATTCCTTCTCTGCTGGTTTCCGATATGGAACAGAATTGTATTCCGTAGAGAGAGGAAACGGGTTCTCAACCAATTGTTCAAAGTGAGCGCCCGTTTTTACTGATATTTTGGGCGTTCAATCATGTCGATGCTATAAAATTAGAAATGTTCAATTCACGGCCAGACAGATACCAACCAAATGGCAGGTCACTCAAAATTTGGTACCACGGCTTTTTTTCCGGAGATTTAGATATCCGGAACGACCACGAGCGCGCACTGGCCCGCGCGGAACGTATTATTCGGGGCGGGGCGAGTGGTCTTGCCTATAGTGGCCCCGGTGTAGCATGTTACGCGGGCTCCGGAAGTCCACGCTACTCTTGACCCGACGGGGACGATCACCGATGCCCGGCAGTTTGTAGATAAATCCAACAGAATTTGGACGCCGAGCGGAAGTCTAACCAAGGACCAGCTGGTCAACACGCGCCTCGAAAGCCTCCACGCTCTCTCCCTCTGTACGGCTTAGCTCGACCCCCGCATTCGGCCCGACAACTATGTGAGCCGTTTTTGGCCCCAAGTTCACCGGCCCATCAGGGCCTGGGGCAACAGTGCAGAACATGATGCAGGTCGGCATTTCGGGCGCCCCGTACTCGGACTTCTTTTCAAGCCTCTCAAGGCGCCGCTGGATGCCTTTCATACTGTCGCCGCCCGAAGGCCCAGCGCATCCAGCTGTGCCCGCATGTCCGGCTCAAGGCCGCCGATTCGCTCAAGCCCTGCTGCGAGCGTTAGGATCCGCGCATCCAATTCGGTATCGCACCATTCGTCAAGCTGTCCAGCGGGATGCACGGATTGCCGTTCGAGCTTAATAATGCGGCGCCTGAGAGTCATCCGAACATCAGCCTAGCAACGAACCAGACCGGCGTGGACGGACCAATAAAGCTTGCGGCTAAGCTTAGCCAAAAGGGTAATGGGGCCCTTGCATACCTAGGTAGCCTCCAATCACGCACTGGCTGGCCGTTCTCTCAATGCGTTTACCTTCGCAACGAGTTGTTCGAGGTCCCTTGCAGACAGGGTATGACCAGCATTTTGTGGGCTCGCCCTGCCCTTGCGACGTAACCTTACGAGACGCTCTTCATGCGGCAACGCACCCTGGGGCGCCTTCTTCTCCAATGCCACAAGGCGGCGCGCCATGTTGCTCATGTCCGTTTCTCACTTGGCGACTGCAGCGCTCTCGCAATCGCAAGGGCCGCGTCGGCCGTGGGCCCGTTAGGCTCATGTATGCCGCAGTGGAGGACAAATGCGAGCTTGCGAGCAAGTGAGCGCGTGTCCAGCGAGGCACTGTCCTGCAAGATCGGGAGCCCCGCCACTCTCTCCAATCGCTGAACCCTGCCCTTCATGCTCATGCCTGCTTCTCCTCCAGCGCTTTGAGACGAGTCTCAAGCTCGGTTGTCTCCAGGGCCTTGCGATAGCCTTCGACAAGCCCGGCAAGGCCGCTCGCTTCTGATGGCGTGAGGTCGCCGCTCGCAACGCTGGCAAGGATTGCCCCCATAGCGGAGGCGGCGCTCTGAGCGCCTTCCATAGGCGGCAGGTCAAAGCGCACGGGCGAATCCTTGCGAGGCGGTGCGATGCGCTCCAGGCAAAGGCGCAGCGCCGTCACGTCACCGGCTAAGGCCAATTCTACGGCTTTGCGGGTCAGGGCCTCGCCTTCACCATCAAGTAGCGCCTGTACGGCCAGCGTGGTCTTGTGGCGCGTACCGGGCTTCTTACCTCGGTTTCCCTTGGCGAAGGTGCCATCCGTATTGCGTCCGTTTTTACGGTCTGTCTTTCGCATGTTGGCTCACGTATTAATATCGACATGATACTTATACTGCTCCGGTCCACCACAATAAAGAAGCAAAATCGAGCCTCAATTAGTGCGTAGATGCACATGCGTCGCGAGCCGAACTAAATCAAATGCAGGACCTCGTTCACCCGGTCACGTCAGAATTAGCGATCCGGCTTTTCAAACTGGCGTCGGTCGTTTATCGATTGTGTTCTAGCTCGATTGAGCTGTTTCAAATGTGGGGGTCCGATGCGCACTTTATTCACAGCGTTAGTTGCGCTCTGTTATGTGGGGTCGCCAGCGCAGGCTCAGGAATTTACGCCAGTGTATGTCGCCACAGAGGACGACGACGACAACGCGCGCGCCTGTGAGGTCAGCAACGTCTCGATTGTTGCGGTGGTAGAGTCTGAATTGAGGTATAATAGAATCCCGGTTGGAACACGCGCGCAGGCAATCGCGGATGAAGCCCTTACGCTGCGCGTCAACACAACTGCTGTGTTTAACC
>NZ_JBDNHC010000175.1:0-29511 GCF_041689005.1 Sneathiella sp.
CGGTCTACAAAACTATCGTTGGAAAAAGCTTTCGGATCAACTGTGGCCGAATCAATATTGGTAAAAATCTTGAATTCGTCGGAAACGCGTGCGTCATATCCATAAGAGGAGAGACCATATGAAATAGTTCCTTCCCGCTTCTGGCTTTCCACAAACGGCTCTATCATCCCATTTTTTCGGGCAGTTGATCTTATCCATTTATCGGAAAGAATGGACATAATGCAGGTCTCCGCTAAAACGCATAATTTGGGTCGGCATACTACAGTCAGAAAGTGAGGGGGCCAAGATCAAATGCGAAATTGGTCAATTGTCGAGGCGATCCCTGTTTTTTATGGCATCAGGTGCTTTTTCGCCGCGATTATGCTGAAGATTTTTTCGCTTGCGAAGATTGGACCGTAACGCGGCGGCCAGACGCTCCGCCTTTTCCGCCTGCAGTTTTTGTTTCCGGCCTTGCTTGTCTTTATCATCGTCAGTCATCGGTTTTCAGCTCGATCCAAAATGTACCGTCAATTACGTCAATAGATGGGTTTTGTCGTTTACGCAAATTTGTCATTGCAGAACGCACCCCGCTCTTATATACAGCGCCTTGCAATTTAGTTCGCAATTTCGCCGCCGTAGCTCAGGGGTAGAGCACTCCCTTGGTAAGGGAGAGGTCGACAGTTCAAATCTGTCCGGCGGCACCACCCTTCAGATGCAAGATATTAATTTATACATATATTGTTATGCCGTCATCCGCTTCGGATGCTGATGGCGTGAATAATGATGTGACGTTTAAGTTTTTGATGTCGCTATATAAGCGTGAGAACCCGTCCTAAACCTTCTCCCTGTTTCACGTGAAACATTGCCTGAAATGTCGTGAAACGGGTTCGGATTGATGACGGGCGGAGTTATTATAGCATTATCTTCTTCTGACCTCTCGGCGCTGGTTTCCTGTTCCCAATCGGTTTACTATATCCTGAATTTGAGGAGCAGTTATTGATATGGTTATGGCAGACGTCGGCACGATCCGGATCGGTATTGGCGGGTAGGTTGATATGCCGCTTCAGAACCGTGTAACCCCGTTTGGCGAGATCGTGGCCATTCCCCAAAGAGGAACCGTCACGGGCAATCGTGGTATCATCCATGATCCGGAGACAAAGACGCTGCTGCGCAGGCGCTGGACGAACAAGGCATGGCTAATCTGCCTTTGCGACTTCAAGGGGCGCCGCCGGGACGTCATGGCGGGTCGAAGCTGGACCGAGCTCTTTTTTCTTGATGAGGCCGTGGCGTTGGCGGCGGGCCATCGGCCCTGCTTTTTCTGCCGGCGCGCGGCGGCAGAGGCGTTTCGCGCTGCCTGGGCGATTGCCACGGGCGAGAAGAGGCCGTCTGCGCCCGCGATGGACCATATCCTCCATCAGGAGCGGATGACGGCCGGTAAAAAGCGTCTCCATGCCCTGTCGGGTCCCTTGTCGGCATTACCGGACGGCTCTGTCGTCGCCTCCTCCTCGGGGGCCTACACAATTGCGGCGGGCTGGGCGTTCCGCTGGACTGAGGCAGGCTATGTGCAATCGGCGCTTCGCCGTGCTGACGGTCTGTTGACGCCGCCGTCCAGTGTTGCGGCCCTTCGGGCGGGGTATCGGCCAGTTCTCCACCCGACAATCGAAAAGGTACTTGCAGATATCAATCCCGATGAATGACCTGTTTGAAAATAGCGCCCCGCTTGATCCACCCCGCGAAGTCATGGCCGAGGGGGCCATCCTGTTGCGCGGCGCGGCTCTGCCATTTGCGCCCGATATCCTTGTCGCTCTTGATGGGATCACTGCCCGGTCACCCTTTCGGCATATGGTCACGCCGGGTGGCTACAGGATGTCTGCGGCCATGACGAACTGTGGGATTGCTGGCTGGATAACCGACCGTCACGGCTACCGCTATGACCGGGTCGATCCGGAAAACGGGTTCCCTTGGCCTGCCATGCCCACCTGTTTCCTTGATCTCGCCGTCTCGGCTGCTGCTGATGCCGGTTACGTCAATTTCGTGCCCGATGCCTGCCTGATAAACCGCTACGACCCCGGCGCGCGGCTGTCCCTGCATCAGGACAAGGACGAGCAGGATTTCGTCAATCCGATCGTGTCGGTTTCGCTCGGCCTGCCCGCCATCTTCCAGTTTGGCGGCCTGACGCGCAGTGACCCAGTGTGCAAGTTTGCGATGCGCCACGGGGACGTCGCCGTCTGGGGCGGGCCGTCACGCCTCAATTTTCACGGCGTTGCGGGGGTGAAGGACGGGCATCATGACATGTTAGGCAGCAAGCGCATCAACCTGACATTCCGGCGCGCCCTCTAGATCATTTGTCCGGCAAAATTAAAGTCCGATCCGGCGGGCTGGGTTAGCCAATCAGCTGCCGGTCATTGCGCGCCGAAATGAAAACAGTGCCGATGACCATAAAAACCGAATGGACTAAGGCAGGTTAATATTTTTTGAGGGAATTTCGCTATCCTGCAGCCGCGAGGCGATTATCCATCTATTCAGGGGTGTCGTACTGTCCCCGGAGGAGTAATTTTTCAGGGTTGAGTAAAAAATATAAAACTTGCCATCCTCTGGCTCCACCGTTGCCACTTGAAATTGATCCCATTCGTAATGATAGGTCGTTTCCGTCCCGGACAGGGTGACTTTACCGCCCGCACCGACATCGATTTTGTCGATTTTGGCTTCGCTTGTGTCCTCTGAACGATGGGTCTTTTCAGTATTTATAACGAGGCGCTCGATTTTCCCGACATACTCATACTGAGGGTTTTCAAGGGTTTCTTTCGCAATTTTCAATAAATCGGAGTCTGTTGTCGCCGCCTTCGGCATCCGCACCAACTCAAGGGCTTTGGCATGCTTCTGCTCATATAGATCCGATATCTCCTGCATGCGGGTTAGCTGCCCTTGTCGCTCCGTGTAATTCTCATGCTTGAGAAGCCGGGCATACTCCGCGGCCTCGGAAATCAGCAGGCGTTTGGCGGCAAGGTCCTTTCGAATTTCATCCGCGCGGCCTTTTGACAGGAAATTATTGGATTGCTGTAACGGGTCTGACGGGTCCATGTCGCTGTAAAAGGAGAGGTTGTCCATCTCGGATTTAACTGAATAATCAAGATTTGCAGTAAAGTCGGTGACGCTTTTATCAATTGTCGCCACTGTCCCCCGAAGTGCCCGGTCGAACCTGTCCACGTCGCGCATGTCAAAGGCGCCGCCTTGTTCCACGGTCAGGCGTGTCTCGGGCAGATAGGCGCGGTTCTTTATTTCCGGAAGAGGCTGGTAAATCTGAATTGCCGCCTTTCGCATCTTTGCAAGGGTCATGAGCCACTGTCCTAACTCGCCTTCCTGATACGGTTGCGCCGGTGTCTCCGGAAGCGACAGTTTGTGTACTTCCTGATTAACGGCGGCAAGGCGCGCCTGAACGTCGCCGAGGACCGCAAGCTCCTTGGCGGCATGGTCTTTGCCGAAGCCTATCATATTTTCATATTTTGATAAGGCGGCGGCCGCTGCGACGACATCGGCGTCGCTCTCAAAATTTGCAAATCTGGACAGGGAGGTTTTGAAACTTTGCAGCCTTTCCTCTCTCTTCTCGACATAAAGGGGATCCTGAAAGGGTTTCGGACCCGCCTTGTCCATGGTGTCCGTCGAGCTTTCAATATCCCGTTTCAACTTCTTGACCTGAACCCGTTGTTGGGAAATCATTTGCGTGTTCGCCGCTGGAGCGGAAGCTGCCGGTTTCTGGTTTTGCGCGGACCCGTTCGTTACCGAAGGCTTTGGTTGAGCGGCCGCCGCAGCGCCATCCTGTGATATCAGGCTGTTTAACGAGGCGACGAGGGCGGTGTAGCGCTGATCGGTCTCCTGCCACGCGGGCGTGGAATGATCCGGGGCACTGTCCAACCTCTGCCGGGTCAGGGTCAGCAGTTTAAGGGCCCGTTTTACGGCATTTGGTTGGGCCGTGGATTGCCCGGAAAATTGCTGTTCATACTTTGAAATATCGCTGAGCGCAGTTTCAACCTGCCTGTCCATTGCATTTGCCTGGGCAACGCCAATAAAGGTAATGGCGCTCAGCCAAAGTATAAATAGCATTTTCTTCATGTCTAAAAGTCCATAATTTTCTGATTTATTATGCTTCATTTAATCGAATACAAATTTATTTATCAACTCATTATTATATCTTGAGATATACGGGCGCCCATGACAGCCTAAGTGATAGGCTATTCATAAAACATTCTAACTGCCGACGCCGGGAATAGATGATGAGATTAAGTGAAACTACCGGATTAACCGTTCTCAATTATGACGACTACCCCGTCGCCCCGTGGAAAAATGGACAGGGCGTCACCCGTGAGATTTTTAAATATGCGCCAGAACCGATATTTGACTGGCGGTTAAGCCTTGCCGATGTGAGCCAATCGGGGGAATTTTCGTCCTTTACCGGGTACGAGCGCATTATCACCTTACTGGACGGTGATGGTTTTTCACTGGATTTTGGTGACGGCCAGAAGAAAGATCTCGGGGGTCTTCACGAGCCTTTCGTTTTTGATGGCGGCGCGCCGCTTGACTGCAGATTGTTTGGCGGTCCCTCAAAGGACCTTAACCTCATGATCCGGCGGGAGCATATTAAGGCCGATTGGCAAATTCATGATATTCAGTCTTCCCTCGACCTGGATTTGGAGGGCGACCATGTTCATTTAATTTTCTGCCTGCAGGGGAATTTTTATGTCAAACAGGAGGATGCCGCGCCATATGAAATAAGGGAGTGGGGCTGTGTCCGGCATTATGACGCCTCAAGGGCGGTCATGTCGATCTGGTCGGGCGGGCCGGGAAAGGTCTTCCATATCAAGATCGCTGGTGTTCAACAGACCTGAAACGGATGAAAGCGCGTGGCAATTGGCAAAATTAACGATGTGAAATGGATCGTCGCCGGGGGGCTTTCCCTCGTGCTGGTGCTTGCCATACTCCTTATCCTCTTCCGCGTGGCAGCCGTTGAGTTCGGCGGAAAAGCGGCTTTGAATTTGCTGGGGTTCAAGGATGTAACTCTCAATATCGACTATGTAACGATGCGTGACATCCATGTGAGCGAATTATCGCTGGGCCGCGCATTGCAAATACAGGATATATCAGCGCGATACCGCTTTCCACAAATTCTGGCCGGTCAAATTGATGATGTCGTCATTGGAAACGTCGCTGCTGACCTTTCCCGACCGCAGGAAGGGGCCATTTCGAAAATCCTTGAACTTGCGCGCCCGTCGGGAGAACAGGGATCCTCCGGTACCGTCTCAAATTTGCCATCGATCACCTTGAAAGAGGGTCAAATCTTTGCCGACGCCGAGGGGCGGACCCTGAGGGCCGATGTGCAATTTTCGCTCAACTCCGATTTACGGCTGGACGGAACGGCCCATGCAGACGGGACGCTGGAAACGGCGGCGGGCCCGGTCATGCTCGAAGGGTTGGACGTTTCCTATCGGGCGAATATCGGTGAATCTACTGCCGGATTTACGCTGGAGGGAGGCATTCTGCGTCATGGGGCGAATGTGCCTGAATGGGCGCCATTGCGCCTCACCGGCACCGGTACCTTGTCCGACAAGAAAGCAAAAATTGACATGGATGTTCAGACAGAGGCGAAGGCCTCGCTCGCCCGACTTGAGGGGCAATTTGATCTCACCGCCAAAACAGGCAAGGCCACCGTTAATATCCAGTCGCTTGTTTTCGACCGGAAGGCTTTACAGCCGCATGACCTGTTCCGGTATGCGGAAAATGTACCCGCTTTCGACGGCACATTGACGGCGGCGGCGGTTATCTCGCTGGACGGCCCCACGGTAAGCTATAACATGGATATCGAGCTTTCCGGCGTCGCCATGGAGCAGAAAGAGGCGCGCATAACGACGGAAAAACTCCCGCTCAACGTTACAGGTACATATCTGCTTGATACCAGCGAGCAACGAGCGAGGATAACCGTGCCGGAGATGACCCTAGATTTGGCGTATGGCGACAGACGCTATCGTGTGAACAATCTGAAAGCGGAGGCAAGCATCCTCAATTTCGGCGAGGAAATTGCACTGGAAAACCTGAGCGCCGCGGTCACCGAGGGCGGGAAGGTGGGTTCAGCGTCCGCCGCAAATGATTTGTCGGCGACCGTTAAGGCCAGTGCTGGCTTTAACCGGAATGCAATGCATGGCCTCCAACTTGGCTCCGCTCTCGCTGAAATTTCAAATGCCAGTTATTCACGGGATGGCATCATAATCAGAAACGCTGGCCTGAAAATAAAAGCGGAAGGCGCGGAAAGCGGTAACATTAGTGGCACCGTGACCGGAAAGGTCAGCGAAGTCACCCTGAATGCGCAAAAAATGGCCGTTCCCGCTATAGATGGCGAATTTCAGGTGTCGCCCGAACAGGAGAATTCGGGGCTGGCGATGAGTCTGGAGCTTAAAAGCCTTCAAGTTACCCCCCTGGACGGGGCGTATTTTAAGGAAAATCTGACGGCGACAGGCTCCGCCCGGCTGGAAAAAGGAGCCGCGGATTTTAAGGCGGCGGTTTCATCGAAAAAACTGGGCCAGTTTATAACGGCGGAGGGGCAACATTCGCTGGAGACAGGCACCGGAGCAGCCCATTTCAATATGGCGAAACTGTCCTTTGAAAAAGGAGGGCTGCAGCCGTCCGACCTATTAAGCAACATGGATCCGAAGACAGTTGTTACCGGTCAGCTGGAGCCCGTCGGGGACATAAACTGGTCGCCGCCGGCTCTGACCGCAACGGCGCGGGTAAAGCTTGAAAATATAGCGATAAAATCGGAAAGCGGGTCGATTTCAGGGCTAAAAGGCGTTATCGAGGTTGATAATCTCTTTCCGCTCACAATCGCCAAGACGCAGGAACTGGCGGCGGATGCGGCAAATGCGGGTGTTCCTATGCAGTCGCCAAATCTCCGCTTTCACATACAAACACCGAACGGATCCCCGGTTCTATATATCGACAGGATGACTGTCGGGGTGGCGGGCGGAACGATTTTGATTGAGGACACCGCCTTTGATAGCTCTAAGGATGTGAACAGGGTCACCGTGCAACTCGACAGCCTGAATTTGGCGGATGTGGTCGCCCTTGGGAATATGGAGGAAGTGACGGCCACAGGTAAGATCAGCGGAAAACTTCCCCTGATTTTCGATGGTGACAATATTATTGTCGATACGGGATTGCTGACGGCCGACGGGTCCGGTGTGCTGAAAATGAATTCAGATACGGCCCGGCGGGCGTTAGCGGGCGGCGGGGCGCAGACCGAGTTGTTGCTCGATATTCTCAAAAATTTTCAATACACGGCGCTTTCCATTAACATCGAGAAGCCAAAGGTTGGCGATGATATTGTCACCCTGCATACGGAAGGGCAGAACCCGAATGTAGAAAATAGCCGACCGGTTGTCCTGAATATTAATTTGACAACTGATCTGGACAAGTTATTCAACGCGCTTTTGAAGGGCTATCGCTTGTCCGAGGAAGCGCTCCGTGCTACCGTCAAGGACCTCAAGAAATGAATAAAGGAAACCCCGTGAAAAGACGCTTGCTGCCTATGGTCGCTCTCCTCGCGGCGGGTTTTATCGTGACGCTTCAGGCCTGTACACCAACGGTGAAGGTTGAGGCCCCGGCAGAGCCGATCACGATCAATCTGAATATCAAGCTTGATGCGGAGGTCCGCCTTAAGATCGAAGAAAAAGCCAAAGACGATATCAACAATAATCCGGAGATTTTCTAATGGTGACGGAACGCAAGGACCGGAATTTCAGCCGCCGGTTTGTTCTCGGTGGTGTATTGGCCATCGCGGTGCTGGGCTCAGGCCTGGCCTCATTTCCGGCCTGGGCAGGCGAGCTTGAAGATTTGCGGGCCTCCGGTGCGATCGGGGAGGCTTATGATGGCTTTGCCCGGGCACGGGACAGTTCGGCAAAAAGTTTCGTCGATAACCTGAACGCCCAACGACGAGAGATTTACACGAAACGGGCTGCGGCCCAGGGCGTGCCAGTGGATCAGGTTGGGCGTGTCTATGCGTCGCAAATTCTCCAAAAGGCACCGGCCGGAACATGGGTTTTGGCGGAAAACGGGACCTGGAAACAGAAATAGCCGTTCACCCTAATTTGATTCACGGAAAACCGGCCCTTTAGGGTTTGGCCGCTACGGTAGATGGCGGCAATCCCATCACTTTGCCGAATGCCGCCGCAAAAGCGCTGGCGCTGTGATAGCCATTCTGGCGGGCGACCTGCGAGATGGGCTCCTTTCGCGACAGGGCCTCCAGCGCATTGTGAAAACGAATAAGCTGTCGCCATTGAATGAAGCTCATGCCGAGATCCCGCTCAAACAACCGGGCAAGCGTCCGCGGGGAAGCTCCGGCGATCTCGGACCATGCATCAAGCGTTCTCCTGTCTGCAGGATTGGCGAGAAGGGCGGCACAGAGCCGTTGCAGTCTTGCGTCGTGCGGCAGTGGAATATTGAGCGGCAGTTCACGCGAAACCTCTATTTCCAGCTTAATCATTTGCGCAATCAAGTCCGCGCGGCTACCCGCCTCATAGACAAGGGGCTCCTCGCTGAGCGCCAATATCAATTCGCGCAATAACCCCGAGATGGCGATAACCCGCATGGTCCGGGAATTGATCCCCGCGGCCCGAGTGTCGATATATAACGTGCGCATTTCAACGTCGCCATGCATGCTGATTGCATGCGGCGTACCGGCGGGAATGTAGACGGCACTGTCGGGCGGCACAATCCACGCTCTCGATCCCGTTTGCAGCCGCATAATCCCTTTCGGTGCATAGAGTAACTGGTCCCGCGTATGTTCATGCCGGGGAATGACCCAGCCGTCGCCGAAGCTTTTTGTCATTACGCCAATAGCTTGCGGCAGATCTTGATAATCCAGCGGGTCCGTACTGTGTATTTTGTCAGTAGTCATGCGCACCAGTTTAAAAATCAGCAAAAGAATGGATTGGCTTAAATTCGACGAATATTGGCATGACATCGTAATTCAGTCAATTGTAACCTGAAGAATAGTTACAAAGGACAGGACAGGCAGATTTCAAGATTGAAATCCTGAGCGAGCAAAGGAGCGAGCCAACATGAACCGGGACCGATTACATTTCCTGTTGCTGAATATAGGCCATTTTCTTGACCATTTATTCACACTGGTTTTCGCGACCGTTGCGGCTTTGGCACTTTATCGCGAATGGGGGATCAGTTACGCCGAACTTCTGGCATATGCGACGCCGGGGTTTATTGCGTTTGGCGTATTCTCCTATCCGGCGGGCTGGATCGCGGACAAATGGAGCCGCGACGGTATGATGTGCTTGTTTTTCATTGGGATCGGTCTCGCGTCCATTATAACCAGCTTTGCCAGCACACCCTTGCAGATAGCCGTAGGGCTGTTCGTGATAGGGATGTTTGCCGCCATCTATCATCCTGTTGGCCTTGCCCTCGTTACGATGAAATGGCGCAACACGGGAATGCGGATTGCCGTAAACGGGGTCTGGGGAAATCTTGGGGTCGCCTGTGCGGCCCTGATGACAGGATATCTGATAGATCATGGTGGCTGGCGGATGGCCTTTGTCCTGCCGGGGCTGTTCTCCATCGCCATGGGATTTATCTATTTGACGCTGCGCTGGAAAACCATCCTTCGTGAGCCGCCCGAGCGTAATCCGGTGGCGGCGGGCGCTGAACAGGTTATGTCGCTCTCCTATCGGTCCGTGTTGATCCGTGTCTCGGCCATCATTTTTTTTACGACCGCCATTTCCTCGACCGTCTTTCAGGCAACGACTTTTGCCCTGCCGAAAATATTTGATGAACGTATGCAGGGACTGGCAGCACAGCTCTCGGCGTGGAGTGAGCATTTTCTCGGGATCGGCCAGAGTGACGTCGCGACGGTCATCGGCTCCCTGGTTTTTGTTGTTTTTACCGTCGCTTCTTTCGCACAGCTGGTTGTGGGAAGCCTGCTTGACCGTGTTGGGCCACGCCGCGTATTTGCGGGGGTTGCGATACTCCAGCTGGTTTTCTTTTCCCTCATGCCGGGGTTGAGTGATGGCATTGCCCTCGCCGTTGCGCTGGGCTTTATGCTCGGAGCGTTCGGGCAAATACCGATTAACGACTACATGATCGGCAAGACAGCAAGCGGTCCTTATCGAGCCCGTATTTATGGCGTCCGGTATGTCGTCAGCTTCAGCGTTCTGGCAGCGGCGTTGCCGTTAATTGCCTTTGTTTACGAACACTGGGGCTTTGATACCCTGTTTCGACTTCTTGCCGGTGCCGCGGTTGTCTTGTTGGCGGCCATTGCAATTTTACCCAAGCGCCTGCCGACACCGACACTTGCCACCTCCAAAGTCAACGCGGGATAAGGTTTCCCGAAATTTATGTAGGCCGGTTTCAGTCGGCTTGATCATGCACTTGGAGACTGTCCGGCGGAGCCTGGTCACGATCAAACATGCCGTAATCCCGGATGACAGCAGCAACCCGGAGGCGATAGTCTTCAAAGACAACCTCTCGCCCCGTCGCCTGCGCCTTGCGATGCGATTGCAGTCCGCGCCAGTCGGCGACGGCTTTCTCGTCGCGAAAAAGCGAAAGGGAAAGAATTTTCCCCGAGTCTGTGAGACTCTGGAAGCGTTCAACTGAAATGAAGCCATCGATTTTTTCAAGTTGCGGGCGCAAGCTCGCCGCAATGTCGAGATATTGCTGTTTATGGTCCGCATGGGGCCGGACTTCAAAAATTATCGCGATCATGATGTCACCAATCTGCTGTGGGGGGCGGACGCCAGTTTTAGAAAAGTTCGATCCTCGCGCAACAGAAATTTTTCCTTTTGGGCAAATTCATAATTCTCCTGGCCCATCGGGTCGGCAGTTAATCTCTGTCTGTATTGTTCATAGGTCGCTAGATTTTCGATGTTATAGACTCCATAGGCGAGGGTTGATGACCCCTCATGAGGAGCGTAATAGCCTATCAGGTCGGCGCCGCAACGCGGGATAGCCTCGCCCCAGTTGCGGGCATATTGCTCAAACTGCGATTTCTTTACGGGATCGATATGATATCGGATAAAGCAGGTAATCATGATGTATTCTCCAGTTCTTTGATAGCCGTATGATTGCATATTGAACGGCAATAATAATTCGCTTATGATCGAACTATGAAAGAAGGTCCTGACATATCCTTATTGGCCTCGCTCATTGGCGATCCAGCCCGCGCGAACATGCTGCTGGCGCTGTTGAGTGGAAAGGCGTTGACCGCAACTGAACTCAGCGCCGAAGCCGGCGTTACCATTCAAACGGCAAGCGCGCATTTGAAAAAGCTGGAAGCAGTTGAGCTTTTATGTCTGCGAAAGCAGGGGCGGCATAAATATTTCACGCTTGCCGATGCAGATGTGGCGGGCGTTCTTGAATCCCTGATGGGGCTTGCGGCCAAGCGGGGACTAATGCGGACCCGCACCGGGCCAAAGGATCCCGCCCTTCGCAAGGCGCGGGTCTGCTACAACCATCTGGCCGGAGAATTGGGCGTGTCGGTCTATGATGGAATGCTCAACAGCGGATATATTGCAGAAGACGGGGACCTCGTTGACCTGCTGCCGGCCGGTGCGGACTTCGTCGAGGCATTTGGTATTGACCTGCAATCCCTGAATATCATGCGGCGTCCGTTGTGCAAATCCTGTCTCGACTGGAGTGCCCGGCGCACACATCTTGCGGGTGCGCTTGGCACCGCTTTCCTGGCCCGCTTTTATGAACTGGGCTGGGCGTCGCGGGACGCGGGGTCACGGGTGATCCGCTTCACCGCAAACGGTGAGAAACAGCTTTTGAAAACCTTTGCTTCTGACCCGCAATAACGAGGGTTTATTTCTGAGCGCTATTTGCTTGTTTTAAGCAAGACTGCCCCTGCTAATGTCACGATGCTTGCGGCCAACCGGAGGAGGTTAAGCCGCTCCTTCAGAAACAGCACGCCAATCAGGACGGCGAAGACCATGCTTGTTTCTCGTGTTGCCGACACGAGGGGAATGGGCGATGAGGTCATCGCCCAGATAACAATCCAGTAGGCAATGAGGGAGGCAACCCCGGCAAATACGCCAGCTTTCCATGTCCTCTGGACCTGCCGGACGACCTGTCCGCGGCGAAGCAGAAGTGCCAAAACTGCAATTGGGATTCCATCGAGGGCGAATAACCAGAAGGTATAGGCGTGAACATCGAGGGCAAGACGGCCGCCTAGTCCGTCGACAATCGTATAGCCGGCAATGAAGGCGCCGGTGCCGAGGGCGAAGAGAATTGCCTTCGCATCGCCGACGCGGCTGGCCCCACGGGTAAAGGCAAGACTGATAATCCCGAGGGCGATGAGGGCGATTGAAAAGGTCTCGCGATCGCTCAGCACTTCGCCGATAAAGACCACGGAAACAAACCCGACGATGAGCGGGGCCGACCCTCTCGCAATCGGGTAGACATGGCTGAAGTCGCCATATCTATAGGCCATGATCAAAAAGAAGTAATAGCCGTTATGCAGGACAATCGATGCCCAGATATAGTGCCAGACCTCTCCTTGTGGCGGCTCAAGAAATGGCAGGACCGCACAGGCGATAAGCGACTGGCTCACCATGATCGTTGCCATAATGATCAGCCGGTCACCGTTGATCTTGACGAGGGCGTTCCACACTGCATGTAATAAAGCGGCACATAATACCAACGCAAACACTATGCCTGTCACTGAATTTCCTTTTACATCGAGAGCAACTGGACACGTGCGGGATGTTCTTGCATGGCGAAAAACTGATGCGGATGAGGTTACCGTACGGGTCGGGGAATTCTAAAGGCTTCTCGAAAGGCAATCAAGCCGCCTGTGTCTCTTTCGATCGTCGCGGTTCGCGTAATCGACTTCGTTTGACAAAAGGAGTATGACTTAAATATTCAACGCAGGATCAGGGAGGAGCCGTTACATGAATTTTGACGTCAAACCAACCGATGCCAGTTTTGGTGCATTCGTGACAGGCCTGGACCTGCGCCATCTCGGCCGATCCGAGTTCGACGATCTTTACCAGACCTGGCTGCGTTATTCCCTGTTGATTTTTCCCGGACAGCATCTGAGCCAAGCGGAGCAGGTGCGGTTCGCCAAACGGTTCGGCGCAATGGAGTTTGATCTGGCACCCATCAGTAATGTCGACAAGGACGGTCAATTGATCAAGTCCGACGACAATGACATGGTGAAGATACTGAAGGGGAATATGGAGTGGCATCAGGACAGCACCTATATGCCGGTGCAGGCGAAAGGCGCGGTTTTCACGGCGCATGTAGTGCCTGATGAAGGCGGTGAGACAGGGTGGGCCGATATGTCGGCCGCCTATGACGCCCTTAACCCCGCAACGCAGGAACGGATCGCTGATCTCAGCGCCTATCATTCACTCTACTACAGTCAGCAAAAGGCAGGTTTTACGCAGAAGAAGCAAGGCAGCGAATACAGCGGCTATGGGTTTTTCAATCAGGAGCCGCCCCTGCGCCCGCTGGTGAAAATTCACCCTGAAACCGGGCGGTCGACATTGACCATTGGCCGCCATGCCTATGGAATACCGGGACTATCCCCTAAAGACTCCGAAGCTTTACTGGATGACCTGGTGAAGAATGCCTGCCAGCCGCCGCGCGTGTATCACCACCACTGGACGGTGGGCGATGCCGTCATTTGGGACAATCGGTGCCTGTTGCATCAGGCGCGGCCTTGGAATATGGATATTCCGCGGGTCATGTATCATTCGCGCATAGCCGGAGACCCAAAAAGCGAGTCTGCGGCGGCGGGCGGCTAAAACTTGTCTCAAGCCGCCGGTGTTTTACGCAAAAATAAAAGTTTGAAAATAATATGAAAAGGGGAAAACTCTTGAAGCTTTACGATCTCAACGCCTCCCCCAACGCCCGCAGGGTCCGTATTTTCATTGCTGAAAAAGCGATTGATATTCCAGTACAGGACGTGGACCTCGCGACCGGATATAATAAAACGGAAGATTATCTTACGAAAAATATTCTCGGGCGTATGCCGCTGCTAGAGTTGGATGACGGCACCTGCATATCGGAAAGCCACGCAATTTGCCGCTATCTTGAAGAAACATATCCTAACCCGCCACTGATGGGCCGGACCCCGGTTGAACGTGCCCATGTCGAGATGTGGAACCGGAGGATGGAACTTGAGCTTCTCCATCCGCTGATTAACATGTTCATCCATTCTCATCCAATGTGGAAAGACACCCGAACGCAAATACCGGACTGGGCGGATGTTTGCCAACGCCATGCGATAGAAACGCTGGGCTGGCTCGATAGGTCATTGGAAGGCCGGGAATTTATTGCGACGGATGACTATACCGTTGCCGACATCACGGCTCAATGCAGCATTTTGATGGGCAAGGCGGTCGGCGTCCGTGTGCCGGAAACTCATTCAAACATCGCAGAATGGTGGGGCCGCGTCACCAGCCGCCCAACCGCGAGAGCCTGAGAACGCTGCCCTGCCTAAGGCGCGGGCCCTGATCACAATATGGTGATTTATTGGCTTTACCCCGTCGTCGGGGAAAGTAGCCCTTGCAATAATCGGCCTGCCACAGCCATTATATTAGGGATTTTCGATACTTATTTTGGCTGCGTGGTCAGTTTAAACAAGCAAGCTAACGGGAGCTTTATCATGAGAACATGGGAATTATTGGCAGCGGCGGCGGTCCTTGCGATCGCAGGTAGCGGCATAAATGCCGCGGCGGCGGAAAATGTAAAAGTCACCCCGCTTGGCGGACAGGACGGTGAGTTTTGCAAGCTTGACCGGGCGATGCTGTTTGAGGACCCGGATGGAACGCGCCTGCTCTACGATCCGGGCATGACCGTTGCCGGACCGGAGGATCCGCGTCTCGGAAAGGTTGACGTGATCTTGATAAGCCACATGCACGGGGACCATGTTGGCTCCCGCCATAACAAAGCGCCGAATTCCGGAAGTTGCGATAAGCCGGATCTTTCCGTTGATGCTGTTCCCAATACCAATGCGGTCGATATCGCCCTCGCGAAAAAGGCTAAATTCGTCACGGGAAGTGAAATGCCGGCCTTCTTTGCCAGTAAATTGACGGCATTGGGGGGCGATCCGAAGATGTCCGTTCTGGCACGGTTTGGCGGCACGGTTAAGGTCGGCGGTGTCGAGATCTCCACCGTTCCGGCGCTGCACAGCAATGGCGTGTCCCCAAGCTTTATCGGCGGTGAACTCGGAGATGCCATGGCGGCGGCGGGAATAGCCGGGGACGTCGGTCAGGCAACCGGGTATATTTTGAAGTTCTCGAACGGATTGGTGGCCTATTTATCCGGCGATACCGGAATAACCGCCGAACAGGACTTGGTCGTGCGGGGTTATTACAAGGCTAAGCTTGCGGTCATGAACATTGGAGACAATTTTACGACCGGCCCAACTGAGGCCGCCTATGTCATCAACGAGATGATCAAGCCGGCGTCGGTTATCCCGTCCCATGCCAATGAGGTTGCAACCGAGGGCGGTAAGGTGATTGCGGGCACAAAAACCGAAACCTTTCAGAAGGAAACCAATGTTCCAGTGCATCTGCCATTAAGCGGAAAAACCATGGAATTCGATGCCCAAGGGATGTGTGTTGCCGGCTGCTGAGCTGCTGACCCCTAGATCATAAGAAAATTGAGCGCCGTTACGGGCGCTCAATTTTTTTATTCGGGTTTTGCAGGAAGCTCTAGATTTTTTTCCTGAACGACAAATGTCCGCTCAGATCAACGACCTTCCTTTTATGGTCCCCACCCATTGTACCGGCCCACCAGGCGGCGACCGCGGATAACAGGGCAGTTGCACCACTGATAAATGTGAAGATAACCGTGCTGTTGTGCTGCAGGTTTGTCAAATTTGCCGGGTTTTCATACGTATCTGTCTGAATGGCAATATAGCTTGCGGCAAACGCAAATATGGCAACGGCAATAAAAACCATCACCGTGCTGATTGACCAGACGACAAGACCATGCAAGCCATCCCGGATATCATTTTCATGGTCCTGCAATTCAATGGTGGGGGAGCGCATATATCCTGCTGTATATCCCCCGGCGAGGGACGCCAGCAATTGAACCCACAGCAACCAGATGCCGGCCGCAATAACGCCCCAAGACGCAATAGATCCTTCACCGCGCAACGGCGCGCTCGCCGATAGGCCAAGCGCACTGCCAAATTGAAGCAGGACAATGGAAATCGCCAAGGCGATTGTTGTTCCCGCGATAACGGCGCTCCACTCAAAGCCATGAGACAGAACTGTTTTTTCTGATACTACCATCTTCGGACCCTCTTTTTAAGCCAGCCCAATGAAGGACAGTATGGCCATAATTATGACAATCAGGCCGACGATATAAATAATCTGATTCATGATTTCATCCCATGTTTGGTTAAAGAATAAGCAGAAGGATAATTATGATCGGTATTGGTATGCCGATCAGCCACATCAGGATTGCTGGCATAGCTAGGTCCCCTTTCTCTTGCATGTCCCTGCGGTTCGTTTGCAGTACAACTAACGCAAGGAGGAGAAATTGGTTCCTTCGCCTTTATTAAAAATCAGGCGGAAAGCATCATTCCTTAAGGCCGGCCTTGTAAAGACCGTCCATAATATGGGCAAAATCGTCCGGGGCGGCATTCCATTTGCGCAGCTCCGCCGGGGCCGAAAATCCGGGTTTAAGCTTTTGCGCCATTTTCAGCGATGCGTTCGCCTCCGGCCGTCCCAACTGGCCGAGTGCCGCGGTATTGAGAAGATGCGTCCAGTAAAAATCGGGCATGCTTATCCGTTCCACGTCGGCGAGCACGTCCTGATAGGCATGGTGGTGATAATGGTAGCGGGCGGAGGTAAAATGGTACCAGCCGGGGTGCAGCGGATTTAATTGCCGGGCCCGCATGGATAAATCGAATCCGCGTTCGAACTCTCCCATAAAGGCAAGATAGTGGCCGATATCTGCGAGGATCTCCGGGTCGTTCGGGTTGAGGTTAAGAGCACGCTGGGATTCTGCCTCGAACTTGTCGTTCTCGCCTCGGAAAAAATGGACAATCGCCAGCCAGCAATGGGCATAGGCATTTTGAGGGTCGAGATGCGTTGCCGTTTGAGCCATCTCCAGGGCGCGTGCGACGGGTTCGGGACGGGGGTTTGTTTCAAAGCGATGTTCGGCCAGATAGACATTCGAAAGCAGGGCATAGGCATCGGCATAATTTGGATCAATCGAAATGGCCTTCTCCAGATAATCCCGGGCTTCCGCATGCATTTTTGCGCTAAGAGATGAGGTGTAGCGCCGCGCATGAAGGGCGCAATCATAGGCGTCGAGTTCAGAGGGCCTTTTGCGCATGGCCCGTACCAATGCGGCGTCCTGCATTTTAACGCCAAGAGATGCCGCAATCATCTGGGTCACTTCATCCTGGACGGCAAAAATGCTTTCGATCTCGCGATCATACTGGCCGGCCCATAATGACTCGTCTGTTGCCGCGTCCATGAGCTGCACGGTGATACGCATCCGGCCCCCCGCCCGCCGGAGACTGCCATTGACAATATAATCGACATTCAGTTCCGCCGCGAGCCGGGCCAGCGTGATATCCCGTGTTTTAAACTGGAAGGAGGATCCAGGAGCGACGACCCGAAGCTCGCGAAAATGTGTCAGGTTGGCAATGATATCTTCGGTCAGGCCATCCGAGAAATATTCATCAAAATCGTTACTTAAGTTCTTGAAGGGAAGAACCGCCAATCTCGGCATCATCGTTGATCCGGCGGGATTGCCATCCATAACGACCGCCTTTACAGCCCTGTTCGCGGTGGGGTCCCCGGCCGCGTCAGGGTCTTCAAGCTCGAATTTCTTAGGGCCGCCTGTCATCGGAACGGCACATTCCTCGTTTTCCGAGCAAACATTCCCGATAAACCTGAACCCCCGTCGCGGGACTGTCCGGATTATTGCCTGAGTGTCGCCGGTATCGCCGACCGCGCGCCGGGCGGCAAAAATTCGGCTGCTGAGTGTTGTATCGGAGATCGCGCGTCCATCCCAGACCGCATTGATAATATCGTCTCTGGATACAACTTTGTCCCTGTTCTTGATCAGATACTGAAGCAGATTGAAAACCTGTGGCTCGACGGCAACGCGGTCATCCGCCCGGCGTAACTCAAAGATCGCTGTGTCCAGGGAATAGTCGCCAAACCGGTAGATCATCAATTACGGGGCCTTTCCGTGAATAAAAATCATTAGATTCTCAAGAAAATCCCAAGCTTCTCTTCAAGCAACGCACAACCGGGCTCTCTATTCTGTAACAGATACCAAACGAAAATTATATAGATCGCGCGCAATGCCGCAAGAAGAAAGCCGAAACAGACATCTTTGGTAAATACCGATAACCCAATATTTAGGAAGAGGAAAACATCATGTCCTGGTCATTAAACGGAACATATTTTGAAAGCTGCAACTGTGAAGTCGCCTGCCCCTGTCTTTTCCTGAGTGATCCAACGGAAGGGGACTGCACGGCATTGGTCGGCTGGCATATCGAAGACGGCAGCTTCGACGATGTTGCACTCTCGGGGCTGAATGTCGCGCTTGCGGTTCATTCGCCGGGGAATATGGCGAAAACCCAATGGAAAGTCGCCGTCTATGTTGATGAACGCGCGAGCGAGGCGCAAAACGGAAGCCTGCTGAAGATTTTTGGCGGGCAGGCCGGAGGGCACCCCGCTCGACTTGCTACTCATATAGATGAAATTATCGGGGTTAAATCGGTGCCGATCAATTTTGCGGCCGGCAACGGCAAGCATTCCCTGAAAATTCCCGAGATTGCCGACGTTGAAATTATGCAAGTTACAGGGCAGGGCGACGGGCCGATCACTATTGCGGGTCATCCTCTCTGTATTGCGCCGGGCTTCCCGGCAACAGTGTCGAAATCCACCCATCTTTCCTATAAAGACCATGGTATGTCGTGGGATCTTTCGGACAAAACGGCCGTGTTTTCGCCCTTTGCCTACCAGAGCGAATAATCATGTCAGATCCGCAGCCTGCCAATCCCGTGTCCCGGTTGAAAAGTTTGCCACCCTTTCAATTTCTTCTGACGCTGGGGGGGCCGATTGTTATCGCCGTTGTCTGCTGGATTTATCTTGCCGTGATGATGGCCGATATGTCGGCAATTCCGGGCATGTCGTCGATGATGATGATGAAGCAGCCTTTATCTCATCCGGGGTATCTATTCGGGCTGTTCATCATGTGGGCAATAATGATGGCGGCGATGATGGTGCCGACAGCGGGAACTATGATCACGGCCTATGCGCGCATGCGGTCTGCGGATCGACAGGAAAGCGGCCGTTCGCTATCGGTTCTCGTCTTTGCAAGCGGTTACGTTGCAACCTGGGCGGCCTATAGTGTGGGGGCAACAGTCCTCCAAGCGGTGCTCACCGAGCTAGCCTATCTATCGCCAATGATGATGAAAATCGTACCAGGTCCCCTTGCGGCGGGCGTTCTTATCACCGCCGGCATTTATCAATTGATGCCTCTCAAGCAAAGATGCCTTCATCAATGCAGAACCCCGATTGCCTTTCTCATGACCGAATGGCGGGAAGGGGATTGGGGTGCTTTTGTCATGGGATGGCGGCACGGGGTATATTGTGTCGGCTGTTGCTGGGCGCTTATGGGGCTCCTATTCGTAGTTGGCGTTATGAATATATACTGGATCATTGCAATAATGATCTATGTCCTGATCGAGAAAGTTGTTCCCTTCAGCCCGATCGTGTCAAGGCTGGTCGGTGCGGGCATGATCGGTATGGGCCTTTGGATGATCACGGCTTGACAGGTATCGACCACATCACCTGAAGATCAGTCCATTGCAAGCCGGAAGCCGTCAATCGGCACCTGCCTTGTAATTTTCGTTTTCCGAATACCATATATAGATATTGCCGAATTGAATTATGCGTCCTCTTATGGGCTGATACAAATGAGATGCGTCTCATCTGGCGGTCTGATATCCGGGGTGACTTCCTTATCATTGCATGCCAAACTGAAGGCCGTGAGGAGAGGGAAACTGTATGCCGGAGAAATTATTTTCGTTCATCTTGAAGACAAGCCTCCGTCAGCAGATCATCGTTTCCGTTCTTTCGGTCGCCGTTTTTCTGTTAACGCTGGTCCCTCTGGAGTTGCAAAGGCGGATTATCAATAACGCGACCACTAATCAAAATGTTGATTTGCTGATCGGGCTGTCACTGCTTTATCTGGTGGTCGTTATTATGCAGGGCGGACTTAAGTACCTGATGAATATGCGCCGGGGGCGAATTGCCGAGGCGACCATCCGGCTTTTAAGGCATCGTGTCATCGCCGGGACCGAGAGGGAGGCGGCGGGCGACCCCTCGGATGAAGCAGAATCGGAAGGAACAATCGTCTCCGTCGTTTCCGCAGAGGTGGAGCCGCTTGGCGGGTTCGTCGGCGAAAGTATTTCCGGCCCGGTCCTGCAGGGCGGAATATTGATCAGCGTATTGGGATATATGGTGTGGGTGCAGCCAATGCTTGCCCTATCGGCGATCGGCCTGATTATTCCTCAATTATTATTCGTGCCGCCCATCCAGAAAATTATCAACGGCAAGGTAAAGGAGCGCATTGAAATTTTGCGAGACCTCGGCGAAGCGATCGTTGATCGCTCCGGAGATGACAGCGCAGAAGAGCCAAATTCGCCGGAAGAATTCACGCCGCAGATAGAGGAAATATACCGCCTCCGCATACAAATATTCCGGTGGAAGTTTCTGATGAAATTTCTGGTGAATTTGCTGGCGCATCTTGGCACCATCGGGGTCATTTCAATCGGCGGGTGGCTTGTCATACAGGGGGAGACGGAGATCGGGACTATCGTGGCCTTTGTCTCGGGACTACAACGTATTGGAGATCCCTGGCGGTCGATGGTTTCCTATTTCAGGCAAATCACCGATGCACGCATAAAATATGACCTCATCCGCGTTATTCCAGAGCATACATCGTCATAATCGACACATTTTAAAGATCCGAAGGGGAAAGGCGGCCACCGCCGCAATTCCCCCCGGAACGATGTTTATGTTATTATTTTTCCGCGTCGATCTTGTCTTGCGTCTTGGTTTCAAAGTCGCTGGCATCATGACGTTCGTGAAGTTGTCCTTCAGGTGCGCCGGATGTCTTGTTGACCATTCGGCCGCGCTGTACGGCTTTACGTTCCTCAATTTCCTGCGTCCATCTTCCAAGATGTTTATAGGATGCGGTGTCGAGAAATTCGGCGGCTTCATATGTCCGGTTTAAAACAAGGGAGCCGTACCATGGCCATATTGCAATGTCGGCAATTGTATACTCATTTCCACACATAAACTGGTTATTTTCCAAATGCCGGTCAAGAACATCCAATTGACGTTTCACCTCCATAGCAAAACGATCGATGCTATATTCGATTTTGACGGGGGCATAACTATAAAAATGACCGAACCCGCCGCCGAGATACGGGGCACTGCCCATCTGCCAGAATAGCCATGACAAGCATTCAGGACGGTCCGCCGGATCACTCGGAAGGAAGGCGCCGAATTTTTCTGCGAGATACAGCAGGATCGCCCCGGACTCAAAAACCCGGACGGGTTTTGCGGAACTATAATCCATGAGGGCAGGAATTTTGGAATTTGGATTTATCTTGACAAAGCCACTGCCAAACTGGTCACCGTCTCCGATTTTGATCAACCAGGCATCATACTCTGCGCCCTCGAAACCCCGCGCGAGCAGTTCTTCGAGCATCACAGTCACCTTCACGCCATTGGGGGTCGCAAGCGAATAAAGCTGCAACGGGTGCTTGCCCACCGGGAGTTCCTTGTCATGGGTCGGGCCAGCAATGGGGCGGTTGATGCTTGCAAAGCGCCCGCCGCTTTCTTTCTCCCACTTCCAGACTTTAGCAGGTGTGTAAGGTGATGTTTCATTCATTTGTGGACTCCTTGCCATCATTCGGCGTGATTAAAATGGGTGCCAACGTCTCATTCGCTGATTAATTCATAGTGGACTTAATTTACCGGGGCGTCCACCGACAGGAAGAGGGGTCAACGAAGGGTATGGACTTTTTGCTTCTTTTTGTTTCATAGCGCTGACTCCTCAAAATAATCACTCGCAAAAACAAATCAATCCCCCTGAATGAGGACGGGCGGATCCTCGTCCAAATTCGCGTTTCCAATAATTAATCCACAGCTTGTGCGAACGGAAGGCAAAACATGCGGATTGCAGTTCGGTCTTCCTGCCATTACTTCGGGGCTGACCGTTATAACGGCGCTTTTTCGTATTTGGAACGGAAAGGCCCGCGCGCAAAACCCGATCAACGCTTGGCCTTGACGGCAAACCTGTCGCCCGAAGTTACTAATCTCTATCAAGATGCATCGACCGCGGATGAAACTGATGAATGATGCCAAAATAAAGAGAGCCGGCGTCCATCAACATACCTGTTGGCAAGACGCCGGCTCCCTATTGCTAGTCCCCACCAAGCGATAATATACTGTCGCAGGGTAGTACTGGGGTAAGCTTATTAGTTAAGTTTATAGGCTGGCTTTTTCTCCAGGTTTTCCTTGGTCGCGTCGATATATACCTTGAAATCATCGCCATCTTTTTCGCGCATGATATTGACTTCGTCTAGGCCGACTGCGATCGGATGTTCGCCCATTCCGAGGAAGCCGCCAACGTCGATAATCAGCTTGTCTACCTTGCCGTCATCGGTCAGGACAATATCGCTGATTTCACCAACTTCTTCGTCGTTGCTGCCCGTAACGTCAAGGCCCTGGAGCTTGTCGGCTGTCAGCTCTTCCGGCTTGGCTTGCATATAGCCTTCTGTTTCAATCATCGGGCGGTTTAGCCGCACGCTGTCATTATCGAGCTGCGATCCCGCCTTTTTGGTGGTATTTATGGCCGTGCCGGTCGCCGCAGTTTTAGTAGGCTTCATGTTGCCCGACGCCTTCATCCCCATGTCTTTCACGGAGTCAGGGGCTTCAGCCATGCTTTTCAATGACTTTTTGGTTCCTTTAACAACGATGAAATATTCATCCTTGTTGTTTGTTTCCCAAACCCGCTTGAACTGGTCCTTTTTCAAGGCAACCGTTTTCTCGCCAAGGCCAAGAAATCCGCCAACATCCACAAGAACGGCATCAATAGAGCCATCCGCGTTCAAGACAACGTCGCTCACTTCACCAATATCGTCCCATTTTTTGACAACGCCATTTTCAACGCTGGTCTTTTCGGTCCATGCGTCCCATTCGTCGCTTTCAGTCGCATAAACATCCATGCCGATAAGCTTTGACATATCCATGGCGCCATTTTCAACCTGGCTTGTGGCCGAGTTTACTTTCTGATCGCTGGCGGCGTAACTGGTTGCTGCCATGCTAACCGATCCGAGCAGTACAGCCAAAGCAGTAGCCTTAATAACATTACGCATATCGTTCTCCTGTAATTGTTTATAATGTCCCAAATTCGTATCTGTCCATTTCGGGACGTTTACGGATGATCAAACGCAGTAATCGTTAAATGGTTCCAGAATTCAGGGCGGAATTAAAAGATGCCAACTACAACTTAAGGTGCGTAGGGTAATTTTTGCAAGCGCGAGAAGGCGGGTTAAACGGGCTGTAACGGGCTGTTGGCTGCGGGACGCAGGAAGGAATTGCGGGGGTAAAGAGCGCTCGGTGCAGATGGCGATATTTTATCCTTAATCGACATGTATTAATGTGTCGATAATTCTTGACAGATTAATATATGTCGATCATATTCGACATATGAGAATAGACCAAGCCATAGACGCCTTCGCGGCGCTCGCGCAGGAATCGAGGTTACGGGCCTTTCGGATACTAGTCGAGGCCGGACCATCCGGCCTGGCTGCGGGTATTATCAGTGACAGGCTGGGGATAGCCCATAACTCGCTCTCTTTTCATTTGGCACATCTGACTAAAGCTGGCTTGATCAAACCCCGCAAAGACGGGCGCAAGATAATTTACACTGCCAGTTTCGAATGTGTCCGCGACTTGATCCGCTACATGGTCGACAACTGCTGTGAGACCGACAATGTCTCCTGCCACATGGATGCAACGGGCGCGACGGAAATTATTGAGTTTTTTACAGGAAAAGAGTGTGCCGGAAAATGATGCGCGTCCTCTTTCTATGTACTGGTAATTCCTGTCGCTCAATTATGGCGGAAGCCATCCTCGCCCAATTAGGCAAGGGCCGGTTTGAAGCGGTAAGCGCAGGGAGTGATCCCGCTGGTTATGTACATCCAAAATCTATCGAGACGCTGAAGCGACACGGCTTTAATCCGGGCAAGCCATACAGTAAATCATGGGATGAATTTGCGGATCAGCATTTTGATCTCGTCATTACTGTCTGTGATGCCGCGGCGTCGGAAAGCTGCCCGTTGTTCCTTGGACAACATAAAAAAATGCATTGGAGTACTCCTGACCCCGCAAAAGCAAAGGGCGCGGAGGAAGATGTCCTTGCCGCCTTTGATGACGCCTTCACCATGCTCAAGAACAGGATTGAAACAGAATTGCTATGACAGAAACACAGTCACCTCTCGGGTTTTTTGAACGCTACCTTTCATTATGGGTGGCGTTCTGTATTGCGGCTGGCGTCGGACTGGGTGTTGCCAAACCCTCCCTGTTTCAGGCGATTGCCGAAATGGAATACGCTCACGTCAATCTGGTGGTGGCGATCTTCATCTGGGTAATGATCTATCCGATGATGGTGAATGTTGATTTTGCCTCCCTCAAGGATGTTGGGCGTAAACCTAAGGGACTATGTATTACGCTGGTGGTCAATTGGCTTATAAAACCGTTCACAATGGCGGCGCTCGGTGTGCTGTTCTTTGAATATGTCTTTGCCGGACTGATCGCGCCTGAAACAGCCAAGGAATATATCGCCGGGATGATCCTGCTCGGCGTTGCGCCCTGTACGGCAATGGTGTTTGTCTGGAGCCAGCTCGTCCGGGGCGATGCCAATTACACATTGGTGCAGGTTTCCGTCAACGACATCATCATGATCTTTGCCTTTGCGCCACTCGCCGCTTTTTTGCTGGGTATCAGCAATATATTTGTGCCATGGGAGACATTGATCCTCTCGGTTGTCTTATATGTCGTCATTCCGCTGGCGGCAGGCTATGTCACGCGCAAAATGCTGGATGGCGCGGATAGCCCTGAGCGGATAGGCCGGTTCACCGAGAAAATTAAACCGTTCTCGATCATCGGCTTGCTGGCAACGGTCGTTCTCTTATTCGGCTTTCAGGCGCAAACCATACTGGATAAGCCTCTGGTGATCGGACTGATTGCCGTCCCGCTGATAATCCAGAGCTATGGTATTTTCTTCATTGCTTACGGCTGGGCTTATGTGTGGCGGGTGCCGTTCAGCACTGCCGCCCCTGCGGCCCTTATCGGCACGTCAAATTTCTTTGAACTGGCGGTTGCGGTCGCCATCAGCCTGTTCGGGCTGCATTCCGGCGCGGCATTGGCCACCGTGGTTGGGGTGTTGGTCGAGGTGCCAGTGATGCTGACCCTGGTGGCCCTCGCAAATCGGACCCGCATATATTTTCCGGGATCCAGTGACGCCCGGCAAACTGAAAGCTGACGTCATTCAGCCTGACGCACATCTATACTGGATCACGACAGCAGGGCGCTTGCCTGATCACGTAGTTTGGTTTTCTGGATTTTGAGGCCATTGGCGCTTTCGGTGGTCGGGAAATTATCGATCGTAATGACGCGAAGGGGGACTTTATAATGCGCGAGGGTTTCCCGGGCCTGACTCAGGATATTGTCCTCGAGGGGAGGGCTGGCGGGGTCTGACGGAATAACAAAGGCCACGGGCCGTGTCTTTCCTTCATATTCAATACCGACCACTTGGCATTTGCCGACAGTCTCGTTCCGCTCGATAACTTCTTCGATTTCCTTGGGGTCCGTGAGAAAGCCGGAGAGGCGCAGGAAATCCCCGTTTCGGGCCAGATACACAAAGGTCCCGTCGCCCCGCAGGTAGCCCGCGTCATTGCTGTGAAAATAGCCTTCCCTGTCAATGGCTTTTGCGGTTGCCTCTTCATTGCGGTAGTAGCCGGCAAAGTTGGTGGGCGTGCGGAACTCCAGCACGCCGACTTCATTGACGGCGCAAAGCTTGCCTGTTTCGGTATTTCGAACCCGGATCTCCGCCATTGCCCCACTTACTGGTTTTCCGCCCCCCTGTAGGCGCTGCTCGATGGGAAGGGAGAGAGGCTGAGCCGAATAAATTGCGTGCAATTCACTGGCCCCGTAAAGGCCCGCCAAAGGCACGCCCGCCACAGCCATCTGATGAAGTTTTTCTTTCAGGCCCGGCGTGAAAGTGGCAAATCCGCAGATCCGGGCATGGGCGAACGCCTGTGGATTGGCCTGCCATATCTGGTGATACATCTCGTCGCTGCCAAACATATGGGTTATGGCATTTTCCTTGGCGGTTCGGGTCGCTAGCTCCGTCTGGAATTGCGTATTCAGGTAGACCGGAGCCCCGCCTGCAATGGCGGCCAGCGTCGGATTCAAGCCAAAGACCCCGCAAAATGGCATGACAGCAAGATACCGGGCCTTAACACCATCGAAGCCGAAGGCGGGGGCGCAGTTATTTGCATGCAGTCCAAGGGTGCGCTGTAGATGCAAAACCAGTTTTGGTGCGTTAGTGGTGCCGGAGGTGGTAAACAGCAGAACGGAACTGTCTGGCGCCGCTACCACAGGAGGAGTTGGAAGGCTAGCATCCGGTTCGAAGAAATCAATGGCAATATCATTAATGGCCGGCAAGGGCTCCGGTCCTTTGTCGATGCAGGCCAGCATTTTCAGGTCCGGCAGCTCGGCAAACACAAGTTCCGATATCAGAGTATAAAAATCGGTGTAATTATTCTGTCCTTCAAAAATCAGCATCTTTGCGCCGCTGGACTTCAGAATATGATGGAGCTCCGCGGTGCGATAGCGGGTATTTACCGCCGCGACGATGGCCCCAATTCGGGCACATCCGAATAACAGCATCATCCATTCGGGTCTGTTGGGCAGCCAGATCGCCACCCGGTCCCCGGCGACAATCCCGCGAGATGCGAGCCAGGCGGCACTTGCCGAGACCGATGCCTCGAATTCCGAGGGGGAGATCGCGTTGCCCTCTTCGGTCACGAAAATCGGTCGCTCATCACCTGCGACCTCCGCCGTCACCCGGTCGGCAATGGCGCTGTCAAAGGTAAGGTTTGTAAATGCCATCAGTAAAGCTCCATCAGGCGCTCATTGTCTTGCAGTTCTTCAGGTGGGCCTTCCCATATCATTGCGCCCGACTTCATGACCACGGCGCGGTCGGAGATTTTCAGGGCCTCCCGTACATTTTGTTCGACGAGAAGGACGGATAACCCTTCGCGTTGCTGGAGAGCCCGGATGGGGGCGAGCAAATCCTGAAACAGTTTCGGGGCCAGTCCAATGGAGGGCTCGTCCATAAGTAAAATGCGGGGGCGGTTGAGAAGGGCGCGGCCGATAGAGACCATCTGTTGCTGCCCCCCCGATAAGGTGCCGGCAGGACGGGTCAAAAATTCCTTGATGGCGGGCAGAATCTCCAGCACCCATTGAACCCGGTCCGGTTGCTGTTTTTTGGGAATGCCGGCGGCCTGCATGCCGAGGGTGAAAATATCGTTCACGGACAGGCTCGGGAAAACGCCTCGTCCCTCGGGGACCATGGCGACGCCACGGCGGGAAATTTCCCGGGCGGTGTCGTTCGTTGTCTGCTGTCCGTCAATTTCGATGACGCCCGACTCTGATGCCAGCAGCCCAAACAGGCATTTCAGCAACGTCGATTTCCCGGCGCCGTTGTGACCGATGAGGCAGAGCACTTCATCCTCGCGTAGTTCAATCGATATGTCGTTGATTGCCGGATGCCCGCCATATCCGGCGGTGAGGTGTTGCGCGGTCAGAACTGCCGATTTTGTCATGCCTGTTCTCCGAAGTAAATTGCCCTGAGAGCAGGATCGTTCAGCACGATTTGCGGTTCGTCATCGGCCAGTAATTTTCCCCGGTCCAGAAAAGCGATACGATCGGAGATGCCGATAACGATATCAAGGTTATGCTCGATAATGCATACGGTAACCCCCTGCTTTACCTCTTCGCGCAGGATCTCCAAAAACTTTTCATAGGAATTTGGGTCCAGCCCCGAGGCGGGCTCATCCAGCAGCCACAGCTGTGCCTCGGTTGCCATGATGCGGGCAAGGGATAGGAATTTACGCTCCGCATAGGCAAGGTCCTTGGCGCGCATTTTCCGCTTTGAAAACAGGTCCGTCCGGTTCAAGGCATAGTCGACCCTGTCACGCCGGGCCGCGCGGCGGCTCCGGGTCAGGGGGACGGGGAAGGAGTTGGCCTCAAGCGAGGTCAGGATATTATCCTCAACGGACATTTCATTGAACAGGCGCAAGTCCTGAAAGGTTCGCAGAATGCCAGCGCGGGCGGCCTGATAGGGCTTGATCCGGTTGATCGGACTGCCCAGCCAGGTGATCGAGCCGCTATCTTTCGTGAGTTCGCCGGTAATGACGTTAAAAAGCGTTGTCTTGCCGGCGCCATTGGGGCCGACCAGTGTCGTAATAATTCCCGCCCTCAGATCCATTGAAACATCGTCAACGGCCTTGACCCCGCCGAACGCCTTGTCGACATTGCGGATTTCCATAAGGACGGCTTGCTTGACATCGATCGTGGCTGTCATTTTTCTTTTCCTGTCTCGGAATGCTTCTTGCGGCCAATGATGCCCCCGGGGCGGTAGATCATCAGCAACGTCATGCCAAGACCGTATACAATTTGCTGAATGGATCCGATCTCTGTCTGAGGAAGGAAGTCCATATAGCTGATCAGGCTCGGCAGGATAAGCAATAATGCCGCACCGATAATCGGGCCGACCTGTGTGCCGGTGCCGCCGATGATCACCATCGCCATGATCAGAACGGAAGTGTCGAGCTTGAAACTCTCGACATTGATGAAGCTGAGATAACTGGCATACATAACGCCCGCAACTGCCGTCAACGCGGCGGAAATAACAACAGAGATGGTTTTTATGAGGGGCACGTTCTTGCCGAAGGCCGCGGCGGCACTTTCGCTATCACGGATCGCCCGCAGGCTACGACCAAAACTGGAATGCACAAGCCGGTTGATAACAAAGAGGATTATGATCAGCGCGCCAACGGTGAGAAAAATGAACTGGCTTGGCTTGAAGACGTCAAAGCCCGCCACATCCAGCGGCGGGATGCCTATTAATCCGCCGATGCCGCCGGTCACGGATTTCCATTCGGAAAAAATCGTCACCGCAAGCACCTGCAGGCCGAGGGAGGCGGCGACGAAATACTCCCCTCTCACTCTCAGGGCGGGCAAGGCCAGAATAAGCGACAGAAACGCCCCCGCGACCATGGCAACGGGCAGGGTGACGAAGATCGATGTGTTGAAATGCATCGCCGCATAGGTTCCGGCATAGGCCCCGACGCCAAAGAACACGGCATGGGCAAGCGAGTAAATGCCTGCATATCCCATGATGAAATTC
>NZ_JBDNHC010000176.1:0-67976 GCF_041689005.1 Sneathiella sp.
CTTTGTTCGAGGATATCGTTCTCAACACCAAGGCGCGCGAGGCGGAAATCGACGGCATGATCGCCGCCACCCTTGAGAAAGAGCGGACCACGGACAGGCTGGAGGTTGTGCTGCGAGTTCTGTTGCGGGCGGCAACCTATGAATTTCTCGCCCGGATTGATTCCCCGGCGAAAGTCCTGATCAAGGAATATGTCGGGATTGCCCGGACCTTCTTCACCGGTAAGGAACCATCGCTGGTCAATGGCGTGCTCGACAAGATCGCCAAGCAGGTGCGCAGCGCGGAATTCGACGGAACCTGACCCCGGATGACGGATCGCCCGACAGATGCGGCCCCCGGCGAATTTGACCTGATCGAACAGATTTTTGCGCCGCTGTCCGCGGGCGTGCCCGGCGCCTTTAACCTTACCGATGATGCAGCGGTGCTGGCTGTGGAGGCGGGGCAGGAACTGGTCCTGACCAAGGACGCGATGGTGGCGGGGGTACATTTTCTGGGTACCGACAGTCCTTCCGATGTCGCGCGCAAGCTTCTTCGTGTCAACCTGTCCGACCTTGCCGCCATGGGGGCAACACCGGTCGGTTATCTGCTCGCGGCTTTCTGGCCCCGAGATATTTCCATGGACTGGGTGCGGGACTTTGCCCGGGGGCTTGAGCAGGATCAGGTGCAGTTCGCGGTTGGTCTGCTTGGCGGCGACACGGTGCGAACGCCGGGGCCGCTCTCCCTCTCGCTGACTGCGCTCGGCCGTGTGCCCGCAGGCAGGGCGCTTCGCCGCAAGGGGGCAAAGGTTGGCGACCTCATCGTTGTCTCGGGCAGTCTCGGGGACGGGGCGCTTGGACTTCTGGTTTTGCAGGATAAAATTTCCGGGCTAAGCGTGGACCACCGTGACTGGCTTGCGGACCGCTACCACCTGCCGCAGCCGCGCGTCGCCCTCGGGCCGTCGCTGATCGGGCAGGCGACCGCCTGTATCGATATCTCCGACGGGTTGATTGCCGATGTCGGGCATATCTGTGACGTCTCCCAGGTCGGCGCGGAGATCCGGCTGGATCAGCTCCCCCTTTCGTCCGCCGCCGCCGCCGTGCTGGCCCGCGCGCCGGCGCTGATGGACCGGGTGCTTGCAGGTGGGGACGATTATGAACTTGCCTTCACGGTGCCGCCGGGGACCGATCGTCTACTTGCGGCGCTTGCCCGGGACGCCGACATTCCGCTGACGATAATTGGCGAAATTGTGACGGGGAATGAGGTCCGCGTGTTGGCGGCGGATGGGTCCCAATATCCGGTCCCACAGGCGGGCTGGCAGCATTTCTGAAGCGCCGTGTCAGAAATTGCATAGCTATTATGCAATTCTATCGATTGCGATTATGTCATATCTTTGACATATTTCACTAAATTTTTATGTGATATGGAGAGGGCGCTTTATGCTGGCCATGCAATATTCGGTGCGTCTGCCGGAAGAGTACGACAAGGAGAAAATATCTCAACATGTTGCCGAGCGGCGCGCGTTGTTTGCGGGTTGTCCCGGACTTCGACATAAATTCTATCTCTATGACAGCGACGAGCATGTCTATGCGCCGTTTTATATTTGGGAAAACGGACAGGTCGCGCAGAACTTCCTGCTCAATAATCTGTTCAAGGGGGTCGTTGCCGCTTTTGGCCGCCCACGAGTCCGGAGCTGGCATGTCGTCGAGTTCGACTATGGACCCTCAAGCGAGGACCCGGGATTCCTCTGCGGCGCCATCGACAAGGTGCCCGCGAAAAAGCCGGTTTCCGAATTAATGGCTGAAGAACGGATCCATCATAAATCCATGCTCGATAAGCCGGGACTGTTTGCCAATATGGTGCTGCTGGACCCGGACCGCTGGGAAAAGGGGCAGTTCAGTCTCTGGCACACCCAGGCGCAGGCGGTGCCGGGAAAGGCCGATTGCGTTAATGGGTACGACGTGCTTGACAGTTACCAGAGCCTGCAAGTGGTGGCCCAGGCTCAGCCCCTGAATACAAAATCCTCTTTTTGATATCAAATTCATTTGGCGATTGGGGGCCTTCGGGATTAACCTCTCCTGAAAAATAATAACATCGAAGGATAAGCCGCCGTGATGGATGCCCCGACAAAAAGAAGTATATTGCTGCTGTCAGGGTGTCAGGCGCTGATGAACAGCACCACCTCAATCATGTTTTCCTCCGCCGCGCTGGTCAGTCTGCTGCTGCTGGGCGCGGATAAATCGCTTGCGACCTTGCCAGTATCGGCCGTCGTCGTCGGCACGGCGCTGGCGACCATTCCGGCCTCGCTTTTCATGCGCCGGGCCGGACGCAAGGCGGGTTTTTTGCTGGGTGCCCTGTTTGGCATGATCGGCGCGGCGATTTGCAGCTATTCCATCGTGACGGATAATTTCTGGGGGTTTGCCTTCGGTGCGCTGTTCGTGGGCATGTACACGGCGTTTGGCAATTATTACCGCTTCGCCGCCGTCGATGTTGCCGGGCAGGAGAACCGCAGCAAGGCGGTGTCCTATGTGTTGGCAGGGGGTCTGATCGCCGGGTTTCTGGGCCCGCAGATCGCCAGCCACAGTAAGGACCTGTTTTCGCCCTACCTGTATCTTGGGCCGTTTCTGGCAATTATAGTGCTTGGATTCTTTGCCCTCCTTTTCATCAGCTTCGTCTCGATCCCGAAACTGAGCATACAGGAACATCATGAGCCGCAACGCCCGCTGCTTGAGATCATTCGCCAGCCGACCTTCATCGTCGCCGCGCTCAGCGCCATGATCGGTTTTGGCACGATGAGCCTGGTGATGACGGCAACGCCGCTTGCCATGGTTGGCTGTGGCCACCTGCCGGGGGATTCGTTCAATGTCATCAGCTTCCATGTGGTCGCGATGTACGCACCGAGCTTTTTCACCGGCTCCCTGATTGCCCGCCACGGCGAATACAAGATCATTTTCATCGGCGCCCTCCTTGGGCTTGCCAGTGTGACGGTCTCGCTGTTGGGGCTGGGGCTGGTCAATTTCTATGCCGCGCTGATCCTGCTCGGTCTTGGCTGGAATTTCATGTTTATCGGCGGCACGACACTGGTGACCACGACCTACCGTGCCTCGGAGGCGGCCAAGGTTCAGGGCCTCAACGATTTCCTCGTATTCGGGACGGTGGCGAGCGCCTCGCTGATGTCCGGACAGCTACAGCAGCATTTCGGCTGGGAAGTTGTCAACCTCGGGGCGTTACCGTTGCTGGCGCTGGTGCTGATCCTCGCGCTCTGGAATATGCCAGCGGTGCGGCGGATATTCTCGGCCTTCTGAGAACGCCGCCGCCAGCCCGGCAGGATTGATCCATTGCCCTAGACGAGGGATTTCCGGATCATCTCGGCGGCTTCATCGGCATCGGCCCAACGGCTGATCTTGACCCATTTACCGGCCTCCAGATCCTTGTAATGCTGGAAAAAATGGGAAATCTGGTTCAGCAAGATATCGCGGAGGTCAGTATAGTTGGCGATATTGGCATAATAGGGATGCAATTCGTCGACGGGTACGCTCAGAATTTTCTCATCCTGTCCGGCCTCGTCCTCCATGATCAGCGCGCCAACCGGGCGGGCGCGGATAATGGCGCCCGGGATTACCGGGATTGGGCCGGCCACCAGCACATCGACCGGATCGCCGTCATCGGCGAGGGTCTGCGGGATGAAGCCGTAATTGCAGGGATAAAACATTGCCGTATGCAGGAAACGGTCGACGAACATGGCGCCGCTTTCCTTGTCGACCTCGTATTTCACCGGCACACTGCCGATGGGAATTTCAATCACTACATTGACATCCCAAGGGACGTTCTTGCCCGCCGATATTTTTGACAGATCCATACTTCGCGCTCTCCTAAAATTAACTGGCGCTGCGATAGCATGTTCCAGAAAATTATGCCACCAGCTATTCAAAAAAAACCGCAGATTTCCAGTGCTCACAATAACCTCTGCCCAATCGCTTGCGAAGTAAAAGTTTATCTGGCATTCTACGCCGCGACTTGGGGACCTGGCCCTTGAGTGGAGCTTGCTACGTATGCTGTCTGCAAAAGGACCAGAGAAAAAGTAACAATAATTTCAGCAAGGCCATCTCAGCGGTGGCCTTTTTTCGAACTAAATGGGGTTGAGATAATGTCAGTAGAATTATGGATACCGATTGCCTGCGGGTTGATAGCCTTGTGCTACGGCGCGTATGCAGGGAAATCGGTACTTTCACGTGATGCCGGTACGGCAAGAATGCAAGAGATTTCGGCGGCGATTCAGGAAGGGGCTTCTGCCTACCTGAACCGGCAATATATGACCATCGGTATCGTTGGGGTCGTTATTTTCGTTATTCTGTTTTTCCTTCTCGGCGTTAAGGTCGCCATCGGCTTCCTGATCGGCGCAATCCTGTCCGGCGCGGCCGGCTTTATTGGCATGAATGTGTCTGTCCGGGCCAACGTCCGCACAGCCGCCGCCGCCGCCAAGAGCCTGAAAGACGGTCTTGATGTCTCCTTCAAGGCGGGCGCTGTTACCGGGCTTCTCGTGGTTGGTCTGGCGCTGCTTGCCGTCTCCGGCTATTATGCCTATCTGGTTTACGCGAACGTTGAAGGCCGGGAAATGGTCAACGCCCTCGTCGCCCTAAGCCTCGGCGCATCGCTGATCTCCATTTTTGCACGGCTTGGTGGTGGTATCTTCACCAAGGGTGCCGATGTCGGCGCCGACCTCGTCGGCAAGGTCGAGGCAGGCATCCCCGAGGATGACCCTCGCAACCCGGCCGTTATTGCCGATAACGTCGGTGACAATGTTGGTGACTGTGCTGGCATGGCGGCTGACCTGTTCGAAACTTACGCGGTAACCGTTGTCGCCACCATGGTTCTGGGGTCCATCTATTTTGCCGATAACACGGCCCTGATGACCTATCCGTTGATGATCGGCGCGGTCTGTATCCTGACCTCGATCATTGGTACCTTCTTCGTTAAGCTCGGCGCCAGCAACAATATCATGGGCGCCCTGTACAAGGGCTTCCTGGTGACGACAATCCTGTCGGCGCTTGCTCTGTGGCCGACAACGGCCCTGACCATCGGTATGGACACGGTCTTCACCATCGGAGCGAAAGAATTCACGGGCATGAGCCTGTTCTTCTGCGGTCTTGTCGGGTTGGTGGTGACGGGCCTTCTTATCTGGATCACGGAGTATTACACCTCGACCGAATATCGTCCGGTGCGCAGCATCGCGGCGGCCTCGGAAACCGGTCACGGTACCAACGTTATTCAGGGACTTGCCGTCTCAATGGAAGCAACGGCCGTTCCGGCGCTGATCATCTGTGCCGGTATTGTCGTCTCCTATAATCTCGCGGCCCTGTTCGGGATTGCGATTGCGGTAACGACCATGTTGGCACTTGCCGGGATGATTGTGGCGCTCGATGCCTATGGCCCGGTAACGGATAACGCCGGCGGTATCGCGGAAATGGCCGATATGGACGAGGATGTCCGGAAGACCACGGATGCGCTGGATGCGGTTGGTAACACCACGAAAGCGGTCACCAAAGGCTATGCCATCGGCTCCGCCGGTTTGGGTGCCCTGGTCCTGTTTGCGGCCTATACGGAAGATCTCGGGCATTTCATCAGCCTGGCATCGCCGACACAGTTCAGCTTCTTCCAGGGGGTGACGCTTAATTTCAGCCTGCAAAATCCCTATATTGTCGTTGGCCTGATCCTGGGCGGCATGCTGCCCTATCTGTTCGGCGCCATGGGCATGATGGCTGTGGGCCGGGCGGCGGGTTCCGTTGTGCGGGAAGTGCGCCGCCAGTTTAAGGAGATTCCGGGCATTATGGAAGGCACCGGCAAACCCGATTACGGGCGCGCGGTTGACCTGCTGACCAAAGCAGCAATCAAGGAAATGATTATTCCATCCTTGCTGCCGTTGCTGGCACCGATCGTTGTCTTCTTTGTGATGCTGGGCATTGCCGACAAGTCGGCCGCCTTCGCTACCCTCGGCGCTATGTTGCTGGGTGTCATCATCACAGGCCTGTTCGTGGCGGTCTCCATGACAGCCGGTGGCGGTGCCTGGGATAACGCCAAGCAATATATCGAGGACGGCAATCATGGCGGCAAGGGCACTGATGCCCATGCGGCCGCGGTGACCGGCGATACGGTCGGCGATCCCTATAAGGATACGGCAGGCCCTGCGGTCAACCCGATGATCAAGATCACTAACATCATCGCATTGTTGTTGCTGGCTGTTATGGCCCAATAGGCGCCATTCCAAGACGAGAAAAGCCTCCGGGGTCAAACCCGGGGGCTTTTTTTATGGCGATCAGGCGCGCGCCGATCTGGTGACGGGGCGCACAGACAGGGCAGGGCGGCTCGGCTATCGTCCATCTCTCATTAACCGGCCCCGCGAAAGCTAGAGGAAATAGAGTCGGGCCATTTTTGGGAGTAGCTAGGAATGTCAATTTTAGACATCGTTTCCCATACGCCGGTCTGGGTCTGGGTGCTTTTTGCCTTTCTTCTCTTTCAGGGTCTTCTCGCAATGAGGACGCGCAAAACGATGCTGGTGCGCGTGTTTCTGTTGCCTGTCTTCTTTTTCGCCTGGGGGCTCTATGCGATCCTGACGGAATTGCCTGGCTGGCCGATGGCGCTGGGGGCATTTGCCCTGGTGATAGGGATTGGTTTTTTGGTTGGCTGGACGATGGCAAGTCATTTTCCCGCGACGAGCTATGACCGGGCGGCCAGACGGGTGATGCGTCCGGGGACCCCGTTGACCCTGATTCTAATCATTATCGCTTTCGGTGCGAAATATGCGCTGTCAGTGGGGATTGTCGTTAATCCGGAACTGAGTATGACGACCGGATTCTCAATTTTGTACGGTACCACTTCGGGTCTGATTAGCGGAGCTTTCTGGGGGGTCACGGTCCTTCAGCTTCTGCAAGCGTTCGGTTATATTGAACGCGCCGACCCTCCGCCAGCATAAGCGAGTTTACTCGGCAGGATATTGTTAACTTACGCTGCGTTACTGGCCGGCGTTCTGGTTGAAACGTCCGAGGTTGCCAAATAACTGCTCAAGGAAGCCAAGCTTGCGGCCACCCGTCGGCGTTTCACGCTCGACAATTGCGACTTCCTGCCCGGCGTCCTTGTGAATGTCGGTGACCGTTTCGACCACGTCGTCAATGTTGAACTTGACGACGACGATATTGCGGTCCGTGACTTCCTTCTCCAAAAACGCCAGCTGCTCGGTCTTGCTGCTGATATAGTACCAGGCGTCGCCCTCGGTCTGGAAGGTGGCGATGCTCGACGGCGAGCCCATGATCTCCTGGACGCCATCCTTGGTGGTGACCCCGGTCTCGAGTTTGACCAGTTGCTCAGGGTCCATATGGTACCCCTGATTGGTTTTGATGGGATCACAGGCGGTGAGCGCCAGTCCCAGAACGATACAGGAGAGTCCAGTCTTGAGTTTTATCATGGTCCTTCGGCTCGGCATGGCTTTAAGTTGACTATCAGTCCTGAAATGCTTAATTCAGGAGACAATAAATGGCTTGCTCACCGGCAAATGTCAAATTTTCCCGACAGGGATCAATCATTTGTTTTGCGCGGGGCGGGTGGCCAACGGCCAGAGCGCAGGAGTATCAACTTGGTTTTTGGAAATATATTTCGCCGGGATCCGTTTGAGGCGGCCGCCGCGGACCTCTATCGCGCGATTGTAGTTCAGGCGCGCGAGCCCGTCTTTTACGAACGCGCCGCAGTGCCGGATACCATTGATGGCCGGTTCGAGATGATTTCACTGCATGCCTTTCTGGTGATGCGGCAGCTAAAGGGCAAGGACGCGGCAGTAAAGCGAAAGGACGGAGCGGCGCAAAAGTTGTCGCAGGCGGTGTTCGACTGCATGTTTGACGATATGGACCGCAGCCTCCGGGAAATCGGCGTTGGTGATCTCAGCGTCGGCAAGCGCATCAAGCAGATGGCAAAGGCCTTTTACGGCCGGGTCGTCGCCTATGAGACGGCTCTTGACGGGGGCGAGGAGACGCTGGAAATGGCGTTGCTGCGGAACCACTACGGGACGGTAGACGCAGTGCCGGAGGCGGCGGTTGCGGGCCTTGCGCATTATGTCCGGACGACGGACCGTCAGCTCGCCGCGGGCGGGGTTGAAGCCCTGATTGCCGGAAAAGCTTGTTTCGAGACTCCGGTCCTCGGTGGGCAGGACGGGGTAAAACAGTAGCCAGCCTTTGTTTTTATTGGCAAAACAGGGCATTTTCGGGATTTGACAAAATCCGTTGACCGCAGGCGGTGAAACCAGTATTTTCGCGCCTTCGAATCGTGCGCCCTGTCAAGGGTACGATAAGCTTTGAACGATCTTGATAACAAGAAGGATTTGTCGCGATGAAGGACACCGGGGGTGAGTTTACTCGGGTGGTCAATGTTGAGCGGGTCGGGCGCGACCCGATAACGTTCGATGTTCAGGCGACGAGTGAAGAATGCCGCATCCTCGCGGATCGGCTGGATATTCTGGACTTGCAGGGCGTGACGGCGCGGGGGTCCCTGAGCCGGGACGAGGCAACAAGCCAGATTGCCCTGACGGCGGCCCTGTCGGCAACCGCGACACAGGCCTGCGTGGTGACGCTGGATCCGGTTGAGCAAAAGATTGACGTGGAATTTACGGTGTTTTACACCTTTGATGCGTCGGACCTGGTTGATGAAGAAGTAGAGAAGGTCGTCGGTTTGGATGAGCCGGATCCGCCGACGCTGATTGTCGGGCACCGGATTGACCTTGTGGACGCTATTGCGGAACAGATTTTGCTGGCGCTGGACCCCTATCCCCGGCGTAGTGACCTGCCGGAGACGGACGGCGGCGACGGCGAAGAAAGTGTTTCGGACGAAATGTCGCAGGAGGTTCACAGACCTTTTGCAAATTTGAAGGACTTGATGAACAAGAAATGATATGACTGTGGTAACCCGGCAGCATATCTGTGGACTTTAATATTCGCCTGTCAGTGACGGCGAAAGAGTGAGAGACTAGAAAAATGGCAGTACCAAAAAGAAAAACCACTAAATCCAAGCGCAATATGCGCCGCGCCCATGATTCGCTTGGCAGCACGCAAGTGCAGGAATGCTCGAATTGCGGTGAAATGAAACGCGCACACCATATTTGCACTGAATGCGGACATTATGGCGAACGCGAAGTTCTGGAAACGAGTGACGTCCTTTAATCAGCGGTTGCTGATAAGGGCGGGTTGGGCCGGATAGAAATATGCCAGAGAATATTGTCATTGCTCTCGATGCGATGGGCGGAGATGATGCTCCGGACATTGTCATTAAGGGCATCGACATTATCCGCATCCGGTTCCCGCAGGCCCGTTTTTTACTGTTTGGCGACGAGGTACGCCTTGAGCCGCTTCTGAAAGAGTTTCCGGGCGTGCGCAAAGTTTGCGAACTGCGCCATACGGATGAGGCGATCAAGGCCGAAGACAAGCCGAGCCAGGCCCTTCGCAAGGGCCGCAAGAGCAGTATGCGCCTTGCCATTGATGCGGTCCGCGACGGCGAGGCGGGGGGCATTGTGTCCGCTGGCAATACCGGCGCGCTGATGGCGATGGCGAAATTCTCGATCCGCATGCTGGCCGGTATCGATCGTCCGGCCATTGCCTCCGTCTTTCCCTCACCGAAGGGGGAAACGGTGATGCTGGACCTTGGCGCGAATATCGAATGCGATGCCGACAATCTGGTCCAGTTTGCCTTTATGGGCGCCGATTTTGCCCGCGCAGTATTGGGGCGTGTGCCGCCGCGCATCGGCCTGCTCAATGTCGGGATCGAGGATATGAAAGGCCATGCGACGGTCAAGGAGGCGGGCGACCGGCTCAAATCCATCGAGAATCCGCCGTTTGAATATCAAGGCTTTGTCGAGGGGGATGACATTACTCGCGGTGTTGTCGACGTGGTCGTCACTGACGGCTTTACCGGCAATGTTGCCCTCAAGACTGCCGAGGGCGTGTTCCGCATGTTCAGCGATTTCCTGCGGGCGGGATTCCGGAGTTCATGGCTCTCGCGTATTGGCTACCTGTTCGCTCGTGGCGGCCTGAATATCCTGAAGGAACGGCTGGATCCGCGCGCTTATAACGGCGGTGTGCTGCTCGGTCTTAACGGGGTCTGCGTGAAGAGTCATGGGGGAACCGATGCAACGGGCTTTGCCAATGCCATAGGTGTTGCGATCGAGATGGTATCGGATAATATGATTGAAAAGATGATCGAACATTTCGAGACCTTTGATATGGCCGCAAAAATGAGTAATAATGGCGGCGGTTCCGAAGGGGAGACGGAAAGTCAGGGCGATGCGTCCGAACGGGCCTCCCGGAAAAGTAAAGAAGTGGACAAACCCTCCAGCACACTAGAAGGTGCCGGATAGAATAGGACTTTTATGCGTCGCTCTGTAATTACCGCCACGGGATCGTACCTGCCTGAACGCATCCTGACGAACAAAGAACTTTCCGAGATGGTCGATACGACAGACGAATGGATCGTCTCCCGTTCCGGTATCGAAAGCCGCCATATTGCTGCCGATGACGAACTGACCTCCGATCTGGCGACGCACGCTGCCCGCGCCGCGCTTGACATGGCCGGACTTGACGCAAACGACATCGACCTGATCATCGTGGCCACTGCCACCCCAGACGAAACCTTTCCGGCAACGGCGACGGTGGTGCAGAAAAATCTCGGGATGAAAGGCGGCTTTGCCTTTGATATCCAGGCTGTCTGTACAGGGTTTCTCTATGCGCTGGCGACGGCGGACAATTTTGTGAAATCGGGTCAGGTCAACCGCGCGCTGGTAATCGGCGCCGAAACCTTTTCACGCATTATCGACTGGACTGACCGGGGCACCTGTGTCCTGTTTGCCGATGGCGCCGGTGCCGTCATTCTTGAGGCGGCGGAGGGCGCGGGTACATCCGATGATCGCGGTATCCTGACCAGCCACCTGCATTCCGATGGCGAGAAGCATGACCTGCTCTATGTCGACGGCGGACCGTCCTCAACCCAGACAACGGGTTTCCTGCGCATGGCAGGGCCGGAGGTGTTCCGACATGCGGTCACGAACCTTACCAGTGTCGTCCATGAGGCGCTGGCGGCGACGGGCTTGACGGCGGCGGATATTGATTGGCTGATCCCGCATCAGGCGAACAAGCGGATCATCGACGGGACCGGTCGGAAACTTAAGCTATCACCTGATAAAGTTGTCGTAACTGTCCATAAACATGGCAATACTTCTGCAGCTTCAGTACCGCTTGCCCTCGATGAGGCGGTGCGGGACGGGCGCATACAGCGCGGCCAGTTGCTATTGCTGGAGGCCATGGGCGGCGGATTTACCTGGGGATCGGCATTGCTCCGCTGGTAAAGGGCACCCGAATCTCTGCGCTGCAATTTGTTGCTTGACCTGTCGAAACCCTAATCTATTTCAATTGGTTATAGGGTTTATTTGTGAAATATGTGGATTTCCGGTTGTTTGAGGCGGTATTTTGCGCCTTTATGTTTGACGGAACCGGAACCTGTGATAATTTTTAACTGAACAGGGGGTGTCATGACGAAAAACACATTGACCAGAGCAAACTTGGCGGAAGCTGTCTATCAGCAGGTCGGCTTGTCGCGGAACGAATCGTCCGACCATGTCGAGACTGTTCTTGCCGAAATCTCCGACCGGCTGGTTGCCGGGGAAAGCGTAAAAATCTCCTCTTTTGGCAGTCTGCAGGTTCGCCAGAAATCGGGTCGCGTCGGCCGCAATCCGAAAACCGGTGAAGAAGTGCCGATCAATCCACGACGGGTCCTCGTCTTTCGGGCGTCCCATGTCCTGAAGGACAAGATCAACCAGGAAAATGGTGGCGGATAAGGTGGCGCGGGCGGCACAAAAACTGCAAAAATCCCCGGATGCCTTTCGCACGATCAGCGAAGTTTCTTCCGAACTGGACGTTCCGCAACATGTCCTGCGCTTCTGGGAAACCAAGTTCCACATCGTCAAGCCACTGAAGCGCGGCGGCGGACGTCGTTATTACCGTCCCTCGGACATTGAACTTATTCGCGGAATCCGCGATCTTCTCTACAAGCACGGCTTCACCATTCGCGGCGCGCAGAAGCTCCTGAAAGAGCAGGGGGGCAAGATCGACAATGTCGACGCCATGGTCTCTGCCGCCCGCGCCGAGGGGAACCCGGCCCTTACCCGCGCCGCCGCCGACAATGATGCCGGGGCGCAACTACCCGAAGCAACCCGTCAGCAGATCAGTGCCGTCCTGATTGAACTTCGGAACCTGAAAAAGGCACTCGACTAGCTGTCATTTGCTGCCCGTTTCAGGACCTCAGAAAAAATGCCCGAACGGCGCAGAACGGGCGTTGCCATTGTGTGCTGCTGTCAGTATAGTGCGCCACCGGCGGGCCCCTCGGGGTCCCTCATATAGATCTGCCTTGTCGGGCAGTAGCGCAGCCTGGTCGCGCACTTCACTGGGGGTGAAGGGGTCGTGAGTTCGAATCTCGCCTGCCCGACCAATATAAAAGCCCTGATTTCTACGGATTTCGGGGCTTTTTTGTGGCCGATTTCCACGATCCTCGGCCGATCCTGCCGAAATTCCCGCGTCGTGATAGCCGTGGATATCCGTCGATATGGCGGCGGACCACATGAACGGCGTAGACATATTAGTCAGTTGCGGAGGCGGCGACCCGATGCCGCAGCTTCTGCATAAAATCCCGACTGCTGAACTCATGCCGACAATTAACATGATCGTCGCGAGCATTATCCATCCCGCAAGAGCCGTCCTGCCCCATATGACACGGCGAAAGCACGGCAGTATTATCTGCCTTGCATCGGATGCCGCAAAAATCGCGACACCCGGGGAAACCGTTATCGGCGCGGCCATGACGGCCATTGTCATGTTTTGCCGCGGAATGGCCAATGAAGTTAAGCGGCACAATATTCGCGTAAACTGTCTGACGCCAAGCGTTGTGAAGGGAACTCCCCCTCTATGGCAAGCTGATGGCGGACGAATTCGCCAACAAGATTTTCAGCAAGGCAGAGACAATGGTCGGACTCGGCGTGGTTTCAGCCGAAGATTTAGCATCGATGATCGCCTTTCTGGCCAGTCCATCGGCGGCCAAAATCACCGGCCAGACAATTAGTGTCAATGACGGGATTTCATCAATCTAAATTTCTGTTAACCGACAAAACCTGCTAGCTGTTTGATCTCGACCGCATCAGGCGGTCTCGGGCCGCAGCATCATCAGAGCCGCGCGCTCACAGGTGCCGCACATAATGTTATCCTGGTTAAAGGCTTCATGACGGAGGGTGACAATGCCTTCACCGGGCCGGGAGGCGCTTTTTCGTTTTGAGATCACGGTTGTCCGGATATGGACGGTATCACCCTCAAACAAGGGATGCGGAAACTTGATTTTCTCCATGCCGAGATTGGCAATCGTCGTGTTGAAAGTCGTCTGGTTGACGGACATTCCCACCATCAGGCCGAGGGTAAGAAGGCTGTTTACAAGCGGCCGTTTCCAGATACTTTTCGCGGCGGCATGCGCGTCAATATGTACGGGCTGGGTATTCATGGTCAAAAGCGAAAACCAGCGATTATCCGTTTCCGTAATCGTCCGTGTCCATTCGTGATCGATAACCATGCCGTCTTCGAATTCTTCAAACCATAATCCAGCCATTTTTCAAGTCTCCATAGGTATTTCAATTTCAATCAGGGATTTGCCAAGCGGGACGGTGTCGCCCACTTTACAGTGAATGGATGCGACGCTCCCGCTGCGCCCGGCGCGGAGGGAATGCACCAGCTTCATGGCTTCCATCTGCAAGATAGGATCGCCTTCCGTGACAGTATCGCCAACGCTGACCAGAATTTCGGTTATCAGACCGGGCATCGGGGCGGACAGGTCATTGGGCTTGCTCAAATGCTCAAAGGTCTGGGGCTGCGCGTCGACGGAAAGGGCGAACGTGGCGCGAAGGGACTGGCCGTTCCAGGAAACATGCAGGATATTTCCCTCGGTGACCCAGCGAACAGGCGCGTCCCTGAACGTCTTTTCGTCGGCGGTCAGAATATCGCCAAGATCAACGCTTTGGTCCCCGACGCGGGCGACGGCCGGACCGTTGCCAAACTGCAGGAAGATGACCTCTTCGCCTTGGCTGTCCACGAGGTCGATCAAACAACTGCCCGGGCGGCGGGCGCCCATGACGCGAAATCCGCTCTTGCGTTGCCACAGGGTGGGAGAGGAGGACGAGGGCTCACTGAGCCAGAGGGCGGCGGCCAATGCCCGAAGTTCCGTGATATGTGACTTTTCGACCTTCCAGCCATCCGGGAAGTTCTGCGCGAGGAATGCAGTTGTCGCCCGGCCATCCTGAAAATCCGGTTTCGCCAAACAGTCAAGCAGAAATGCCTGATTGGTTCCGACCCCGAGCAGGGCGCTTTGGGCCAATCCGCGGGAGAGAGCGGCGAGAGCGGCGGCCCTGTCCTTGCCGTGGGAAATGAACTTGGCGAGCATGCTGTCGTAATAGGGGGTGACGTCGGAGCCGGTGGCGACGCCGGTATCAAAGCGTATTGTGGACGGGACCTCCACCTGCACGAATGTTCCGATACTCGGCTGAAAATCATCCTCTGGCCGTTCGGCGGCGAGACGGGCCTCGATCGCATGGCCGTCCTGGCGGATTTCCTCCTGAGCGAGCGGGAGCGGAAGCCCGGCGGCAACCAGCAATTGCCATTCAACGAGGTCGAGGCCAGTAATCATTTCGGTCACCGGATGCTCCACTTGCAGGCGCGTATTCATTTCCAGGAAATACGGCTGGTCATCCTCCGCTGCCATAATGAACTCAACGGTGCCTGCAGATTTGTAGCCAATTTCCCGACCGAGCATCAACGCGGTTTCAAACAGCTTCTGCCGCACAGCTTCGGGCAGGTTAGGGGCGGGCGCCTCTTCCAGTATTTTCTGGTTGTTGCGCTGGACGGAGCAGTCCCGCTCAAACAGATGGACCAGGTTGCCGTGGGAGTCCCCCATAATCTGGACTTCCAGATGGCGGGGAATCTCAATGTATTTCTCAATCAGCAATGCGTCATTGCCGAAGGTCGACTTGGCTTCCGCACGGGCAAGCTTGAGCTCGCGGGCGAAGTCCGCGGGATCGCGTACAAGGCGGATGCCCCGCCCGCCGCCGCCAGCGGAGGCCTTGATCAGGACGGGGTAGCCGATCTTTTCAGCCTCCGCCGCCAACCGGTCACCGGTCTGGTCGTCGCCATGATAACCGGGGACCGTCGGTACACCGGCCTTTTCGGCAATGCGCTTGGCTTCAATCTTGGAGCCCATGGAGAGGATTGAGCCAGAGGACGGGCCGATGAAAAGGACGCCGTCCCGTTCGCAGCGTTCAGCGAAGGCGGCATTCTCGGACAGGAACCCATATCCGGGATGGACCGCATCGGCACCGCTTGCCGCGACTGCCTGCATTATCGCATCGATGTTCAGATAGCTTTGTGAGGCGGGGCCTTCGCCGATCCTGATTTTTTCATCCGCTAACCGCACATGCAGGGAGGTTTCATCGACATCTGAATAGACGGCAATCGTCTTCAGGCCCAGCCGTTGACAGGTTTGAATGACGCGGCAGGCGATTTCGCCCCGGTTGGCGATCAGGACGCGGCGCAGAACGTTTGGGGCTTTGGCAAAAAGGGAACTCATGACCTCATTCCTCACATTCTATAGACGGGGCGGTAGCCGGTTTCCGGAGCCTGCATCGCCCCGACGGCAAGGCAGAGCGCCAGTGTCTGGCGGGTATCGGCGGGCTCGATAATGCCGTCATCCCAAATCCGCGCTGTACAATAGTAGGCGGTGGATTTGTCCTCGAACATATTGCGCACCTTCTGCTCGTAGTCCGCCAACTCCTGCTCGGTGGCCGGTTTTTTCGAAATGCTTGCCCGGCGCAGGTCCATCAAGACCGACGAGCCGACATCCGGACTCATGCCGCCGAGGCGGGCATTGGGCCACATGAACATGAAGCGCGGCCGGAAGCCGCGTCCGCTCATGCCGTAGTTGCCGGCACCGTAGGATCCGCCGGTGACCAGCGTGTACCGGGGAACGCGGCTATTGGAAACCGCATAGACCAGTTTCGCCGAGTTCTTGGCGATGCCGTTGCGTTCCGCCTCGGACCCGACCATGAACCCGGTCGTGTTCTGCATGAACAACAATGGTATGTTCCGCTGATCGCAGAGTTCGATGAAATGGACGCCTTTCAGGGTGCTTTCGGACATCAGCACCCCGTTATTGGCAATAATCCCGACCGGCAGCCCCTCGATATGGGCAAAGCCGCATAAAAGCGTTGCCCCGTACAGGGGCTTGAATTCATGAAAGGCGCTATCGTCAACAAGGCGGGCCACGATTTCGCGCTGGTCAACCGGCAACGTCAGATCAACGGAGGCGATGCCTGTCAGCTCTGCCGGATCATAGCGCGGCGGGCTGGCCGTCCGGATATCTCCATGGAGGGTTTGCGGATAGTTGATGGCCCCGACCATGTCCCGGAGCTTGGCGATGGCCTCTTTTTCATCGACGGCGAAATGGTCAGAAACGCCCGATTGCGTGCTGTGCATCCAGGCGCCTCCCAGTTCGTCCCGGCCAATGATCTCGCTTATGGCGGCCTTGACGATTTGCGGGCCGCCTAAATGGATGGAGGAATTTTTGGCGACCATAACGAATTCATCGCAGAGGGCGGGGATATAGGCACCGCCCGCCGTGCATTCGCCGAAAACCGCGGCGAGCTGCGGGAGGCCCTTGCCGGACATGCGGCATTGCCGGTAAAAGGTGCCGCCGAAATGATCCTGATCCGGAAACACGTCTTCGAGGCTTTCGAGGTTGGCCCCGCCGCAATCGACCAGATAGATCACCGGCAGGTCATTTTCGAGCGCAATATCCTGCGCGCGGATATGCTTGCGCACGGTCTCCTTGTAGAAAGAACCGCCCTTGACGGTCGCATCATTGGCGATAATCACGCAGGTCACGCCCCGGATTGTCCCGATCCCGGTAACGATACCGGCGGAGGGCAGGCCATTGTCATAGAGCCCGAGAGCGGCCAGCGGCGACAGCTCCAGAAACGGAGTCAAAGGATCTACAAGCAGGTCGATCCGGTCGCGCGCCAGAAGCTTTCCGCGCTCCTTGTGACGCGCCACACTTTTCTCGCCGCCCCCGGCAAGAGCCCAGTCGAATTTTTCCCGCAGATCGGAAATCAGGCTCTCGTAAACCGCCTTGTTCTTCATGAAATTCGGGTCATGAGGATTGCAGTTACTTGCAAGAATTGTCATAAATCGTCCTCTAAAATCCTGTCCTATAATCTCGTTGCATGGCCGTGGCCGGTTTTTTTAAGTGGGCATGCTGTCCACCAGCAGGCCGCCGATAGTGAAGTCCGCCTCGCTCTCCAGCCAGTGGAGGCGGTCTGCCTTGAGGCGAGTGAGGGACTGAAATAATACCCGCAGCTTTTCCTCTTGCGGCTCGACACCGGTGTTTCCGTCTTTAACCAGTTCCAGCGTGATATAGTCTCGGCCATCCTGCCGCGTAATCTCCGCGCGGGCCGCGGTGATGCCATCGCTCTGCCGTACCAAAGCCTCAAGATGCCCGGGATAGACAAAAATCTCCCGGACCTTGACGGCCGCGCCCACCCGGCCTTCCAGCGCTGATATCTGCTGGACACCACCGTCGGCAGCGAGCGTCTTGGCATGGGCAACATCGCCGGTCCCGAACCGTATCATCGGCCAGCCACGCGCCAATGTCGTCACGACAATTTCCCCGGAGTCTCCGGGCGGTAGTGGCGCACCACTGACGGGATCGCATATCTGGACATAGCGGTCCTCGTGAATTTGATATCCGTCTTCGCCGTCACGCTCGAAGCCGATCAGGCCAAAGTCGGCGGTGGCGTAACAGGACCATGTTTTAAGGCCATATTGGTTTTCGATTGCCCGGCGCTTTGCTGACCAGTCACCGAATTCGCCGCCGAGAAAGGCATGCTTCAGGGTCCAGTCCGCGGGCAATGTCTTGCCGTCGCTCGCCAGTTGCTCGACCAAGGTTGCAAAATAGGCGGTACTGCCGAGAAAGACCGTCGGTTTCAGGTCGCACAGAAGCTGTGCCTGCAAGGCCGTGTTGCCCGTGCCGGAGGGAATGACCGTCGCGCCCACGGCACGCAGGCCCTGATCGAACAACAGTCCGGCTGGCACAAGGTGGTAGGCCCAGCTGTTGAGGGCAATATCACCCGGGCCAATCCCCGCTTCCCTGAACATCCTGTCCATGCCGTGACCGGTTTTGTCATTGGCGAGACCCGGCTCGCAAATCGGGCCGGGGGAGACATAAATATGGGCTATTTCGGCGATGTCGCAGGAAAGGAATCCCGCGAAAGGCGGATTAGTCGCCTGCAGTTGCATCAGGCGTTCCTTGGTGAGCACCGGCAGACGGTTGAGGGCGCCCTCGTCGACGAGCCCGGCAGGCGTCAGACCCGCTTTCTCGAACCGTTCCCGGAGGGCCGGGGCCTTGGTTACGGCTTTGCCGTAAAGGCTGCGCATATGAGAGAATCTATCCATGATGCGATTACCCCAACCAGCGCTTGCGGCGCCTGTAATGTTTGACATCTCGGAAATTCCGACGATTTTCCTCGCCGGTGAAGCCGAGATAAAATTCCTTCACATCCTGATTATTCTGTAACTGGTCGCGAGTGCCGTGCAGAACGATGCGGCCATTGTCCATCACATAGCCATAGTCACACTGGCCGATCGCCGCATGGGCGTTTTGTTCCACCAGAAAAATCGTCAGGCCTTCATCGCGCTTGATCTGGCCGATCACCTCAAACAATTGCTGGATCAGGATCGGCGCGAGGCCCATGGACGGCTCATCCAGCATCAAGATGCGCGGGCGCGCCATCATTGCCCGTCCGATGAGCAACATCTGCATTTCACCGCCAGAGAGAAACCCGGCTGTACGTTTCAGCAGATCCGTCAGGCGGGGGAAGTAATGAAAGACCTTTTCGCGATCTTCCCGTATTCCCGCGTGATCTTTGCGCAAATGCGCGCCGACCATCAAATTCTGCTCGACGGTCAGATGCTCGAGGACCTTGCGGCCCTCAAGAACCTGAACGATACCCTTGGCAAAGATATCCGTGGGATCGCCGTTGGTGATGTCCTCATCATCCAGCAGAATGCGACCCGCGGTCACCTTGCCAAGGTCCGCATGGAGCAGGCCCGAGATTGCCCTGAGCGTTGTGGTTTTGCCAGCGCCGTTTGATCCCAGAAGAACCACCATCTGGCCATCCGGAATTTCCAGATTGACAGATCGCAGCACCTGGATGACGCCACTGTAAACCAAATCCACATTATTCAGTATCAATCCCATAGGTCTACCCCCGGCTCGTCGTAATGCAGTTTACCATTTTTCCAATGCCGGAACTTCCATCCAGACATCGCTCAGCGGCCTGATCTTGCCGTTTTCCATGATTTCCGCAGTGGACTTGATCTCGCCGATCGGGAACGGCGCCGTCGTGTCGTAATCAAGTGTTGGCAGGGCTCCCAAAAGCTCTTCCTCGCTGAACTCGTTATTCAGCAGGGCATTCCGCATTGCGGTGCCATCCACATTGTCGGCACCGACCTCGGCAATCGCCTTTTCCAGTGTCCGGAGCGCGAGAATGGCCTGAGCCGCGGACTGTGCGGTGATCAGGGTCCAGTCACCCTCTTTCTTGTACTTGTTGTAGATGTCGCGGATTGGCAGGTCGGCTTTTGTCGGCGGTGCGAAGGAGAACGCCGAATAGGAGCCATTCAGGTCTGCCGGGTCAATACCCTTGGCGGCTTCCGACAACCCGTTATGGGTCGAGCTGATGATCGGAACGGTCAGGTTCAGATCTTTCAACGCCTTGGCCGTTGCGATGACCTGTGCCGTTGTTCCGCCAACCATGATGACGTCAGGATTTTTCTGTGACATGGCGCGGATATTGTTGGTCAGCGACACAGGGGAGGGGTCCACCCATTGAACATCGACCATGGCAAAGCGGTCCGGATACTGTTCCGCGAGCTTTTCAACACCCTTCACCTGATCGACGAAGCCAGCCTTGTTCTGGGTGCTGACCGCCGCAATATTAAGGACACTGCCTTTTTTCTTCTGCATTTCGCTCAGCAGGCCCGCGAATTCATGGCTATAGGTGGGACGGATCGAGTAATGCCAGCCCTCAGGTTTCCAGACCAGTCCAACCATGGCGGTCCCCAGCAACATGGGCACTTTGTCATTCGGTAGACGTTTCATCAAAGTCACCAGATCCGGAGATCCGAAACCCAAATGCATGATCGGGTGGTCGGTGTTGAGAATTGCCGGCCAGGTCTTGGCGACAACCGAGGCATCATAGCGCATATCGTAAATCTTGATGTTTACCGAGACGCCGAGGTCCTTGCCGGTTGTCTCATTCCACCAATCGGTGATGGCATTGATCCCTGACATGGCATTCGGCATGACATCGGCAAACGGCCCCGAGAAGTCGGCGCTGGTGCTCATTATATATTCCTTGGCCGAGGCTGGCAGACTGACCAGCGCTCCCAAGGCAATTGCAAGCAGTGTTGTTTTTAATCGCATAATGTCCTCCCTGTTGAAGTGGGGAATATCCCCATTATTCCGGCTTGTTCCCTAGTTTCGGGGGAAAGGCCAGAGCTGAAAAGTGGTCTGGAGCACCGACCATCGGTGCGCCAGTCCACGTGGTTCGAAAATCAGGGCCAGCAAGATCAGCCCTCCCAACACAATCGAGGTCAGGGCGAAAATTGCCCCGCCGCTGCTGCTGGAACCGGACTGCATTGCTATCGTTGCCACCTCATGCAGTCCTTCCTGAATAAAAGTAATGAATACGACGCCGAGGATTGCTCCCAGGGCACTATGGGTTCCCCCGACGATGAGCATCCCGAGATACCAAACCGAGGCGAAAAGGGTGAAACTCTCCACGGTCACGAATTGAAAGAAATAGGCGGTGCAACCTCCCGCAACCCCGGCAAACAGCGACCCTGTGAAAAAGGCAAGAGCCTTGATTTTCAGGACATTCATGCCCATCACCTCGGCGACAACGTCATTGTCGCGCACAGCGATGAGGGCGCGGCCGAAACGGGTGCGGCGCAGGTTAAACGCGACAACACTCAGCCCCAGCACGATCACCAGCGTCAGCAAGTAGAAATCGACGGGGGAGGACAGGGAGAAAGATCCGATAGTGGCGCCGGTCACCGACATGCCCACGAGACCACCGAGCCAGTCCGATGGCAGGGCAAAAATGATCGTCGGGAACATGATCTGCGCGGCCAGCGTGGTCAGAGCCAGATAAAAGCCCTTTACCCGTGCGGCCGGCAGGGCGAAGACGATGGAGACCATGCCCGTGGCGAGGGCGGCAAGCGGAATAGCCGCCCAGAAGGGGACACCGAACTCCGACAGTTTCGCCGTCATCAGGGCCCCGACACCAACGAAGGCGGATTGGGCAATGTTGATCTGCCCGGCCATGCCAACGGTGACATACAGTCCGTAAACGGCCATCAGCGAAATATACATGTAGGTCATGACGCCGAGGAAATAGGGGCCGGCTACCAACGGGACGCAGAACAGCGCGATCAGCAGGCCGCCGAGCCAGACCCTGGATCGCATCGTCTTGAGCAGACGGGCTTCCCCGCCGTAGCTTTCAAAATGAACACCGGTGGGCAGCATGTCAGAGCCTTTCTATCTTTTTCCAGCCGAACAGGCCCTGTGGTTGCAGGAGAATGACCCCGATCATCATGGCGTAGGGAAGAACCCCCGACGCGGCGCCGTTGGTCAGCGGGTCGAGATAGGCCATGGCGAGGGCCTCGCTCACGCCGATTATTATCCCGGCGAGCGGCGCGCCGCGGATGGACTCGAGCCCGCCCAGCAGGGCGACCGGCAACGCCTTGAAGCCGATCTGCGCGACTTCGAGGGATACTACCCGGCCCGACAGCAACACGACAGCGCCGAGGGTCGCAACGATCGTCCCGAGTATCCAGGCGATTGCGGTTGCCGCGCGGACGGAAACACCAAGGGAGAGCGCCGTATTGTGATCTTCTGCCACGGCAGCAAGTCGCAGGCCCTGACGGGTTCGCGTAAAGAAATAATGCAGGGCGAATGACAGAACGATGGTGAAGATACCGCCAATTAGCAGCCGTGTACTGATGAGGAAGGGACCGATTGTAAAGGCGCCGTCGGGTAGAATGACAGGAAAAGCGCGCGTCTCAGCCGTCCAGACCAGTTGCGCCACGCCCCTGAGCAGGATCAACAGTGCCACGCTGGCCATGAAAATCGCAAAGGCGGGCTGGCCGATGAGCGGCCGGAACACCAGCCGCTCCAGCAGCAATCCGAACAGCACGCAGGCGACCAGTGTCATCATCACACTGACGAATAAAGGAACCTCGATGCCGATGGACTGAAGGCCAAAGGTGCAGCTCCAGAGGAAGAAGGCGCCGAAGACGACGACCTCACCCTGCGCGAGATTGACGATGCGGGATGCCCGGTAGATAACGACGAACGAGATTGCAATCAGGCCGTAGACAAGGCCGACAAGAGTGCCTTCTAAAAGAATTTGCAGAAAATTGATCATAGACTGTCCTCAATCCGATTTATTGCCACAACCGCTTTCAACAGGCTGGTGCTGCCATCCTGGTATTTCACCTCAATTTCAGTCGTGAGGCTGTCATCGCCGCTGTAGAGGGCGTCAATCATTGTTGCGTAGCGCGCATGGATATGCTCCCGCCGCAATTTACGCGACCGCGTCAATTCAGATTCGTCCGCATCCAGCTCCTTCGGCAGATTGATGAAGGAAATGACACGGGCATCCTTGTCGACGAGGCCATTCACCTTGGCGAGGACACGCCCGACCTCCTCGCGGATCAGGGGGAGCTGGCTGAGTTCGGGGAAGGTTCCATAGGCGAGGCCGTTAATTTCCGCAAATCGCCCGGCAATCTCCGCATCGATATTGATCAGGGAGACGACGTTGTCGCGGTTTTCATCGCCAATGACAATGGCGTCGCGGATCAGCGAGGAGGCGCGCAAGTGGTTTTCGATGAATTGCGGCGGGTAAGCCTGACCGGTGCGTAATTTCCGTAAATCCTTGAGACGGTCGAGATAGATTAGCTCGCCGTCCTCATTCACACGCACGGCGTCACCGGTTTTATAGCCACTTTCAGAATGCCCAAGCTCGACGGTGGCTTCCGGGTCGTTGAGAAATCCCGAAAACGCCAGCGTCTTCAGGCAGAGCTGACCCTGTTCATCCACCCACCCCTCGATCGGGCCGGTAATGGTCGGATCGGATGGCATGAAGGTGCCCATGGTTTCCGGTGTCTTGCTGCCGGGACGATGGGTTGAGATGAGGCCAAGCTCGGTCGACCCATAAAGATTGCCAAGCGGCACCCCGAAGGAGCGGAACCGCTCGAATAATTCCGTCGACAGACCGGACCCGCCGGATAGGACGGCACGGGCACAGGTTAGGCCGAGCAGGTTGCGAATGCCGCGCAGGACCAGCATCTCCGCAAGCGGCCAGCTGACATAGCGGAACAGCAAGCCGCTTTTGCCACGAACCTTCTCAAGCCCTTGCTGGATACCCCAGCGGTAGAGACATCGCTGGAAGGCGGGGGCATCCATCATGCGCGCCTCGACGTCGGAGGCCTGCATTTCCCATTGGCGCGGTGTGAACATTAGGAATTCCGGCCCGACCTCGCGCAGGTCATGCTGGATGGTTTCGGGCTTTTCGGCGAAATGAACCACCATCGGTGCCAGCAGGGGCAGGGCGATCCCGAAAAATTGCTCGGCCGCCCATGCAGGGGAGATGTAGGAGAGGTAATTGCTTCCCTGACGCACATCCAATGCCCCCATCAGGCGATAGGCATTATCAAGAATGAAGGCGTGGGACAGCATCGCTGCCTTCGGTTTTCCCGTGGTGCCGGAGGTATAGCAATAAACGGCGACATGTTCCTGAAGGCCCTTGGCGATCTCGGCGTCAATCCAGGCAGGGCTCTCATAATCTCCGGCCATTTTCAGCGCGTCTTCGAGAGAAATCAGTCTCGGATCGGAATATTCCCAGAGGCCGCGGTCATCCACATAGAGGATCCGGCGGATTTCCGGCACGCCACTTTTACATTGCAGGATTTTATCGACCTGTTCCTGATCCTCGCCCATGATCATCACGGCGCCGGAATGAACAATGATATATTCCAGCTCATCGATGGTGGCATCCGGATAGACGCTGACCGTGATCGCGCCGAGAGACAGGGCCGCGAGCTGCACGATCAGCTGCTCCTCAATGTTTTCGGAAATGAATGCCAGAACATCGCCGCGTTTCAGGTCGCAGGCCGCGAGGCCCCGGGCGGCGAGGCGCATCTCATCGAACAGCATCGGCCAGCTTTTTTTACGCCAGATACCGGACCGTTTCGATTTTACCGCCGCCATGTCCGCAAATTCTACGGCGTTCGACTGCACCAGCTGGGGCAGGGTCTTGCCGTTTGAGCACCGCTTGTCCTCGGCGACTGGGGCGCTGATTATCGGGCGTGAGGTCATTAGTCCGTCCCTCCGAGATAGGCAGAGATCACCCGCTCGTTCTTGCCGATTTCATCCGGTGTCCCAGAGGCAATCACCTCGCCAAAATCGACGACGGTAATCCTGTCGGAGATATCCATCACCACTTCCATGTCATGCTCCACCAGAATGATCGGGATGGTGAGGGCAGTCCGGATATCGAGGATAAAGCGGGCGAGATCGCCCTTCTCCTCAGGGCCCATGCCCGCCATCGGCTCATCCATGATCAGGAGTTTTGGATCGAGCGCGAGCGCCCGGCCGAGATCCACGCGCTTGCGCAAACCATAAGGCATGTCGCCAACGAGCATGTTGCGGGCCTCTTCTAGCTCCAGAAAGTCGATAATTTCCTCGGCCTTGCGGGTATATTCTTCTTCCTCGCGGCGGGTGGCACCCCAATAGATCAGGTTGCGGAAAATCCCGCTCTTCATCTGGCCATGGTAGCCGGTCATGATGTTTTCGCGGGCGGTCAGGTGGGGATAGGTCTGGATGCCCTGAAACGTGCGGCTGATCCCCATTGCCGCGCGCTTGCGCGGCGGTAAGGCGGAGATGTCCTCGCTTCTGAACCGGACCGAGCCGGACTGCGCCCGGTAAAAGCCGGACAGGCAGTTCAGCAGGCTCGACTTGCCCGCGCCGTTGGGGCCGATAATCGCATGGATATGATTGTCCTCAACCGTAAGCGATACAGATTTCAGCGCCTGCACCGCGCCGAATTTCAGGCACAGTCCGTCCGCTTCCAACACAGCCGTATCCGAAACACTGTTACCGCCCATAGTTTCCCCTCCCGGGACCTGAGACAATTTATACTGGGTGACGTTTTTCTTATGTTTGTCCCTTGCTAGAAGGACACATCCAGTCCGCATTCCCGTGCGATCAGCAATGTCTGAATCTGGGAACTGCCATCGCCAATTGTGCACACCCGGTTGTCACGCAAGTAACGGGACACCGGACAGTCATCCATGAAACCCCAGCCGCCGTGAACCTGGATTGCCATATTGGCGACCTCCGAGCCGATCTCCGTGGCATAGAGTTTCGCCATGGACAGGGCCTTCATATCGGCCTTTCCGGCATCCACCTGCCAGGCGGCGCGGTATGTGAGCAGGCGGGCGCAATCGACCTTGACGGCCATGTTGGCAACCATTTCCTGGATGAGCTGCAGTTTTCCAAGGCTGTTGCCGAAGGCCTGCCGTTCTTTTGCATAGGTGATGGCATGGTCAAGGCTCGCCTGGGCGAGGCCCAGCGAGCAGGTCGACAGAAACAGGCGTGCGGCCTGATAGCCCTTGTGCAGGACCCAGCGGCCGCCATCGATTTCGCCGACCACGGCGCCTGCGGGTAACTCGCATTCATCGAGATACAGCGGGCGTGTATCGGAGGAGCGCCAGCCCATCTTCCTGTATTTTTCTCCCCGTGTGTAGCCCGGCGCATCATTCGGCGTCAGGAACAGCGTATATTTCTTGGCCTCCGCGTCTTTCGGGCTGGAGACCGCAAGAATGAGCGTGAAGGACGAGATGTCGGTGCCGGGGTTCGTGATATAGGCCTTTTCGCCCGTCAGGGACCAGCTGCCGTCATCGAGCAGGCGGGCGCGGGTCTTGAAGCCCGCCGTATCGCTGCCCGCATCCGGTTCCGTCCCGGCAATCGAGCAGATCCGCTGGCCGGACACAATGTCGGGCAGCCATTTTTTCTTCTGCTCCTCAGTGCCGAAGCGCTGCACGGTCAGGCCGGTCGCGACCGACACCATGACGGAGACGGCGAGGGACTGGTCGGCGCGGGCAATTTCCTCAATGGCCAGCACGGCATCGAGAACACCGAGCCCCATGCCGCCATACTCCTCATCGAACGGGATGGACATGACGCCAAGCTCGCCGAGTTTCTGGAAGAGGTCCGTTGGAAAGACAGCGTCACGATCGAGCTGTTCCGCGCGCGGCGCAATTTCCGACTGTGCGAACTCGCGGATATTTGCCTGAAAATCTAGTTGCTGCTGCGATAGATCAAAGTCCATCAGTTCCTCCCTTATTATGTTTAATTATTATGTTTTGTCGATTGTGGCATTGGCGCGAGATGTATGTCGGCCGTCAGTTGTTTTGAGGGGCTGGCGGCAAACCCGCGCGTCACCAGCTCGATCATGGCATCGGAGACCTCCTCCGGTGTCCAGACGCCGGACGGAGAATACCATTTGGTAACCCAGTGAACCGCGCCGAGCATGGCAAAAATTGCCAGTTTCGAATTGATCGGTACGATGCTGCCGTCCTTGACGCCTTCGTTAACTAGTTTGCGCATGCGGGTCTCGAAGGTATCGCGAATGGCGATGATTTTTTTCGCCTCGTCTCCGGTGAGGGCCTTTTCCTCCAGAATAATAACCGGCACGCCCATCGTGCCGACCATTTCCCGCAGATAGCCCTTCATCCCGATCTGGATTTTCTCCAGCCCCGTTTGGCCCTCGGCCTCGCCGATATCCATGTTCTGGGCGGCGATATCCATGGCCTCCTTGTGGCAGAGATACAGAAGATGGTTCTTGTTTTTCACATACCGGTAGAGCGCGGTTTTGGTGACCGCCAGTCTTTCCGCCACCTCGTCCAGCGTCGTGCCATGGCTGCCCCGCCGATTGAACACCTGGGCGGCCTCCCGAATGATCGCCTGCCGCTTGATCTCAAGCTGCTCGGTTGGCGTTGGAATTGCGTTAGCCCATCGCAAAATAGCTATCCTTCATATGTCGCGGCGAGACCGATAAATACTGAATTGAGGAGCCTCCCGTTCGTCTGGAAGTATCCAACCATAAACTCAAAATAATGTCTAGTATTTTAAGTTACTCAATGTTCACTATTTTAATTATTATTATATATCAATGTGTTAGATAGAGTGTTGGTTCTGGTACGAGATGTGATCGGCCTAAAATTACGCGACCACCTGCGAGGGACCCGGAACGGCCGCAGCGGGCGGATTGCTGGCGCAAAATAAAAAAACAACGGAAACCGATGCAGGTGGCGCCTGTGTTTTGCTAACTATATTGATTCCGGCGGCGGCGATTTCATTAGTGGCAGGGTGCCGCTTCTCTTAAATATTGGGGCGGATATAGATCATTCGGATCAAGGAAGATTCTTTTGGTTTCGCCTGTCGCGTCATTTGGTTGCCGGCTTTGCGCGCGGATCCGCGGCCGCTTAAGGGCGGCTACGCCAGATTATGCATTCGTTGAGACCCATGGGTTTCTGCGGCGGGCAATTGGTAACATGACGGCGATCGCACTCTCGCCATCATTCCATTTAAGGTATCTAGAAAACATACATTAGAAGTGCCGTAACCGTGCAGGTTAAGGAAGCGGAACCGAAAGGCCGACCTTAGTCCGGTTCATGACCACTGACGTGCGAAAGCGCTTCACATTCGCATCATCAAAAAAGAGGCGATGGGTGAGATTTTCAAAATCCTGAATATCCTTGGCAAGGGCGATTAACGCAAAATCTGCCTCGCCAGTAATGTAATAGCATTGCTGGACATAGGGTTCCGCTTTGACCTTGCGGCGAAAAGCATCAACCTGGTCAATGCGCTCGCGCTCCAGTTCGACAAGGATCAGGAAGGTCATCATGAGGCCCACGGTTTCTGGCGCGATGAGGGCGCTTTCACCTGTGATCACGCCCGACGATTTCAGATGCTTTATCCGCCGCTGGATAGTGGCAACGGAAAGCCCCGTTTCAAAGGCGATCGTCTCCAATTTCTCGCGTGCATTTTCCTGAAGCAGGCGAAGGATCGTAAAATCGTTGGCTGTTAGCTCGTTCATGGTCTTTCTACTTTTTGCCCTCGATGCCCATCGATCGGGTTCAACGCTCTTCTTGACTGTCTGTTTGGATGCCGAAAGGCCTGCATATGTTAAATCCCATGCAATCGTGATCAAAACATATCATTAACTATACAATATTGATAAATTTTATCAAATATATCGAATTTTTGACGTAATTAATAAAAGCCAGTCGATAGGCTATTTATAGTCGGAAGGATAACTCATCTTGAAGATATTTGATGGGGTGCCAACACAGTAATGATGAGAAACAACTCTCGCTTTTTTAAAGTTGGCTTCTTCTCATAACTTTTTGTAGGGAATCATTATTTCAAAATTCGGGATTCATACTCAACGATTATGTAAGGAAATTCGGATGCGCCTAGACCGAAACACATGCAGATGAGCAAGATAATTGAATTTCAGAATGTATCGAAAGCCTATGGCGAGTTACAGGTATTACGTAATCTGAATATGCATGTCGAGGCCGGGGAGAAGCTTGCCCTGATTGGGCCGAGCGGATCTGGAAAAACAACCATATTACGCATATTAATGACGCTGGAGACGATCAATAGCGGCCATGTGATGGTCGAGAATGACTATCTCTGGCATCAAAAAGTGAACGGTGATCTGGTGCCGGCGAGCGAAAAGCATCTTCGGAAAATGCGCAAGAATATCGGCATGGTTTTCCAGCAGTTCAATCTCTTCCCCCATTTAACCGCCCTTGCGAATATCGTTCAGCCGCAAGTTCTGATCAAGGAAGTTGATAAGCCGGATGCGATGAACCGGGCACGAGAGTTACTACAGCTTGTCGGCCTTGAGGAGAAAGAGCGGCATTATCCTCATCAGCTTTCAGGCGGCCAGCAGCAGCGGGTTGCAATAGCGCGGGCGCTGGCTATGGACCCTAAAATCATGCTGTTTGACGAAGTAACATCGGCGCTCGATCCCGAACTTGTGGAAGAGGTTCTCAACGTTCTCAGAATGCTGGCGTCGAACTCCGACACCACAATGCTGACGGTTACCCATGAAATGAATTTTGCCCGTGATTTCGCTGATCGCGTTCTTTTCTTTGAAAAGGGACAAATCGTCGAATCCGGCCCTCCAGAGGAAATTTTCAGGAACCCGAAGGAAGAGAGAACCCGCAATTTCCTAAAACAGATTATCGGAGATATTTCCTGAAGCCCAAGTAACGCCCGTCCCGCAAGATCGCGGCATCTCAGAATCATCAAGCCAAGAGTTCAGTTAACACCAAAAAAGGGGATTTCAATAATGTATACTTCCATGAGCAAGATCATACAGGCGGTTGCGGTCAGCGCGATGACCCTCATCGCCTTCACCGGTCCCGGATCGGCGGGAACACTGGAAAAGCTGCAGAAACAGGGATATGCCACGGTTGCCGTCGCTAACGAGCCGCCCTATAGCATTATCAGAGGCGATGGCTATGTCACCGGGGCGGCACCCGATGTGGCCCGCGCGGTGATGGCAAAGCTCGGCGTGCCAGAGTTGAAAGCATCGGTCGTTCCCTACGGATCGATGATCCCGGCCCTGATGGCCCGCCGGGTCGATATGGCAACATCCGGTCTTTACATCAAACCCAAACGCTGCGAATCCGTCATTTTTTCCGAACCGGATCTCTGTGGCGCAGAAGCTTTCGCCGTTCCCAAAGGCAATCCGCATGCGCTCCTCTCCTATGAGGACATTGCCAAAAACCCGGACCTGACAATGACAACCTGCGCCGGGTGTGCGGAAGAGGCCTATGCGCTGGAACGCGGCGTAAAGCCTGACCAGATCAAGGTCTTTACCGACCCGCAAAGCGGCATCAAGATGCTTCAGCAGGGGCGGGTCGACGTGTTTGCCCTGTCGGGTCTCGGGACGGCTGATCTTATCAAGAAATTCAATGATCCGACTATCGAGCTGGTCATGCCGGTGAAGGGCGTTCCGATGGGCTGCGCAGGGGCCGCATTCAACGCCGACGACACGGAGTTTCGGGCGGCCTATGACAAGGCCCTCGCCGAGCTTAAAACGAGCGGGGAGTTTGCCAAGATCGTTGAGCCTTATGGCTTTTCTGCAGAAGCGACTCTGAGTGTGACGCGGGATAATTTCTGCCCGGGAAGCTGAATAACGCCCGTTTAATTGCTTATCTCAGATGAATACTGCGCCCACGGGCGCAGTATTCGGAAAGCCGGAATATGGAAAGAGTCCTTGAATATAGTTCGCTTCTGATCGACGGCACTCTCACGACCATCGAACTGACGTTCGTCAGCGCCATCCTTGCGCTCATCATTTCCTTTCTTGTCGGGCTTTCCCGTTTTTCAAGCCTGGCCTCCGTCCGGATCGCAGCAATCATCTATCTCGAATTTTTCCGAGGCACCTCCGCCATCGTGCAGATGTTTTTCATGTTTTACGTGCTGCCACTCATGGGGCTTCACTTCCCGCCAATCGTCGCGGGCATACTTGCCTGTGGGCTCAATCTTGGCAGTTATGGCTCAGAGGTCGTTCGCGCTGCAGTTCAGTCTGTGCCGCGCGGTCAGCACGAAGCGGCAACCGCGTTGAATTACACAAAATACCAGAAATTCCGGTATGTACTGCTTCCCCAGGCAATTCCCGTAATGATCCCGACGTTCGGCAATCTGCTAATCGAGCTTCTCAAGCTGACGGCGGTCGCCTCGCTTATCACCATATCCGATCTGACGTTCATGGCGCAGATTATCCGGGCCCAGACGGCGCTCACGCTGGAGCCATTTGTCGCGATCATGATCATCTATTTCACAATCGCCTCCGTTCTTGTCGCGATCACGGACTTCATCGGCAGAAAACTGTCCAAAGGCCGCAACACCTTAGCCAAGAAGGGAGTTTAATTGATGGATTGGAGTTGGAAAGTTGCTGCGGATGTGCTGCCCTTTATGGTTCAAGGACTAGTTGTTACTATCGAGGCAACGTTTGCGGGTGCATTCGTGGCCTATTTGCTGGGGCTTTTCCTTGCCATCCTGAAAATGTCCAAATCCCGGCCCATCGCGTTTTTCAGTTATTGGTCATCGGAATTTATTCGCCGGACGCCCCTCCTGGTGCAGCTCTATTTTCTCTTCTATGTCCTGCCGGATATTGGCATCTTCCTCTCGCCGCTGGCCGCCGGGATAATTGGTCTCGGTCTTCATTTCAGCACTTACACGTCGGAGGTGTTTCGCGCTGGAATTGAGAATGTTCCGACTGGACAGTGGGAGGCTGCGAAATCCCTGAACTATCGACCATATCAGACCATGCGTTACGTCATCTTGCCTCAGTCCATTCCGCCGATGATCCCACCGCTCGCCAACTACCTGATTACCATGTTCAAAGAGACGCCCTTGCTGTCGGCAATCACGGTGGTCGAGCTGTTCAATGCCGCAAATATCTACAGCAACAGCCATTATAAATATCTGGAACCGATGACACTTGTCGGCTTGTTCTTTCTGATCGTGTCGGTCCCGTCCGCCTATATTGCAATGCGGCTTGAGAAGAAATACCAGCTCAGAAATACCGGGGCGAACTGACCGCATTCGATGACGGCAACGACGGTGTCAGTTTCAAGTCAAATGCCGCCGGTTGGTGATAAATTTAGTCAACAAACATTGTTTTCTGATGTGTTTGAAAGGTGGATATTTTCTATCCTGCATAGATTATGAGTTCAAAAAAATCCCCAAATACCACTGCTGATCACCGGCTTTTCCGGACATCGGCGGAGCGACCCTTGGCCCTGCTGGCGCAGTGCCCGGTTTATATCCCGACACCGCTGATCGACCACGGCGCGCTTGCCCAAGATCTCGGAATGTCGCGGCTTTTCATAAAAGACGAGTCCCGTCGCATGCGGCTGGGAAGCTTCAAGGCGCTGGGTGGTGCGTTTGCCGTCGCCCAGATGATTTCAGATGCGGCGACGACGGCGGACTTGACCAGCGAGGTCGCGAAATCAGTGGCCGCCGACATGACCTTTATTACCGCGAGCGCCGGTAATCACGGCCTCTCCGTCGCCGCCGGGGCAAATATTTTCGGCGCTGAAGCCGTTGTTTATCTCTCGTCGCTTGTGCCGAGGGGATTCGGTGACAGGATTCGCGCCTTGGGGGCAACGGTTGTACGGATTGACGGTGTTTACGAAGATAGCGTTGCAGCAGCAAAAGAGGCGGCGGAGGAAAACGGTTGGCTCCTGCTCGCAGACGGGTCATGGGAAGGATATATCGATCGCCCGGCTTTGGTTATGGAAGGCTACACTGTTCTTGCCGAGGAATGCCGGGGGGAGTTTGAAAAAACGGGTGTCTGGCCGACCCATGTTCTAATTCAGGCCGGCGTTGGCGGTCTCGCCGCTGCCGTCTCCGGCCATATTAGAGACTACTGGATCGAGCAGCCGAAAATCACTATTGTCGAACCGAATGCCGCTCCTTGTCTGATGATTAGCGTTGAAAAAGGCAATTTGACGCGGGTGGAGGGGCCGGTCTCGAACATGGGAAGGCTGGATTGCAAGGAAGCCTCTTTAATCGCTGTCAAATCGCTGAAAAATGATGCTAATGAATTTATATTGATCACCGATGAGGCAGCGTCCGGGGCTGTAAAGCTGTTGGCCAGACATAATATTGAGACAACGCCGAGTGGCGCGGCGACCATCGCCGCATTGGCGGATATGGATCTTGCACCGGAAAGTCGCTGTCTGGTGATCGTTACGGAAGGTCTGGAAGGAGGCTGAACTATTGTCGCCGCCGCTGACATCGTCGCATTGGGGAACCTATCGGGTAGAGATGGAGGCCGGGCAACCTGTTGCCTTGAAATCATTCGAGGCGGACCCGCATCCGTCCCCTATTGGCGCGTCGATGCTGGAGACACGCACCGGGCCTTGCCGTATCAGCCAGCCGATGGTGCGTCGCGGGTTTCTTGAAAAAGGGATCGATAGCGATCGGGGCAGGCGGGGGCATGAGGAATTTGTCGCCGTCAGTTGGGAGACGGCGCTGAACCTTGTCGCCCATGAACTTGACAGGGTCCGCGACCAGTTCGGCCACAGCGCGATATATGCCGGATCTTACGGCTGGGCCAGTGCCGGGAGGTTCCATCATGCGCAAAGCCAGTTGCGCCGGTTTATGTCTCTATATGGCGGCTGCACGACGTCTCGTGATTCATATAGCTACGCCGCCGCGGAAGTAATCCTGCCGCATGTCGTCGCGCCGATGTCTTCCCTGATCGAGGCGCATACGTCTTGGAGCTCAATCACTGACTCCGGGAAGCTGGTGGTGGCCTTTGGCGGAATGGCGCTTCGGAATTCGCAGATGAATGCGGGGGGCGTCGGCGTCCATAGTCAGGCAGAGGACATGCGCGCCGCCCGCCAAGCCGGAGTTGAGTTTATCAATATCAGTCCCTGCAATTCAGATGTGGACGGAGAGCTGGATGCTGAATGGATTTCCATCCGGCCTAATACTGATGTCGCCCTGATGCTGGCGCTTGCGCATACGCTTGTTATCGAAGGGTTGCACGACCAGACATTCCTTGCGCGCTACTGCACGGGGTTCGCGCGGTTTCTGCCGTACCTCATGGGGACCACGGACGGCCTTGCCAAGGATGCAGATTGGGCGGCGGGGATTACAGGTATTCCGCCAGCGACCATTATGGCGCTTGCAAGAAGAATGGCCAGTACGCCGACGATGATCAACGGAAGCTGGTCGTTGACCCGCCAGCAAAACGGGGAACAGCCGATCTGGATGCTGGTGGTTTTGGCGGCGATGCTGGGCGGGATTGGGCAACCCGGAACTGGCTTCGGTCTCGGCCTTGGCGCGGTTAACGGGGTTGGAGCCGCGCGGGGATATCTGCCTTGGGCCGCTCTGCCCACCGGTTACAATCCTATTGATGACTTTATACCTGTTGCCCGGATTTCTGATATGCTGCTGAACCCGGGAGGGGAATTTCAGTATAACGGTGGAAACTATACCTATCCTGACACCCGACTGGTCTACTGGGTTGGGGGCAATCCGTTCCATCATCACCAGGATATCAATAGGCTACTTGAAGCTTGGCAGAAAATCGAAACAGTCATTGTTCACGAACCTTTCTGGACATCGACAGCGCGCCGCGCCGATATAGTTTTGCCCACGACAGTTGGCTTGGAGCGCAATGATCTCGCAGCATCGACACGGGATGGCTATCTTGTTGCCATGGAACGTGTCGCGGAGCCTTTTGGTATGGCGTGGAATGATCATGATATATTTGCGGGTCTGGCCCGTCGTCTGCGGGCGATAGACGCGAAACAGCCGGGCTTTGAAGACGCCTTCACCGGTGGTCGCAGTGAGAAAGACTGGCTACGCCATCTCTATGAGGAAAGCGCCCGTCGCGGGGAGATACTTGGCCATAGACTGCCGAATTTTGACAGCTTCTGGGCCGAGGGTTCACTCGAACTCGCGCCTCCGAGCGAACCATGCGTGATGCTGAAGGATTTTCGAGTTGACCCGGACGCAAATCCCCTGACAACACCTTCCGGCCTTATCGAGATTTTCAGTGAAACGATTGCCTCCTTTGCCCTCAAGGGAAACCCGGGACATCCGGTCTGGCAGGCGCCTGACGAATGGCTGGGCTCGGAGCTCGTCCAAATCTACCCATTGCACTTGGTAACCCATCAGCCAAGTCGACGCCTGCATAGCCAACTCGACCAAGGGCCTCATAGCTTGGCAGGTAAGATCAAGGGACGGGAGCCGTGCCGGATTAATCCAGAGGATGCGGGCTCGCGCGGGATTAACGATGGCGATTTGGTCTGCCTTTTCAATAATCGGGGGTCCTGCATCAGTGCCGCGAAGATAGATGCAGATTTACGGCCGGGCGTCATCATGCTGGCAACGGGTGCTTGGTACGATCCAGACTTGGCTAATGATCCAAACCGCTGCAAGCACGGTAATCCCAATGTTCTGACGCGGGATTTTCCGACGTCACCGCTTGCATCCGGGCCGTCCGCCCTGACCTGTCTTGTCGAGATTGAACGGTTGCCCCAAGAGGCGCCAGAAGTCACAATACATCAGCCGCCGCCTATCATTGAAGCGCCTTGAGCGATATACAGTTTATTAAGAGGAGAGACTGATTTCATGCTCCCCATACCAAAACGCGGATTTGAACGGGCCGAATTTGAAATCCGGATGCAAAAGGTCCAAGCCCGAATGCGGGTGGAGAAAATGGATGTCATCTTGCTTACGACCGAGGCGGATGTGCGTTATTTTACCGGCTTTTTCACGCAGTTCTGGGAAAGCCCAACCCGTCCCTGGTTCGTTCTGCTGCCTCTCGAGGGGAAACCAATTGCCGTGATCCCGGAGATCGGTGCGGCGGGAATGGCCGGAACATGGGTTGAGGATATCCATAGCTGGCCCGCACCGCGTCCCAAAGACGACGGTATTTCGCTCCTCACGAACGTCATCTTGCAACTTCCAAGGCGCTTTGGCCGCATTGGCATTCCCCTCGGTTACGAGAGTATTTTGCGGATGCCAGCCGGAGATTACCAAAGATTGCGGGAGAGTTTGGATGCCTTTGATATTACCGACGCATCGCTTCTTCTCCATCAGGTGCGCTTTGTGAAATCGGTGGCGGAAATCGAGAAAATCCATTTTATCTGCGATCTCACCTCTGATGCCTTTGAGGATCTTCCGCAGACCTTAAAAGCGAACGAAAGCGAGCGGCAGAATTGTAAGCGGATGCGGATCGACCTGCTGGAACGCGGCGCCGATACCACGCCGTACCTCATTTCCGGCTCTGGCCCCGGTGGCTATGACAGCATCATTATGGGACCGACGGATCGTATTATCGAACAGGGCGACGTGCTGATTATCGATACCGGGACGACCTTTGATGGATATTTTTGCGATTTCGATCGTAATTTTGCCTTCGGACACGCGGACGATGACGTTCGGCGCGCCTATGATGTCGTCTATGCGGCGACGGATGTGGGCTTTGCCGCTTGCCGGCCCGGTGCAACCACAAGTGATGTCTGGGCCGCAATGTGGTCGGTGATGGACGCGGGCGGGGCGCTTGGTAACAGTGTCGGGCGGCTCGGGCATGGTCTCGGAATGGAACTTACGGAATGGCCGTCCAATACGGAGGATGACATGACACCGCTGGAACCCGGTGCCGTGCTGACATTGGAGCCGGGCATGGAGTTTGCGCCCGGCAAGCAAATGGTCCATGAGGAAAATATTGTCATTACGGAAGGGGGAGCGCGATACTTAAGCCGTCGCGCCTTACCGGAACTTCCCATCATAGGGTGAGTGAATATGGATGTTAAATATGCTTTGGAGAATATAGCGCCGGGTGGCCGGATCGGCCTCGTTGCTTTGGCAACCGATTTTAACAGTGAGACGGACCTTCGCCGCATTCTTCCGGTTGGAGTTGATCTTTTTACCAACCGCGTGCTCAACGCCAATCCGTTGACTATCGAGAACCTGCGCGCCATGGCAGGAGATATTACACGGGCCGCGAGCGGACTTTTGCCGGGCTTGGGCGTTGATGTCATGATCTACGGCTGCACGTCCGGAACGGCGGCGATCGGGGGCGCGGAACTGCAACGGCTCATCCAGATTGCCCAGCCGGGTGTTCCCTGTACCAATCCCATTGCTGCGGCAAGCGAGGCTCTTCGCGCGTTCGACGCGGAGCGAATCTCCGTCCTTACGCCTTATACAGAGGTGGTGAATGCAGTCGTTGCGGAAAGCTTTAGAGCGGAGGGTTTTAATATTCTCAATATAGAGGGCTTTGGCCTCGACGACGATATTGAAATGACAGGACTGCCATTAGCGGCAATAACCGAGGCCGCTTTGCAGGTTTGTGATGCCGATGCCGACGCGCTTTTCATTTCCTGTACGGCGCTCCGCTCATCCCTGATCGTGGAGGAATTGGAGCAGAAGCTTGGAAAGCCAGTTGTGACCAGCAATCAGGCTTTGGTCTGGCACTGTTTGCAGTTAATGAAGAATGACAGTCACGTCAAAGGCTTCGGTCAATTGTTTGAGAAGTCATTTTCGCAACGGGTTACTGCATAAGCGCCTGGCGAATTTTCCCCTTGGTGGGTAAACCTTCCTGTGATTAGGGACTAAATGACGGTTTAATTAGGTCAATAATTTTTCAGGGGCCACTGAATCCGGTTGCATCTCGGCGCAACCTCCATATCCTGATCGCAGAACAAATAAAAAGCGGCACCGCGGCCGATGAGGGAGGGATGATGAGTGATATCTGGGAAATTTTTGCGCTGCGCTATGGGCAGAACTCAAACCGGACGAGGCGGGAATCCTTCCTTTTCGCTGATGATCACGCAAGTCCGCATCCCATCGATTTTTACGTTTGGGTGCTAAGGAACGGCGACCGCACGATCCTTGTTGATACCGGCTTTGATGTGGAGGAAAGTAAACTCCGGGGGAGACCGATCCTGCAGACCCCGGCGGAGATGCTGAGCGATTTCGGACTGCCCGCGAGCAGCATCGATACCGTCATTGTCACCCATATGCATTTTGATCATGCGGGATCGCTCCATGATTTCCGCCACGCCAAGCTCTATGTGCAACCGTTGGAGCTGGAATATGTCACCGGCCCCTGTATGTGTCATCAAACGCTTCGTCATCCGTACTCGGGCGAGCATGTGGTCGAGATGGTGCGCTCCCTCTATCTTGGCAATGTCGAGTTCTGTGACGGCTCGAGAGAGGTTGAGCCGGGGGTGGAAGTTCATCTGATCGGCGGCCATACGCGCGGCCAGCAATGCGTGCGGGTGCGCACGAGGCGGGGCTGGGTGGTGCTCGCCTCCGACAGCAGCCATTTCTATGAGAACTACCGACGCGGGATACCCTTTCCCATCGTCATTGATATGGAAGAGACGCTTAAAGGCTACGATATCCTCCGCCGTCTCGCCGACAGTGACGATCACATCATTCCAGGGCATGACCCGCTGACGCGGGCCTGGTATCCGAAGATCGAGGGCGGATCGGAGAATATCGTTCTGCTACACGCGGAACCAACCGTCTGAGGGGAGGTCAGCCTGATCATCGGCGGCGGAGAAACAGCTTGGCACATCCGGAAATTCGACGCTATAGGCGCTGTCCGGGTCCTTGTGAACCAGAGCGATAAAATATTTCATGCTTTTGCTCCTCAAATCCAGCCTACCCTACCCTCGAAAAGATTTCGGATCATGTGGTTCTTAGCTTCTTTGAGCGTTTGGGGTTAGTTGACTATTGTAAAAGATATTTATAAGGTCCATTTAATAATACTATTGGGAGTTATTGGATTGGCTGACAAAGCGGAGAAAGACTCAGGACCTACTTTTGAAAAGGCGGAATACAAGAGTAAGGATATAGAGCTTATAACCACATCTCTTGAAGTTCCTACATTGCTTGTAGATGGAATTGTAGGAACAATGGAATTAAATGGAACAAGTCGGTTCAATTTTTATGAGGATAAACTTGATCCGTTAAACAAGGGTATTAAGAGGCGGCACGTAGTTACTTTGGCGATGACTAATAAAGTATTTCAGGAAATTTTGGATTTTTTTAATACTTTAGCAAAAGAACGTAAAGATAATGGCGGGGAGTAGTGATACCGACGGAATCGTAAGTTTATCCGACTATATGAGTTCCACTGAACCAGTGGGAAGTGGAAAATCCCGTGTGCATTTTAATGACAGCAGCGGTGGCGGTGGCGGAAACATGACAATAGGAATTAAAGACTATATAGACGCCAAGAATGATGCCGTACGCTCGGATATCAAATCTGATATTGCAAGAGTTGAAGCAAAAATTGATATAATGCCTGCAAAGATAGCATGGCAAATTGGAGTTGGTGTGGTAGCTACAGTTGGTCTCGTTCTTGCCGTCATTGCATATGGCGGTGCGCGTTTTGATGGGGGCACATCACTTGGAAGTTCTGTGGGTGCTCAAGTTGAAAAAAATCGACAGTCGATTGATGACGCAACTAAAGCCATAGATTCTGTTAATCAAACTATCAATAAGAAAAACGATCAGGTTCTTAACGCTATTAAAGAAATGCGTTCCGGCAAACAGCCCTGATTTACCTCGATCTATTTCATTTAACGGTTCCTCGTCGGCAATTTGCACCACCCCTGCGACCGAGTGCCGCAACGCCTCGCGGTATATTGCGTTTGGCCGGAATTTGGCTATGGTGCGGATATGACCGCTGACAGCCTTGCAAAGACGAATAAAAGCCGCAGTCTGCCGGGCCCTCGGGCGCGGCGGATGATTGTTGGCTGGCTGGTTCTGGTGGCGCTGTTGGTGTTCGCGATGATCGTGCTGGGTGGGGTCACGCGGCTCACCAATTCGGGGCTTTCGATGACCGACTGGAAGCCGGTGACGGGCTGGCTGCCGCCGCTCGACCATGCGGCCTGGGTCGCGGAGTTCGAGCGCTATAAGGCTTACCCCGAATACCAGAAAATCAATCATGGCATGACGCTGACCGAGTTTCAGGAGATCTATGCGTTTGAGTTTGCCCATCGGTTGCTCGGCCGGGTGATCGGCGTTGCGTTTTTTGTGCCGTTTGTGCTGTTCCTCGTTGCCGGGAAGATCAGGGGGCCGCTGGTGCCAAGGCTGGCCCTGCTGTTTGTGCTTGGCGGGTTGCAGGGGGGCATGGGCTGGTTCATGGTCCAAAGCGGCCTCGTCGATAACCCGGATGTGAGCCATTACCGGCTGACCGCCCATCTCGCGCTGGCCAGCCTGATTTATGCGGTGATCCTCTGGACGATTTTCGATCTGCTGCGCGGCCCCGCGCGGGCCGGGGTGGCGGGGCCGGTGCCGCTCCTCCACGGAAGCATAATACTGCTCGTGCTCATTGCCCTGCAAATTCTTATCGGTGGTTTTGTCGCCGGGCTCGATGCGGGCTTCGTTTATAACGACTGGCCGACCATGGGCGGGCATTTTTTCCCCGAGGATATGCTGTATCTGAAACCGTGGTATCTCAATTTTCTTGAAAACCCGGCGGCGGTGCAGTTCTGCCATCGTATGCTCGGCTATCTGGTTGCCGTGGCGGCGGTGCTGCTGTTCCTTGGCGGACGGAGCGTGCCACTTTCAGCTGCCGCGCGGCGCGGCCTTGCGCTCCTGTTCACCCTTGTGGTTGCGCAGGTCCTGCTCGGAATCCTGACCCTGATCCATGTGGTGCCGGTGCCGCTGGCGGCGGCGCATCAGGCGGGCGGGATGCTGGTGCTCGCGGCGGCGCTGTTCCTTGTCCATGACCGGCGGCGGAGCGCAGGCACGCGAAAACCGGCCAGCGCGAACGCTGACCGGCAGTAATACCAGGTAGAAAATCGATGGATGCGGGTATTTTAATTTTGCCGGATTAGCGCGGTTAGCTGCCGGGAAGGGCACCCGTATCGCCGTCAACGCCACCTGTATCGCCCGTATCGCCGTCAACGCCACCTGTATCGCCCGTATCGCCGCCAACGTCACCCGTATCGCCGGTATCACCTGTATCGCCGTTTCCGGGATCCACGGTCTCGGGGTTATAGGTTATGGGAATCGTTTCGACGTTTACAGTCCATTCTGAATCAGGATTGTTCCAGCCGCTGATGTCAGCGGAGGGGGTGAAGTTCTTGTCATAATGGGTGTAGGCCCCGATTACAAAGTTATTGGCGGGTGCATAGTCATATGCTCCGGCAGGTTTAAAGACGTCCTGGAATGTCGGCGCCGTAATTCTAACATCGTTAAGGTTTTGCTGACTGATAGTGTGGCCCAGGAAGTTGGTGCCATAACTGACAGAAAGCTCCCCGCCAGTGGTGATAGAACCATTGATGTTGCCAATCTTAATGCTGGGACTAACTGCATCTGCTGCGAAAGCTGTGCCGGCGAGCAACGATAGCGCCAGAACTCCGATAATAAGTTTAATCATAATATATTTCTTTCATAAGTTCAGTTTAAAAAAAGACGCATAACCTGTTGATGATTATTATTTTCCGTTATTATTTTTGCGGGGGCGTGTCCTTGACCCCTTCCACGGCGTCGACGATCGGCTGGCAGTCTGGTTCAAGCGCCGGCGCGATCTGGACAAGCATTTCATAGAGCCCGAATTGCAGCATTGACCGGAGCGAGAGCTGTAACGGCTCGCGGTTCTGGCCGCTGATATCGAGGTCGACCAGGGTATCGCCGAAGAACCGACCGATGCCGAAGCCCGCCTCGTCTGCGAAGATCTGCTTGGAGATATTGACCGCCGCCAGCACTTCGGTCGTGCGGGCGTCGGTGAGATGTAAATCAAGCCCGACGATGGCGCGGTTCTGGCGATAGCGCGGGCCGATACCGCCAATCGTTAACTCGGCCGCGGCACCGGGGATGAAGTCGAGGGTATTGATCGATCCGGTGATATAATAATCCATCGGCGTAACCTGCTTGGCATTGCGGATCCCAAGCTTGATTTCCGTGATGATCGGCCGCGGATCGCGGCGGTTGACGATATGCTCCGCCTTTGCCTGCACCAGCGTCGTCTGCATCATGTCGCCGGCCCCTTGAGTGACATATTTGCCTGTGCCGGCGACGTCTGTGCTGAACCGTCCGGTCGCATCGACGATATCGCCGACCGCCCAGACCCCGCCCATCGGGTGATAATGGGCGACGCAGCCGATCAGCCGATCATAGGGCGTCACCAGGCTCTGCACTGGCGGGCCGTCCGGAAGCGCGATATTCTCATGTGCGGGGGCAATCATGCAACCGCCGAGCAGGAGCGGCAGCAGCGCGGCGGCCTTACTTGGCAGATTCATTTGCGGCTCCTATGGTGCAGGTGACATCGCTCGTTTCAAGTTCAGACGCCCCGCCAAAATTGCTCGCCTGGCTGATGGTATGGCCGCATTGGTTGTTGGTGATGGCAATCCCATCGAGATTGTCAGCCTCGATATTCAATTGCTGTCCGATCGCATAGTTGGTGATATAAAGATTACTCTGCTGCCATTGATCGTAATAACCGTTTTGCTTGCGCTCTATCGCTTCGGCGATACTGAGCTTGACCAGTTTGTCATAGGAGGTCTGGTTCCCGGCGTTGCCGTTCCAGCCTTCAGCCGCGGAAACCAACCCGTCTTTGGCCAAAACAGGTAATGGTAAATTTAATAATATAATTGAAGTAAGTAAAATTAAATATTTCATAATTATTCCTTAATAAAAACTCATCCGTATAGTTAATATTATGTAATAAATATTCAATGAATAATTTAATTTTTTTAAATGGAGGTTCTATATTGATAGACAGACTGGATCATCTTGTCCTGACCGTCGCCAATCTGGCGCAGACAAGGGCGTTTTACTGTGAAATACTTGGCATGCGCTATGAGGAGTTTGGGGAAGGGCGGCAGGCACTAAAATTCGGGTCATCGAAAATCAACCTGCATCTGGCCGGGCATGAGTTGAGCCCGAGGGCGCATATCGCGAAACCCGGTACGGCGGATCTGTGCTTTATCATTTCGGGGGAATTAGCGGCGATGCAGGCGCGGCTGGAAGCGGCGGGGATCGGCATCCTTGAAGGGCCGGTCACCCGCACAGGGGCGAGGGGGTCGATCACATCACTTTATGTGCGCGACCCCGATCTCAACCTGATAGAGCTATCCGTGTATGACAGCTAGAAGAGACCCCGCGATCAGGTTGCCGCCAGCGCCTGCTCCAGGTCGGCGATGATATCGTCCTTGTTCTCGATGCCGACAGACAGGCGGATCACATCCGGCCCGGCGCCCGCTGACACCTGCTGTGCCTCATCCAGTTGGCGATGAGTGGTTGAGGAGGGATGGATGATCAGGCTGCGGGTATCGCCGATATTGGCAATATGCGAAAACAGCTTGACGTTTTCCACGACCTTGATCCCGGCCTCATAGCCGCCCTTGATCCCGAAGGTGAGCACGGCCCCGGCACCGCCTTTCAGGTATTTCTGGCCGAGGGTGTAATATTCGTCGCTTTTCAGTCCTGCATAGGAAACCCAGGAGACCTTGTCATGGCCCTTCAGATATTCGGCAACGGCAAGCGTATTGGTGGCGTGTCGTTCCATGCGGAGCGGCAGGGTCTCGATCCCGGTCAGGATCAGGAAGGCGTTAAACGGTGAGATCGCGGGACCGAGATCGCGCAGGCCGAGCGCCCGGCAGGCAATGCCGAAGCCAAGCTCACCGAAGGTTTCATGGAATTTAAGCCCGTGATAAGAGTCGTTCGGCTGGCTCATGGTCGGGAACTTGTCTGACGCGCTCCAGTCGAACTTGCCGCTATCGACAATGATGCCACCCATGGAATTACCATGACCGCAGAGGAACTTGGTCGCCGAATGGACGACGATATCGGCGCCCCATTCGATCGGGCGGCAATGATAGGGTGTCGCCAGCGTGTTATCGACAATGAGAGGAATACCCGCCTCATGGGCGATCTTGGCAATTGCCTCGATATCGGTCATGACGCCGCCGGGATTGGCGAGGCTCTCGATAAAGATCGCCTTGCATTTCGGGGTCAGCGCCTTCCGGAAATCCTCCGGGTCTTTTGGATCGACAAAAATCGCGTTCCATCCGAACTTCTTGAATGACTGGCCGAACTGGGTGATCGAGCCACCATAAAGCCGGGTCGAGGCGAGGAATTCGTCGCCGTTCTGCATCAACGTATGAAAGGCAATCAGCTGGGCGGCATGACCGGATGCCACGGCAAGACCCGTTGCGCCGCCTTCCAGAGTTGCGACCCGTTCCTCCAGCACCGCGGTGGTCGGGTTGGTCAGGCGCGTATAAATATTGCCGAAGGCCTGCAGGTTGAACAATTCCGCGGCATGATCCGTATCATCGAAGACATAGCCGGAGGTCTGGTAAATCGGCGTGACGCGGGCACCGGTGGTCGGGTCTGGCGCGGCGCCGGCATGGATGGCGAGGGTCTCGAATTTTGGAGTGCTCATGTCATTTATTTCCTATCAGTTTTACGCGTTTTGAAGAGATGATGCCGGAGCGGCCGCCCATAAAGGCGATTTCCCCGGACAGGCGGCCGAATTCGATTTTCGGGCAGCGGTTCATGACCACCTTGATCCCGGCGGCTTCGGCCTTTGCCGCCGCTGCGTCATGACGGACGCCAAGCTGCATCCAGACGACCTTGGCCTTGATCTCGATCGCCTCATCGACGATGGGCGGGATCGCGTCGGAATTGCGGAAGCAATCGACCATATCGACCGGCTCAGGGATATCACGCAGCGCGCCATAGACCGTCTCGCCGACGATTTGCCGCCCGACCTTGCCCGGATTGACCGGAATAACCCGGTAGCCTTTGCGCTTCAGGTATTTCATCACGTAGAAACTGGGCCGCGCCTCGTTATCGCTGGCGCCGACGACGGCGATGGTTTTCACGCTGTTGAGGATGCCGGCGATATAGTCGTCGGAATAGGCATCATGGTTCATGATGCTATTTTCCCTGCCATTCGGGGGTGCGTTTCTCGATGAAGGCGGTCAGGCCCTCCTCGGCGTCGCGGGTCTGCATATTCTCGCACATGACGCGGGAGGTGAGGTCATAGGCATCGGCAAGCGGCAAGCCCCGTTGCCGATAGAAAGCGGTCTTGCCCATGCTCACCACCACGGAAGATTTCGAGGCGATGTTCTCGGCGATGGCGCGCACACCCGCCGCCAGTTCCTCAGCCTTAAAGACGGCATTGATCAGGCCGATCTCCGCCGCCCGCGTGGCATCAATAAAGTCGCCGGTCAGCAGCATCTCCATGGCATGCTTGGAGGCGACATTGCGGCTCAAGGCCACCATCGGGGTCGAGCAGAACAGGCCGTAATTGATCCCCGAGGTCGCGAATTGCGAGCCCGCCGAGGCATAGGCGAGATCGCAGGAGGCGATCAGCTGCGTGCCTGCCGCCGTGACATTGCCGTCGATCTTGGCGATTACCGGCTTGGGCAGGTTGACCACGCTCTGCATCAGGGCGCTGCAATGCTCGAACAGGGCGGGGAGTTCGTTGTCGCGCTTCTTCTGCACCAGCTCCTTGAGGTTATGGCCGGAGCTGAACACGGGCCCCGTGGCCTCGAGGATAATCACATGGACTTCGGGCGTCGTGCCAAGGTTATCGAGCATGACCAGCAGCCGGTCCATCATCTCTGATGAGAGGGCGTTGCGGGTTGCCGGATCGTTCAGCCGCAGTGTGGCAATGGCGCCCGACACCTCAAGCTCGACAATCTCGCCGCCCGGGTTGGTGGTTTTCTGCTCGGCAGACATGGCTGTTCCCTTAAAGTCCTGATAATTATCGAATATCATATTCCTTGTCTAGAGCAGGATCAATGCCGAGCGGCAATTTTCCCCGGTGCCGCGCGGAAAATGTTGCGCCCGGCCCGGCGAGCTTATATCGTCGCTGCACCCCATAAGAGGACATAAGAGGAGAAACCGCCCGTGCCTGTCATGACCGCCGAAATGCTCGAAGCCTTCAACCGGGAACAATTCCCGCAGATCGACCATATGGAATTAAAGGTCGAGCATGTGGATGATAAGACGATCCGCGTGCGGATGTCAGTCAAGGATATGCACCTGCGCCCCGGCGGCACAGTCTCCGGCCCGACCATGATGCAGCTCGCCGATGCCGCCATGTATCTTCTTTTGCTTGCCCAGATCGGCCCGGTCGCACTCGCCGTGACCACCAGCCTGAATATCAACTTCCTGCGCAAGCCCGCGCCCGGCGGCCTGTACGCGGAGGGGCGCCTGTTGAAACATGGAAAAACGCTGGCGATCGGGGAATTCAGCCTCTATTCCGATGGTCTTGAGGATCCGGTTGCCCATGTCACCACCACCTACGCCATTCCGCCGCAAAGGTGAGGGGCGGGGATTTTGCAATTTATCGCGGTACTATAATACCGTAATCATAAATTGGTGAAGTAAAAGCGTTATTTCGTTTGACTTGGCCCCATCCTGATATTATACCGCCCATCAGAACGGGAGCAAAGGGCTCCCTTTAATTTTGTTGTGGCACGCATATGCGAAGGCTGAGTTAAATGAAAACCTATTCTGCGAAACCCTCCGAGGTGGAAAAGAAATGGCTGTTGATCGATGCTGAAAACCTCGTTCTCGGCCGTCTTGCCTCGATTGTTGCAACCCGCCTGCGCGGCAAGCACAAACCCATGTATACTCCTCATATCGATTGCGGTGACAATGTCATCGTCATCAATGCGGAAAAAGTCGCCGTCACCGGCAAGAAGATGACCGACAAGGTCTTCTATTGGCACACCGGGTTTCCCGGCGGGATCAAGAGCCGCACAGCGGAAAAGATCCTCGGCGGCAAGTATCCTGAGCGGATGATCCTGAAGGCAGTCCAGCGGATGATCCCGCGCGGCGCCCTCGGTCGCGAGCAGTTCAGCAACCTCCGCGTTTACGCAGGTTCCGAACATCCGCATGCAGCGCAAAATCCGGAAGTTCTGGATGTCGCGTCAATGAATTCCAAGAACGTAAGGAGCGCCTGAGTATGGCTGACGAAGCAAACTCTCTTGAGGACCTGAAAGAGCTGACAGGCGGTGCTGCCGCTGCGCCAGCGTCCAGCGAGTCCGGGCCGGAAGTAATCCAGGCCGCCGAAGTGATCGAGGTGGTTCATGTTGATCCCAAGATCGATGACCTTGGCCGTTCCTATGCCACCGGCAAGCGGAAAAACGCCATTGCCCGCGTCTGGATCAAGCCAGGTTCTGGCAAGATAACCGTCAACGGCCGCGATCAGGAAACCTATTTCGCCCGTCCGGTTCTCCGCATGATTTTGTTGCAGCCGTTCGAGGTGACCGAGCGCGTCGGCCAGTTCGACGTTATCTGCACGGTAAAGGGTGGCGGTCTCTCCGGTCAGGCCGGTGCAGTTCGCCACGGTGTCTCCAAGGCGCTGACCTTTTACGAACCCGCCTTGCGCCCGGCGCTGAAAGCCGAAGGCTTCCTCACCCGCGACAGCCGCGTTGTTGAACGTAAGAAATACGGCCGCGCGAAAGCCCGCCGGAGCTTCCAGTTCTCCAAGCGTTAATCGCTGCGGTTCATACGAGAAAACAAAGGGTCCACTTCGGTGGGCCCTTTTTTGTGTTCGTTATCGTGTAATTATTTCGCAACTATATTGAAAATATCGTTTAGGATGACTGAAACATCATTCATACTATTGAAAAGTTCTATCGAAGAAGGCGCTTCATTTTGATTCAGAAATGAAGACTTGACGAGCCCTGAAACCAATATCAGAAAAACGGTTCAAACTTGAAAATGTAGAACGACATCAAGTAGCTGAACGTTTCTTGGAGGAAATTTCTGATGACGTCAAAAAAAGTGGCCCTCGTTACCGCCGGTGGCAGTGGCATGGGCGCCGATGCGGCCCGTCGGCTGGCGGCGGACGGTTTTCATGTCGGTATTTTGTCCTCTTCGGGTAAGGGGGAGGCGCTTGGCGAGGAGCTGGGCGGGTTCGGGGTGACAGGATCGAACCGCTCCCCTGATGATCTCGCTGGTCTTGTGAAGGGGGCCGAGGACCGTTGGGGGCGAATAGATGTTCTCGTCAACTCTGCCGGGCATGGCCCCAAGGGGCCGGTGCTGGAGATCCCGGACGAGGACTGGCACGACGGCATGGAGGTTTATCTGCTGAACGTGATCCGGCCAACACGCCTCGTCACGCCGCTCATGCAGGCACAGGGCGGCGGCGCCATCATTAATATCTCGACCTTCGCGGCGTTCGAACCTGACCCGCTGTTCCCGACCTCGGGTGTATTTCGCGCCGCTCTTGCGGCTTTCACCAAGCTCTATACCGACAAATATGCCGCCGACAATATTCGGATGAACAACGTTTTGCCGGGCTTCATCGACAGTCTGCCGGAGACCGAAGACCGCCGGGCGCGCATCCCGTTGGGCCGCTATGGCCATGCGGCGGAAGTCTCCTCCCTGATCGGGTGGCTCGCCTCTGACGAAGGCGGCTATATGACCGGCCAGAACCTGCGGATTGATGGCGGGCTAACCCGGAGCGTCTGACGTCATTCTCGCGCTCCCGGCAGGAGCCACTTGGCACTGCGATCAGGCGGCGGCTGTGTTCTTTAGCGAGCGGGTTTCGCCAATTTTGAAGATGAGGGCGTTCTCCTCACCATAGTTCTGGTCGATGGCGGCCTGGCGGAAGCGGCCGGGGGCCTCAAACGGCGCCTCCGGCGTTAGCCGGATAGTGCCCCAATGCATGCCGAGGGCGCGTTTTGCACCGATGGCCCGGACAATCTCAACGGCATCCTCCGGGCTCGCGTGAACCTCTTTCATGATCTTGCGGGGCTCATAGGCGCCGATACCAACGATGGCAAGATCGAAGGGGCCTTGCCGTGCCCCGATTTCCTTGAAAACCTCGCCGTTCGCCGTATCACCGGAAAACCAGATATTCTCCTCTGCCGTCCTGATACCGAAACTCGCCCAGAGGGTCTTCTTCTGGTCATGGATGCCGCGGCCTGAGGAGTGCACGGCGGGCAGCGTCGTGATGGTCAGCCCATCCTCCGACCAGCTTTGCCACCAGTCGAACTCCTCGACCTTTGCAAAGCCCCGTTTCCTGAAAAAGGATTTCAGGCCAAGCGGCACGATTACCTGTGTATAGTCCTTATGCGGATAGGCGGCGAGGGCGGTCGCATCAAGATGGTCATAATGGTTATGGCTGACCAGCATGACATCGGCCCTTGGCAGCTCCTCCGTTGGAATAGCGGCGGGCACATAGCGCTTCGGGCCGAAGGAGCCGGGCCCGGCGCATCTGGTGAGATAGGGATCGGTCAGGATAATCTTGCCGTGGGTGCGGAGGATGAACGCGGCATGGCCAAGCCAAGTCACGCTCGGGTTGCCGCCCGCTATGATCCCGGCGTCAACCGCCGCCCTGTCGAGCACATGGCCGTCCGGCACCGCGGGCAACTCCGTTTTCCGGAGCTGGCGAATGGCATAGCGTATAAAACGGCGCGGACCGATCTGGGGGTTGGGGCTGCCTTTAGGATTACGGAAGCCGCCACTCGGGTCATGATGATAGGGTTTGTCAGTCATTGACGTATTTCTTTCAACTCCTGTTGAATTTGCATTTCTATATCCGGCCGGAGTTGGTAAAGCCATTGCTTCCTATATTGCGCGTTTGAGGAAAAAAATCAACAGGACCGATCAGTTCTTGATACCGTATAGACGATTGTAAATTGCCGCCGTCCGTGCCACTCTAGAGTCAAAACACGGAGAATAATAATGACAAAAATCGAGGAATTCTACGACTGGGACGCCATTCTGGCGGGGCTTACCAAATATTTGCGGCTGCGGGCAACGCCGATCGGCATGAAACTGTTCGAAACAGTCGAGGAGATGGAGAAGGTCGATCGCATCCGGCGACCGAAATTCATCCATACGGCCGACCAGATCGTCGCCCAGGCCTGCCGTCTCGGCTGGACCGTCGGCGCAACGGCGGCGGATTTCGTCGGCGCGCAATGCGGCGCAGTGATGGGGCTGCGGCCACAGGATGAGGCCTGGAAAAAGGGCGAGAATTACGCGGGCGTCTGGTATGAAACCACGGCGGATGCCACCAACCATCAGTCGGCGATGACGGTGGTTCCGGCCGGGCAGTTCACCGCAATGGCGGTTTCCCCGCTCTCCTCCAAACGGCTGAACCCCCCGGATATCTGCCTGATCTATATGACCCCGGCGCAGATGATCCTGTTTATCAACGGCCTGCAATGGGCGGGCTATAAGAAGCTCGATTTCTCGGTGGTGGGCGAGTCGTCCTGCGCTGATTCCTGGGGCCGGGCGCTCTCCACTGGCGAGCCGAGCCTGTCGCTGCCCTGCTTTGCCGAGCGCCGCTACGGCGGGGTGATGGAGGATGAATTGCTGATGGCAATTCCGCCTGCCTATCTGCCGAAGGTGATCGAGGGTCTTGCCGCGCTGTCGAAAAACGGCTTGCGCTATCCGATCCCGCAATATGGTATCCAGAATGATGCCCGCGCCGGGCTGGCGGTGAGCTACAATAAATAGCACCCGCAAGGTTAGAACGGGGGTTTTCCTAGTTGGCAAGGCCGTTACAGGTGTATATAAAGCTTTTGTTTATAACAAAAAGCAAAATTTGTTCGCCCTGAGTGGCATCAAATCATAAATCCTGTGAGGATAAACAAGGTATGATTTATCATGGCCGGTAAGACGTTCGACCAAATTGATTGGGGCACGGAGGACGCGAAAGAGTTTGCGGACTATTGGCAAAGCCTGTCAGACAAAGGGCCGGTGCCGCGCAAGAGCCACTTCGATCCGACGAAGATTGTCTCGTTACTTCCCTTTATTGCGATTTATGATGTTGTTTCTCCGGATGAAATCGTCTGCCGGCTCGCCGGGACCGCACTTGTCGAGCATTTCGGCCAGGAGGTTACCGGACGCAATCTTCTCGATTTCTATCAGCCGGGCATCCGCGAAGAGACGGGGCGGATCATGGACGAGATGACGACCGAACCCTGTGGTATCATTGTTGAACTTGTCGGGACGGCCAGAAGTGGCCGCACAGCATCCAGCCTTGCGATCGGGTTTCCGCTCCTTGACGACGATGATCAATGCAACCGGCTGGTCTTCTACTCCAGCCGGTTTGAGGGCAGTCTGCCCTATAATTCCCGGGAGGACGCGATCCAGGCGCTTAACGTGGGCCGCAGCACCACCATCGACATTTCGGCCTGATCAGGCACGGTTCAGGCAGGTCGCCAGACCGTCATAGAATTTTGCCGCATGGTGACCGTCCATCAGGGCATGATGGGCCTGCAGGTTGACGGGCATCGACCAGCGACCATCCTTTTCCGATATTTTCCCCCAGGCGATACGCGGAATGCAGTCCTCGCTATTCGGGACCGGATGCTGGACCGCCGTGAAATCGAGCCACGGTAAACAGCTGAGATAAATCCAGTGATCCGCCGCCGTCGTGTTTCCGCCAAGCGCCAATTGCTCCCTCGCCGCCGCTGTCGCCGCGGTACAAGCGGCGGTGAAGGCGTCGCGGTCGCGGACATATACTGTCTCACAAAAACCGAAAAGCTCATCGGCAAGGGGGACGGTGTAGGACGCATGGACCGTTTCATGCTCGACGACCTGATCGTCGCGGAACCGGGTGCGAAATTCGGGAATGTCATTGGCGGTCGTCATGATTGCGTAAACCACCCCGTTGAACAAGGAACCGCCTTTCGCCTGCGTCTTGCGGACGAAGCCGGTGATATCAACGCGGGCGGTCAGGCTGAAATGCGGATTGGCATAGGTGCGGAACAGATGATATTGCGCGCGCCGCGCCCAGGTTGCCGGGTCAATGAATTTCACATGCCATCCTTACGCCCGCTTTTTCGCTTCCAGCCTCTTTGGGGTGACAAAATGCACAAGCTGTCCTCGATCCGCAAGTGACCGCCAGCCATCAATATCGAACTCGATATGGGCGAGGCCGGCGGACGGGAATTTACGCCCCATCTCGGAATATCCATTATCGGGTTTCGGCGCGGCCAGATCAAGCGCCATATGCTGCATCGTCGGGTTATGGCCGATGATCATGACATGGGCATAGTCGGGTGAAAGGCCGCGAAGATAGGCGATCAGGCCGCTACCCAGGCCCGCCGAATAGACCGATGGCTCAACCTTGATCTCGGTGCCGCTGGTCAGGAAGGAGCGGATCTGCGCGAGCGTTTCGCGGGTCCTGCGCGCCGGCGAGCAGAGGATGAAATCGGGGAAAATCCGGTGCCGCTCCATATAATCGCCGATTTCGAGGGCGGCACGGTGTCCGCGCGGGGCGAGGGGTCGGTCGATATCAGCTTTTGCAGAATCGCTCCAACTCGACTTGGCGTGTCGCAACAACGTTAGTTTACGCATTTTGTATGTCTTCTTTGCAGGCCGGTTAAAGGCTGCGATTTATCAGCTCCCTGCGGAACATTTATGACAACTACTTAGGTCCGGCCGGGTTAGCTTTCAAGTCCCAGACGTTGATGCCATTCGGCAATGGAATAATCCGGAAATTCGTCAAAGACCTTGTCATTTCCATGAGGCTCAAGCGGGACCCAGTCTTTTTTCGATTCGACCATCAGATAGGTTTTTTCGGGTGCGCGGGGCAATTCGGTATCGATGGCCGACGCGAAGGGATGAATAAGGTCCGGCCAACGTGAATCAAACAGCCACAACCCGCTGCTGCATAATCTGCAGAAATAGCGCTTGGCCGGACTGATCTCCTCGTCGCCGGTCTCCTCGTTGCGAATGCGGGCATGATAGATCGCCATATTGTCGGCCCCGGTCACCTCCAGGGACTTGGCGTCCCCGCTAAGATTGATGGCCGCGCCGGTGGCCCCCATTGTCTTGCGGCAGATCGAGCAGAAACAATAGTTGAACGGGTAGGGATGCGGCGAATTAAGCGTGAATGTCACGGCGCGGCAATGGCAGGATCCTTCAAGTTTCATGGGTTAGCTCCTCAACTGGTTTCCGGGGCGCCGGGATAGCTGTCATATTGCGGCAGGCCGTCCGTGATCTCGTAATAATCCTTCTTGTCGGCGACAAAAATATGACTGCCGGTAGCAAGGCCGGTCTTCCCGTCAAGGGAGCCGGCAAGAATGCTGATGCTGTCGCTGTCGTTCATGCGCCAGAACAGACTGGATCCACAGTTACCACAAAACCCGCGTTCCGCCCAGTCAGAGGAGCGATACCATTTCAGGCCACGTTCCCCGGTCAGGGTGAGATTGGCGCGGGGTGCGCTGGTGGCGGCAAAATAATGACCGCTCGTTTTCTGGCACTGGCGACAGTGGCAGAACATGACGTCGCGGAGCGCCCCGCGGACAGTATAGGTAACCGCCCCACACAGGCATCCGCCGTGATGCTCATTCATCTGGTCGTTCATTCTTGTCTCCCTATGCGTCATTAAACAGGGTCCATAGTTCTTTCGCCGGAATCCCCGCACCGATCAGCATGACGACCACGCCGCTCACGCGGTTGAGATAAAGTCCGGCCCGTTCATTGCGCCGGAGGATCGAGGTCACCGATCCCGCAAACAGACCAACACCTCCCATCACGAGCAGGGCACAGAATTGAAACAGGAACCCGAAGAAGATAAACTGCGCGGTCGCATGCTCGCTCGCCCTGTCAACGAACTGGGGAAGAAACGCCAGAAAGAAAAGCGCAACTTTTGGATTAAGGATATTCATCAGGATGGTCTGGCGGAAAATACGGCCAAGCCCAAGCCGTGGCGTGCTGCCGTCAAAATCCAGCGGCGGCGCCGTCGCGATCTTCCAGCCGATATAGAGGATATAGGCGGCGCCCGCGTATTTTATCGCCGCAAACAACATTGGCGAGGCCGCAAGCAGGGCGGAGAGACCAAGGGCGGCGAGCGTGATATGCACAAAGATTCCGGTAATCAGGCCAAGGGCGGCGACCAGTCCGGCGCGGCGTCCCTCGGCCAGTCCGCGCATGGCGACATAGACGATATCCGGCCCCGGCGCCAGGGTCAGCAGCAGGGCACTCGGGATAAAGGCGAGGATCAGGGCTGTCTCGGGGAACATCGTGTAACTCCTTGCTGATGCAGCAAATTATCAGAAAAATATACTGAAGTCGCCCTGGAATTGTGGCTTTGTTGCATCGCTGCTGACCGTCCATGATAAAAATATGATTTTGTTGAAAACTTTCTTGCAAAAACTGATATTATCAATTACCCGAAACATCGGAAATCTGAATTATGCCTGCATTAGAGGATACGGGCTGCGGTTTTCGAGGCCATTCCGTTGCTGCAATTTGGGCACTTAGACAGCGCTATTGGCCAGAAATATAGACTTAGTGTCCAGGAGACGAAAAAATGGCAACAGGTACTGTAAAGTGGTTCAACCCGACCAAAGGCTACGGCTTCATCGCACCAGAAGACGGCGGGTCAGACGCTTTCGTGCATATTTCAGCTGTTGAACGGGCCGGCTTGACGACCCTTCAGGAAAACGCAAAAGTTCAATATGAACTTGTTGAAGGGCGTAACGGCAAGGCATCTGCGGAAGAGCTAGTACTGCTGGACTAAAATCAGGTTCCGGTAAATTACGAAAAGGCGGCGCTTGCCGCCTTTTTTTATGGCCCGGCGGCATCCGGCGTGAGAAGGGTTTGCGCAAAATCTGTATTTATGCCAGAAACCCTTCCAATGACGCTGGCGGTTTTGCGAATTTGGAACGGAAAATATGGAATATCCGATTAAAGACGGAACGGACCTTGAGATTGACGCTCTTGATATCCCTCTTGATGCCGAGGGCGGATTTTCTATCCGCATCAAGGACTATGTTCACAGATTGACCGGCGAGGAACTGATCACCGAGATGTGCGATCAGCTCGATGTGCGCGGCTCGGTTCGCGGCGCCCTGTTGCGCAAGGCAAACAAGGGCATCGTCGCGGGCCTGAAAAAGGACCGTTCCCGACTGAGCGATGAGGCCCGGGAAGCGTTCGACCTGAATATCCTGATCTGGTTCGCCGACAAGGCGCTGAAGGGCGAGCATAAACCCTATCTGGTAGAGGCCTGAACTGGCCCCCTTTTTTTCCTGAACAACAAGAGGCATAAAGCTCATGACTGAAAAAAACATCCTGTCCTTCAAGGGCGCGCGGCCGTCGCTCCATGAGAGCGTCTATGTCGCGCCGTCTGCTCACGTAATCGGCAATGTCGAGATCGGCGAGGGCTCCAGCATCTGGTTCAACTGCGTGCTGCGTGGCGACGTCCACTGGATCCGGATCGGCAAGCGCAGCAATATCCAGGACGGCACCGTCATCCATGTCTCCATTGGCACCCATCCGACGTCCGTCGGTGATGATGTGCTGGTCGGCCATAACTGCCTACTCCATGGCTGCACGCTGGAAAACGGCAGTTTCGTTGGTATGGGGGCAACGGTGATGGACGGGGTGGTAGTCGAGAGCGGCGGTATGGTCGCCGCCGGCGCGCTGGTCACGCCGAACAAGCGGGTCCCGGCGGGTGAACTCTGGGGCGGCTCGCCGGCCAAGAAAATCCGTGATTTGAGCCCGACGGAGCAGGCCAACCTGACCCACGGCGCCGAACATTACTCCGAGCTTGCGCAGATCTATATCGCTGAGCGGGATTAGTCGTCCGACTTGCCGGGTTTCGCCCGGACCTTGACATAGCGGCCGGGCGCATCCTCGATCGGTTTCAGCTTGCCCTTTGACGGATCGCGCGCGGGCACTTTCGCCCCCGATTTCTTTGACAGCCACTTGTTCCAATGAGGCCACCAGCTGCCCGGATGCTCCGTCGCCTCGGCCAGCCAGTCCTCGCCGGTGGCGTATTTCTTCTTCTTCGCGTTGGTCCAGTACTGGTATTTGCCCGCGTCGGGATGGTTGATCACGCCCGCGATATGCCCAGACCCCGCCAGCATGAACTCGGCCGGGCCGCCGAACAGCTTCGTGTTCTTGAACACCGATTTGAACGGCGCGATATGGTCTTCCTTGCTCGCCTGAATAAAGACCGGAATAGTGACGGTTGTGAGGTCGACCGGGTGGCCACCCAACGTCAGCGCCCCCGGTTTCGAGACCAGGTTCTTCTGATACATATTGCGAAGATAGAAGCTGTGCATCTTCGGTGGCATATTGGTGGCGTCGGAATTCCAATACAGCAGGTCGAATGGGAAGGGCGCCTTGCCGAGTAAGTAGTTATTGATCATGAACGACCAGATCAGGTCGTTGGAGCGCAGCATGTTGAAGGTGGCGGCCATGCTCCGGCCCTCTAGGAAGCCCGCCTCTTCCATCTTGCGCTCGATCATCTGGATCTGTTCCTCGTCGGTGAAGAGAAGCAGGTCCCCGGCGTCCTCGAAATCCAGCTGGGTGGCGAAGAAGGTGCAGGCGGTGATCCGCTTTTCCCCGATTGCGGCGAGATAGGACAGTGTCGTCGCCATCAGAGTGCCGCCGATGCAATAGCCGATGGCGGTGACTTCCTTTTCGCCGGTGGTGGTCTCGATGGCATCCAGCGCCGCCAGAATCCCCTCCGACATATAGCTCTCGAATGTCTTTTCCCGGTGGGTCTCATCCGGGTTGACCCAGGAGATAACGAATACGGTATAGCCCTGCTCAACGCACCATTTGATGAAGGAATTTTCCGACTTCAGGTCAAGAATATAGAATTTATTGATCCAGGGTGGGGTGATCAGCAGCGGCTTCTTGTAGACCGTCTCGGTCGTTGGATTATATTGCAGCAACTGCATCAGGTCGTTTTCAAACACCACCTTGCCTGGGGTGACGGCGACGTTTTTACCGACCTCGAAGGCCGTCTCATCCGTCATCTTCGGCATCAGCTGGCCCTTGCCGCGCTTGAGATCGTCGAGCATGTTCTCAAGGCCATGCACGAGATTTTCGCCCTTGCTGTCGAGGGTTTTTTTCAGCACATCCGGGTTTGACCAGAAGAAATTCGTTGGCGACAAAGCATCCGTGTAGAGCTTGGTGTAGAACTCGGTCTTCTTGCGCTCGGTTGCGTCCAGTCCGTCAACATCGGCAACGGTATCCTGTATCCAGTTGGCGGTGAGAAGATAGGACTGTTTGATATAATCGAAGATCTGGTTCTGGCTCCATTCCTCCGACTTGAACCGCTTGTCGCCGGGTTCGGGCTTGACCATCGGCTCGGTTTCCTTGCCCGAGGCACGAAGGGCTGTGTTCTGCCACAGATCCAGGTAGTTTTTCCACAACGTCGCCTGCGCCTCCATCACCTTGCCCGGATTTGCCATCATCTTCGTCGTCATGTCCGTGAAAGCCTTGCCGATGTTAAACGGGTCGGGGTCCTGGTTCTTCGACTTCTGGGCATTCAGAAATTCAGTAACCAGCTCCTGGCTCTGGGCGGCAATCTTGGCAAAGTTCTCGGCAAATTCCTTCGATGCTTCCTGCATTTCGGGGGTGATTTTCGACGGGTCTTTATGTGGCATATCGACTCCTCTTCGTTGGTTTTGCCGGGCCTTGTGGCACAACAGCCTGATAGGGATTAAGTTTCCAGTACCGAATTCCGGCATCAGCGATCAGAATACGTTGCGAACTTGCCCTTCCTATGTTTTATGATATCCTTGTATTTAGGTAAGTTACATCAAAAAGTTGTCAATCTCTAATAGAACCGCCCCGGATCTGGGGGGATTGCAGGACAGGCGCACCGGATGACACATATTCTGACCACCCCTGATATTCTGAACAGCCGTGAAACCCGGCTGCCCGGACGTTTGAAATACGTCGCCGCGGGCTTGCTGCTGGCGCTGGCCCTGACGGCGACGGGCTGTTCCTCCGATGGTGATGAGGCAGCGGATACAGCCGAGTATCCCAAGCTGAGTTCGGTCCCCGACAAGCCCGCTGATGTGGCGACCCTGCGTGAGGCCCGGGAAATTGCGGATGAGCTCCGTGCCGACCGCGCAAATGCCCGTTACACGGATGAGCTTCTCCGCGCCGATACATCGGTCCAACCGATGCCAAGCAACTGATTGCCACGCCTTGAGCGGCCGTCGCGACCAAAAACAGTCGTAGGCCGCCCTTCGGGGCAAATCTTTCTTCTAAATTACCGCAAACTCGTATAAACACCCGGTTAGGATTGAACAGGGACAGCTGTCAGGCTTTATGCCGAGCTGTTCCCCCCGATAATTAAGAGTGACAGGAAGAGGCTGATGGATCCCGATTTCCACCGTATAAAGCGCTTACCCCCCTATGTGTTCGAGGAAGTTAATCGAATGAAGGCGGCGGCGCGCGCGGCGGGCGAGGATATCATCGATCTCGGCATGGGAAACCCGGACAGTCCGACACCCCAGCATATTGTCGACAAGCTGGTCGAGACCGTGCGCGATGGCCGCACCCACCGCTATTCGACCAGCCGGGGCATCCCCGGCCTGCGCCGCGCCAACGCCGCCTATTACAAGCGCCGCTTCGATGTCGAGATTGACCCGGACACGGAAACCATCGCCACTCTCGGCTCCAAGGAGGGACTGGCCAACCTTGCCATGGCGATCACCACGCCGGGCGATGTCATTCTGTCGCCGAACCCGAGCTACCCGATCCACCCTTACGGCTTTATTATCGCCGGGGCGGTGGTCCGGCATTTCGAGGTTGGGCCGGGCATTGATTTCTTTGCCGCGCTGGAGCGGGCCGTGCGCCATTGCATCCCGGCACCGACAACGCTGATCCTCAATTTCCCGTCCAACCCGACGGCGATGACGGTCGATCTCGACTTCTATAAGAAAGTAGTCAAGTTTGCCAAGCAATATGAGATGTATATCCTCTCCGATCTCGCCTATGCGGAGATTTATTTTGGCGACGTGAAGCCGCCCTCGATCCTGCAAGTGGAGGGCGCGCGCGAACTTGCCGTCGAGTTCACCTCGCTTTCGAAGACCTATTCCATGCCCGGCTGGCGGATGGGCTTCGCGACCGGCAACAAGCGCCTCGTCGGCGCGCTCGCCCGTATCAAGTCTTATCTCGACTATGGTGCGTTTACACCGATCCAGGTCGCGGCGACGGCGGCCCTCAACGGCCCGCAAGACTGTGTGGAGGAATTCCGCACCCTCTATCGCCAGCGCCGTGATGTGCTGATCTCGGGCTTTGCCACGGCAGGCTGGGAAGTGCCCTCACCGGAAGCGACGATGTTCGCCTGGGCGCCAATCCCTGAGCCCTTCACCCATCTTGGCAGTTTAGAGTTCTCGAAGCTATTGCTGCAGGAAGCAAAGGTCGCTGTTGCGCCGGGGCTCGGCTTCGGGGAGCATGGCGACGGTTTCGTGCGGGTGGCCATGGTCGAGAACGAGCAGCGCATCCGGCAGGCGGCCCGCAACATTAAAAAATTCATGGCCGGGGCGGAGACGCATCTGGCAAAACTCAAGGCATCGTAATTGTGAGCACTATCGTAAAAATCGGCATTGCAGGCCTTGGCACCGTTGGTGTCGGGGTATTGAAAATCATCGAGACCCACAGGGACCTGCTGGAGGCGCGCTCCGGTGCGCGGCTTGTCGTTACCGCCGTCTCGGGTCGCGACAGGGCGAAGGACCGAGGCGTCTCGATCGACGGGCTGACCTGGTATGACGATGCGCGGGCGCTCGCCGATGATCCCGAAGTCGATATCGTGCTGGAACTGATCGGCGGCAGCGAGGGGATCGCCCGCGACCTTTGCATGAAATCGCTCCGTGCCGGTAAGCCGGTCGTCACCGCCAACAAGGCGCTGCTGGCGATCCATGGCAGCGAGCTGGCGACCCTCGCCGAAGATAATAATACATCGCTCGCCTATGAGGCGGCGGTTGCTGGCGGCATTCCCATCGTCAAGGCCCTGCGCGAGGGGCTGACGGGCAATGCCATCAGTCGCGTCTACGGCATTCTCAACGGCACTTGCAACTATATCCTGACCGAAATGGAGGAAACCGGCGGCGAGTTTGACGCTATCCTTCAGGACGCGCAGGAACTGGGCTATGCCGAGACCGACCCCAGCTTTGACATCGACGGCGTTGATGCCGCCCATAAGCTGGCGATCCTGACCAGCCTTGCGTTCGGCACCCCGGTCGATTTCGACAGTGTCTATGTGGAGGGGATCCGGAATGTCACCGCCGCTGATATCACCGCGGCCACGGAACTCGGCTATCGCATCAAGCTGCTTGGCGTCGCGCGGCGCACCGACAAGGGGATCGAGCAGCGGGTTCATCCCTGCATGGTGCTGCGTGACACCACCATTGCCAATGTCTCCAACGTCTTCAATGCCGTCGTCGTCGAGGGCGATTTCGTCGATGACACGATTTATGTCGGACGCGGCGCGGGGGAGGGACCGACTGCCTCCGCCGTGGTTGCCGATATCGTTGATATCGCGCTTGGCCGCCATACCCCGACCTTCGGCGTGCCGATGGCGCGGATGAGCGATATCCCCAAGGTCAGCGTCGATGACCATATCGGCTGCTATTATGTCTGCCTGACGGTTTACGACCGCTCCGGGGTTATCGCCGATGTCGCGGCCGTCTTTCGCGACGAAAATATCTCCATCGAGAGCCTGTTGCAGCGCGGCCGCTCGCGGCAGGAGGCGGTGTCGGTCATCCTCGTTACCCATCAGGTGCAGGAGGCGGCGCTGGTTCGGGCGCTCGAAAAAATCGAAAAATTCACCCATAGTGTGGCAAAGCCGCGTATGATCCGTATTGTTTCACTTTAGCTCGTCGTTGATGCCGAGTGTATTCACCGGAATGCACTTAAGATTAAGAAAGAGAAAAAATGACTAAACCCTCGTCTTTGGACAGAAATCTTACGCTGGAAATCGTCCGCGTGACGGAAGCCGCGGCCCGCGCCGCCTGTAACCTTGTCGGTCTTGGCGACGAGAAAGCAGCAGATCAGGCCGCCGTTGATGCCATGCGCAAGGCGCTCAACATGCTTTCGATTGACGGCACGATCGTCATCGGCGAGGGCGAACGCGATGAAGCGCCGATGCTCTATATCGGCGAGAAGGTGGGCACTGGCAAGGGCACCAAGATCGATATCGCGCTTGACCCGCTGGAGGGGACGACGCTCACCGCGAAGGGCGGGCCGAACGCGCTGGCGGTGATTGCTTTCGCGGAATCGGGGAATTTCCTCAATGCGCCGGATACCTATATGGAGAAAATCGCCGTTGGCGGCGGTTATCCCGCCGGGATCATTGATCTCGATAAATCCGCGGGCGAGAACCTGCGCGCGATTGCCAAGGCCAAGGGCGTGCCGGTCAACCAGACCATGGCCTGCGTTCTCGACCGGCCGCGCCACGCCGCTATTATTGCCGACATTCGCGAGACCGGCGCCCGCATCCAGCTGATCTCGGACGGGGATGTGGCGGGCGTGATGGCGACCGCCAATCCCGACACCGGCATCGATATGTATATCGGCACCGGCGGCGCGCCCGAAGGTGTGCTGGCCGCCGCCGCGCTCCGCTGTATCGGCGGGCAGATGCAGGGACGGCTGGTGTTCCGCAATGACGACGAGCGCGCCCGCGCCGCCAAATGGGGCATTCAGGACCTGACCCGCGTCTATAACCTCGAGGAACTGGCGGCGGGCGACGTGATCTTTGCCGCGACCGGAGTGACCGACGGGTCGATGCTGCGCGGCGTGCGTCAGCGCCGCGACCGCGTCTATACGGAATCCATTGTCATGCGCTCGCACACCGGCACGGTGCGCTATATCAGGGGCGAGCATAACGCATAAGCAGCCATTCTCATGGAGTTGAGCCCCGCATTTCTGGATGTTGACAGCTCCCTGAAGGGCAAGCGCTGGCGTCTTCGCTCGACCAATGAGCGGCTTGGTCTCGCCATCGCCCAGCGTCTCGACGTGCCGGAGATTGTCGGCCGGGTAATGGCCGGACGTGATGTCACACTGGAGATGGCGGAGCAGTACCTGACCCCGACGTTGCGCCAGTTGCTGCCTGATCCCTCCAGCTTCAAGGATATGGATGTTGCCGCCGACCGCATCGCCGCCGCTATCCGGGGCGGGCAAAACGTTGCCGTCTTTGGCGATTATGACGTCGATGGCGCCACCTCGTCGGGGTTGCTAAAGCGTTTTTTCAACGCGTTGTCCCATCCGCTTATCATCTATATTCCCGATCGCATGACCGAAGGCTACGGCCCCAACAAGGGCGCGATGGACAGCTTGAAAGCGCAAGGTGTCCAGCTGGTCGTCACCGTGGATTGCGGCATTGTCTCGTTCGACGTGCTCGCCCATGCCCGTGAGATCGGGCTTGAAGTGATCGTTGTCGATCATCATCAGGCAGAGACACGATTGCCCGAGGCGGTGGCGGTGGTCAACCCGAAGCGCCATGACGAGAGCCAGAATTATACCTATCTTGCCGCTGTCGGGGTAACCTTCCTGCTGGTGATCGCGGTCAACCGGGCCTTGCGGGCGGCGGGCTGGTATAACGAGACCCGCCCTGAGCCCGATCCGCGCCACTGGCTCGACCTTGTGGCCCTCGGCACGGTCTGCGATGTGGTACCGCTCATCGGCCTCAACCGGGCGTTTGTGGCGCAAGGCTTGAAGGTGATGGCGCGGCGCGGCAATCCGGGTCTCTCGGCGCTTGCCGACATCTCCGGCCTGGACGAGGCGCCGGGCACCTATCACGCCGGGTTCCTGCTCGGGCCGCGTGTTAATGCGGGCGGGCGCGTCGGCAAGCCGGGCTATGGCCCGACATTGCTGTCGACCGAGGACCCCGTTGAGTGCCGTCGTCTTGCCCAGTATCTCGACGGCTATAATCAGGAGCGCAAAACCATCGAGGCCGAGGTGCAGCAGCAGGCGCTAGCGCTGGTCGAGGGCAGTTCGCTGAAGGATGATGCGGTGATTGTCGTCGCCGGGGAGGGATGGCATCCCGGTGTCATCGGCATCGTCGCCAGCCGCCTGAAGGATGCCTATCAGCGCCCGGCGATTGTCATCGCACTCGACGGGGACACTGGCAAGGGCTCCGGCCGCTCGGTGCCGGGGGTGGACATGGGCGCGGTGGTCGGTGCCGCCCGCCACAAGGAGCTTATCATTGCCGGTGGCGGCCATATGATGGCGGCGGGCCTGACGATTGCCACGGACAAGATCGATGACTTTCGCGACTTTCTTATCCATCGGCTCGGGAGCGCGGTGAGCGAGGCCTCCCGTACCGCCAGCCTCGGCCTTGATGGGGCGCTGGCCATCGATGGCGCCAATACGGACCTGATTACCCTGCTGGAGCAGGCGGGACCCTATGGCGCGGGCAATCCGGAGCCGAGGTTTGTGCTCACCAATGTCCGGCTGGTGCAGGCGAGCATCGTCGGCGAGACCCATGTCCGCTGCATCCTCACCGGCATGGCCGGACGCGGGCGGCTTACCGGTATCTGTTTTCGGGCGCTGGAAACGCCGCTCGGCGACGCGCTGCTCGGTCATCAGGGGGCGTCGTTCCATATCGCCGGGCATTTGCGCAAAAACAGCTGGCGCGGTACGATTTCGGCCCAATTATTGATTGAGGATGCGTTCCGGCTCTCCTGATCCCGTCCGTGGCCAGCAAAGTGACGAAATTTGCCCAATTTCGGATTTTTTACTTGATATGTCAGGCGAAGATCGGTAAATCCTGCCTCCAGCGATAATGTCCCCTTCGTCTATCGGTTAGGACGCCAGATTTTCATTCTGGAAAGAGGAGTTCGATTCTCCTAGGGGATACCATCTCGCCTCCGGTAACAAAGATTTCACGTCCCCTTCGTCTATCGGTTAGGACGCCAGATTCTCATTCTGGAAAGAGGAGTTCGATTCTCCTAGGGGATACCATCTTTTCTTTCCGTCTTTGCCCATTACATGTTAGAGGTAGCGGCCCGCGGTGACCCCGTGGCAGGTGTTTGATCGGACAGGAGAGTTACATGAATTTGCGTCTTTGCTTTGAGCACAAGGCCGGAGTGAATATCGACGAGGCGGATGTGTTCCGCCATTACGCGGAAAACTACCTGAGCGGCTTTGACGTGAAATGGGGCGGATCGGTCAGCATCCCCCAGACCGATACCAAAACCAGCCCGATGGAACCGCTCTGGCAATATATGATCCGGGATGCCAGCCCCGCCGCCCGCGACTACTTGGTCGAATACCTGAACCGCAACCCGATGGCCGGCTATTTCGTCCATGTCTACGAGTTCGACAACGGCACCGGCGACCAGAAGATCCATTAATGCCTGATTGCGCTTAAGCGCTGACTTTCTTGTCGAACTTGGCGTCTTCCATGTCGGCGCCTGCGAACAGGGTGCCGGTCAGGGTGGCGCCGGTGAAGTTGGCGTCGATGAGGTTGGCGTCGGTCATGTTGGCGCCTTCAAGGTTGGCCCCAGAAAAATTTGCCGCCGAGAGATTGGCGGGCCATTTCTTGCCCAGCGGCTCGCCGCGCGTATCTTTTAAATCGACGGCGGTCAGGATCGCGCCCTTCATGTTTGCCTTTTTAAGGTTTGAGCGCGAGAGGTTAACCCCCTCCATGATCGCGCCCGAAAGATCGATCCCCTCCATGATACATTGCGACATATCGCTCATCACGGCCTGGGCACCACGTAAATTGGCGTCCTTGAGATTAACCCCGCGCAATGTCGCGCCGCTGAGGGCGCAGTTGCTGAGATCCATGTTCGAGAGGTCCATGCCGGACAGGTCGGCGCGCTCGCCCTTGAGGCCATTGGTCTCGACCCAGAGAAAATGCTTTTTCAGGAGGGCCTGAAGGTTGGGCGGCAGCGGCGTTGTAATAATTTCCGGCACAGCGGCGACATCGACGGCCTTCGATTTCGAGAAATCGACATTTTCCAGCGACGCGCCGTCCAGATTGACATTCTCGAAATTGCAGCCCTCAACCTTGGCACCATTCAGGTTCACCTTGCTGAGGTCGGCGCCGCTGAGGTCGGCATTGGTGAGGTCGCAACCGGACATATCCGAGCCGGTAAAGCCGGCATTTGTGAGCTCCGAATTGCTTAAGTTGGCGCCGCGAAGCTGGGAATAGGCGAAGTTGGCATTGTTGAGCACGGCCCCCGAGAGATTAGCGCCGTTCAGATTGGCCTTTTCCGCGACCACGTCGTTCATTTCTGCATCGCTGAGGTCAGAGGTGGGAAACGTGACGGTTTCGCCGCCGGAGAGGATCAGAGAGCCGCCCCGGAAATCCGCCTCTTGTAGATTAGCGCCGTTGAGGCGCGCGCCTTTCAACTCGGCCCCGCGCAAATCCGCCCGGATCAGCAGGGCGTTCGTGAGGTCCGCCTTGGTCAGGTCGGCCGCATAGAGATCGGCGGAGATCAGGTTGGCATTCCGAAAGATCGTGCGGGACAGCTTACAGCCGGAAAGGCAGGATTTCTGGAGCTTCGCCCCCTCGAAATTGGCGCCGGTAAAATCCTCATGCTTGAAATTCGCCCGCGCTCCCTTTTTCGAATTGCTGAGCCATTTCCCGTGCTCGGACAGCATTTCCATAATTTCCTGTGGCGTCATAGACGTCATACCAGCCTTTTCCTTGTCTGTTCCGATCTTACCAACAGTAAGACTAGATTAATATTTTTCCACCATACTTGGTCAATATAGACGGACAAGGTTAATAGTTAGTTGCGGTCCGTCCGTGAGAATTATGAATCGGCCCGGACGGCCGTGAGGATGAGGCAGAATGTTTGTTGTGACGCAGGAACAGGTCGATGCTCTTGAAATTTGGGTCAGGAATCGGCGCGAGGCCTATTTGCGCAAGGGGTTTCACCTCGCCGCCAATGCCGGCGCGACGGCGCTTGCGGAGTATAGCGTCGATGGTGGGCTGACAGCAGCTGATTCTGCCAAGACAATCCGTCAGTTGAAGGACGAATATGAACTGGCGGAGATGTTCCACAAAGACGCCCGCCAGCTTCTGCATGCGGGCCGTCAGGGGGGCTGAGCGCGCTTAGACGATATGGAAGTTCTGACGGCGTTTCTCGGCAACGACGCGGGCAATCTGGCGGATAAACTGCTGCTCCCGCTCTTCGGAAATCTCGAACTTCACGCCGACACCCCCGGTGTCTGTCTGGCGGACAATGCGGGCCGGGATCAGGCCAAAATCCTCAATCTCGACGGAAATCTCGGTGCTGTCCGGCAGGCGAACATCCATTTGCAAACCGGCCCCGCCCACTGAAATATTCAGGATGCGGGCGATATGCTTGTCGCCGTCATGGGTGAGAATTGCGGCACCTTCATGGACAATCCGGGTGTGCGCGCGGCGGTTGTCAGGGGGTCGAGGGTTCATAATCACTCCAGAATTTTCAGAGGGTGTGTGTCTGACGGCAAAAGGAATAGGGACAGCTTTACGTAAATAGGTTAATAAGCCGTTGCCATTGCGGCGACGGCCAGCACGGCATTTGTTAACCTTTCCTTCACTGTCCGGCGATAGGATATAAGCCTGAACCCTGATGAGGACCTTTATCATGCGCGAACAGAAAGTTGCCTCGCCGTTGCGGGGATTAAAATCTGATTTTACCGGCGCCAATGCTCCTGACCGAAAATCGATCAGCATTCGCGCCGTTGCCGCCAATTCTGCCGCCCTCGATTTATTGCTGGCGGCCTGCGACACTGAGCGGGACACAGCGGACAGGGCAGAGCGCGCGCGCAGCCTTCTGCCACTGGCAGCGGACCTTCGCGATATCACCGGAATCATGTCGACACTCGCCGCTGAATAGGCGTTGCTACGCCCGTATCCGGGCTCTTTACAGACAACTATCGGCTTGGCTTTCCGGGCGGATATGCTACATCTACTTCCACGCTGCCATCGTGGGTTGCCGGGCAGGCGAGAGTTGTTGAGTTTTAGTGGTATAGAAGTCTTGTAAATGATTGCAGTAAAAGATAAATCCTGTGAAATATTTAACTCAGGCCTCGCTTTAATTCAGGCCAGTTCATGGACCATGCGGCTGATTTTTGCTTTGCCGGTCATCGCCGCCGCCGTTTTTTCTGCCCTCGCCGTTACTCTCGATATCCTGTTTCGGGAGGCGGAGACGCACAGCTTTATTCCGGGCTTCCTTGAAATATTCATCCGGTTGTTCGTCTTTCTGGTGCCGCTTACCTGGCTGGGCTACCGGCTGGTTATCCAGTTGCAACGCAGCGGCGGGGAAAAGCGGCTCATCGATGCTCTCTGGGTCGGGCTTTGCCTGCCGCAGGCGGTCATCACGGGGTTCCTGATCTACACACAGCTTGCCGGATCGCTGACGATTGCCAGCTTGTCCTCCGCGATTGCGCTCTGGGCGATGTTGAGCTTGTTTTTTACGCCGTTCAGCTTGATTTTTGTGCTGATCGCCTGGTCGTTTATGCCCGCTCGATTATCAGTGCCAGCCTTCTTGCCGACAGGTGGCAGTGAGCGCGATTTGGCCCCGGCGGATTTGGCTGATGGGGCGCCACAAACGCCGGGTCCCGACCACCGGGCGGCAAAGCTCGGCGCTTGACAATCCCGGCGCCCCGCCTCTTCACGGCGTAATTTTCCAGCTTCATTCGTCGAGTATTTTCTCTTTCTGCTCTTCATATTCCTCAGCCGTGATGGCCCGGTTCTGATAGGCCCGCTGCAGATCGCTGAGCTGCTGACCCTTGCTTGCCGGCGGCTGCGGATCGGAGCTGCAGGCAGCGAGCAACAGAGCGGTCAAGACAACGGGCAGAAATAAAATTTTACGCATAATAGTGATCTCCTGAAAAGAATTCGTCGGTCTTCTTCAATGTGTTCCCAACTCTGTAACGGCGGAAAAGTTCCGCGAGGGGGAGGAAGGCGGGCCGCTGATCCCGTTCCCCGGCGCCAGTCGGGAAAATCCCGAAGGGCGCCGGGGGGGAGAGGCCGAATGCACAGGGATAGGGGAGGAGCATCCGGCCCGGTTGCCAGGGATTGCGAAGACCTCAGTGAGTGCGTAATGCCTTAATCAATTCGTCCTTGCTCATGCCGGAGCGGCCATCAATGCCGATTTCTTTCGCTCGCTGGTATAGCTCGGCCCGGGTGCGATCCTCATAGTTCTTCGCTTCGCCGCCCTTTTTCGAGGGGTGCATACGGGGATTTGCCTTGGCATTGGCAATCCGTGCCGACTTTTCCTTGCTGTTGCCCTTTTTACGCAGCTCTTCATATACCTCATCGTTTTTAATCTGGTCGCCGTGGTTCTTTGTCATGGCGGGCTCTCCTCTTGCCGTCAAAAATCAGGGTGTAATGACAACAATGGCGGCGGGCATTTAGTTCCGCGAGGGGGAGGAAGATCGATGCGTTTCACGATGAAGATGGCTGGGGAACCTGGACTCGAACCAGGATTGACGGAGTCAGAGTCCGTTGTCCTACCATTAGACGATTCCCCACCGGAACGGTGTAGAGCCCGCAAAAACGGGGCAGGCGGCTCTACTA
>NZ_JBDNHC010000177.1:0-13987 GCF_041689005.1 Sneathiella sp.
CAGGCCGTGCAGCGTTGCAAAGGTGTGCCGACACCGTTGCAATTGTAGGTCACGAGCAGATGCGGCGTGCCATAAGCGATTATGACAAAAGCCAATGTACCAACAACCCATGTCGGGCGACGGGGTTTTACGAGCCACCAGAAAAGGATTGCCGTACCCAACACGAAGCTGTAGTTCTTCTCATCTGAGACAAGGCGCTCGTCTTTCCCTTTGCGCTTGCGCGCACGCGGCGCTTTCCGGCTCAAGACTTCAATCCTGAATTCACTCACTTTTGCTCTCCTGTGCGGGAATAGCGCAGACGAACAACCGCCTTGCCGTCCCGTGGATGATCGCCTTCCATGGGGTTCGCATCGGCCACCTCCCGCCACGGTGATACATCCCAGTAGGAAACCTTGTTGCAAACAACCGGCGGCGCAGCCTTCACGAACAGGAGTTGCCGGTCTTCGGGCAAGCCCATGATCTCCTGCGGTAGCAGTAACGGCACACCGCGCTCAGAAACACTCACCCCGACATCATCATCCTGAGTTTGTCCAAGGCTGTAATTACGTGTCATGATCGACCGCTCGCCCAGCAGTCTTGAGAGGCGCACGGCCAGTTCCATGTCCTGCACCGCAAAGAATTGCTTCACCTCGGACTGACTGAGAATGATGTTCGTTGTCTCGCGCCCATACACTTGCGCGAGGTGCGAGAGGTCCTGCACGATGGCCCAGACGCGCACGCCATATCCAGGCAACAGCGTCAAGGCTTCGGCCAATCCGGCGATCCGCCCCATATTGGCAAACTCATCAAGCAGGAACAGCACGCGCTGTTTGCCGCGATTTGTGGCAACGGCATTGATGGCATGGCGCGTGACCAGCGCCAGCCAGACGCCATAGTCGCTGATCCGCTCAGCAGGGATCATGACATAGACCGTTGTGCCTTCAGATTTGAGATCATCAAAGTTCACGTTAGAGCTGGACACCGCCGCAGCCAGCGGCCCGCCAGGGCGGAAAACCTGGAGCGCATTTGAAACGCCGGTGCGGAAGTCTGTGAACTGCCGCGCGCCCTCATCGAACTGGCTCAGGAATTCTTGACCGTATGCCGCAACTACGCCGTCAAGCGCATCCGATGCCGCCATATCGTGGAACATCATTTCTAGCAGCTCTGTGTTTTTGACAATCCGCCATAAGTCGGGCAGCGTACAGCGTTCCGGCCTGTCGCGTGTTGCCAGATGCAGGAGCAAGCCTTCGAGCAAATTGCGCGAGCCATCGCGGAAGAAACGGTTCTTATCGCCGCCCTCGGGTTCCGGCTCCAATTGAAACGCGATAGCGCGCGCTTCATCTCCCAATTCGCCGTGGCGCGTTAGGTCGGAGGCGATGTCGATCATGGATTGAAGAGGATTATACCGGCTTTGTGGTAGATCATGCAGCCCCCACGGATTGAGGAAGATGATCTTCTGCCCGAATGTCTCGCGCCGGTGACGAGCGGTCACAGCGGCAAGCTCGCCCTTTGGGTCCGTCACAAACACCGAGCCGGAATAGTGCAGCAAATTCGGGATCACGACGCTTGTCCCTTTGCCCTGCCGCGCGGGCGCGACAGTAAGCAGATGCGCCTTGCCATTGAAGAACAGCGGCACGCCATTCAACGCGCCAAGGAACAGCCCTTGCGGATCGGTTAGCCCCGTATCCGCACAATCCTGAAGGCTCGCAAATTTTGCCGCCCCAAAGATACCCGTCGGTTTTTCAGCGCGCCGCCGCTTGAGATGCAACCCCACCCCGCGCAAAAAATCACCCGCGCCAGACGCCATCACGCCAACGCCAGCCAACCCCATAAAGCCAAAGGAGACAGCGGACACTGGATCATTAAGCGCATCAAGCGCCCGCCCCATAGCGACCGAAATTGCAATAATCAACCCACCGCCCAGCAACTTGCCAAGCGGGTTCGATTGCGGCTGCATACGCATGGCATCACCTCTCTAATTTCTTTGTTGGGAATAAGGATAGGCGGGGCGGATCACGCCGCCCGCGCCCTGTTTCAGAGCGGCTTATTTGTCTTTCTTTCCGGCATTCACTGCGGCATCGACCCTCTGCTTGTCTTGGTAGGTCATGCCGTTGGTGTTGACTGTGCCTCCGGCCTTGCCGACTTCGTAAGCATTTTGTGTACTTGTGCTCATTGCGTTCTCCTTTCGTCGTTTCAGAATAATTATTAGGTATGGCGCGCCAGCTTGCACAAAAAGAACGGCTAAAAATTTATATGCGTGTATGAATTTCGCATATGAGCGTATATATACGAACTAATGCGAAGAGCGCTTCTTTGCATGGATCGAGGAGTTGAAGTCATGCCGTGGGAAGGATCGAGCGCACAGGATGAGCAACTCTGGCAAGCGCTCGATGAAGCGCTGAACCATCAGGGCTGGCCTGCACAGCGGCTTGCCGCTGCGATCAATAGCGATCAGCAGGCACTAGAAGCCATCAAAAACTGGGGTGATAAAAGCAAAAGCGTCATCGACGACGGTACGCTCGCCCGTTGGCATGCAAATGGCGTTGCCAAGGCGCGTCTTCATAAAAAGCAAGCAATCTATGAATTTTTTGAACGGACAGCCAGCCCGCGTACCTCACTCTATCGGCCCGCCGAGGGTCTGCCCGCAGGATTAGCGGCATTCGCCGCGCAATATGGCGAAAGGATTAGAGAATCCTTCGCGGAAGACCTTTCGAACTTGGACGGCATTTATCGGGTTTTCCGTCCTGCCTGGACGATCCCAAAGCTCAGTCGCGAGCGCGTAATGATCTCGCGGATTAAGATCGAAACCTTCGGCGGTTTTACGCGTTTTCAAGAACGCCAGCATTATCAAGACCCAGACTCCCCGAACATTGTTGTCGATCAGACAGATGATGGAGCGGTCCTGTCGATGAGCGGAAATTTCGTGTTTTTTGGCATTGGTCGCGACGGTCACGGCTGCAAACTTTATACGACCTGGGACTATTATCCATTACCCAGAAAGGGCGTAAAAGTGCAGCGTCTCATGGGAAGTATGATGGGTATAAACGGTAACGGCCCTCATCTTAGCTACCGGTTTGTTGCTAGCCGCACCTCCGATCCCTGGGGTGAAATTGAGATGGGAATTTTCAGGCCACCACACGAACGACTAACTGTAGATATTCTGGATGAACTGGATTATGGCGGCTCGTCATGAAAATCTTGTTCGTCTACACTACGAACGGGCTCAAAAGTTCGACCCAAACCATCAAACGCTCAGAGTGATGCACACGACAGAACGGAAGAAATGCGACGTTTAAGCCTATAAAGTGACACGCAAGATGTGTGTTGTACTACAACACATCTTGGCAAGGGGGCTCGCTGCGCGCCCCCGTTGCATCCCCCAGGCCGTGGCTCTTTCAGGGTATTGAACCCATTTCAGAGCCAATAGATCGTATCGCCGATCAACCACTCGCGGGAGACTTCGCTCTCCCTGCACCCATCAACTTGGCGGGCGTTCCTGTCCCCAAGACCCCAGACCATTTCATGGAGACGACTTCATCGAGACCAAAGAAGGGAGCTCTCGCGCTACCCTTGCCTTGGAACCATCCCATCGACCATGAAGTGTGTCACACCCCTTGGAACCCAGACCAACCCTGCGCGGATTGGATGCCGTCAGCGCATCGGCGCTGAACCCGATCAGGATGCGTTTCGTCGCCCCTGAACCTGCTCGCAGGGCTTGGAGAACGGGCCTGTCTACATGCACCGAACTAAGCACTGATGCCTCGCGCACCTGTGGATATCTTTCTATTTTTCGGGATAGTGGATGCACGGTCAAGATGAGCCTGCTAAGGTCACGAAAAACTGAAACAATTCTGGGGCAGAAAAAGCATGGCGCGGCTAACGGAGCAAGAACAACAAGACATCATTCGTTTCATCGAAGCGGATAAGCCCTTGCCGGAAAAATATCGCTTTCTGCTTTTCGAGGACAAGCGCGAGGTCGAGCTTGTTTGGAACGGCAAGACCAGCGAGGTCAGCAATGTCGTTCTGCCTTTCCAGACCATCGAGCAGGTTGATGAGCCGCGCGCCGAAAAACCAGAAGACACAGCCGCACAGCAAGACCTGTTTGCGACTGATAGCAGGGGACGACAGCTTAAAGGCTGGACCAACAAGCTCATCTGGGGCGACAACAAACTCATTCTATCATCTTTGAAAAACGGGCCGTTGCGCGAAGAAATCGAGCGCCAGGGCGGTTTGAAGCTAATTTACATCGACCCGCCTTTTGATGTAGGGGCCGATTTTTCGATGGATATCGAAGTTGGTGGCGATACCTTCACCAAGAAGCCGAACATTCTCGAAGAAATTGCCTATCGGGATACGTGGGGAAAAGGAGCCGACTCATTCATAGCGATGATCTATGAGCGCTTTATGTTGATGCGCGATCTGCTTGCCGAAAATGGCAGCATTTATGTGCATTGTGACTGGAGAGTAAACGGCTACATTCGTCTTACGCTGGATGAAATATTTGGCAAATCAAATTTTCTTAACAACATTAGCTGGAAAAGAACTCCATTCGCCGGAAGTAGTAAGGCGAGGTCAAATAAATTTCCAATAAATCAGGATACAATCTACCTTTACGCAAAAAACTCAGGAAGCTATGTATTCAATCAGCAATACATTGACTATTCCGATGAATATAAAGAGAGATTTAAGTATAAGGATCAGGTAGGACTTTACAGAAAGACGTTACTCAAAACGTATTCTGCAGACACAGAAACGAAACTGAAAGAGAATGATCGCTGGATCGATCCGGGAAAACCAGGATCATATCCCTCATACAAACAATACCTTCATGAGTCCAAGGGTAAGCAGATCGAGGACATCTGGACCGATGTTAACTCTGCGAATCCAATGGCGGATGAGCGGGTCGATTATCCGACCCAAAAGCCAGAAGCGTTGCTTGATCGCATTATCCGCGCGTCATCGAACGAAGGCGATTTGGTAGCAGATTTTTTTGCTGGCTCAGGCACAACGGCTGCGGTTGCAGAGAAATTAGGCCGAAAATGGATCGTCGGTGATCTCGGGAAATTTGCCGTACATACGACGCGCAAACGCATGATTGGTGTACAGCGCGGGTTGAAGGCAGACGGTAAGGACTATCGCGCCTTTGAAATCCTCAACCTCGGTAGGTACGAGCGTCAGCACTATGTCGGCGTGAACCCGAACTTGCGGGAAGAACAGCGCCGTCAGCAGCTTGAGGAAAAAGAAAAAGCGTTTCTGAATCTGATCTTGCGGGCTTATCGGGCCGAACGCACGGACGGTTTCGCCAGCTTCCACGGCAAGCGAGCCGGACGGCTTGTCGCGGTCGGCCCGGTCAACATGCCAGTGTCGCGGCTCTTTGTTGAAGAAATCATCCTTGAATGCCGCAAGAAGCATATCACCAAGGTCGATATCCTTGGTTTCGAGTTTGAAATGGGCCTGTTTCCAAACGTGCTCGACGAAGCGCGAACCAAGGGTATCGACATCGCCCCAAAATACATTCCCGCCGACGTTTTTGACAAGCGCGCTGTCGAGAAAAATCAGGTCGTATTCCATGACGTGTCGTTTATCGAGGTGAAGCCACACCTCAAGGGCAACAGTGTTGCGGTCGAACTGACCGACTTTTCCGTGTTCTATTCTCAGGATTCCATCGCCAACGCCGAAGCCACCCTGAAAGACAAGGGCAGCAGGATCGTCGTTGAGAAGGGCCAGATCGTCAAAGTCAGCAAGGACAAGGACGGCATCGTTACCCGTGAAACCCTCACGGAGAACTGGACCGACTGGATCGACTACTGGTCGGTAGATTTCGATTTCGAGAGCAAGCGCGAGATCGTCCGCACCCAGAATCCCGACACGGAAGAATGGGAGGAAGCATGGACCGGGGACTATATTTTTGAGAATGAATGGCAGTCTTTCCGCACAAAGAAGGACCGCACACTGGAGCTTACCAGTGTCTTTCACGAGTGCCCGCCGGGACGGCGCAAGATCGCCGTCAAGGTCGTGGACATCTTCGGCAATGACACAATGACCATTGCCGAAGTGACCGTGGGGGAGAAGAAATAATGGCGCTGCATCCTGATTTCCCGAACGATCCCCACGCCATCCTAGACCCGTCAATCCGCTGGTTTCCCGCCGACGAAGCATTGCGCGAAACGAGCATGGAAAAACTTATGCCGCCGCTTGTTGCGGCGCTGCGTCAGAAGGTGAAGGAGTTCCGCGACGGCGGCTATGTCGGTGCATCCGACACTAGTCGCAGCTTGCTTAACTGGTGGTTCAAGACGCCCCACCTGATGCCGCAATCGGACGGCAACATGGCAGAATTTCAGTACTATTTCGCCCAGAGAGAATCCTTAGAGACCATAATCTTTCTCTATGACGTGGTGGGCGTGAGCGATAAATTCGACCTGATGCGCTTTGACAGCAGCGGGGCAGTGTCAGCCAGCATGTTCGATGAGACATGGCGGCGCTTCGTTGTAAAAATGGCGACTGGCGCGGGTAAGACTAAAGTGCTTAGTCTGGCCCTCGCATGGAGTTTCTATCACAAGCTCTATGAGCCGGATTCCAAACTGGCCCGCAATTTCTTGGTTATCGCGCCCAACATCATTGTGCTGGATCGAATCTACAAAGATTTTCAGGGGCTACGGCTATTTTTCGATGATCCGGTTATTCCCGAGAACGGCTTTGACGGCCAAAACTGGCGCGACGATTTTCAGCTAACCCTACATTTGCAGGATGAGGTGCGGATCACGCACCCGACCGGAAATATTTTTCTTACCAACATTCACCGGGTTTACGCGGGCGAGGACATTCCGTCGTCGCCCGACGATGACGACACGATGGAATATTTCCTTGGCACCCGTCCGACCGGAGCCACAACGGATTCCAAGGTGGACCTCGGCATGATCGTCCGCGACATCGACGAGTTGATGGTGCTGAACGACGAAGCCCATCATATCCATGACTCACGCCTCGCATGGTTCAAGTCGATAGAGGACATTCACAACCGGCTCTTGCAGAAGGGGTCCGCGCTGTCTTTGCAGGTAGATGTGACCGCAACGCCGAAGCACAATAACGGCGCGATTTTCGTGCAGACCGTGGCCGACTATCCGCTGGTCGAGGCCATTTCGCAGAACGTCGTCAAGCATCCAGTGCTGCCGGACGCCGCCAGCAGGGCCAAACTATCCGAGCGCCAGAGCGCCAAGTACACCGAGAAATACGCCGATTATATCGACCTTGGCGTGATCGAATGGCGCAAGGCGTATGCCGAGCATGAAAAGCTCAACAAGAAGGCCATCCTGTTCATCATGACGGATGACACCCGCAACTGTGACGATGTTGCAGAGTATCTTGAGGGCCACTATCCCGACCTCAAGGGCGCGGTTCTGGTCATTCACACCAAGGCCAACGGTGAGATTTCCGAAGCGGCCTCAGGCAAGGCCAAGGACGAACTGGAGAAGCTGCGCAAGCTAGCAAACGAGATTGACGATCCCTCCAGTCCTTACAAGGCTATCGTGTCGGTCCTGATGCTCAAGGAAGGCTGGGACGTGCGCAACGTCACCACCATCGTCGGGCTGCGCGCCTATGCAGCCAAGAGCAACATTCTCCCCGAACAGACCTTGGGGCGCGGCCTACGCAAAATGTATCCGGGCGGCATCGAGGAATATGTCAGCGTCGTCGGCACAGACGCCTTCATGGAGTTTGTGGAGTCCATCCAGGCCGAGGGCGTTGAGCTTGAGCACAAAGCCATGGGCGAGGGGACGAAGCCGAAGACCCCGCTTGTGATCGAAGTCGAGAAGGAAAACGACAAGAAGGACATCGACAAGCTAGACATCGAGATTCCGGTGATGACGCCGCGCATCTATCGGGAGTACAAATCGTTGGGCGACCTCGATGTGACGGCTTTCGGCCATCAGCGCGTCGCCTACCGAACGTTCAGCGAGGAAGAACAGCGCGAGATCGTGTTCAAGGACATCACGACTGGCGAGGTGACGCACACCACTGTTCTCGATACGGCGGGAATTGCTGATTACCGCAGCGTTCTGGGATATTTTACCCAGACCGTGATGAAGGATTTGCGGCTGATTAGCGGCTACGATGTGCTGTACGGCAAAATCAAAGCCTTCGTGCAATCAGAATTGTTCGACAGCCCTGTAGAACTCGACAGCCCTAACACCTTGCGAAACCTGTCCGAACTATCCGCGACCAAGACGCTGATTGAAAACTTTAAGAAGGCTATCAATGCACTGACCGTCATGGACAAGGGTGACGCTGAGATCCGTGACACAATCAAACTACGTCAAACCCGCCCCTTCGTGGTGAAAGATCAGGGCTACCTTGTCTCCAAGAAAAGCATCTTCAACCGGATAATTGGCGACAGCCACCTGGAACTGGTTTTTGCTGGTTTTCTCGATTCTTGCAGCGATGTCGTGTCCTACGCGAAGAACTACTTTGCCGTAAATTTTAAACTCGACTACATCAATGCCGACGGCAACATTTCCAACTACTACCCCGATTTTTTGGTGAAGCTGACCGATAAGCGCATTGTGATCGTGGAGACCAAGGGCCTCGAAGACTTGGACGTGCCGCTGAAAATGGAACGCTTGCGGCAATGGTGTGAGGACATCAATCGGGTTCAGTCCGACGTAGTCTATGACTTCGTTTACGTGGACCAAGAGAGTTTCGAGAAGTACAGCCCGACAACATTTAAGCAATTGATTGACGGATTTCTGGAGTACAAAATTTGATGTATCGCATTTTACGTATTTATTGGGAAGGGCACTCATGACATCAATGCAGGGTGACATCGTCAACCGCGTTAAACGCCTCCCGAAGCCGTCCTTGGCGGCAGAGGCGCTGCAACCGGTGTTCGAGGCCGTGAGCAATTCGCTCCACGCCATCGAAGATGCCTTTGGAGATGCGCTGTACCAGTCCCAAGGTTCAATTGCGGTCACGATTCGTAACTTGCGCTCACCTGATGAAATTGAGATCATCGTCGATGACAACGGCATCGGCCTCGAACCGCCTAGGTTCAAGGCGTTCTGCACAACCGATACCGACTACAAAATCGAGCGCGGTGGAAAAGGTGTTGGCCGTCTGCTCTGGCTCGATGCTTTTGAAAAAATAAAAGTTGTAAGCGTCTATAAAGACGGAGCAAAGATGTTCCGCCGTTCTTTTTCGTTTAGGCTAGAAACCCAGGATCAGATTATTGACGAGAACGTGACGGAGATCAGTGGTGGAAGCATCAACACCGGCACTTCTGTCACATTCTCCGGCCTACGCGGCACCGCATATCGAACGAAGTTCCCCAGCCAAGGGGCAACAATAGTCAAACATTTCGGATCGCACTTTTTTGCTGACTTCATTCTGGGCAAGTCACCCAAGATCATTGTCGATATCGAAGATAACAGCGCAACGTTCCCTGAAGAAATCCAAAATCTGAAAATTGAAGACCGTGGTGCTGCGACCCTGACAACGAGCGAATTTGGTGAGTTGTCGCTGGCGAGCTTTATCTGTCACAAGAATGCCAGTGCAAATTTCGATGGCTCCCATCAGATTCATTTGGTTGCAAACGGTCGGACCGTCACCACGCGAAAGATTGATGGCCTGCTTGGTATTGGCCGCTTTGGCCCCGATGGCGATAGAGTTTATCACGGCTGCGTCTCGGGCGAATTTCTCGACGAGCGGGTCAACCAAGAGCGCACCCAATTTAACTTTGACGAGTCTATTGTTGAAGATATCGTGCGCGAGTGTGCGGAGTTCGTGCGTTCCGACGCCATTGGAGAGGAAGTTCGGGAGTTTGATACCACGCGCTTGGGGACACTGCGGGACTTTGTAAACGATTACCCGTCTTTCGGGTTTGAGGATGCCGAACATCTCTTGGATCGCACTCCAAAGAACGCCGTCAAAGCCGAAGAATTTGCTCGGGCATTGATCCCGTTTCGTATCCGTAGGGACAAGGAGCGGAACGATACGATTCAGAAAATCGTCGCACACCTCGATTGTAATCAAACGATACAAGCAGATTTTGCGGAAACTGTCAGAGAGGCTGCCAATGAAATTCGCGCCGAAGAACAGCGGCAGCTAACAGAGTATGTTCTCCGAAGGAAAACCGTTCTCGACGTGATGGACGTTCTGCTTAGACGCATTCGGGAGCGTGGCAACGGCACTCAGGATTTCCAATTGGAGGAAACCCTGCATCAATTCATCTGCCCGATGAGGCTGCGTGGTGACGATCCCAGCAAGGTGGAACAATCCGACCATGATCTGTGGATTATCGACGAGCGGCTCACGTTCCAAAAATACTTTGCATCTGATGTGCCTTTCACGCGAATCTTGGAAGGTGAAAGCAGTACGAAACGTCCCGATCTGTTGATCTATGACAGGCTTTATGGGTTAGCCTCGGAAGGCGAAGACCCACTCACGAAGGTTATGCTTGTGGAGTTTAAGCATCCTGGGCGGAGGGATTACGAAGAAAGATATTCACCCATGAATCAAATCAGTGAGTACATTACTAAGCTGAAAGCCGGACAAATCGAAGACTTCAATAATTCAAGGGTAAGGATCGCAGAAGATTGCGTGTTCTACTGCTATGTAGTGGCGGATATCGTAGGGAAGCTGGAAATACACACCAATGGCTGGCGGACCACCGCTAACGGACGCGGACGGATTCAGGAGCTAGGCGGTAAATTTAGGGGTATTGTCGAAGTTGTTGAGTGGAAGGATTTGCTGGCCGATGCCCGACTTAGGAATCATGCATTTCTCAACGCCGCAGGACTCCGATACGATAAACACCCGTAGAAGAATCCTTCCCCTTTGACCTCGTTCGAGTGACCAAACGCGTTCGCTATAATCTGAGCCAGCATCGCCCTCAAAAGACGGAGAACTGATGCACATCCTGCGCCCGTTCAGTCCACTCACGATACCCCCGACACCCGCGAAGAACTTGCCACCTATGCCCAGAGCTGGCTAAGGGTCTTGAAAGAGGCCATGCCTTTGATTTTACTTTTGCGCGGCGGCCTTTATTAGCTCTAGTTGGCCGACCGCGAAACGCTCGACCACGACGATGGTTTCCTTGCACGCAAGTGCGAGATCGTCAGGCGGCGGCGTCTCTTCATAGTAAGTACCGTGGCAGAGCGAGTTAATCATCACGCTCTTGATACTGATGCCTTCGTCCCCCGCCAAGTGTTGCACGAAGTTTGTCAGACTGTCCGACTTGTCGGGCCTACAAAAACACCCGACCGCTTCCAGAACGGATCGTATCGAGTTGGCGGTCCTGTGGTCCGGCTCTTTTCCGTTCGCCACGTCATGAACGTCAATGAGCTGTTCCTGAAACGGTGCAATGTATTTGTTCAGCCGTGCCAGCTTATGGGTTGCCCCATCGGTGTGAAGTGCAAAAGCCGCCTTTTCTTCGACCACACGATTTGTCAGCGAAATATTGAAGAAGTATCCTTTTTTGACGGGGAGGTACCGTTTCAGGTCGTCGTAGCGGGTCTTTTGCCGCGCGAGCGTATAACTTAGTGCCATTAAGATTTTCTTTGCTTCACCGTATGGTAAAAAGCTTAGAGAACCATAAATCTATATGTGCTCTCCACCTTTTACTAATTGCCAATAGTGATTACCCAAAGCAGTAAGTTGACAGGTTTTTGAATTCATTGCGGCAAAATACATATGATCTTCCCCCACAGGTCTTACTAATCCTACGCTGGCTAGTTTTTGAAGGTCTTTCATTATTTCTACTTTCTCTGGGTCGGCATATGGCTCTTTAATCTCAGGTGGAGGATTTTCAGGGTCATTTGTAAACTCATATGCGGGACTGAGCTTATGCTCGTCCTGTGGCTCTGGGAAGTAGTCAACAATTTTCCTTAAGGTTTCAAGCGAGACTGGCGGCTCAGTCCTTCTAATAGAAGCAAAACTCGAAACGTTTGTTTTGAATATAGGCCGCTGCCCCCATTCACCCAATGCCTTATCAACAAAAGCGTAAATCCCTCCGGGGGTGACGTGACCGCCTAAATCAGCAGCCCCTCCTTGCAAAGCTTCAATTATTAGGGATGTAAATACGCTTAAATCCTGTCCTGCTATTGCAGCTTCACTACTTCTACAAGCCGTCAAAATGGATAATCCCTCTGATAACTGGGCCATATTGCTCCCAGTTAAATCGGGAGTGCCAAAAGCTCCTGCATGACAACAATCAAGTATTATAATTTTATTCTTAGCTTGAGACTGATTGGCGAGCTTAAGGATTTCATCCATTGAGACGCCTTCGTCGTATTGTGTAAAATCGGAGGTTACTACATAACCCCCTAAGCTATTTATGTATCCATGACCTGAAAAATAGAAAAGAGCTATTTCCGGATCACCTTTGAACAGTTCATCAATATTCCTTCTCAAGTCTGCCCGGCCAATACACTGACTAGGCGATACCATAGTTTGAACCGCGAAGTTGGGTGATCCATCTACATGAGTTTTTAAATGTGCTGCAAGTTGTAATGTATCATTGACGCAACAGGGAAGTTCCGCGTTTGGATAATCGTTAATTCCTACCAAAAGTGCTTTTTTCCCCATTTGCTTTCCTTCCTTCCGAAACAGCCTTATTAGTCGAATAAAAAAGTTTGTCATTGTTTTATGAATTAGCCGGAAAACAAACGCCATATACCGCCCACCACTGACTTTTTATTCCATCCAACGCCCTCGGCAGCACTATCTAGGACAATTCCAGATTTACGTTCTTGACCATAAGGGTTTACAGCAAGAATTGGTTTTCTATAGAGCTGTGCTCCGTCAATTTCTTTTTTAATCCAGTTGCTATAATTTGCATACATCCCAGAAGGAATTACGATTACATCACTCTCAGAAATTTTAGCGTATATAGCTTTTTTTAGCTCTTCGCCATTAGATGCATTATGGATGGGATCGTCTTTTGGTACAGAGCAGTCTTTAAAAAGAATCGGAATACTATTTATGCTCCAACTCTCTTGGAACACCCATTCCGCAATTTTTTTATAGTGTTCTGAATAAGTCCAAGAATGACTAATAAACACACCTATATTATAAGTCATAATAGACCCCCTCTAATTAAAGACTATCAATGAAATCAGCTATGTTATCCCATGTCCATACCGAGGTGTTTACGCCTTCGAAATTTGTTCTATCGTCTTTATAGGCCCAAAAACCCTTTACTTTCTTCCTTTCTTCCTTGGCACAACTAATTTCCCATTTTTGACCACTTGAATTGAGAGAGTTTTTACTAATCAGAGCAATAATACCATCTGAGCGTTTAATACGTGTACATACTTTCTCTTTCCACTCTTTGTCGTATGCTTTTTTAACTGACATATCTATGTATTCAAATGGGCTATCTGTATGAAGAGATTGCCCTTTAAGTAAGTCCCTCTGTTTTTCGTCTTCAATCGCAAAAGCAATAAAGATGGTCTTCTTATCAGCCATATTATTCTTCCTTTTATTTAAGCTCGTTCACAAATTTGTTAATGTTGTCCCACGTCCAAACGTAATGCCGTGGATGGATTGGAACACAAAACCGTTGCCGTTTTTCTAGAAGTAGTCGAACTGTAACTGGCCTTGCTTTCACTATTAGTTCTTTCTACTCTAGATAATATGATACCTAGCTATCGATATTTTGCAATGATAACCGAAAGTTATGCGAGCTATCGATGCAACTAGTTTCGGAGGGCGCACCCGTTGGATCGGGCTATCGTGAACCGAGCCCGCCTTTAGCAGTCTCGGCCATACGGCTTCCATCCCTTGCGCACATATTGCCAGCCCTGAACGGCTGACGTTTTTTTTCAAAACAAGAGGGGGGTCTTACCCCCAGCCATCAAGACCTGAACGCCCTTTGGGGCGCGCGCGGCGCGTATCCCCGTCCTTCCGCATTTCATTTGTGCAGGGCGGGTGATCCCCCTCCCGCCGCGCGGGTCTTGACTGCGTTCCCCCCGCTCATTGGCGCGGGCCTAGTCCTGGTTACATGCGCAACCAGCAA
>NZ_JBDNHC010000178.1:0-9525 GCF_041689005.1 Sneathiella sp.
ACCGATGCCCGCCTTAGCAAGTCAGTAAAAATTGTTACGCCGATCCCACACGATGCTTATCCCAAAATCCTCTACGGAATGGCAATCTTGAAAGACTATGACAGCCATTCGGCCGAGCTTTTTTTTGACTTCCTTCGCTCAGATGAAGGTCAGGCAATTTTCCACAAATTCGGTTTCATCACGCCCGGCCAGTAGATTATCGCGACCGTCCGCCGAGCACATGACCGTTGCCCGAGCGACCCTTGCGAGACCGCCCTTGCGGTCTGCCGCTATTGGGTCCCCCGATACCGAGTTCGCGGTCCTGTAATTTCCTGACTTCGTCACGCAGCCGGGCAGCTTCCTCAAATTCGAGATCACCCGCGGCAGTCCGCATTTTCTTTTCCAGATCTTCAATATGGGCAGTGAGATTATGGCCAATCATGTGGGTTGCGTCTTCGAGCCCCAGCCCGACATTATAATGATCCTGTTCGTAAACACTTCGCATGACATCGCCAATATTCTTACGAATGGACATTGGTGTGATGCCATGTTCTGCATTAAAGGCTTCCTGCTTGTCTTTCCGTCGTTTCGTCTCATCAAGGGCAAACTGAAGACTTTTCGTGATTTTGTCGGCATACAGAATAACCCGGCCATCGACATGGCGGGCGGCGCGGCCGATGGTCTGGATCAATGAGGTGGCGGAGCGCAGAAAGCCTTCCTTGTCGGCGTCAAGAATGGCAACTAGGGCGCATTCGGGAATATCCAGCCCTTCGCGCAACAGGTTAATCCCGACGAGAACATCGAAGGTGCCAAGCCTGAGATCGCGTATAATTTCAATACGTTCCATTGTATCAATATCAGAATGCAGATATCTGACCTTGATACCGTTTTCATGAAAATACTCGGTCAGGTCCTCGGCCATTTTTTTGGTGAGGGTGGTCACCAGAACCCGCTCTCCCTTGGCCGCACAAAGCCTGCATTCGCGCATCAGGTCATCAACCTGTTTATCTACTGGGCGAATAATGCAATTGGGATCGGTAAGGCCCGTCGGCCGGATAACCTGCTCGACGAATGTCCCGCCCGTTCGCTCAAGTTCCCATGGGCCGGGGGTCGCCGACACAAAAATTGTCTGTGGGCGCATCATTTCCCATTCTTCAAACTTGAGGGGGCGATTGTCCAGGCAGGATGGCAGACGAAAGCCATATTCAGACAAAGTTGACTTACGCTTGAAGTCACCCTTGTACATGGCACCAATCTGGCTCACCGTGACATGGCTTTCATCAACCATCAGCATGGCATTGTCAGGGAGGTATTCAAACAGGGTGGGAGGTGGCTCGCCGGGGCCGCGACCGGACAGGTAACGAGAATAATTCTCGATCCCGGCACAGGCCCCCGTCGCTTCCATCATCTCAAGGTCGAACATCGTGCGTTGCTCAAGACGTTGGGCTTCCAGCAGCTTGTTCTGCGTTTCGAGTTCGGCGAGCCGTGATTTAAGCTCAAGCTTGATTTTCTCCTGCGCCTGCCGGAGGGTTGGCTTCGGCGTAACATAATGGCTATTGGCATAGACGCGGATCTCGCCGAGCGTTCCAGATTTTTGGCCCGTCAGAGGGTCAAATTCGGTAATCGCTTCCAGCTCGTCTCCGAAAAGGGACAACCGCCATGCCTGATCTTCCAGATGGGCCGGAAAAATTTCAATGGTATCCCCGCGGACGCGGAAGGTGCCCCGCGTAAAACTGGCATCGTTCCGCCGGTACTGCATGTCCACCAGACGCTTCAGAAGATCCTGACGATTGAAACTTTGACCCGTTTTCAGGTGCAATGTCATCTCGCTATAGGTCTCAACGGACCCGATACCATAGATACAGGAGACCGAGGCGACGATGATGACGTCATCGCGTTCAAGCAGAGCCCGCGTTGCAGAATGGCGCAAACGGTCAATCTGCTCGTTTACCGAGGCGTCCTTTTCAATATAGGTATCCGTCCGCGCGACATAGGCTTCGGGCTGGTAATAGTCATAATAGGAGACAAAATATTCAACGGCATTATTGGGAAAGAAGGCCTTCATTTCACCATATAGCTGGGCGGCAAGTGTCTTGTTGTGAGCAAGAACCAGCGTGGGACGCTGCACCTGCTCAATCACTTTCGCCATGGTGAAGGTTTTACCCGATCCGGTTACGCCGAGAAGAACCTGATCCTTTTCCTTCTCCCGGATACTGGCGACGAGGGATTTGATGGCTTCCGGCTGATCGCCTGCGGGTTCATATTCAGACACCACTTCAAAGGCGATGCCGCCCTGAGATTTTTCCGGACGAACGGGACGATGCGGGATAAAGGCGGCCGATGCCTCCTCCAGTCCCGATGTTTCAGTTTTGTTCTCTGATTGCATATCCTGCTTATAGGATGCTCTGGATGAATTTTCCATGTCTATCTGACGTTATTCGAAAGATACAACATAGGTATAACCAGTTTTAAAAAAAAGGGGCCGTCCGGATACCTGTGGACAGGAAGGAAGACAGGCTCATACCCGGACGGCGGCTTGGGCGCTTACTGGCGCCAAAAATGCTTGGCAATTTCGCTCTGTACATGTGCCGAAGACAGGCCCATGTCACTTAAGTATATCTTATCTGTTGTTTCAAGCTGATACCGCATGGCGGCCCGTTCCTGCCAGCCAACAAGAATGTCCATTACCGAGGTTAAAAAGCCCGCACTGGACTTGCTTGCTACGTTATAGCTTCCGCCGGTTGCACTTATTCTGTATGACATTTTACTAATTCCTTCTATTCAGAGAACCATTTATTTGCGATGGTTCCGTGTCATCAATTCTTCAAAACGGTATTTGTGCCTTTTCGGGCTTGAACACAAGCGACAAATTCTAATACAATAGATTAGTTTTTATAATCTGAAAGTTAGATGAAACCATGCGTCTTCCCCCATTGAAAGCCCTTCGTAGTTTTGAGGCGGCGGCCCGACACTTAAGTTTTTCAAAGGCGGCGGACGAATTGTTCGTAACGCCGGCCGCGATCAGTCACCAAGTGAAGGCACTGGAGGACTGGCTGGGCCTGCCGCTTTTCAAAAGAATGAACCGGGCTGTCATTCTGACGGACGACGGTCAGAATTATGTTGTGGGTATCCGGGACGGTCTCGAAGTGATCGGGGCCGCGACGGAAAAGATGATGAAGCAGGATGCCACCGGACCAATTCATGTCGATACCCTGCCGTCATTTGCGGCGCGATGGTTGCTCCCGAGGCTCAGCCGTTTCCGCGATGAACATCCTGACATTGACGTTCGCCTTTCCGCGTCTCACATTCTTACCGATTTTGCGCGTGACGACGTGGATGTCGTTATTCGTTACGGCCATGGCAATTATCCCGGATTACGGGTCGATAAATTTCTGACGGAAGATGTCCTGTTTCCGGTCTGCAGCCCGAGCCTATTGACCGGGGAGCATCCGCTCCGCACACCGGAAGACCTGAAATACCACACCCTGTTGCATGACGATATGAGGATTGACTGGCAAACCTGGTTGACGGCGGCTCAGGTTGACGATGTTGATCCAAAAAAAGGCCCGAGCTTTAACGATAGCTCAATGGTGTTAACGGCCGCAATGGAAGGGCAGGGCGTTGCCCTTGGACGGAGCACGCTTGCTGAGGGGGACCTGATTGCTGGCCGGCTGGTGCAGCCGTTTAACGTCCGGCCGCTGATGGCAGGGCATGCCTATTTTATCGTCTGCCCCGAAGAGACAGCCGACCGGCCCCGTATCAAAGCCTTCAGGGCGTGGCTTCTCAAGGAAGCTGCGTTGAACCCCGGCCGCTTCATGTCCAATGCGGATGACGAGGCAGAGTGAGCTGCTGCCTGTCTTAATTTCCTGAAAAAAATATGGTCTCAGAGGCGAATAAACGCTATAGAACTATCGCTTGTAGGCGCAAATTGGCGTCGTAATTTTATCCTAGCCGAAAGAGATATCCAGTCATGTCTATTATTGCGGAAAGTTTAGGCCGTATTAAACCCTCACCGACAATTGCAGTGACAACCAAGGCCGCGGAACTTCGCGCCGCGGGCCGTGATGTTATCGGACTTGGCGCCGGGGAGCCGGATTTTGACACACCCGACAATATCAAGGCTGCAGGCAAGCGGGCGATTGATGAAGGCAAGACAAAATACACGGCCGTTGACGGTATTGTAGAGTTGAAACAGGCTATCTGCGACAAGCTGAAACGCGAGAACGGCCTGACATATGAAACCTCTCAGGTGACCGTCTGCTCCGGCGGGAAACAAGTCATCTTCAACGCTCTATTGGCGACGCTAAACCCGGGCGACGAGGTTATTATTCCGGCGCCATACTGGGTTTCCTACCCAGACATGGTGCTGCTTGGCGGCGGCACACCGGTTTTTGTCGAGGCCACAGCCGCAACGAATTTTAAGATGCAGGCGGCAGATCTGGAAGCCGCTATCACCCCGAAGACAAAATGGTTGATCTTCAATTCACCTTCCAATCCGACAGGTGCAGGTTACAGCCGGGACGAACTCAAAAAACTTACGGACGTGCTGGTGCGGCATCCGAATGTCTGGATCCTGACTGACGATATGTATGAGCATCTGGTGTATGATGATTTCAAGTTCGTCACCCCGGCGGAGGTTGAACCCAAGCTGTATGACCGGACCCTGACCATGAACGGGGTGTCAAAGGCCTATGCCATGACGGGGTGGCGTATCGGATACGGGGCAGGGCCCAAAGAGCTGATCAAGGCAATGGCTAAGGTACAGTCGCAAAGCACATCCAATCCCAGTTCAATCGGTCAGTATGCCGCGCTGGAGGCCCTCAATGGTCCGCAGGACTTCATTGCCGAACGGGCAAAAGTATTTGAGGGACGCCGGGATCTGGTTGTCGGCATGCTTAATCAGGCGTCGGGGCTTTCCTGCCCGACACCTGATGGTGCGTTCTATGTTTATCCATCCTGTGCCGGTTGCATTGGCAAGAAAACGCCGGAGGGAAAAGTCATTGAAAATGATCTTGACTTTGTCACGGCGCTTTTGGAAACCGAAGGTGTTGCCGTCGTCCACGGCGAGGCATTTGGCCTGTCTCCGCATTTCCGGATATCCTACGCGACGTCAACCGAGGCGTTGACAGAAGCCTGTATCCGGATACAAAGGTTCTGTGGCAGCCTGACCTGAGGTTTCTTCCTAATATCGAATGAAGACGGTCGATGATTCGGCCGTCTTTTTTTATGATCCGGGCACTACTCATTTTTTTTTGGGAAAGTGCGCGCTAATACAGGCTCGTATCCCCCTCATGGATTTTTTGCTTGCCCTCATCGAAAGGGAGGACGAACATTAGGTTTATCTAACTATACAGGGAGGCACGTCATGGTCGTAGACAAGCCGCGGGGGCCTCGCAGCATCGCGCTGGTGGGTCCCTATTCAAGTGGAAAAACAACTCTCCTCGAAGCTATTTTGCATATCTGCGGTGAGATAGACCGCAAGGGAAGCGTCAACGCGGGAACCTCAACAGGCGACAGTTCCAAAGAGGCGCGGGACCGTCAAATGAGTGTCGAAGTGAATGCAGCACATACAAACTATCTGGGGGATGAATTCACCATTCTCGATTGCCCCGGCTCCGTCGAATTTTTTCAGGAAACAGAGAATGCGTTAAAGGGGGTCGATGCGGCCGTGATTGTTTGTGAGCCGGATAGGGACCGGGTACTGACCCTATCTCCCATTCTGAAAAGCCTGCAGGAAAAGAACCTGCCGACATTTATCTTCGTAAACAAAATTGATAAGGCGCACGGCTCCGTTCAGGATCTTTTTGACTCGCTGCAGTTGGTGACGGAGCGTGCTTTGGTCCTCCGTCAGGTGCCAATTTTGAAAGATGGCATTATTACCGGATATGTCGATCTGGCCTCGGAACGGGCCTATGTTTACAAGGAAGGCGAAGCATCTCGGACAATAGACCTGCCGCCGACTATGGCGGAAGAAGAAGGATCGTCCCGTTTTGCGATGCTCGAAAAACTTGCGGATTTTGATGATCATTTAATGGAAGAATTGCTGGAGGATATTAACCCTGAGAGGGAGGAAATCTATTCACTTTTACAAAATGATCTGAAAGACGGTCTCGTGACGTCGGTTTTTCTTGGATCGGCAGAATCTGACAATGGCGTCCGCCGGTTGCTGAAAGCCCTCCGCCACGAGGTTCCGGAAGCATCGGTCGCCGCGGCGCGGACAGGAATTGAGATTACCCCTGACAGCATGATCGCCGAAGTGATCAAGACCTATATGTCTGGGCAGGGCGGTAAGCTTTCTCTCGCCCGGGTCTGGTCTGGGACAGTTCACGATGGTGATAGCTTCGCCGCTGGCCGGATTGGCGGCATCTTCAGGCTTCAAGGCGGAAAATCAGATAAAATATCGTCGGCCGAGCCGGGAGATATTGTTGCATTTGGCCGGCTGGATACGGCACAGACTGGCGATATCTTGACAATTAGCGAGACAATCCGGCCAACGTCGTCGTTGGCCTTGGCTCCGGTTTTTAACGTTGCCCTTTTCGCAGAGAAGCGCGAAGACGATGTGAAATTATCTGCGGCCCTTGCAAAAATTATGGAGGAAGATCCTTCGTTTCAAGCCGAGCATAAGCAGGAAACCCAGGAATTGCTATTATGGGGGCAGGGGGAGATCCATCTCAAGGTAGCGCTGGAAAGATTGCGCAATAAATACGGCCTGAGTGTCAAGTCTCAACGCCCCAAGGTTGCCTACAAGGAGGCCATTCGAAAGGCGGCGACACAACATGCGCGCTACAAGAAGCAAAGTGGCGGTCACGGGCAATTCGGCGATGTGCAGATCGAAATCAAGCCCCTGCCACGCGGGACGGGCTTTAGTTTCGAGGAGAAAATTGTCGGCGGCTCGGTGCCGCGGCAATATATCCCGGCGGTTGAGCATGGGGTAAAGGAATATCTGGTCGAGGGGCCGTTGGGCTTTCCGGTTGTCGATATCTCCGTCACGTTGTTCGATGGACAGTTTCACTCGGTCGATAGCTCGGAAAATTCTTTCCGCTCCGCCGCCCGCATAGCCATGACCGAAGGTATGCCGAAATGCGACCCGGTCTTGCTGGAGCCGATCTGCAAGGTGGACATCTCCATGCCGTCTGAGCATACGTCGAAAGTGAACAGTATTGTTTCGGGGCGGCGGGGGCAGATACTTGGCTTCGATGCGCGGGAAGGCTGGGACGGCTGGGATGTCCTAGAGGCGATGATCCCGGAATCCGAGGTCCATGATCTGATCGTTGATCTTCGGTCTGCCACCCTGGGGGTGGGAACCTATCGCCGTCAATTTGACCATCTGCAGGAACTTACAGGCCATAATGCAGACAAGGTCCTGCAAAACCGGGCTTAATAGGGGAGGCTGGCGTTTCACGGGATGTTGAATTGTAGTTGAGCGCGGAATATCTAATTATTCCTCTAATGTACGAAGATTGAAAGAGGAGACGCGCGTGCTGATTAAAATTCGTAAAGGGTGGGAACTTCCAGAGTCTATGGTCCTGTCGGAGAGTGCCTTTCTAAACCGGCGATCAATCTTGAAGGGAATGGCAGGCGCAGGGTTAATCGCCTCCGTAGGCTCGATGGCGACATTCCGGCATGCTCTTGCGGACACAAAGGATCCAAGCGCGAATCTCTATCCTGTGCCGCGAAATGACAAATATACAGTCAAGCGCGACCTCACTCCGGAGAAGATTTCCACGACCTACAATAATTTTTATGAGTTCGGCTCCCAAAAGACAATCTCCGAGGCGGCGCAGGCCCTGAAGATACGCCCTTGGACCGTCAAGATTGATGGCATGGTGGAAAAGGAGATGGAAATCGGGATCGACGACCTCCTCTCAAAAATGCAGCTTGAAGAAAGACTATATCGTCATCGTTGCGTCGAGGCCTGGTCGATGGTCGTGCCCTGGAGTGGATTTCCGTTGAAGGATCTCGTGAAATTGGCCGCTCCCACATCGGGCGCCAAATATCTTGTAATGCAGACTTTCGAAGACAAGGCCGTGGCACCGGGGCAAAAGCAGTTCTGGTATCCCTGGCCCTATACCGAGGGGTTGACGATGGAGGAGGCGACAAATGACCTCACCTTCCTTGTGACAGGCATGTATGGAAAACCAGTATCCAAGCAGAACGGCGCTCCCTTGCGGCTCGCCACGCCGTGGAAGTATGGCTTTAAAAGCGTCAAATCGATTGACAGGTTTACCTTTACAGACAAGCGCCCGGAGACGTTCTGGGAAAAGCTGAATAGTGACGAATATGGGTTCTGGGCTAACGTAAATCCGGAAGTCGATCACCCGAGATGGTCGCAGGCGACAGAGCGGGATATAGGGACCGGAGATCGGGTTCCAACGGAAATCTATAATGGCTATGGGGACTATGTCGCAAACATTTATAAGAACATCAAGGGTGAGGCATTATACAGGTGACCGCAAAAGAGAAATTCTGTCTTTTGGCGTATTGATCTGATTGAGGCAGGTCTGAACCTGTTATTCTTAGCTGAATTATGGAAATAAATAACTGCCCGACGGTTTTAGATTGTCAAGGGTTCTGCTATCGTGCTGCATGCGCTACAGAAATCTCGTTCACTTGGCAGAGGAAGGCAATAGCATATGGCTAACGAAGGATATCACGAACCGATTGAGGAATTGTCCGCTGAAACGAAGGACATGCATAGAGCGATCACCTCTCTGATGGAAGAATTTGAGGCTGTCGACTGGTATAATCAGAGGGTTAATGCCTGTACGGATGAAGGTTTGAAAGAAATCCTCATTCATAATCGGGATGAAGAGAAAGAACATGCCGCTATGGTTCTTGAATGGATCCGAAGAAGAGACCCGGTCCTTGACAAGGAGCTCAGGGAGTACCTATTCAAGGATGGCCCAATTTCTGATAAATAGTCACAACTCTTATTTTTAAAATGCAAATAAAACGGCCGCTTTCCTGAAAGGATAGCGGCCGTTTTATCTTCAGCTATGAGCGATGATCCGGATTTTCATAATCGAAACGGCTACCGGCTTTCCAGGCATTCCGATCATTTCCATGGTTTGGGATTCCTCCAGAATCCGACAGAAGTTTCGCCATATGCATTAGGTTCCACGTCATGATCGTTGTGTTCCGTTGCGTGAATTCATTTTCAAAACCAATGTGTTTATCCTCAACCATATCCCCGTAGGAAGGCCCCGGTCCGGCTTCACCAATCCAGCCGCAATCTGCTTGCGGCGGGATGACAAATCCGAGATGTTGGAGAGCATAAAGAATTGTCATTGAGCTATGCTTAATGCCATCTTCGTTGCCTGTAATGACGGCACCACCGACCCGGCCATAGAAAACACTTTGTCCTTTGTCATTCAGCATTCCGGACATTCCGTAAAGACGTTCGATCAAGATCCGGCAGACCGAACTTTCTTCTCCCAGCCAGATCGGTGTCCCGATCACGATAATATTGGCGCTTTTCACCTTTTCCCATAACGCCGGCCAGTCATCCCTGTCCCAGCCATGCTCGATCATATTGGGATAAACACC
>NZ_JBDNHC010000179.1:0-52451 GCF_041689005.1 Sneathiella sp.
CAACAACAAAAGACTGCTTGAGCCCATCGGCAACATCCCGCCTGTAGAAGCCGAGAAAAACTATTACGCCATGCTGGACGAAACCGATATGGCAGCGTAACTTAAACAAAATTGCCTCCGGCAATCCCGGGGCGGTTCACAGTGCCAGATGCTTGAGCACAAACCAATGTCTTGAGCACGACATCTATTGCCGCTATAAATACCGAAACAATTTGGAAAATTGTTGGTGGCAATAAAAGTGCAATATTGCTCTATGATGTCAGCCCTCCCTCCATTGTGTGTTCTTTTCGGATAATATTCGATGCCATGCCCCTGCCTATTAGTGGAATATAGGGCATGTCAGTTGCGAACGCGAACATCTCCGTCGACACATTCAGTGACGAAACCATAGAGACGCGTGACTCAAAGCGCAATATTATTCGGGACAATCTTGAAAAAATGTACCTATGTGTTGAAGGGCATTGTCAGACTGAAATAACTTGAGCTCGGATGTGGAAAAAATACGCTCATCTCATGGAAAGTCCGTTTTGCTCTTTCAAGATCTCACCTGATTTCATTTACCGGGCTGTAATGACGTTGCTCTTACCGAGAGGCGACACCTTGGTGCGACATAGTTGAGGCACGTGTGCCATACGGAAACTAGGTCGCCTGCGTCTGACAGCCCCGTTGCGCGAGACGTTGAAATCTCACACCTACAACGGGGTTAGGAAGGGTCCGGAAAGTTAGTGTCGATTACAAAGCGGGTATCACTCAAATCATTGCGCAATAGGCCCGAATACGCAGACCGCAGCAGACCGATAAAAGTCAAACCCCAAATCAGCAAAGCGAGCCAGCTCCAAATTTGAGGAATCTTCTCCAAAAATGTTAGCCCTGTCATATGAGCTATACCTAGAGTGCAGGCGGTATACATACCCATAGGGAAGACACGCGCCCAATCGGACGGTTTATATCTGTGAGTTTTCACGCCGAATGCCAGACGAGACCATGGAAAAAGACGGATCCAGCCGGTAGCTGGAACGTCTAGATTAACGCGGGTAAGGCTCCAAATATCCATGATAATCTGATACGGGATCCACCAGGTCCCAATCGCCCATGCGATACAGGTTAAAATTACAGTTGGATCCCGGAAATGCTCCCATGCTGGTTTGTCTGCCATATAATGGACAAGCTCTGTTCCGGTTAAGGAAACAATGGCGACCGCGCCCATGCAAATCCAGTAGGAACCATTCCAATCTTGTGGCTCAAAGTCGCGGGATAATTTTCGATAAAAAACACAGGTGATAATAATGAGGTAAAGAACGAGGGAGACAGCCCAGAAACTCCACATACCAAAGAAGAAGGCGGGGGCATTTGCGACAAGTGTATCGGTTAGGGGAACGCCGAGTAAGGCAACGGATGCGGTGCTGACTATCACCAGTAGTATTGCTCCGTCAATCGTATCCTTGATGTCCGTTTGGCGCCGGATGACAAGACTGAATAGAATAAAGTAAGTAAAAGCTATCCAGAAAAAAAAGCCTAAACCCCATAAGATCCAGGTCAGGTCAGTTGCATGCCAGAATATCAGAAATTGAGCCCCTATGGTATTATTGCCGACGATGAATGTCAGATATGGCCAGCTGTGGCGAGGTTCACGGATATCTGTTATGAAATCTTGCGGAAAGAAAAGTAGCCGAGAAAATGCCATGCCGGACAGTATCAGATACAATCCTATGTTCAGATAGAACAGGCCGTAGGCAAGCATTGAATACCCTAAGGTATTAAACGCAATAGATACAATTCCCGTTCCCATGACCAAGGCGAAATACGACGGGTGGAGCTTTCTGATCGCGCTCTTAAAGATCGGATAATTTATATGTGCCATAACTCGATATCACTAGTACTGAGTTAAATTTGGAACCTATACGTTATGTTTTTCTACGTCAGGCATTGTATTTGATTACATCGAATTCTTTACAATCCAAAAAGAAATCATAATATCACGGAATGATATCGTCTATCGATGTTGAACAACAGGAAAATGGAAGCCTCTGGGTGTCTAAGAAACCAGGAGAAATTCATTTGTCTGCTTCGCTTTCTCACTCCTGTTGCTGGTGCCAAGCATAATATTAGATCTTACTTCGAGGGAAATATGAGAAAAATCGCTGTGATATTATTTATTGTGTTATTCCCATTAAAATCACTTGCTGCATTACCACCAGAATATCAAAATGAGAAAGATTTTGATGTAATAATTGAATTTATTAAAAGTCATGAGAAGGTAATCTCTACTTTCAAATCAATAGATTTTAAAAAATTCATTGTATATTTTGATGATGACTGCGAAGCAATATTTGGTAGAAAAGTGATTCAAAGGCCATCCGGATGGGTTGGTCCTGCAGCTCCTCTAGAGCTCAAGTCGACGACATGTAACCTAGAATCGCAATAAATAGAGTGTTTGATAAGTATTTCTACGCAGACAAATCGCAGCTGGTCATTTCTTGGCGATTGTAGTGAATTGCAATTCGCAGCTTAAAATGGCGTTAAGCAAATACCATTTCGGTATAGAAATGGTGGATTATTCCAAGGTCACCATTCGATCTAAGCAGAATTAAAGAATAGGGTGGGATTGTCATGGGAAAATAGCTTGAGCCTGGATGCTTCAGTAATTACACTCATTTCATGAAAAATTCTTTCTGGTATTTCAATATCTCACCGGATTTCCCCTTGCATCGTAATGTTGAAGATCTATGCCACGAACGCGGCATCGATATCTGCCATTTTGCGCAATACAGAGACGAGCGTACGGTCATCTGACAGCGCCAACCAGACATGATATACCTTGCATTGGAGGTATGATTAAAACATCGTTTCCGTCCTGGATTTTCTGTTGAGGTAATGCTGGGGGTCGCGGCCAAAGGGCTTCTTCGCCATTTATAACATCTTATTTTTAAACGTTTTTGGAGGAAATTCATGCCAATTGAGAAGGCGCGCCTTGATGGCAGAAGTCTTTCATTAGAGGTGCTTGCTGAAATTGCCTTTGGCCGCCCCGTTGATATTGATACGTCCGCAGTTGACGTTATGACAAAGACAAATAATCTCTTGCTGGAATTCGCCGCCGCGGGCAAACCCATCTATGGGGTTACGACGGGTTTGGGGCCAAGAGTGAAGCAGGTTCTCGCGGCTGACGAAATTGAAGAATTCGCCCTTAAAACCATTCGCGGCCGGGCTCATTCTGTTGGCAATCCATTGCCTCGCGCCGTGGTCCGGGCGGCAATGGCCATCAGGCTTAATACGCTTCTCATTGGAGCATCGGGGGCGAGCCCGAGAGTTGCCCGACATATTGAAGCATGTCTGAACGCGGATTTGGTGCCTGTCATTGGCGAAACCGCCTCAACCGGCGCGGCCGATCTGTTATGGGGCGGCTCCATGGGCCTTGCCTTGATTGGGGAAGGCGCCTTTCTGGGTAAGGAAAATAGCGCAAACTTCGCAAAGGACCTATCGGATGCGGGAATATCGCCCTTGAAACTGGGCCCGCGGGACGGTTTGGCGCTGGTTAGCCATTCCAGCTTTTCTGCGGCCTTGGCAGCACTGGGACATTATTACGCCCATATAATCTGGAAAAGTGCACAGACCGCCGCAGCGCTTACTCTTGAGGGGTTTCGTGGCAACCTGTCCCCCTTTACGCCCTCTTTGCTTGCGATGAGACCGCAGCCCGGCCAGCGGGAGGCCGCTGAGGATTTGCTCCGGCGTCTCGAGAATTCAGCGCTTAATGAACCGGGCGCCGCGCGGCGCCTCCAAGATCCCTTGAGCCTGCGCAATATCCCTCAGGTTCATGGCAGTGTCTTTGCCGCCCTTCAGGTTATGGAGGATACACTCCTAGGGGAAATCAATGGCTCTTCCGATAACCCGGTCGTCCTTGCCGAGAGCAGGCAGGTCCTCTCCGGCGGGAGTTTTCTCAATCCCTATCTGGGGGTTGCGCTTGTTGGCCTGAACCATTCTTTGGTTCACCTCGCGGCGCAAATAAATGCCCGCAGTTCAAAATTATTGATCTCACGATTTACGGATCTACCGAACGGCCTTCTCTCTGAAGAAGCGGATGTTGCGGGCCTGGCGCCCGTTGCAAAAGTGGCGGAGGCCCTTTTCGCCGAAATCAGCCATTTGGCGACGCCGCCCATTGTGTATCCGTCCCAGGTCGGCGACGGGGTAGAGGATACCATAACCAACATTGCCATCTCTGGAAAAGCCCTGACCGAAATCGTTCACCGGTTATCAAATCTGATTTCATTTGAAATGATTGTCGCCGTTCAGGCGATCCGGATGCGTAATATCGATGAAAGTAATCTGGCTTCTGCCCTTCGCCCTGTCATACGATCAATTGAGAAGATATCCCCTGAACTAACAAGCGACAGATCGATGACAAATGAGCTGGAAATTTTGTCGGATTTGATTATGAACGGTAAATTTTCAAACCTGTAATCTGGGGCACGATAATCTCATTATCCGGGATAGGAGTAACCTTCGCGCAATGCATCCTGTTCCCAAGCCGTTGCTAACTCATACTGTTCCGGCTCGACGGTGGCAAACCCGCTGATGCTGAGGGTGGCCAACACAGGGGTGATATCAGGATCGGTGCCCGCCGCTAGAAACGCCCGGCGCAGGCTTGTCAATGCCGCGGGGTCGATATCGTTGCTGGCAACCAGCGGCGGGAACGGTGCGGGTGAGGTGGACGCTATCGTGGTAATGTCGCGAAGGAGGTCAGGCTGGTGAAGACGTATCAAGTCGAGCGCGTAACTATCCATCGGTGCGATATCCGCATCTCCCTCAACTACTGAGGCTAGGGACCGTAAAGGCGTCAGCACAGGCCCGATGCTCTCCCGATAGAGCAGGGGCCGATCGGGTGTCCGGTACTTAAGTAAATGGTGTCGCGGTGCGTTGAATCCCGAATGAGAGGCATCAACCGTCCAGGCGATACGCCCACCGAAAGTATCCTCCAATGTGCGATACCCGCGATCCCGGCGTACAATCAGGTCGGTGAAGTAGATCGGCCTATTTTCGTAGCGCTGTCCGAGCGGGCAGGGAGCCGCGATTATCGTGGGGCGCAATTCCGCTCGGCTGAACGGCCAGCCGCACATGAAAACACAGCCCATATCCGGCCGTACCCAAAGCGCCTCTAGCGGGGCAGGGGCGGGATGGTCAATGATTTCAAGCTTGATGCCAGAACTTTCAGAGACCCATGCAAACAAGGCTGCCCATTCCTGCCGCGCGACGGGGGTAACGTTATACATTCGCGAACAGGCAATTAAGGCCATGTTATTGGTCCTCTAACGGCACCTTGTTTAGGCGAAACGCAGCGTCTGGCCTATTCCCATTTTTTCTGCCTTGGCCATCAATGCCCAGCCGAGCGCAATGTCCGTCGTGCTGAGACCGCGATGCCAGAAAAGATTTGTTTCCTCTTCACTTTCTCGTCCTGGCTTTTTCCCGGCGACGATTTCGCCCATTTCAGCATGCAGGGTCTCTTCTGTTACTTTGCCTTCATCGACATGGCGGCGAAGGGAGCCGAACGGACGCCCCGGTTTGCATTGACCCCAATCATCAACGACGATTTTGTCCATGATATCGGTGAGCGAGAACTCGACTGCACTCATCGTTCCGTAAGGGACAACGAAAGCGCCTTTTTTGACCCATTCCGTTAGGAAAAGGGGTTTCGGTTCGGGAAGGCGGGACGCCTCAACCATGATATCCGCGCTGTCCAGGCAATCCTTCCAGTTGTCGGTCACGATGACCGGTTTCCCAAGATCCCTTTCAAGACGTTCTTTAAAAGCGTCCCGGCTTTCCGGTCGACGTGAATGGACACGGATTTCATCAAAATTGAACAGGTGATCCAGTAACCGGACATTCCAGTAAGCTGTGCCGCGCGCGCCGATATGCCCAAGGATCTTACTGTCTTTGCGGGCTAGAAATTTTGCGCCGATCGCGGTAACCGCGCCGGTGCGCATATCCGTGATCGCGGTGGCATCGATAATCGCCTTCGGGATACCGGTTTCGGGATCAAACAGGTTCAGCATCCCGACTTCGGAGGGGAGGTCCTGTTTGTAGTTATCGACGAAATCGCCAACTATCTTTACGCCGGCAACGCCCATTGACTTGACATAGCCGCGCAGGACGTTGAAGTGACCCTTCTCTGAAGACTCCGGGACAAGATGAACCCGGGGCTCGATGACGGTTCCACCATTCCCTTGCGCAAGTAATGCCTCTTCAACCGCGGCAAGGATTTCTGCGTCGGTTAGGGCGAGTTTCGCGACATCGGGGCCGTTGATATATTTGATATTGATGTTTTGCATATCGATTTCCGTCAATTAAAGAGTTAGCTATGGGTCATGTCGCTGACATGAAAACGCCCGCCGACATTATATTTCGAGCCGGGATTAACCATCCTTACATGGGTGACCGTCCGGTTTCCGGACCATGACCGCCGGCAAAGCTCCAGACATGGCTCGGAAGGCGAAATCTGGAGGAGATCGCACTCCTGTTTATCGGCGAGCCGGGAACTGATTTTATGCTCTATCTCGGTGACGGGCAGGAGGTCGAGGAGGTGGTCACTTGGCGTGATCTGGGTAAAATCCAGATCCAGGAACTCTGGTGCCACAGCCGGATTTACATACCGGTCTTCAATCTGCATGGGACGGCCGTTTTCGCGATGAACCATATAGACGTGGAATACCGGAGAATTTGGCGCCATATTCAGCGCCGTCGCCACAGATTTCGATGCCGGCTCTGACCGCTGCAGGATAACCCGGCAGGAATGGATGCCGCCGCGCTGTGAAATTTCCTCGCCAATACTGCGTATTTCCAGAAGAGTTGCCTTTGGCTTGGGTTCGGCGACGAATGTCCCGACACCCTGAATACGTGTCACCCGGCCCTCAACCGACAATTCCCGAATTGCCCGGTTGACGGTCATTCGAGAAGCCCCCAGAATCTTGACAATCTCGGATTCAGATGGAATGCGGGCGCCGGATTTCCATTTTCCAGAGTCGATATGATCAAGAACATAATTCTTGATGGTTTGATATAGCGGCTTCGGCCAAGTATCCTGCAACATTCATTTAGTCCAATTGGCGATCAATATTGACTTGTATATACGTGTATAGTCCAATAACATACCTTGGTCAACGACACAGACAGGGGAGTTTTATCATGTCAATTTTGAAATCAGTGGCGCAATGACTAGCAATTGGTGCTTGTTTGATAACAGGAATTTCGGCGCAGGTTTTTGCCGCTGAATATCCTGAAAAACCAGTAGAAATCATAGTGCCCTTCGGCGCCGGGGATGCCCTGGATGGCACCGCTCGGGTCATAGCGGACCGACTTAAGGCATCGTTCGGTGTTCCGGTTATTGTCAAGAATATCCCCGGGGCTGGCGGGGCCAAGGGGACTGCAGAAGCAAACAAGGCCAGCCATGACGGATATACCTTGCTGATGGGATCAACCGGCGCATTGACGGCACGACCGCTGATAAAAGATCCCGGCTATAAGACAAGCGACTTTGTGCCGATTGCGCAACTGGTTGAGGCCCCGATTGGCCTCGCGGTATCAGCAGACAGTCCTTTCAAGTCTGTGAAAGACATTGTCGAAGCCGCCAAAAAGGATCCCGGCTCCGTTAAATACGCGACCCCCGGTCCCGGTTCCACGCAACATATCAACATGGAGATATTTGCCAAGGACCAGGGTATCAAGCTGACCCATATCGGCGGACGCGGCGGCAAGGGTGCCGTTGTGAAGGCGATGTCGGGAGAAGTTGATTTTGTCTTCGTTGGTGCGTCTAACTATACGAGTCTGGCGAAAGCGGGAAAACTACATGTCCTGGGTGTCGCCGCAGAGGACAGGCTGGCCTTTCTGCCCGATGTGCCGACGTTCAAGGAACAGGGGTATGACTTTGATGTGGCTGTCTGGTTCGGACTCCTGACAAATAGCGGGGCTCCCGATGAGGTTGTCGAAAAATTGCGCACAACCGTTGCCGAAATTGCGAATACGCCACAGACGCGCGCGCTTTACAAAAAGTTCAACTTGAATGAGGCTTTTCTTGATGGAGCCGCGTTCCAGAAGCGCATCGATGAAAATGTCACCAAACATTCGGTGGTATTGAAAGAGATCGGGCTGATTAACTGATCTTCTAATCTGGAAATTACGCATTGACCTCCGCTCTCAATGCGTAATTCCACCTCATCTGGAATTGGTAGAAAGACAACTCCATGAAAGCCGATAGGATGGCAGGCGGCCTCACCCTGATTGCCGGTTTGGGCCTGATGGTTGCGACGTCACAGATTGATATCCTTGCCAGTCAGCCGACACTTTCAGCGCGATTTTTTCCCTATGTGCTCGCCTTGATTCTGATGCTGAGCGGACTGGCTCTGGCTCTCAAGCCCGGCGATGCCTTGCTCGGCACGGTGATCGGTAAATTGCTGGCCTATCGCGGTGTCACTCTTGCCGTAGCATTCCTTGTCTATGCCTTGTCATTCCGCTTTGTAGACTTCCGGTTTGGAACATGGCTTTTTCTCGTCGTCACCATGTGGATTCTTGGCTCCCGGAAATGGAGTGAATTGCTGATTCTGCCCATTGCCGTTTCGGCCATTCTCTATTTGCTGTTCCGGTATGGATTTATTGTATTGTTGCCGACATGGACGTGATTTCGCTTGGTACGATTATTGATGCGGCCGCCGCAGTCCTGCAACTGAATATCCTCTTCTGGATATTGATTGGCGTCCTTATCGGGTTTGTCTTTGGCGCAGCCCCTGGATTAACGGCGACCACCGGGGTTGCAATCGCCACGCCCCTGACGTTTGGCGCCAGTTTCGAAGTTGCCATGGCGCTTCTGCTCGGTATTTACTCCGCGGGATATTTCGCCGGATCCATTCCCGCTATTCTGATCAACACCCCCGGCGCGCCTGGAAATGCGGCAACGGCCCTTGACGGGTATCGGCTCGCCCGCATGGGGAAAGCCGATCTGGCCATAAGCCTTGCTGTGGTCGCTTCCGTCATTGGGGGTGTTTTTTCCATAGTAGTTTTGATGTTCGCTGCGCCGGTCCTGTCAAACTTTGCCCTGAAATTCACTTCCGTTGAGTATTTTTCGCTTGGGCTATTCGGGCTAATCTGTGTGTCTGCAGTCTCCGGTGGATCATTGGCCAAGGGGATAACCGGGGCCGCCATCGGAATGTTTCTGGGCACCATCGGTATTGATGAGGTTGGCGGAACCATGCGCTTCACCTTCGGGATGCCCGAATTGCAGGGTGGGGTTCCGCTTATTCCAACGTTGATTGCCTTTTTTGCTGTTGCTGAAATGCTATTGCAGGCATCTTCCCATCTAGATGCCTCACTTTTGCCAAAGCAGCAAATACACAGGATTTTGCGACTGCCTGGATTGATGATCTCGCACAGCTGGCTGCTATTGAAAAGTTCGTTGATCGGCACCTTCATTGGCATCCTGCCCGGAACCGGCCCGACGATTGCCGCCTGGATTGCCTATGGGCAGTCCGGCCGCCGTAAGGCAGAAGAAGCAGAAGGCGAGGAAATTGCGGCAGTGCGGGGAGTTATTGCAGCTGAGTCCGCGAATAATGCAGTGACCGGTGGCGCGTTGGTGCCGTTGCTGACACTGGGCATTCCGGGAGATACAGTAACTGCCGTCCTCATCGGCGCACTTTTGATCCAGGGCATCGATCCCGGGCCATTTTTTATTATCGAGCATGGCGATCTATTTGCTCAAATCCTGATAATCCTGCTGATCGCTGCTGTGATGACATTAGTTCTGGGACTGGGTGCGCGCCGGATCCTGCCGAAGATTTTGACTATTCCCGCTCGAATACTGCTCCCCGTTATCGGTGTCCTCTGCGTCGCCGGCGGCTTCGCAATTCACAGTATTCCATTTGAAGTCGGAATTATCGCGGTTCTCGGCATTGCCGGGTATATTCTGGCGCGCTTCGGCTTCCCGATGGCGCCGATCGTGATCGGGCTTGTGCTTGGCCCAATTATTGAGATTAACCTGCGGAATAGCCTCGTTGCCAACGATATGGACCCGACGGTTTTTATTACCCGACCGATCAGTGCCGTATTACTCATCGCTATCGTTGTTACTCTGGCATGGTCTGCCCGGCGTTCCCTGCGCTGACTGTTCACAATGTAGTACTAATGGCGTGGGCGTCACTATTCCACTTTGAGGCATTGTCAGAGGAAAGTAGTCAAACCCGTGAGAGGGTTTTGTCAGAAAAAAATTGTTTGATGAGCACTGACGAGAAAGAGATAAGACGTAATGCTTGTATAGTTCGGATTGTTCGGCGCACTTTAACTTTCGGTATAAAAAAGCACTGGAAAGATCGACGATCTCCAGTGCTTTTCCTATGCATGTTTATATCTGTTAACGCGTAGACATCTTTGGAATTTCGACGCCAAGTACATATCGGCCGATCGTACCTTGTTGCTTATCCAAGTTATCATGCAATGACAACGTACGGGCATTGCGCCAGAAACGATCAGCGCCAAATCTTGCCGTCGTCGAGCGCGCGCCGGTCAACTGGAATATTTTCGTGCACACATTGACGGACATTCTGTGCGTAAATGTTTTTGCCATATAGACCGCTACCATCATTTCAGGGATGTTGCCACCGCCTTGGCCGACTTCTTCAAGCATGCGGGCTGCCCGATTGACAAGCGCGCGTGCCGCCATGATATCCGTTGCCATCTCTCCCACATGATTTTGAATGGTTGGCTCATCCGCAACACGTTCAAAACCGACGGTCGGTTTTTGATGATTGGCGGAGAAATCCAAAACGAAATTCATGGCGCCCTGTGCAATTCCCGTCAGCGCAGCAGCAAAACTCAACTGGAATATAGGTGCAAGAACATTTGATTTTGAAAATGTGCCCGGCGGCCCAAAAGTGAAATCATCGGAAATAAAGCCGTCTTTAATTTCCAACATTCCACTGGTCGTTGCCCGCTGTCCCATGTTGTCCCAACTGTCGATGACAGTAACCGAAGGGTCAGATGTTGGTATCCCGACAACGACCATCTTCGAAGGATCTTGCTCCCCATCTTCCATGCAGAATATCAGCGAATAGGTGCTGCCGACGGAGCCGGTCGCGAAGGCCTTTTTGGCGTTGATTGACCAACCTCCATCGACACGGGTGACGCTTGAATCCATTCGGGCCCGCTTGTTATCGCTTGTAAAACGATCCGCCGGCTCGCTGCCTAAATAACAAAACATCGAGCCTTTCTCGCGAATCTCCTCCGAAAAGAACTTGATCTGTTTCTTACTTCCCAAATCATAAATGCTGTTCATTGACGCTGCCTGGACGAGCAACAACTGCCCAACGTTACTGCAGCCAGAACTAACCCGCTCTATTGTGTGAAAATATGTACAATAATCACCGTCGACGCCGAGACCGAGGCCACCGTATTCTTTGGGCAAGAACGCATTTATGATACCGGACTCTTTAAGCAGTTCTACGCCTTCATACGGATAGCTACCTTTTTTATCGATATCCGGCCCCATTGCAGCCAGCTTCTCGACAACAGTATCCAGAACGCTATCCAGCTGTTCTTTAGATACTATAAGATTCGATTTCTTGTCTCCCATGACGTTACTTTCATTTGTTCTATTTTAGACTTAGGTCAATTGAAGTGTAATTAACCAAATTAATGGTATAATTTTCTACATACTCTGTATGTGCAAAATAATATTCATACGACTATCATATCGTTATTCACTATTTCGCCGGCAACTATCACTAAATGGCCTAACCCAAATCTTAAGAATGGCGAAATTGGGGCAGCATCATCGTTAGTTGCCGAAGCGACCGGGGCAGTCAAACGCCGCCGCCGGTCGCTTCAAGATTGATAACCGTATCAGCTGGTAGGGACTTTGCTGTAAATTTCTTCCCACAACAGCTTTTGAAAGGTTTTCGGATCGCGGCCGCGTTCGTCCAGCAGGGCGATCCATTTTGCACGAAGCTCGACAATTGTCTTGCCGATCTCATCCGCACTTTCAACGCCGCGCTCTTTACCTTTAGCCGGGGCATCAGTTTTCACATAGTTTTCCCGGAAGTTCTTGATGTAGCTGGCAAGATCTTCATCGACCTCGTAGAACTTATTGCCCTTCGCTTCCATTTCCGCGCGGACTTCTATATCAAGATTTATATAATTAAATATGCTATCGGAGATGAGTTCTGGCACATTCTTCAAGACCGCCGTTTTCTCGCTTGCGCTCAGTTCATTCCATTTGTCCAGGCGCACGTTCATTAGCGATCCGCCGACATAGCCGCCCAGGGAGTTCAGAATGACGTTATGCGCAACCTCGCCCATCGAACGGGTCCGCTGGTTGGTAATCGATTGAATCGCGCAATCGATAACACCACGATCGAGAGCTTCATAATACTCGGCTGACGGTACGTTTACAGGAATCGCGTCCATGCCTTTGGCCATTTCGGCCCACGCCGCATAAGCTGCAACTTTCTTGTTCTTGAAATCCTTCAAAGAGCGAATTTCGGACGTACATTGGAACAAATAGTCCGTCAGAGCATAAGTTCCTAAATGTTGGACCTTAAATTCTTCTCGATACTCATCGTCGCACTCTTTACATTCAAGCAGCACCAACTCGTTAATCGCACCGGTCAACGCCAAAGCATCATCGTTCAGGACTGAGAAGTCAGTCAGGAAATTGTCGACCGGCATTTCAGAAGGTACGAAAACGCCCACCATATATCCACCGTCCGCAATACCATCACGGACGCCTGAGGGAATATCTTTGCCGCCCAACAAGGATCCGGCGAAATGTGGTTCCCAAACAACGTTCCCGTTCGTCTCTTCGGTCACACGTGCGAAAAATCTTTCCAGAGCAGGGTTGGTTGTATGCTTCAATCCAAGATAGTTGGCATATACAATTTTTGTCTCCGCCAATGCTGTACCGGCGCATAGGCCAACCGCAGTTATGATCATCATTAAAACAGCAGATAGTCTCATGGTTTTCTCCTAAAATTGGACAGTTATAGTTCCTTAACTTTCAAAACAAACGGTCGGTGCTTTGGCACTATATTTTGAGCCAAAACCGCATAAGCGTTAGTCGTGACTTATATTTTCTCACACGCAAAAATGGTTGCATCAGCTCGTTCATTGCGCCACAAGCTGCTACGCCCACATTTATTATAATTATTATTTCCGCCCCGCCTCCTTTTGAGAGGGAGACTGTTTGACACGTGTTTGTAGGTGCTCGATGGCAATTTTCTTCAACTCACCGCTCTGCACTTTGCCTGTCCCGGCGGTCCGAGGTAATTCGCTGATGATGATCACAGCCTCTGGAACTTTAAACGACGAAATATTCCCGACTAGATTTTCCAGGATTGTCTCCTCGCTCACCGACTGATCATCTTCAGCTACGACGAAGGCGACGCCACATTCACCGTGATCGGGGTCTGGCACGCCGACGACGGCGACGTCTTTGATTCCGGCTATTTTTCGAATGCTGCCTTCGACTTCCGGCGTGGAAACGTTGAAGCCCTTATGCTTGTAACTATCTTTAATTCTGCTGAAGAACGTTAGGGATCCATCCGGATTCAGGCACCCCAGATCACCGGACCGCAGCCAGCCCGACGGAAGTATGGTATCCGATGTTTCCTGAGGCTTATCGAAATAGCCTAGCATGATCGCATATCCACCAAGGATGATTTCACCTTTCTCGCCGATCGGCACATCTACGCCCGTCTCGACGTCAACGATCCGTATTTGACAACCCGGTAGCGGTTTGCCTTGACGTGCGAGTTTTTCCTCAAGCGGATCGTCCCATCGATATCTAGCGACAGGTCCCGTGGTCTCCGTCATGCCAAAGGCCGTCGAGTAACCAGGTGCATCGAGAATCTCGATCGCTCGCAGCAACTCCTCCGGCCGATTGCTGATGAGTGTACCGCCACGCAACGTTTTCAAGGCCTCTTTACTGTAGGATGGGTGAGCCGCGATCTGATCAACCATCGTCGGGAGCATCTGAGCGAACTTGCATCCTTCGTCACGAACAGTGTCGATAAAAGTGCCGGGTTCGAAGCGGTCGGTGAGAATCACACGGGCACCTTGCATCCAGTGTACGAGAACACCGTTCAGGCACCCGAAGACCCCAAACAGCGGGACTGCAAGATAGATACTGTCCGCCGACGAAAGATCATGGTAGGTGGAAATATCGTGTGCCTTACGGCAGATGCAATGTGAAAGCATCACGCCTTTGGTCAATTACGTCGTTCCGGAACTGTAGATAATGAGCGAGGGGGCGTCAGGATCCGTGGCGTAGGGAGGTGTTTCGACCTTGCCATCGAGTTGCGTCCAATCAACGACTTCCGACCATTCTGCGCCTAATGGATCAACGGAGACGACCTTGGTGAGATTTGGAAAGACGGCATCGGGCAACGTACCGTCGCGCACAGCAGGGCTGGATTCCGCCAACTCGCTGAGAAAATCACGATAGCCGCCAGGACCCGGTACAAAAATGGCGATGCTTTTCGACTGATTAATCTGATACTCGAACTCCAGTTTGCGTAACCGTGTATTAATCAGCACTGGCACCGCACCCATTTGCGCGGCACCAAGCCATAACCACACATACTCGGGACGGTTTGGCATCCATATGCCGATGTTGTCGCCGGAACGGATGCCAAGTTGTGCCAAGCGCCTGGAGGCGTCATCGATATGTTGTTTGGCTTCGCCAAAGGTATAGTCACGACCCTCGAACGTCAGGGCGATGCCGTCACGGTACTTGTCGACTATGGCAGAGATCGTCTCACCATAAGTTTTCCCAATAAAAGGATTTACCGCTGCCATTTATTCCTCCTAAAGCTTCCGATAAGCCATTGCCGATTTTGTATGACGGTCGACGGCCATTCTCGGGATATTCCCACGGCATCGGACACGCACAATTCAATACACCCTTTGCACAGCCGAAATATTGACTCGTTCTATATAAGACAATATTTTCCCAGTAATTTTCACAATAGGCACAATTATACAAAATTGTACTGTTTCCCCTAGCATTATTTTCTCTAATCTTCTGGCATTTCTGATTTTGACGATTTAACGGCGTTCTGAATACCATTTCTTGCTAATCTATATGGTCCAGACGCAACTATCCCGTCTTTGCTCACTTGCCGATGATTTCCTTGGCTTAGATTGACCAGATTGAACCCATTTCGTTATGTTGAAACATCACCAGAAGCCATCTGTGTGGCTGCGATGATGTACGTCAGATTTCCCTTGTTCCTTGACAACATCGACGACCACCTCCATGCGTGAGGACGGCATTCGTCATGAATCTGTTCGCTACTGGAGAACCCAATTCGGTCCAATGTTTGCCAAGGAAATCCGAAAGAAACGGATCTATCCGTCTCAAAATTATTCAAACTGGAAATCCTATCTTGATGAGGTCTTTGTGAAGATCAATGGCGAGACACATTGACCTGTGGTGTGCCGTTGACAACGAAAAAGAAGTTCTGGAAGTTCTGGTTTCAAAGCGATGCGACCGCAAAGCAGTAACGGTTTTTCTTAAAAGAAGAATGAGATACCATGCTTAACTGAGACCAATTCGCATTCGTCTGAAAACATCCCATCAGGGTCCAGGTCAGTCTGCAGCATGGGGCGCACCCCCTTCTACTGTGAGGCGCCAAAGATGTCGGCGCATAGGATATTCATAGTCTTTCGTCGCGTAATGCTGGGTTGCCTTGTTGTCCCAGATGACGATATCGCCAACTCTCCACTTATGGGTATAGGTTTCCTGGCTGGCGATATGTTCATAAACATCATTCAGCAGAGCATCGCTTTCCTCTTCGCTCATACCCTGGATGCCGACCGTATGAGCACTATTGACAAATAAATATTTGCGTCCGGTTTCTGGTTGCTGACAGATTACGGGATGTAGCACATCGATCATACGGGCGCGCTGAACCTCACTCAATTCGATTCCTTCTTCGTCGCCATAACGACGGCGAATCCACAAGTGAAAATGTTTGGCAGATATCCCCGTCAGCTTGCGCTTTAGCGTTTTGGGTAAAGTCTCGTATGCCGAGATGGTGCTGCGGAAGCAGGTATCGCCACGCGGCATGCCGTTCTTGTCATGAGGAATTTCTATGGAATATAACAGAGAATAATCGTTTGGTGTATTCGTAAAAGTGAGATCGGTGTGCCAAAATGCACCTGGGTTAGGGCGGCCGATATTTTTATTATTTTTCTTGATATTTGACAAATGCATTACTTCCGGATGACCGTCTAGCACATTTGGGCTAATAACGTGTTTTTCCAGCTTCCCAAATCGACGGCCAAAATCAATGAACTGCTCGACGGTCAGGTTTTGGCCACGAACTGCTACGACGGAATTTTGGACAATTGGGAGAAAAATATTTTCCTGAAATTCCGAGTCACTAAGGGGTTTCGAGATATCCACACCCTTAATCTCATACCCAACTTTAATCTCGCTGCCGGGAACATGCACAGACGTGGAGGCACCCTTAACATCCTTGTTAATTGCTTGAAACATAGTGTCCTCCAACATCATATTTTCGTATTTATATATTATTCCTATTGTATATAAGTTAAATCCAAACAGTCAACTACCGCTGTATAGGCTGCGATGTTACCGCGTCAAAATTTTTGCAATGTTTCTCTATATTACTTTAACAATTGTAAAATGACCCCGCGCCAGAACGGCGAGGGTTAGCTCGCCGTAACAGAGGTAGCCGACATAACGCTGACAATCGTCAACATCCGGCGTTCACCATCACGTGTGTCCCAATAAAAGCTGGCACCTTCTTTCAGACCTAACAAGGCGACGCCAATGGGTGTCATGATTGATATTTTCTGAAGCGCGATATCCGCATCGGCAGGGAAGACAAGCGTCACGGTTCGTTCCTGTCCGGTTGTTTCGTCCCGATAGGTTACGGCATTTCCAATCGCCACAACATTTACAGGCATCTTACGCTCATCAACGATACGCGCCCGGCCCAGTTCGTCCAGAAGACGGCCGGCCAAAGCAGGATCACGCGCCAGCGTTCTTTCCGCCAGCGCTTCCAGTCGGCCTAATGACGCCTCGCTGATCACGATTTTTGGGCGGCGTGTTGAGATCGGTAGGGGGGATGAAATGGTTGTCATGGTAGTCTCCGCAATTTTAAGTGTGTGAAGGAACGTGAAAATTAGTTTGGGCGTCCGCGACGACAGTTGAAGACGGTCTGCCGCTTGTTCTGCACCTAAATTTTGAACCTTAAGAAAATTCCAGATATCTGGTGCAAGCGTAAAGATCTTCAGCGCAGCGTGTCACGCTCGGTGGTTCGCGTTAATAGCCACCTGTAGTTTGCTGACATACATGACGACAAACTGTCGTCATGCCTTCTACCGGAAAGAGCCCGCTCGCGAAGTTAATTTGATTGTATGGGGATGCCCCGAGAGGTATGGCAGACGCGAAAGCGCCTAGACCGCCCGGGGAAAGGGGCGGTTCAGTATAAGAAACCGGAAATGATCTGCATGCATTCTCATAATTCGATAGATAAGCTCACTGCTCCAGATAGTCAATGACGATGATGTCCGGATTTGGTTGTCTCTATCTACGGCGCAAGTTCGGCTCGAAAAGTGGTTTGAATAGTTCGGTCATTTTGGTCTGATCCCAAAATTGATTGTCTGAACATTCTCTTTCTGCAAACCATTAGCAAACCGGATGGCAGGTTATCACTTTTTCTGTATCGCTCAGTCAGACACCATGAGGGCTCGGGCATCCACGGCAACGGCACCTTTGCCGTCTTCGGCAACGAAGAGCGGATTGATATCGAGTTCGAGCAGCTGACCGCTTAGGTCGTGGGCCAGCCAACTCACACGGCAAATCACGTCAGCTACGGTGCCGATATCCAGTGGTGGCTGGCCACGCGTTCCGTGAAGAATGGTCGAGATCTTAAGTGTGTTCAGCATTCTCTCGGCATCTGCCAGCGAAATGGGTGCGGTCGCCGTGGCCACGTCGGCCAGCAGTTCGACAAGGCTGCCGCCTGCACCGACCATGACCATCGGGCCGAAGAGGGCGTCCTGCTGGACTCCGATCATCACCTCTGCGAGGCCCGAAACCTGTTCCTGGACCAGGAAGCCCTCAATCCGGGCGTTGGGAGCAGTGCGAGCCAAGGTCGCTTGCATTTTACGGACCGCTTCACCCATCGCTTCGGGGCTGGAAATATTAAGCATCACGCCCCCGACATCCGCTTTATGCACGATGTCCGGCGACGCCACCTTGAGCACCAGCGGGCAAATCAGGTTGGCGGCACTCTTCTGCGCCTCGTCGGCGTTGGTGGAGAGAAGGCCGGCGTTGGTCCGGATGCCGTAAGCTTTCAAAAGGGCCTTGGTGGTCTGCTCGTCCATCACACCCTGCGGCAGCGACGACGGCAGACTGCACCCCTCGGGCCGTACGGCCTCGTCGCGCCCGGTGGCGAGGTTCGCATCGCGCAGGGCCTTGATGACACGGATCGCAGTATGAAGGCTGTCGGTATAAGGAATAGCGTTGTCGCGTAGGTATGCCCGCGCCGAATCGGCCATAGCGGCGGGCTGGATAACTAGCAGGCAGGGCTTGTTGCCCGCCCCGTCGGCAATAAGCTGAGTAACGAGCCGTACATCGGGGCAGGTGCTGATCACGCCCAGCAGGAGATCGACGTTCGGGTCCTTACTCACTACTTCAGCGGACGGGCCGCAGGACCCTACGATCGGATCCTTGATCGCGATGCCGGTGTCGATCGGGTTGACGACGCCCGCCGGAAAATACCCCGCCAATTTCTTATGGGTCGAGGCACTGAATTCGACTAGTGGCAGGTCATAATCGCTGAACAGGTCCGCCGTCATGACGCAGCTTCCACCGGAGGGTGAGAGGACCGCCAGTTTGTCAACTTTAGCCTTGGGATGCCGGGACATGAGCAGGGTAGCGGTGACCAGTGCCTCGAAATCTTCGAGCAAGACGATCCCATTGTCGCGGCAGATGTTGGCAAACGCGGCGTGGCTACTTGCCAAGCTAGCAGTATGGGAGAAGGCGGCTTCCATGCCGGCTTCAGTGCGGCCAGATTTCATCATTAGCCAAGGCTTGCCGGCGGCTTGCACTCGCCGCGCCACTTGGTTGAACCGTTCTGGAGATTTGATGCCTTCGACATAGGTGCAGATGACCTGGGTCGCAGGATCATCGATCATCATGTTAGCAAAGTCGCAGAAATCGAGATCGGCCTGGTTGCCGGTCGGGAAGGTATGGGACATGCCGCAGCCATGCTGGACGAAAAAGTCCATCAGGGCGCTCAATACCCCGCCGCTCTGGCTAATGATGCCGACGTTGCCATCCTGTAGCTTATCGACATTCATCACGTGCGAGGCCATCATGGCCAGCCCGTTTGCAGGGCTGGAATAGCCCATGACGTTCGGACCGACGATCCGCATTCCGTAGGAATGGGCAACGGTGACGAGCGTCTCTTCGGCCTCGCGATCGCCGGCGTCGGCATATCCGTTCGACACGATTACAAGCACCTTGGCACCCAGCTTGCCCGCACTCTCAACAGCCGCCAGCACGTGTGGCTTGGAGGCGGCGATCAATACGACCTCAGGTGACCCGGACACGGCATCGAGGGAGGGGTAGGTTTTACGGCCAAATATCTCACTGCTTTTCGGGTTGATCAGATAGATTTCGCCGGGAAATCTGTGCTTCAGCAGGTAATGTACAATGCGTCCACCAAACTTTTTGATGTCCTCGGAGGCACCGACAATTGCGATGGACTTTGGGTTCAACAGCACGCTGATATCGCTGTCCCCCCGGATGTCGGATGTCACCGAATTCATTCTAAACTCCCAATAAATTATTCACGCTGGTGATGAAATCCCGCGGTTTGCTGATCAGAGAGTGCGCTCCTTCGTTGACGCAAGGGATGCCCGGATCTCGGCACCATGTTCGTCAAGCGCCGGGGGGCTTTTCAGGACGGGTCGAGGCTGGCCCGAAAACCGGACCGGGGGCCCGAAGGTTTTGGTTGTGCCGCCTCCCGGCAGGTCGAGGGGTTCCACCCAACCTAGGTGCTGAGCCTGCGGATCGTTCAATGCTTCGGAAATCGAATTGATGGGACCGTTGGGGACGCCAGCCTTGGAAAACCGTTCAAGCCAGACCGCTACGGGCTCGGCGATGAATTCCTGTTCTAGGATATCCTTCAGCTCAACCTGGTTCGCGGCGCGGTCGATCTGCTTGATGAAGCGCGGGTCACTTAGGAGATCGGGCCGGTTCACGATACTGCAAACACTGGCCCAGAGTTTCTCGTTTCCAGCTGCCATGACGAAATAGCCGTCCTTGGCAGCAAAGGCTTGGTAGGGCGCATTGCGAGGATGAGCCGAGCCGAGCGGGAGGGGATCTTCCCCCGTTCCAAAATACTGGCTAGTCTGCAAGGCGCTGACGCCAAGGGTCACGCCCATCATGGGGACGTCCACGTGTGTGCCGCGACCGGTTCGGCGGGCCTCAAAGACGCTAGCGAGGGCGGAGTAGGCGGCATAGAGGCCAGCGGTGAAATCCGAGATAGGAACGCCGCATTTCACCGGCGGTTGCCCGATTTCGCCGGTTACCCCCATGACGCCAGCGATAGCCTGAATGGTGAGGTCAAACCCTCCCTCCGACGCCCGTGGTCCGGTTTGGCCGAAAGCCGATATCGAACAGTAGACGAGGCTGGGGTTGATCTCGGCCAGCGTCTTGTAATCCAGTCCCAGTCGTTCCATAACCCCTGGTCGGTTGTTCTCAATGAGAATGTCAGAGGTTCTTGCCAGTTCGACTGCGACGTTCCGATCTTCCTCCTGCTTCAGGTCCAGCATGATCGAGCGCTTTGATCTATTGAGAGATGCGAAGTTCTCGCTGTAGCCCTCGTTGAAGGGAGGCCATTGGCGCATGCTGTCGCCGTTCTTTCCTTCGATCTTGATCACGTCGGCACCAAGGTCTGCAAACAGCAGACCACAGAACGGCCCCGCGGCCACCTGACAGAATTCCAGCACGCGCACACCCGTCAGCGGTCCACGCGAAACGTCGTCCTGATCCGGTCCGTTATCGGCCCGATCCGTCATGCTATCCTCCTGCATATTGTAGTATGGATTGTTATTTCCAAAATACGGTAGGACGTCGACTTGTCAAGCACAGGAATAGAAAACGTTGCGACGCAAGTGGCTGATAAAAAAGCTCTATAGCTGAGTTTAGCTCTAAATCGGTTGTACGAGATCGGGCGTGCTCCATTCTGGATAGCGTTGAGGTGGCCGTTGCGTCAAGTGCTGCAGAACGGGGGTTGATGTAGTGGGCGGTAGGACTATTCAAGGACGTCCGGACGAGCCGAAGCCATCGTCCGATATTGGCTCAGATTTGAAATCGGCAAGAGGATGGCTTGACAGAAGCTCTGAACTCTCGCAGGGTCGGGCCGTTCCATCCACGACCCACCGTAGCAAAGACCTGGTCGAAAACAAAAACCCAAGCGCAAAACTGCGCAAGAAAAATAAGAGGAGATTCAAGTTGGAAACGATCAAGGTAGAGCAAGATGAGAAAATTACTATCATTACGCTCAATCGCCCGGACAAACTAAACGCGATTAATCTGACAATGTCGCGCGAACTGCAGCAGGCCATGAAGGAGTTCGACGCATCCGACCAGAGAGTGCTGGTGCTGACCGGAGCAGGGGATCGCGCCTTTTGCGCGGGTGCTGACCTAGCGGAGTTTCCTGAGTTCTGGCGCGTCGTTCCGACCGTGGGTGTCGAGACCAACAAGCCGATCATCGCTGCGGTCGAGGGGATATGCATCGGTGGCGGCCTCGTCCTGGCAGCTTTCGCAGATATCTGTGTGGCCACCGAGGACACCAAGTTTAGCTATCCCGAAGGCAAGGTCGGCGTAACCGGCGGCATGGTCGCAGGCATCGCAGCGCGTATTCCGCATAAAGCCGCGATGGATATCATGTTGCTGGGGCGGACCTTTACCGGGCGTCGTGCCTATGAAATGGGTCTGGTGACAGAATGCGTTGCGCCTGGAAAGAGTCTTGAAACAGCCATGGAGATGGCTCGCGAGCTCGTCGACATGGCACCTCTTGTTGTTCAATACCTCAAGGACGTGGTGAACAATCACATGCTGCCTAAATCCCCAGCCGAGGAGATGATGCGGGCCATGATCGTGACTGATCAGATCGCCGGAAGTGCGGATGTTGAGGAGGGTAAACGCGCATTTTTCGAAAAGCGAAAACCGAAATTCGTCGGTCACTGACCGCGAGCCTTACGCGAAGTAAACAAGCGGCGGCGTGCGGGAGTAAACGTATTCTCGCGTGAAGTTGAAGCTGTCTTACGCGGTATCGATGGGATAGAAGAAGCTTTGGCTCTCTTCGTTCCCGATCCTATGCTCTGTGATAGCGCGGCAGCGGAAGCTTGTCTGCTTGAGAAAATCATCGCGCGTTGCCAGGAGCACTAGGGAGAAGCGGGGCGTAGTTAGTAGAATTGCCCAAACCGTTATTTCCTAATGCTCGTGAAGGACACGACCATATCAAATGTCTTGCGAGTAACCGCGCCATACGGTCCCTCATGAAAAGCACTTAATACAAGATTTCACGTATATTATGAAGTCTATCGCATCCCTATGAAACTGGTTTGGGTTATGCCGACAGGTTAATAACTTAGATCAATGAATTTCAGGATGCGGTTTGAGTGGCGTGTCATCGTGCAATGCCACTGTCTGTCGTTCAATCATTCTATGCACGGATGGTCTTTTAGGACCGCGATGGAATGCTATCACCCGATCAAATATCTCACTATCTGCTTTGGTGCGGCGCTTGTTGTATCTTACATATTCTACCCATGTAGGAACGTGATAGCTTTCGATCCAGATGTCCGGGTTCTCAAGATCACGAAGTAAAACCCACTGCTGAACACCGTCCCGTATTCTAATTCGCCGCCACTCAGCCATAGCAGAAAGAAAATCCGGTATATCCTGTTGTGAGATCTCATAGTCCACCATTATCATTATAGGACCGCTTCGCGATGTAAGATCGAGTTGGATTATCGGTTCAGAAAGCCGATCATGCGGATCGAGATTTAAAAGACCGAATTCAGGTAACGAAATCAAGAGTCCGACCAATGAACCAAACACCAGAACAGCACCCGCTATGATTAATGCATTCTCGGGACCATATGATTCAGCTATGGCTCCCCAAACCCAACTCCCTGCCGCCATTCCACCAAATGTAACCGTTTGGTAAAAAGCAAGTGCTCTGCCGGCAACCCAACGCGGTGCAGATAATTGCACCGTTACGTTAAGCAAAGATAGAACGAGCACCCAGCTGGCACCGGAAATAATAAGAGCAAGACAACTGATCCTAATATCACTACTCAAGCCAATGATTGCCGTGCCAAGAGCAGAAAACAGGAATGAAAAGCAAACAATTGCCTCATTCTTGAAATATGCGCGGAGATGCGAATTTAGAAAAGCGCCGCAGATTGCTCCAAGACCAAAGAATCCCAGCATAACGCCATAAGTCAGTGCGCCACCCTGTACAATATCGCGGGCGACAAGAGGTAATAAAGCAAGCACGGAAATCGCACCAAGTCCAAATAAGAACCCGCGCATCATCACCTTCATTAGGTTGGGAGACATCGTAACATAACGCAATCCAACCGATAATGCCCGGCCAATCCGTTCGCGTGGTAAAGTTAGGGGAGCGCTGTCCGGCTTCCACTTCGAAAGCGCTATTAGCAAAGCTGAGTAACTGACTGCATTAATCGCGAAAGCCGCAGCTGCACCTGCAAATGCCACAATAGCTCCACCGATTGCGGGGCCGACACTCCGCATGAGATTATAACCCATACTGTTAAGCGCAACCGCATTGGGAAGCTCTTCCTTTGGAACTATATCACCGATAGATGCTTGCCACGATGGATTGTTCAAGGCTGTGCCGCAGCCAATCAAAAATGTGAAAAACAAAAGCAACCAGGGTGTTAAAAAGCCCGCAAATGCTAGAACAGCTAAGCCGGAAGATATGGCCAACATAAATGTTTGAGCTGTAAGCATGATTTGACGACGATCAATACTATCTGCGAGTGCTCCTGCAACCAATGAAAACATCATGATAGGTAATGTGGAAGAAGCCTGCACCAACGCAACCATTTGAGATGAATCTGAAATTTTGGTCATCATCCACCCGGCGCCAACCGTCTGTATCAGTCCTCCCAAATTGGATGCCGAGGTTGCGATCCAAAGAGAGCGAAACGTCAGGTATCGAAAAGGTGAAAAGGGGGATATACGTTGCGACATTTCGCAAAAAACTTTCAGAATGGAACTACCAACAACAATCATCAAAATCAGCGATTTGCGCATTTGAGAATCACAGAATAATTTAGAGTTGTCAAATTCGGTTTATTGCTCAAGTATAAAAATACTTGGCTAAATTTGGCCAATATCATTTTAAAACGGATTGCTCTGAGAAGACCGAGTAAGATATTTTCCTTACAGTGAGGATTCTTTATAACTTAGCTAGAAAGTGTTGAACTATTATTATTTGCAGATATGCATTGATGAGCATTTTCTCGGCGCCTAGTTTCTTAGCATGACAACATAGAACTCATTTCCCCATTTTAAAACCTCATTTGAAGTCTTTCGCCCAGCTGTAATGATGTACGTCAGATCTATTCCACTAACGCGACATGAAGAAGCATATTCGCGCCATAGAGAGACGAGAGTGCATCTGTCTGACAGCCTCGACTGGAGTGATTTTTATCAGACGGACCAGGGACGCAATTATTATTGTTGTTGAAAACGGGAACCTTTCCGGCAGCTTGTCGTCTAACCGAGCAAAAGGAATAAACAAGATGCCTCAGAGACGTATTAATTTTGAAATGATGGATGATGCCGAACTTGTACGGCGCGCGGTTCGCCGGGAAGCGCTCGCGATCCGGACAATTACCACCCTTAACAATCAACGTCTGTTTCGCACAGCATGGAGTGTATTGCGCAATCATGCGGATGCGGAAGAGGTTGTTCAGGAGGCTTATTTGAAAGCATTCAACTCGTTGGAAACATACGGTGGACAATCCAGTTTGTCGACCTGGCTTACGCGTATTGTTTACAACGCGGCAATTGATCGGCATCGATCACTAAAACGCCGCCACGCTGGGCTTCAGCAACAGGATGTTGCCATTCTCGATGAACATCACTCCCGATACTCACCTGAATCTATGCCCATGTCACCGGAAGCCGAACTTATTCGCAAACAATTCTCGGAATTTCTAAAATCTGTGATTGCACGGTTGCCAGACGACTTTCGGTCCGTATTCGTCCTGAGAGATATCGAGGGCATGTCTGTTACCGAGACTGCCGAGGCCTTGCAAATCAAGGAAGCAACCGTCAAATCGCGGCTTTTCAGGGCCCGCCGTGATCTACGTAAAGATCTGGAACTGAAATTCGAAACAGTCTTTACAGACACGATCGCATTCGCAGGTGCGGACTGTGATGCCATGACCAATCGTGTTTTGGCTGCCCTGGAAATTCAACCCTAACCACTTTTAAAGGAGTAATTTGATGTTAGATAACACCCTGATTCTGCCTTCTCGCCGCGCATTGCTGAGTGCGACTGGAAAAACGCTCTCTGCAGCCGCTGTCGCGCTTGTAATAGGAAGCAAAATAAAGACGGCTTCTGCCGCAGATGCATCGCAAGATGTTCAAATTTTAAATGCCGCAATTGCTCTGGAACATGAAGGGATTGCTGCCTATCAGATTGCGGCAACAAGTGGTCTTCTGCAACCCGCTGTCGTTGATATCGGCGTAACGTTTCAGGGACACCACAAAGGTCACCGGGACATACTGGTGAAAGCGGTAAAAACGCTTGGCGGAACACCAGCTGAGGAGAAATCCCTAGGCGAATACGCGAAGGACCTAAAGGCTTCCACACTCAAAAATCAGACAGATGTGCTGCAGCTGGCGCTTGGGCTGGAACGTGGTGCGGCCAACGCTTATCTTGGCCTGATTCCGGCGCTCGGTCCTGATTTTCATCAGGTTGCCGCGCAAATGGCGGGAGACGAGGCGTTTCATGCGGCTATTCTTGCCAACGCTCTTGGCGAGCCAATTCCCAAAAACGCAATGATGTTCGGTTAGCCTTTAACTCCGTGTTGCGAGTATCGAAAATGAGATGCAATTTGTATATCATGTTGTGTGCCAGTGCTATTCTGGTATCGAATAGTGTAGCTGCAAAAGATGCTACTACGTCTTTAGTCTTAGTTAGCACGCAAATGATATCAAACGGAGACAGCGCTTCCCCTGACGCTGTCTCCGAATCCGCTATTATCGAAGGTGAAAAACTATACAAACGACGTTGCGGAGGATGCCATTCTCTCGATAGTAATCGTATTGGTCCGCGCCATCGCGGCGTTTATGGGCGTAAAGCTGGAACGGTGCCGGATTATAAATATAGCAAAGCCTTGCGAAACCTTGATGCCGTCTGGCGGGATGACACATTGGAAAAATGGCTGGCAAACCCGACGGCCTATGTAAAGGGCACATCGATGGGGTTTAGATTGCCAAAAGCAGCTGAACGGCATGCCATAATTCAATATCTGAAATCACTTTCCGCCCATCCCCGCACAAGCTCGCATAGCGAATAACCGGAAATTATTTTTAACTTTTTGAAATAGTAAAGGATTGACTGTGTCAACGATTAAACTTAGGCAGCCGCAATCCTGCGAAGCAGATAGAACTAGTCCAATTGGCAATAATGTTAGTAAACCCGAAGCTGAGGACGCGGTAAGAACGCTGATCAGCTGGCTTGGGGATGATCCATCGCGAGAAGGGCTGCTTGAAACACGCGGCCGCGTTACGAAGGCATTTGCAGAATGGTTTTCGGGCTACCGTCAAGATCCAGCGGAAGTTTTGGCCAAGACATTCCAAGAGGTAGAAAACTATAGGGAACCCGTTATGCTACGTGGAATCCGCTTCGAAAGTTGCTGTGAACATCAACAGTTTTTGCAATTGGCGATGGCGTGATTAGCAGTAGAGTAACGACATTTAAAACAACCTCGACTTGACACCCGGAGAGGGGATATATCAACGAAGCGTTCGCTAGCTGGACATTTCGTATTCGGAGAAATCATGAAGATTGCCTATGGAAGTGACCTCCATCTGGAACTTGGTATTGCAGAGCCGGAACTGGACAGTATTCGGGGGGCAGATATCCTGATACTTGCTGGCGATATTTATAAAGGGCGGAACGAGATTTCCGGTCGGCCTAAAATTATGGAATATTCTCAGCAATGCATAAAAGAATTGGCGATACCGGTCATTGTCGTATGCGGGAACCATGAGTTATACGGTGAGGAGGCATATCGGTTTTGGAACGACTGTCAAAATTTTTCAGCAGCAACACAGAATTTACATTTTCTGGAAAATGAAACACTGATTTTGAACGGCCATCGCTTCCTTGGATGCACTTTGTGGTCGGACTTCCAAATGATGGGCAACCCAGAGCCTGCCATGGAGCTGGCACAGCAAATAATCTATGATTATAAGCGCGTTAAATTGGCTGAACCGAACGGCGAAATGAGGGATCTTGTCCCCGATGACACTCGCAAATGGAATGCGAATAGCCGACAGTTTCTGGAAAAAAGCCTTGCGGAATCTTTTGATGGCCAGACGGTTGTCGTCTCTCACTTTCCGCCGGTTCCTATGATCGCACCGGAGTTTGCGGAAAGCCCGCTGACGCCTTATTTCAACAACAATTGGGCTGATGATATAACGAATGGCATTCTAACGCCGGACATCTGGATTTCAGGGCATACTCATCATATGGAAGAAAAATCATTGGGAACAACGCGCATTAGATCCCGACAAGGTGGATATCCTGGCGAGTTAGGCCCTTTTAAATGGGGTGTCGTCGAAACGTAAATCCGGCGTAATAGATTGAAAATATTTTTCAGCTAAATTATTTAGGCGATCATATAACCTGTTTTCAACATTTATTTCCCTGCTCTTTCAATAATTGTAATCCGTTTTTCTATTCCAAGATATCACCCGCCTGGCTATGACACTTGGGCAAAATATTTGTGAAGATCAACGGAGAAGCTCATAACCTCGGACGGGCCGTCGACTACGAGACCGCATTCGTCAGATATTACCAATAAAACGGATACATGAACGAGCGAAACTTCCTTCCTTGAGCTTGCACTGGATCAAATAGCCGTCGTGCGTTTTCGAATATATTCATGCTGTTCCTAAAATATTATCTGCAATGATCTTCGAAAATCGAGGTCCTTCGCAGGTAACCGTCGTTACGGCGGCCTTCGCGCTTATTCTTGCCCTTCTCGGTAGCGCGCCGGTCGGCACTACCAATATCACACCTCTGGCCGTCACCGTGGTCAGTCTGTCCTCACTTGGCATCTTCTTCATACCGCTCATTGCGCTACTGCTTTCTTATGACAGCATTGTCGGCGAAGAGGAGCGGGGGACCCTTACCTTGCTGCTTGCCTATCCGATTTCCAAGTCGGCGATTGCGCTTGGCAAGTTTCTCGGACATTTCAGCATCCTGTCTTTTGCGATTATTGTCGGATATGGCGCCGCGACACTGGCGATCGCCACAACCAGCGATATCCCTCTCGCGGGTCAGGCATGGGACATTTTCTTCAAGCTCCTTTTCTCCTCCATCTTGCTGGGGGGTGTTTTTCTTTCCTTGGGGCTTCTCCTCAGCGTGTTGACACGAGACCGCGGAACGGCAGCGGCCGGTGCAATTGTAATTTGGCTGGTTTTTGTTGTGCTGTTCGATATGGCGCTGCTGGGTATTCTCGCATCAGACGTTTCCGGCCTGATCAATGACGATGCAGTCAAATGGATCATGATGGCAAGCCCATCTGACGCCTATCGCATGTATAATCTGTCAACCAATTCCGAGACAGCCCTGCTGTCGGGGATGTCAGGACTAAGGGCGGATCAGGCCGTCACCGCCTCCACCCTTATCGTCCTCCTGGTCGTCTGGATCGTTGCTCCGCTCATGATGTCATGTGTCCTGTTTCAACGGAGATCATCATGAAAGCCATCGCTAAAATTAGCCTTTGCCTGATATCCCTTGCTGTGCTTGGAAGCTGTGACAATGACGCTGACAGCGTTCCTGTACCCCAGGCGATTACCGATGACGCAGTTGGGGTTTACTGCGGGATGATCCTGTCAGAGCATATCGGACCAAAGGGACAGATATTTGAAAAGGCGCGCGCTGATCCTCTTTGGTTTGCGTCGGTTCGGGACGCGATTGCCTACACGAGATTACCCGGCGAAGCGCAGGACATTGTCGCATTTTATGTTCATGATATGGCGCGCGCTGACAGTTGGGAAAAGCCGCAAGCAGACGGTATCTGGATTGCCGCCGAGACGGCTTATTATGTCCTGGGGAGCAATAAGCGCGGCGGTATGGGAATGCAGGAAACTATTCCCTTTGGTTCGATTGAAGCCGCTCGCAATTTTTCAGAGCAGCACGGTGGGCAGGCGGTGAAATTTAACGAGATACCATCGACCTTCCTGCTGTCAGAAAAATAAAACTCCAAGATACCGCAGGTAAATTGTTAAAAAAGGAATTGTAAAAATGATGAAGCAGATACCTAAATCAGGAATTTCCCGCCGTCGCTTTATCGTTTCCGCCGGCGTAGTCGGCACCATGGCTGTTTTGACGGGATCCGCCGCCGCAACCAAAGCCGTACTACGACCTATCACTTGGACCGGATCTGCGCTCGGGGCGGAAGCTTCTATTCAGCTCTATCATGACGATCCTGAATGGGCCAAGCAACAGCTGAACAGGTGCCAGAGTGAAATTATCCGCCTTGAAAGGCTTTTCAGCCTATATAAGCCGAATTCTGCGATATCCCGGCTAAACGCACAAGGTTATCTGGATGACCCCGATATCGAGTTTCTGGAATTAATGTCCCTCGCAATGTCATTCACACAGCAATCAGACGGGTTATTTGATGTGACGGTGCAGCCTTTGTGGAAACTATATGTCGATCATTTTTCAAAGGGAAATGCCAATCCCGCGGGTCCCGCCCATGAAGAAATCACAGATGCCCTAAAATATGTTGGATCACAGCATAATCATATAACGCCGAGGCGGATTGCCTTTCAAAAGCCCGGCATGGCGGCGACCTTCAATGGTATTGCACAGGGCTACATAACGGATCGGGTTGCGGCACTTCTGAGAGCGGCCGGATTTACCAATGTGCTGGTTTCTTTGGGAGAAAACCATGCTTTGGGCGGTAAGCCAGACGGGACGCCCTGGCGCGTCGGCATTGTCTCGCCAAAAGATGGCAGTACCATTACGACAAAAGTAGATCTGATGAACAAGGCACTCGCGACGTCCGGCGGATACGGCAGCCCGTTTTCGCCTAATTCCAGGGCAAATCATCTTCTGAACCCTTTAACAGGCGGCTGCGCGGAGTTTGAGCGTTCCGTGACTGTAATATCAAATTCTGCAACGCAAGCGGATATGGCGTCGACCGCGCTTTCTATGCTTCCAACAGATCAGGGCAGGGAATTGGCCTCCAGATTACCGTTTATCGATCGTGTGATATATGAAACTTAAGGCGCCTAGCATTTTTTAGCAGGAGCTAGCGGCACATGCATATCGTGCACGGTTATGTACATTTATAGCTGCTTATTCGTAAGCAAAATGAGAGGAAGTAAAGTGACGGTAATTTGCACAAGCACAACATGTCGCCGGCCGTTTTCTTTACTTTAGTACTTTTGCGGGAGACTGATTTGGCCCGAAGAAAGAAATACAGCCCTGAAATGTCGATAAACGAGATTATGCAGGAATGGCCACAAACTATTTCTGTTCTTATACGTTTCAGGATGCATTGCGTAGGATGTTTGCTGTCAACCTTTCACAATGCGATCGACGCAGCCCATGAGCATGGGCTTGATGTTAGCGAATTTCTGGTAGAACTAGCGAAGGCGATTGAAAAAAAGACGGATTGAGGGCTGACCGAATATTCGGCTCTTTCTGGGGTAACGCGCAGAGCGTGTCTTCGACAGAAAGTCTGATAGATCACGCTTTTCCATGCCAATGGACGGCGGCAAGTCAGCGCTCAGGGAAATATCAGGCGAGGGCACAAAAAGGCCTCTTTAGTTTGCTGAAGCACAAATTCAAATTCCTCGGTCGATGGTATCCCTCTGTTATAGAAAACGATAATTTGTTGAAGGGCTATATCATGCGCAAGCTACTGATAATTTTAACTCTTATGGCGATCGGACTCGCCGCCGGTAACGTCGATGCGAAAAATATCGATGTTCAAATGTTAAACAAGGGCGACAAGGGAAGAATGGTATTTCAGCCCGATCTTGTCATAGCTGCACCGGGTGATACTGTGACCTTTCTCCCGACGACCAAGGGGCATAACGTAGAATCTATCAAAAGCATGCTGCCGGACGGTGTTGATAAATTTAAAGGCAAGTTCAATAAAGAATTTGTTTTAACGGTGACAGAGAAGGGCATGTATGGAGTTAAATGCCTTCCTCATTATACGATGGGTATGGTGGCCCTGATCGTGGTCGGCAATCCTGAGAATGAAGACGCCGTTAAAGCAGCTAAAAACCCTGAAAAGGCGCAGGAGAGGTTCACAGATATTTTCGCTGAATATGATGCAATGAAATAACCAGCGGCGACATGTCTGGATGGCGCCCCTTTAGCCAGGCAGTTGGATACCGTTATGCCTAGGAACTTTGAACGGCATTGTCAGATTAAATTACTTTTTCGAAGGCCCACTGAGATCGCGGTATTTCTAAATGAAATATTACAACCCTTTTCCGCCATTTCAAGGCATCGCCTGAAATCATCCGCCCAGCAGTTAATATATCGCAGGAAAACGCCGGGTTGATGACTGCAAACCCGTCCAACTGCCAAATCAGAAATCTCTTGCATTTCAGGAGGCGTCCATACATGACAGTGTCTGGAAGGCGACCAACTTGACAAGGTAGTCACAGAAATCATCCTATTTCGAAGGTGCATGAGTTGGAAACGGCATTGATACTACTGGCCGCATTTGGTGCGGGTGTATTAAATACGATTGCTGGGGGCGGGACATTTTTGACTTTCCCTGCGCTGGTTTTTATCGGCATTCCGCCAGTGGTCGCGAATGCAACAAGTGCCGTTGCAGTATTTCCCGGGTATCTTGGTGGGGCAGTTGGTTTTCGCAAAGAGTTGAAAAATTTTGACCAGGCAATTTTGGTGCGCCTTATCCTGGTTACATTGGCCGGCGGTCTTTTGGGATCGTTGCTTTTAACAGTTTCATCAAACAAAGCATTTTCGGCTGTTGTTCCCTTTTTACTCTTGGGAGCAACGCTGGCTTTTCTATTTGGGGACAGATTTAGAGTTTGGGCGGCACGGCGAAGCCGCTTTGTGACTCCTTTCGGTGCAACGGGTCTGTTTTTCGTTAGCGTCTATGGTGGTTATTTCAACGGGGGTCTTGGGATTGTTTTGCTCGCTATTTTTACATTTTGGGGGATGTCAGACCTTCTGGAAATGAATGGCTTGAAAAGCGGCCTCTCGTTTGCGTTGTCGGCTATTTCTGTCGCAATTTTTGCTGTTGGTGGTTTGGTTGAGTGGTATCAGGCAATCATTATGATGGCGGCTTCCACCGTCGGTGGATATGCAGGAGCCCCCATCGCCAGAGCTCTTCCCAGGCCCGTTATCCGGGTTATAATTGCAATTGTTGGATTTTCCATGAGTGCAATCTTCTTTTGGCGGTTAATTGCCTAATCTCACTTTCTGTTTTGCCTCACTACTAGTTATAAATCTGGGTTTAGACCAGTTCCTTTATTAGGGATTAGCCGATGATACCGTTATCTAAGGCCGTCTACAGCACTCAATGAAATTTTCATTAATACGGCAATGGCCGAAGCTTTATAGATGCCGGTAGATATAGCCTGATTGTTTCAACACTTATTATTTTGAGCGTTTGTTGTGCGTGAGTTCGTAATATTTTTTTAATTTAGTATTTACAATACCATAAATAAAATTTATAACTAGTATTATAGATACCAATTAAGATGGAGTCCCGTATTCGGGTTACCCTAAATGGAATTCTGAAAGTGGTTAGTTGTCGGGGCGCGGTACTAAATGATTATGATGGAGGTTCACAATGACAATTCATGCTACCAAGCCTTCGCTGTACAATCAGACTGTTGGCGAAATTGCAGCGATGCGGCCAGGAGCGGCCGCAATATTCAGAAAATTAAATATTAATTTCTGCTGCCATGGGGATGTTACCCTGGATATAGCTGCGAAGGATCAAGGTCTTGACGTGTCCTTTGTCGAACAAGCTCTTTGCGCATTGGACGTTGAAGATCTGCCGGCTTCTACAAAGTTGTCTTCTGGTGAGTTGACGGAGTATATCCAAAGCCGTTATCACGAAACGCATCGCCGCGAAATTCCCGAGTTGATTATGCTTTCGCGCAAAGTAGAGGCTGTTCACAAGGATCACCCCGATGCTCCAGCCGGTGTTGCCTTGCTGTTGCGTGCAATAGAGGGAGAGCTTGAAGTTCATATGAAGAAGGAAGAACTTATTTTGTTCCCGGCCATGCGATGGACTGATACAACACTGGATGCCCCGATTTCCCAGATGCGTCACGATCACAATGATCAGGGGGTATTTTTGGAACGCCTAAAAGAACTGACAGATAATTTTAACCTGCCAAAAGAAGCGTGCCGATCATGGCAAGCCCTATACATTGGTCTCGTCAAACTTACGAATGATCTGGTGGAACATATACATTTAGAGAACAATGTCCTTTTCCCGCGCTTTGAAACCGGGCGGTATAAAGGTATTTCCGGTGCTGGTTTATAAACTTTATACTTAATTTTTTGCTGAGAGTAAGGACGATCAATGCGACTTGCTGCTTTTACCGATTTTGGATTACGGGTGATGATGCGTTTGGCGGACAAGCCAGAAACAATACTCACGACCCGTGAAATAGCGGAAGAGTTTCAAATTTCGTATCACCATCTGGCCAAGGTTGTTCAAGATCTTGTTCGCGGCGGATATTTGCAAACCAAGCATGGGGCAGGTGGGGGTATTAGCCTCGCAAACCCGCCCCATAAGGTTACGTTGGGCGAGGTGATACGTTACCTTGAGCAGAGGCATGCTCTTGTCGAATGTTTTCGCCAGGATGGCGGGAATTGCCTGTTGACGCCAAGCTGTAGATTGAAAGCGCGGTTGTTTGAGGCGCGGGAGGCCTTTTTTCACTCCCTTGATGCTACATCTATCGCGGATTGTGCTTATTCCGGCGCCACTACACGAGAAGTCTAAATGAACGCATATTCTAGAAGGACGGAAGGACGTGATATTTTGGAGGAAATGGTCCGGATAGATAGTCTTGATGGAGACATTGAGATTGACGCTGGAGTCGTTGCCAAAGGCCTGAAAATTGACGTTGCTAGCCTTCAGGCAGGCATGCGAAACGGCAGTATAACCTCTCTCTGTGAGCAAGGGATAGAAAAGGACGAGGGTCAATTCCGACTGACGTTTTTCTCGAATAATTGCCAATACCGGTTGGTCGTGGATGAAAAGGGCACGGTTATTCAAAGTTCGGTGATTAACTTTGGTGACAGAGCAAATTCGAAGCTATCCCACATGACTGCCCGCTGACAACTTAAGCGACTGGCTTGAGGATAGAAGGTGATGATTCTGAGAATAGTTCCAGCCTTACTGCCGGAAGTATCTTCGAAACGCTTGATAGGGCATCCTTTTGTTGATCGCCGGGAGCCTTGTTAGCGGGCTTATAGTTTTAACGGACGCCGCCCGGCACGCATATATGGACGCGCGATAAAAGTATCAATGCAAGCAAACATCCGCCTTGTTTGATTACGCGTTCTTTGTTGTTTTTTCGAGGGTTAGACAATGGCAATTCCTAGGTTGCGAGATTATCGGGGTCCAGCAATTTTGAGTTACGGATTCCGGCCGCTTTTCTTTTTTGGCTCTCTCTTTGCCGGGCTTGTGATGATGGCATGGTTGCCGGTATTCTACGGAAGTCTGGAGTTATCGAGCCTATTTAACCCCATTGATTGGCATATCCACGAAATCTTTTTCGGATATTTGGCAGCAGTTATCTCCGGGTTTCTCTTCACAGCTGTTCCAAACTGGACAGGGCGCATGCCTATACAGGGAAGCCCGTTGCTATTGCTTGTGTTGATCTGGAGTGTTGGGCGTATTGCCATGACATTCTCCGTCTATTTCGGCTGGATGCTCACCATGGCTATTGACCTTTCCTTCCTGACGGCCATTGTTTTTGTCATTGGCAATGAGGTCATTTCCGGAAAAAACTGGCGCAACCTGAAGGTTCTTCTCCCCATATCTGTTTTTTTGGCGGCGAACGTCGGATTTCATCTTGAGGCTCATTTTTTTGGAACGAGTGATTACAGCCGACGGCTCGCCATGGCTGCGGCGATTATCCTGATTATGTTGATCGGCGGGCGTGTTATTCCAAGTTTTACCCGCAATTTTCTTGTTCGCGAGAATCCGGGCCGTTTACCTACGCCTTTCGACCGGTTCGATGCCGTGTCTCTCGCTATCGGTATTGTTGCGCTGGCCATTTGGGTAGTCCTGATCGAAGGCCCGGTTGTTGCGGGATTTATGGGGCTCGCCGGCCTTGTGCAGCTTGTACGGCTTGCGCGCTGGGCGGGCGATCGGGCGAGCGGTGACTTTCTTGTTGCCATTCTGCATATCAGTTATCTTTTCATTCCTACGGGTTTTATCCTGGTTGCCCTCTCTGGCTTCTGGCCGGGCGATATTTCTCCGGTTGCTGGAATGCATGCGTTCGGCGTCGGCGCAGTTGGGTCAATGACGTTCTCTGTTATGATTCGCGCAACTTTGGGGCATACAGGGCAGCCGCTTAAAGCGGACTTTAAGACCAAACTGATCCTCATCATGATATGGACATCGGCGGTTTTCCGAATTGCCGCAGCCCTGTACCCGGCCGGGACGGAAATACTGCTCGAAATTGCCGCAACTACATGGGTGCTGGCGTTCATAGGTTTCAGCGCTGGCTTTGCAAATTTGTTTTTTACGCGAAAACGGAGCTGATAGCCCGAAGAGGCTTTCTCAGATTGGAATACGATCTGTAAAAAGAGGGGTAAATCTGTGCGACGATATATTGCCTATAAGCGCTAGATAGTGAAAATTATGGACATAACTGATATACTTCTGAAAGCGCGCTGGAACAAATATGTTTGCGCTATGTCAATGTGATTTCTGACATTATGAGCTTTAACTGAGATGGATACGGCACAATTGCTGACTTCTTTAAGGAAAAGATAAATGGTTTCGCAACTGACAGTAAAAGAACGGCAACTTGCGTTAGTAATGTTAACATTATTGATGCTCTGTGGTTTGGCAATGGCTGTTTCTGCGGCTGATGATTTGTTCAGGTTGCATGGTTTCCTGGTTCTGGCGGCTGGTTTTGGGGGGATATTTATAGTGCTGTCCGGTTATTATCATCCGGAACCGGGAAAGGAACGTCTCAAGCATTACTATGACGACCCAATCAAGGCAGGGATCGTTCTGGCCATGATCTGGGCAGTATTCGGCATGTTTATCAGCGATTGGGTTGCCTGGCTTCTCGCCTATCCCGAAATGACATTCGACGCGGCTTGGTCCAGTTTTGGCCGGTTACGACCCGTTCATACGACGAGTGTTATTTTTGGGTTTGGTGGTAACGCGCTTATTGCAACATCCTTTCATGTTGTTCAACGGACGAGTCGGGCGCGGATGCCGGATCAGCTTACTCCGTGGTTTATATTATTTGGCTATAATCTGTTTTGTCTGCTTGCCGTATCCGGCTATTTCATGGGCATAACACAGTCTAAAGAATATGCGGAACCGGAATGGTATGCGGATATTTTACTGGTTATTGTCTGGGTAACCTATTTTGTTCTTTACATGCGCGTACTGGCTCGCCGGAAAGAGCCACATATCTATGTTGCAAACTGGTACTTTATGGCCTTCATTCTTGTTGTCGCGGTTCTGCATATTGTCAATAATCTGGCCATTCCAATTGCGTTCAACCATTTCAAAAGCTACTCGGCATTTTCCGGTGTTCAGGATGCCATGACACAGTGGTGGTATGGTCATAACGCCGTTGCCTTTTTCTTGACGGCCGGGTTTCTTGGGATGCTGTACTATTTCTTACCAAAGCGCGCCGGACGGCCTATTTATTCGTACCGTATGTCAATTGTCGGCTTTTGGGGAATTACTTTTTTCTATATGTGGGTTGGTTCTCACCATCTCCATTATACGGCGCTGCCAACCTGGGTGCAGACGCTGGGGATGAGCTTTTCTGTGATGCTTCTTGTGCCGTCATGGATTGCTGCGGGTAACGCTTTGATGACGCTTAACGGGGCATGGCACAAGGTGCGGGATGATGCAACGCTGCGGTTTATGATGGTCGCTGCAGTTTTTTACGGCCTGGCAACTTTTGAAGGGTCGTTCATGGCAATCAGGCCAGTAAATGCTCTCTCTCATTATACAGACTGGACGATTGGTCATGTTCATGCGGGGACAATGGGCTGGGTCGCCTTTATTACGTTTGGTGCAATATATTCGCTCGTTCCCTGGCTCTGGAAACGGGGCGCAATGTATTCGCCAAAACTGGTGGAGGTTCATTTTTGGCTTGCCTTGGCGGGAACGCTTATTTACGTCTTCGCGATGTGGAATTCCGGTATTATTCAAGGACTTATGTGGCGAACTTATAATGAAAGCGGGACATTAGCCTATTCCTTCGTGGATTCCATGATTGCGATGCATCCCTATTATATCGCCCGCGCGATCGGGGGGCTTTTCTTCCTGACCGGCGCCGTTGTCGGCAGCTATAATATCTGGATGACAATACGTTCCAAAGGTATGGCGAGAAGCAACGAAGCAATAGAGACGCCCGTTCCCGGCCAACAGATTGAAGCAGGAGAGTAATCGGTAATGTTTAATTTTCATTACAGACTGGAACGTCGTTCAATCTGGTTCGCAGTTGCGATAGTTATTGTTTCCGGAATTGGCGGACTTGTGGAGATTGCTCCGCTCTTCACAATTGACGAAACTGTTGAAGATGCGCCGGATATGAGGGTTTACACGCCACTCGAACTTGCCGGTCGAAATATTTATATCCGCGAAGGCTGTTACGCCTGTCATTCGCAGATGATCCGCACGTTGCGTGATGAGGTTGAACGCTATGGACCGTACTCGCTGGCTGTTGAATCTCAGTATGACCATCCAATGCTTTGGGGGTCGAAACGGACCGGACCGGACCTTGCGCGGATTGGAGGAAAATATTCAGACTACTGGCATGTCGAGCATTTAAACAATCCCCGTGATGTCGTCCCGGAATCAGTTATGCCATCATATGCCTGGCTGGGCCGGACGGAACTGGAGGGAAACGATCTAAATCTGCATTTGCGGGCACAGCAGCGATTAGGGGTGCCCTACACTGATGAAATGGTGGAAGATGCGGTGAAAGATGCTTATGGGCAAGCAAACCCAGAGAGTGAAGACGCGGACGGCATTTTGAAGCGGTACGGGGAGGCAACCCATATTCGCGATTTCGATGGTAATCCGGCAGAGGTTACTGAGCTTGACGCACTTGTAGCCTATCTCCAGATACTTGGACGGCTCACCGAGGCCGCATACAAGAACCCGATATTGAAAAAAATGGGAGGGTCAGAATGAGTTTCGATCATGAAACTTTAGTGGCTATCGCCAAGTCATATGGACTTTTTTATCTGATTGGTCTGTCGATTGCTGTGTTGATCTATACGTTTTGGCCGTCAAACAAGAAACCTTTCGATCGCGCCGCCAATAGTATTATCGATGACGAGGACCGGCCATGGGAGTAGAAGAGCGCGATAAATATACGGGCCATATGACCACCGGTCATGAGTGGAACGGTATCAAGGAACTGAATACACGGGTTCCACGGGTTATCTGGATTACACTTTCGTTGGCGTTTGTATTTGCCATTATCTGTTGGATACTGTATCCGGCTTGGCCTCTGGGTGTTACCTACACCAAAGGACTACTTGAAACAAACCAGCATATTAGGGTCGATAAGGATGTTGAGCGGGCGATAGATAGCCGGGCTGTCTGGACGGATAAGATTATAAGTCTCGATTATGGCCAGATTCAGGATGATCCAAATCTGATGAAAATTGTCAGGGAGACTGGCCAAACACTTTTCCTCGATAATTGCGCTGCCTGTCATGGCCGTACTGCAAATGGCGGGCCCGGCTTCCCGTCACTGAGAGACAAGGCCTGGCTTTGGGGTGGTACGCCGGAAGCAATTTCTGAAACTATCCGCGTCGGAATAAATGCATCGAATGACGATACAAGAATGAGCCAGATGCTGGCTTTCGGGCACGATCAGATGCTAACCCGCAACCAGATCGATGACGTAATTAATTATGTGCTGTCCCTTAATAAGTCCGCCGCACAACATGACGTGGGGGAGGCATCGATTGCATCTGGGAAAACAGTTTTTCTGGAGAACTGTGCCTCGTGTCACGGCGAGAACGCTGAGGGAAGTATAGAGGTGGGGGCTCCTAATCTTACAGACGATCACTGGATTTACGGCGGGACACGTCAGGCAATTTTCACGACTGTCTGGAAGGGTCGAATGGGTCAAATGCCATCGTGGCAGGGCCGGCTCTCCGCGGTTGATCAAAAAATCCTGACTTTATATTTACTCGATCTTGGCACATCAGACGCCGAAAAAAGTAAAAGTGGAGCTTCTCGGAATTGAAATGAAAAAGGAGCGTAACAAACAGGTTGTTCTGGTTTGGGTTCTGGTTTCCGTTGGAATAGTTGCCTTTCTGTCGGCAAATGCGCATCTGGTGTATGTGGCCGTGACGTCTGAGCCGGACTGCGTTTATGTGAAATCTGAAACCCATGGTGTCGAAAAAACATACAAACCCGCCAAACCGAGTTGTTGATATGCCCGTACCAATCGTCCAATTTGTCCGCAAGGAGACATTTTAATGATTAGGATCCCGAAAACGGTTCCGCCGTTACAGCCTGAAATTATATTAAACCGGCACCTGAGCCCTTCAGCTGCCTTTGGCTGGATGCGCGCAGGGTGGAAGGATATGATGAAAGACCCGGCTACGAGTTTGATCTACGGGGTTGCTGTTTTCATTGTATCGCTGGTTGTAGTCGCAACGTTATTCGCATTTTCACTCGACTATATCCTATTTCCGGCGCTCGCGGGTTTCATGGTCATTGGTCCGGCACTCGCCATTGGACTTTACGAGAAGAGCAGGCGTCTTGCCGAAGGGAAAAAGACGTCGCTATTCAATATGGTGTTTGTCAAGCCACAGTCCGGCGGTCAAATTCTGTTTATCGGCGTTATGCTATGTCTTTTAATGCTCTTGTGGATGCGCGCAGCCGTATTGATATATGCGCTTTTCTTTGGCCTCGTACCGTTTCCCGGACTTGACCATATTGCCCAAATGCTAGTGATGACGCCGGAAGGTATATCCTTGCTCATAGTCGGAAGCCTGGTTGGCGGAATTTTTGCTGCTTTTTCATTTTCTATCAGTGTCTTTTCCGTGCCTATGCTGTTGAACGAACGCACCGATGCCTTGACCGCAATGGGGCTCAGTATGGCTATTGTTTGGAACAATCTTTCGGTCGTGCTCACCTGGGGGGCAATAATCTACGCCCTGTTTCTGTTTTGCCTGGTAACGGGTCTGTTGGGACTCGTCATCATTTTTCCGCTTCTAGGACATGCAACCTGGCATGCGTATAAAGAGCTTAGATAATGGGCAAACCTTTGCCAAAACGGGACGGTCAGCCGGAGGTTCCCGTGCCTTCATTCGCTGATGGGGGTATTTCTGCTGAAGAGCTTATCCTTTCCAGTCAAAGCCTTTCTGAAGGGTTGCTGCAAACAACGATATTCATTCCTGACATGCATTGTGGCGGTTGCATTCAGAAAGTTGAACGGGGTCTTGGTGCGCTTGATGGGGTCGAGGGCGCCCGGGTAAATCTTTCAACAAAGCGGGCTATCGTCAAATGGAAGAAATCAGACCGGCCCCTGCCGCTGCTCGAAACATTGCGGGACCTTGGATTTAACGCGAGCCTTGTTGCGCCGGAGACAGGGGCCAAGAACAGGACAATGACAGAGCTGGTTCGGGCCCTTGCTGTTGCCGGCTTTGGTGCCAGTAATATAATGCTCCTTTCCGTCTCCATATGGTCGGGTGCAGAACCGGCCATGCGTGATTTGTTCCATTGGATATCGGCCTTGATTGCCTTGCCTGTCCTTGCCTATTCCGGGCGCGTATTCTTCCGCTCGGCCTGGGGGGTATTGAAGCATGGAAAAACCAACATGGACGTCCCGATATCAATCGGCGTTCTGCTGGCTTTTGGCCTGAGTTTTTTTGATACAATCAAGGGAACGGAACATGCCTATTTTGACGCCGCCGTCATGCTTCTGTTTTTTCTGCTTATTGGGAGAACCCTCGATCATATGATGCGGGAGAGAGCTCGGGTTGCCGTTAAAAACCTGATGCGGCTGGCGGCGCGAAGCGCACAAGTTTTACATGACGACGGTAGCCATGAGTATGTTTCGGTTTCGAAAATCCAGAAAAATATGCGAATAGGGCTTGCTGTTGGTGAGCGGGTTCCTGTTGATGGCATCGTTGATGAAGGCCAGTCAGACTTCGACTGTTCTCTGGTGACGGGGGAGAGCGTCCCGCAACCCAAACTGGTTGGCGCGTTGTTACAGGCAGGAACCCTCAATTTGACATCACCGGTCGTTATTCGGGCAACAGCAACTGAAGACCAGTCGTTTCTGGCGCAAATGACGCGTCTACTGGAGGCTGCGGAAATGGGCCGGTCAGGATATCGCCGGATCGCGGACCGGGCAGCTTCCCTTTATGCGCCATTCGTTCATACGGCCGCATTTTTAGGGTTTCTGGTTTGGCTATTTGTGACGGGGGATTTCCACCAATCGCTTACGATCGCCGTGGCGGTATTGATCATTACCTGTCCGTGCGCGCTGGGACTGGCGGTTCCAATGGTGCAGATTGTCGCGGCACGACGTTTGTTTGAGAAAATGATCCTGATCAAGGATGGTTCGGTACTGGAGAAGCTTTGCGACATAGACAGCATTGTTTTCGATAAAACGGGAACGTTAACGCTTGGCAAGCCAGAACTGAGCAATAAATATGATGTCAAACCTTTGCATCTTTCCGTTGCGGCGGCTATGGCGAAATATTCCCGTCATCCCTTTGCGCAGGCCATAGTCGCGGCTAACGATAGCCAAGGTGAAGATGCGATAGCCTTTACCGCTTTTACTGAAATTGCCGGATTTGGACTGGAGGCAACTTCCGGCGACGATATATTCAGGCTGGGCCGTACAGAATGGGCGCTTGGTAAGGAAGATGGGTTAGATGAAATAGGGGCGGGGTCAAAAACAATCCTCACAAAAAACGGCGTTCTGTTGGATGTGTTCCGGTTTTCAGAAGTTATCCGCCCCGGCGTCCGGGAATTAATTCGTAAGCTGACGAGGAGCGGCCTGGAAATTTGCATCCTCTCCGGCGATGATTATGGCGCGGTTGAAAAACTTGCGACAGAGTTGAATGTTAGTCGGTTCGAGGCCAATATGCATCCCAAAGACAAGGTTGATTTCTTAAATGCCATGACTGCGCGCGGGCGCAAGGTTCTGATGGTGGGGGACGGCCTTAACGATGTCCCGGCATTGGCAACAGCGCACGTCTCGATGGTTCCGGGGAATGCTGCGGATATCGGCCGCGATGCCGCAGATATTGTGTTTCTGGATAAGAGTTTGGAGGCGGTGTCCCATATTCTCAATATATCCCATAGGGCCAATAGCCTCATACAGCAAAATTTCGGCTTTGCGATTGTCTATAATGTCGTTGCCTTACCATTTGCATTTTTTGGAATTGTAACCCCTCTTGTCGCGGCAGTCGCGATGTCAGCTTCCTCAATTTTAGTGGTCGCCAATGCCCTGAGGCTGGGCAGGAAGGCGGCGTCAGGTCATATTGTGAGTTCTACATCGGTGAAAAACAGTAACGCCCTCGCAATGAAGAGGGAAGGCGTCCTATGAATAATATTCTCCTTTACCTAATCCCGATCTCTCTTTGTTTGGGGGGAGTTGGGCTTGCCGCATTCTTATGGTCGCTGAAAGATGGGCAGTATGATGATTTGCGCGGCGCCAATGAGCGGATCGTCTTTGATGAAGACGAACCGCTGCCGGATCGGCATAATCCAGAGTCCTAAAATTGGCAGACTTAACGAAGGTGATTGAAAAAAAGACGGATTGAGGCCTAACCGTCTCTATTTTTTTGCATTCCTTCTGCAATAAGCAATAAACGATGTCCTTCGGTTATTGTAATTTTCTTCCGGCCACTCTTTACCAGTCCGTCCTGCTCCCATGAACTCAATAGTCTTGAGACAGTATGGAGAGTTGTGCCTGTCATTTCGGAAATATCCTGCCGGGAGATCGGGAAATCTATCAGAATGCCGTCGGCGGTTCTTTTCCCGGCCTGGTTTGCCAACTTCAAAATTGCGTTGGCAACACGCTGCTCTACCCGCTCAGTTGCCAGTTCGACCAATCTGTCTTGGGCATCCTGCAGTCGCCCGCCGATAACACTGCTGGCATTGGTAGCGAAGGTTGGGTATTTTGTAACTATTTCCTGCCATAAACTTCCGGGCCAGGAGAGCGTCACGCAGTCCACTGCCGCAATGGCATTGGCAGGATATGTATCGCGTCCGATTGCCTGAGCAATTCCAAACAGTTCCCCGCTTGAAATATAGCGGGCAATGACCTGGTCACCGTGGGGTGTAATCCGAACTACTCTGATATAGCCATCCAGTAAAAAGAAGAACGCTTCTGCTTTTTCAGCCTGACCGAATATCTGGCTCTCCTTGGGGTAACGCGCAGAGCGTGCCTTCGATAGAAAATCTGATAGATCACGCTTCTCCATGCCAATGAACGGGGGTAAATCAGCGATCAGGGAAATATCAAGTGAGGGCACAAAAAAGCCTCTTTAGTTTGTTGCAACACAAATTCAAATTCCCCGGTTGGCGGTACCCATCTTTTATGGAAAACGATATTTATGGATATGATGTGAGTCAAGGACACTGTCAAAATGCGGCGGGAATGAATGGTTCCGCTGGACGACATCGTTACTGCTGGAAGCTGGATAAAGTGGCCAGGGGAACCCGAAGTCCTGCAGGAACCTGCTGGCTTTGGAAGTATTATCCTGATAAAGACGAGTTTAATATTGAGGTGTGCCCGCTTTGAAATTTAGACCCCGGAGAAGGATTAAATGCCTAAACCCGACTTTTCACATGTGACGAAAAGCAATATTGTTGCCTTCATTGCAGATATTTTTGCCCGCCGGGGGGCGGAGGCCTATCTGGGCGAGCCGGTGACGATCTCGGCGCATATGTATCAATCCGCACAGCTTGCCGAAGAGGCGGGGGCGAGCGAGGAGATGATTGTTGCGGCGCTCTTGCATGACATTGGACATTTCACCAATGAATTTCCCGATAATGCGGCCGAACTGGGGATTGACAGTCATCACGACCGGGCAGGGGCCGCTATCGTGGCGCCGTATTTCCCGAAAATCGTAACTGATTGCGTGCGTCATCATGTTTCGGCCAAGCGCTACCTTTGTGCCATCGACCAAGGGTATTTCGATAATTTATCGGAGGCGTCGGTGCTTAGCCTGAAATTGCAGGGCGGGCCGATGACGGAAAAGGCCGCCGCTAAATTTGCTGAAATTGCCGATGCCGACGCTATTGTCCAGATCCGGAAGTGGGACGATGAGGCAAAGATCCCGGGCAAAAAAACGAAAGATTTCGCCCATTATGCGCCAATGCTTGAACGGCTCGTCGAAAAGTACGGCAAGGGTTCTTAATCACGATAATAATTTCCGTCACGCGGATTCTTGCAGAAGCCGTGCCTCAGTCAACTCGCCGGCCATTTTCATGAAGGCGCTGATAAGTTTTCCCTTACTGCGTTCGCGCAGGCAGATAAGGGCCTCGTCCATATGCGGCTCACATCCGGTGATTGGGATTTTGGCAAGGCGCCCGTCATGGCCGAATTCAGCCTCTGAAACGATGCCGATACCGGCGCCGCTGGCAACGATTTCCCGGATGGCCTCACGTCCCTCTGCCTCGATCGAGGGCTCAAAGGTTATCCCAGTTGCGGCCGCGATTTCCTCGAGCTTCTGGCGGGTCTTGGAGCCTCTTTCCCGCAACACCAGCGACTGTTTCGCGAGGTCCTCAAGCGATATGGATTTCAGCTTTGTTATTTCATTCCCTCGCGCTGCGAAGGCGATAATCGGGGTCGAGCTTAGCTTAACAATGTTAAAGTCACGCGCAGTTGGAATTTCACCGAGTACGCCAACATCTGCCTCGTAGCTGAATAGCTTGTCGACAATCTCCCGGGTATTGCCGGTTCCGACGGAAATGAAGACGCCGGGATATTTCAGGCGGAAGGGCCCGAGAATAGGATGAAGATGCTGTGCGGAATCGGCCATGATACGGAGTATTCCGGATCCAAGGGCGCGGGATTCTGAAAGGAGTTCATGGGCCTGATGCTCGATATCGAACATGCGGTGGGTGAGTTCCAGCAGCTTTTTGCCAAAGGCCGTGACGGTTACCTGCTTTTTCCGTCGGTTAAACAATAAAACGTCATACTCTTCCTCTAACTTGCGGACCTGATCGGAGATCGCGGGCTGGGTCAGGCAGAGGGCGTCAGCCGCACGTGAAAACCCGCCGTGAACGGCGACATAGTGAAAAGCCCGAAGCTGGACATATCTCATTTTTGTCATCTTTCCTGAAGAGTATTGAGTAAATCTATACAATCAGACTAATCGACGATTTTAATAAAGGTACCATTTGCGGGGCGCGGGTCATAGGTTTAAATTATCAAACAATATAAAATAACGATTTCACAAATAGTAAGCTTGCCCCTACCTTTCAGGAAACCGTGAGCATTATGACTACAGATAGGAATTCGGTGATGTCGACTGATCATGTGAATATGCCCTCCGCAAGCTTTCCTGCGCCGGAAATGGGCGAGCCTTATTTGTTGACGCCGGGGCCGCTGACGACGGCTGCGGAAGTCAAGCATGCGATGCTGAGGGACTGGGGGTCCTGGGATGCTGATTTTCGCGAAATGACTGCGAAAATCTGCGCCCGGTTGCTGCGGATTGCCAATGACGCCAAGGACGAGTTCGACTGCGTTCCGATGCAGGGGAGCGGGACTTTTTCGGCCGAGGCGATGCTGGGATCCTTCCTGCCAAAGGACAGCAAGACATTGGTTCTCGTGAACGGCGCCTATGGCAAACGGATTGTCGACACCCTGCAGTACCTCGGCCGCGCGCATGTCGTCATCGACAAGGGCGATTACATGCCGCCGCGGGGCGACGAAGTGGATGCCACGCTGAAGTCAGATCCTGCCATCAGCCATGTTGTCCTGGTTCATTGCGAGACCAGTTCCGGCATCCTCAACCCGGTGCAGGAAATCTCGGAGATCGTTGCCAAGGCGGGGCGCAAACTCCTGATCGATTCCATGAGTGCCTTCGGCGCCCTGCCACTGGATGTGAATAAAACACAATTCGAGGCCATGGTATCCTCCGCCAATAAATGTATCGAGGGGGTGCCGGGGTTCGGCTTTATCATTGCCAGGAAATCGGCGCTTGAAGCGGCAAAAGGCAACAGCCATTCCCTCAGTCTTGACGTCTATCAGCAATGGGCGAACTTCAAGAAAACAGGGCAATGGCGCTTCACCCCGCCAACCCATGTGGTTGCGGCCTTTCTTGAGGCTTTGCGCCTGCATGAAGCGGAGGGCGGCGCGCCAGGCCGACTTGCCCGCTATTGCAGAAACCGCGACGTGATGGTTGGCGGCATGCGCGAATTGGGGTTCGAGACATTGCTGAAAGACCGCTGGTTGTCACCGATTATCGTCACGTTTTTTAACCCCGCGCATCCGAATTTCAGCTTCGAGCGATTTTATGAGCTGATGAAATCCCGCGGTTTTATTATCTATCCGGGCAAATTGACCATCGTGGACAGCTTCCGGGTCGGTTGCATCGGACGTATGGATGAACAGGTGATGCGCCGTGTCGTCACAGCCGCCCGGGAGTCCCTTGATGATATGAAGGTGGATGATGCCCGTCCTCCGGAAGCCGCCCTTAAAGAACGCGCCCGTTTGGCCGCGTAAATTATTGAAACTGGAGTTTAGACCATGAACAAGATGTCCCCGACCGGTATCACCGTGAATGACCGGGATTATCCCTTTCCGAAGACAACGGCGGTCGCGATCTGCCTCGATGGCTGTGAACCTGCCTATATCGATGCCGCGATTGAGGCGGGGGTGATGCCAACTATGAAACGCATTCGCGAGACCGGCACGATCCATATGGCCCATTGCGTCATTCCGAGTTTCACAAACCCCAACAACATGTCGATCGCAACTGGCCGGCCGCCTGCGGTCCACGGCATTTGCGGCAACTTCCTGCTCGACCCGGAGACGGGCGAGGAGGTCATGATGAATGACCCCAAGTTCCTGCGCGTTCCGACAATTTTTAAGACCTATTACGATGCCGGATGCCGGGTTGCCATTGTTACCGCCAAGGACAAGCTCCGCGCGCTGCTCGGACATGGCCTGAAATTCGACGATGGTCGGGCAATGTGTTTTTCGACTGAGAAATCTGACACGACGACGCTCGCCGAGCATGGTATCGACAACGCCTCCAAGACGTTGGATATTCCGGTGCCGAATGTCTATTCAGCAGAATTATCGGAATATGTCTTTGACGCCGGAGTGAAACTGATGAAATCCTTCAAGCCGGACATCATGTACCTCACGACCACGGATTACGTGCAGCATAAATCGCCTCCGGGGGAGGCGGACGCCAACGCCTTCTATGCAATGTTTGACCGCTATCTCACGGAGCTTGATGCCTTAGGCGCCGCCATTATTATCACTGGCGATCACGGCATGAAGCCGAAACACAAGGCCGACGGTACGCCGGACGTTATTTACCTGCAGGACCTGCTCGATAGCGAGCTCGGGAAAGGCATTGCCCGGGTTATCCTGCCGATCACCGATCCGTACGTCGTCCATCATGGTGCGCTCGGCTCCTTTGCGACCATTTACCTGACGAAGGACGCCGTCGTCGGGGATGTCATTGACCGGTTATCGAAAGTCGACGGAATTGACGTGGTGCTCGATAAGAAGGGCGCAGCTTCCCGCTTTGAGCTGCCGCCGGATCGGATCGGGGATATTGTCGTCATTTCGACCGAAAACAAGGTTCTGGGCACCAGTCAGGACCGCCATGACCTTACGGCTCTCGATGTGCCGCTCCGCTCTCACGGGGGACTGAGTGAGCAGACAGTGCCCTTCATCATGAACCGCGCGGTGCCGGATTTGCCAAGCGCCCCGGACCTTCGGAATTTTGATGCCTTTTATTATGTCGCGCGCGCGGCGGCGATCTAGCCTGATTGGGCGGGAATGGAATTATGACCGACGTAATGACCAGAGGCCACATCCGCAATGAGGCGATGCGGATCGGCGGCAGGAAAGTAACCACCAAGGAGGTCGTGGAGGTCCGCTACCCCTATACCAATGAGGTGATTGGTACGGTTCCCGCGGGAACGGCGGAGCATGCACGGGAAGCTTTTGAGATTGCCGCGCGATACAAGCCGAAACTGTCGCGATACGAGCGCCAGCAAATCCTTTTCCGCGCGGCGGCGCTTATTCAGCAGCGACGCGAGGCGATTGCCGACGTACTGACGCTGGAACTTGGGATTTGCAAGCAGCATGCGCTCTACGAGACGGGGCGAGCCTATGACGTTTTCACGCTTGCCGGTCAGCTTGCTATTCTGGATGACGGGCAGATTTTCTCCTGCGACCTCACGCCTCATGGCAAGGAGCGGAAAATCTACACAAAACGCGAACCCGTGAATGTTATCTCGGCGATCACACCCTTTAATCACCCGCTCAATATGGTTGCGCATAAAATCGCACCCGCCATTGCCACTAACAACTGCGTTGTCTGCAAGCCGACGGAATTGACGCCGCTGACGGCGATTACGCTTGCGGATATTCTCTATGAGGCCGGTTTGCCGCCGGAGATGTTCCAGATCGTCACTGGCTGGCCGAAGGATATCGGCGAGGAGATGATTATCAATAAACATATTGATATCATTACTTTCACCGGTGGCGTGGCGGTGGGTAAGATGATCGCCGGCAAGGCCGGATACAAGCGGATGGCGCTAGAACTGGGCGGCAATGATCCGTTTATTGTGCTCGATGATTTGAGCGATTCGGACTTGGTTAAGGCTGCGGCTATTGCGGTGGCCGGGGCCACGGGAAATTCCGGCCAGCGCTGTACGGCGGTCAAGCGTATTCTCGTCCAGGAGAATATCGCAGATAAGATCGTCCCCCATATCCTTGAAAATGCAAAGAAAATAAGGTTTGGAGACCCCCAGGACCCGGAAACACAACTTGGCTGTGTCGTGCATGAGCAGGCGGCGGAAATTTTTGAAAACCGTGTCTATGCCGCCGAAAAGCAGGGGGCCAAGATCCTGTATAATCCGGGACGTCAGGGCGCGCTCCTGCCGCCGATCGTCATTGATCATGTCCCCCATGATAGTGAACTGGTGTTCGAGGAAACCTTTGGGCCGATCATTCCGATAGTCCGCGTTCCTAATGATGATGAGGCGCTGATCAAAATCTCCAATTCGACGCCATTTGGCCTGTCTGCGGGCGTTTGCACCAACCGGCTTGAGCGCATAACGCGCTTTATTGATGGGCTTGATGTCGGAACAGTCAATATCTGGGAACAACCGGGCTACCGGATCGAAATGTCCCCGTTCGGCGGCATCAAGGATTCGGGAAATGGCGTGAAAGAGGGCGTTCTGGAGGCAATGAAATTCTTTACGAACGTCAAAACCTACTCGCTGCCTTGGCCCGTTGGCTGAATTTAAGTGGCTGAGCTCTGCTTTTTTGCGATTATTCTGGTATTCGCCGTATAGGTAATTATTATGTGCTTATAAGAATAATAGATTTCTTCTATTTGTAACATTCCATCAGTATTAACGTGGGTAAGGACTGAATTGTTGTTTGATAAAGAATGCCGCGTTTGTTTTGATGTGGTTACCTTTATTGCAAATGACGAAAATTTCAACAAGGGAGAGTAAATATGGCACTACCAAAAAAGATAGCAATGGCCACCGTCGCGAGCCTGTGTTTGGCAACACATGCGATGGCGGGCGAACTGACAGTTTACACGGCGGTTGAAGCTGAAGACCTCAAGCGCTATGCAGAAGAATTTAACAAGGCACATCCGGATATCCAGATTAACTGGGTCCGCGATTCCACGGGTGTTGTGACGGCGAAATTGCTGGCCGAGAAAAATAACCCGCAAGCCGACGTAATCTGGGGTCTTGCGGCGACATCGCTGTTGCTGATGAAATCCGAAGGCATGCTGGAGGCTTATGCTCCCAAGGGCGTTGAAGCGCTGGACAAAAAATTTGTTGATAAAAGCACTCCTCCTGCCTGGACCGGAATGGATGCCTGGGTCGCAGCAGTTTGCTTTAATACGGTCGAGGGTGAAAAGCTTGGTCTGACGGCGCCGACCTCCTGGAAGGACCTGACGAAACCGGAATACAAGGGTCATGTTATCATGCCGAACCCGAATTCCTCCGGCACCGGCTTTCTTGATGTTTCCAGCTGGCTTCAGATGTTCGGTGAAGACGGGGGCTGGGCATATATGGATGCGCTGCATGAAAATATTGCCCGGTACACCCATTCAGGCTCAAAACCCTGTAAACTGGCGGCATCAGGTGAAATTCCGATTGGTGTCTCCTTTGCGTTCCGCGGCGCAAAATCAAAGGCGGATGGAGCACCGCTTGAAATTATCGTGCCCTCCGAAGGTGTCGGCTGGGATATGGAAGCAACCGCTATCGTTGCCGGTACGGATAATCTGGAAGACGCAAAAACCTTGGTTGACTGGACAATTACTAAGGAAGCCAACCAGATGTACAACACGGGCTATGCCGTTGTTGCCTATCCGGGTGTTGCCAAGCCGGTCAAATATTTTCCAGAAAATCTGACGGAAAAAATGATCGACAACGATTTTGAGTTCGCGGCAAACAATCGCAAGACCATACTCGAAGAATGGCAGAAGCGGTACGATTCAAAATCCGAACCCAAAAGCTGATTACCGGGGTCCAAAAATGAAGGCATCGCACTTGCGGTGCCTTCTTTTTATAATGACCGTATAGGCGCTGATTTTTTATAGGAGTTACAATGCCAACGGGGGCTGCGCTTGAGAGAAACGCTGAGGAACAACAGCAGGATACCTATCTTCGGATTGATAGTTTATGGAAGGCCTTTGGCGATTTTATTGCTTTGAAGGATATCTCCCTCAGTATAAATGAAGGGGAGTTTGTGTGTTTTCTCGGGCCGTCAGGATGCGGCAAAACAACGCTGCTTCGGGCTATTGCGGGACTTGATCTGCAAACTTCCGGCACCGTCGAGCAGGCGGGCCGCGATATTTCAAACCTTCCGCCAGCCGAACGCGATTTTGGTATTGTTTTCCAGTCCTACGCACTGTTTCCTAATCTGACAATTGAAAAGAATATATCCTTCGGGCTTGAAAATACCGGCTTGGCAAAAGCTGCGATTACCGCCCGTGTAGCGGAGCTGCTCGATCTCGTCGGTCTGCCTGAGCAGGGGAAGAAATACCCGGCGCAGCTTTCAGGCGGTCAGCAACAACGTATCGCCCTCGCGCGGGCTATCGCCACGTCCCCCGGATTGTTGCTGCTGGATGAGCCATTATCGGCGCTGGATGCGAAAGTGCGGGTGCATTTGCGCCATGAAGTCAAGGAATTGCAACGTAAGCTCGGAATCACAACGGTGATGGTGACCCATGATCAGGAAGAGGCGTTGTCGATGGCCGATCGGATCGTCGTCATGAACCATGGAGTGATCGAGCAGATTGGTACGCCAACCGACATTTACCGAAAACCTGCAACGCTTTTTGTTGCCGACTTTATCGGCGAAATGAACCAGGTCGCCGGACTTATAGGCGATAAGACGGTAGACAATAAATCGACCGTAAAGATCGGAGCTAAAACCTTTGTCTGCACCGGGCATGAGTTTCCGGCGAAAGCAAACGTCATTGCTGCGGTCCGCCCGGAAGATATCGTCCCTCACGGTCCGGGCGCAAGATCGGAGGGGGCTCTCGATGAAGTCGTGGAACCTGAGAATGCGTTCGAGTGCAAGATCAACGAAATGGAGTTTCTTGGCTCTTTCTGGCGTGCAAGGTTGACAAGCGATGCCCTGGGGGATCTCGAGCTGATTGCGGATTTCTCCATTAATGCCGTAAGACGGATGGAGATGTCAGTGCATATGGACCTGA
>NZ_JBDNHC010000180.1:0-5963 GCF_041689005.1 Sneathiella sp.
CCGCTACGCGGCTGGGGACCGCGCGGGCAACGGCTCGAAGCGCGCGTACCGTATGGGCATTGGACGACACTGACGTTCATCGCGGCACTGCGCCATGACCGCATCGACGCGCCATGGGTCATCAACGGGCCGATCAACGGCAACATCTTTGCCGCCTATGTGACAGAGGTTCTCGTCCCGACACTGACTGCAGGTGATGTTGTAATCCTGGACAATCTCGGCTCACACAAGGGCAAGGCTGCACGCACGGCAATCCGCAAAGCAGGCGCACACATTCTCTTCTTGCCGGCCTACAGCCCTGATCTCAGTCCAATCGAGCAGGTCTTTGCAAAGCTCAAACACCTGATGCGGCATGCTCAGCCGCGAACGATCGAGGCCACATGGCAAAAGGTCGGGGATCTCCTGGACCGCTTCGAACCAACCGAATGCGCGAACTACATTACAAACTCAGGATATGCTTCCATATGAAAACAGCATGCTCTAGTGGTTAGAACGTGACGGATGAGTCCTGTTGGACCGCCTTAAGTCCCTTGGATTTTCGCCATTCCCATGCGGAACCATCCGTCTGAATCAATCCACTAGGTCGTGCCGCGTCAAATCGGGTTTCTCAGCTATACGCGCTTCGTTCCAGTCACGCACGCTGACAAGTTTGCCGTGTTCGCCGCCATTTCCCTGCGTCCGAGGCTCAAGCCCGCCCGTCTCCCGCTTCATGATCACCATGCCGTTGACGAACTTCACTAAAACCCGGAACCGAGCAGCGGCTACCCCGTGCGAATGCCCTTCTTCCACGAAAGCTACAACGCGCTGACGAAACGCCATAGGATGTGGTCTGCCCACCTCAAAACTCCATATCTGCCATACAGACATGGAATCGGAGATCAGGTCTCATGGGAATCCTGAATCACAAAAGTCGCAACAAGCTCTATAATTGCAAGAAGGTCATTAAAAAATGGTCATACGGCAATTGTCTCAAATACTATGGACTGGTACATTGAGTGGGTGACGGAAGTTCAGTGCAGGATTAGTTCAGGGATGTACGGCACTTTCCGGCTATTCTGGTCGTTTCAATAGGTAAGGATTTGTCTATGATCACGATCGCTGATTCCGAACTCAATAACATGCTGCAGCCAGCATTTAATGCTTCTACTCGGCTTTACCTGGAGCGTAGTTTTCAGCACCGCAATGGCTTTGGCAATCGCCTTTCGTTGGTCAATGTAGGCCTTGCGGATGCTTGGATGCGATCGGGTTATCTGTTTACTTTAGATCAGGACAAGATGGACAATGAAATTATGTTCAGTAAGCAATAATTGCTCAAGGCCTTTCGACCCAACAACCTGTCAACGATCCAAGCAAGGACTGCTTGCGAAGCTACGGTTCGCGGCACATCATTCAAGGATATGGGGCTTTGGCACAATAAGATCCTGATCGAAGTGGTCAGTTTGGAAGACAAGGAGCTATGGACGATCGATAGCAGCAAAGCACCGGTTGAAGGAGAGTGCAAGTTGCTGAAAAAAACGCGTTAGTGCCTTCCATGGCACCAAACTGGGCGGCATCCTGAGGGCTGACGGAATAGTTACAATTCTGGCCACCTGCGTGACGGCTTGCACATGTGTTCGCCAAGCAATTTACGACGGTCTGGCGGAAATTTTCCGGATCATGGCGGTCAAAGTAGTGATTGGGCGCCGGGGCTGTTTCTTGGCAGCTCTTTATATATCGACGCTAAGCTCGGTGATGTCGAAACCGACCAAACTTGCGTCGATTACCTTAACAATTTGGGCAACCGTACGAGTTGAAACGCCTCTGAAATACCTAAGAATGAACTGTTTTAAACGAAGAGTTTTAAAAGCATGAAGTCTTCTAGGTTCCAATATCACCGTCCAAGCACTTTGTGCGAGGTCATGGATTGTTTGAAAAACCTCGAGAACCCGCGCGTCATCGCCGGTGGGCAATCGTTGGTGCCGATGCTCAACTTTCGTCTTATCGAACCCGACCATTTGATTGATCTGAGTGGCATCACCGACCTCGATTATATCAAGAAGAGTGGTGAAGAAATCAGTATCGGCGCCATGACGACTCATCGGACAGTAGAGTTTTCGGAGATTATTCGCACTCATTTACCCTTGATGTCACTTGCGGTTTTGTCGGTCGGGCATCGTCAGATTAGGAACCGAGGTACAATCGGAGGTAGCCTGTGTCACCTTGATCCTTCTGCAGAAATGCCCTTGGTTTCTATGGCGCTGGATGCGCAACTCGTCATTACCGGTGTTGCCGGGGTACGCATTGTTTCGATCGAAGATTTCTGCGAAGACATGCTTTCTCCGGCGATTGAGCCCGACGAAATCCTTTCTGAAATTCGCTTTCGACCTTGGCAAAAAGGCCATGGATGGGCCTTTACGGAATATGCGCGCCGGTTAGGCGATTTTGCCATCGTAGCAGCCGCTGCTTTGTTGGATTTCGGTGAAGACGGTAGAATCAGCAAAGCATCGCTGACGCTTGGTGGAGTGGGACCAGTTCCGACGCGGATAACAGAAGCTGAAGTTGAGCTTGTTGGCCAGCGCCCGTCCGAGGAGCTATTCGCCCGTACTGCCAAATATTGCGCCGAAATCGAGCCGCTTGATGATCCGTTTGTACCAGGTTGGTATCGCCAGAGACTATCCGTGAAATTCGCGCAGCGCGTCCTGAGGGAAGCCTGGGCCCAGTCACAAGTAGGGAATGAGCATTAGTATGCCGACTGCAGAATATATCCAAAACATTACACTTTCAGTTAATGGAGAAAGCTATACTTCACAGGCTGAACCCCGGACATCCCTAGCAGATTTCTTACGTTACAATCTCGAGCTAACTGGAACTCATATCGGATGCGAACATGGGGTCTGTGGCGCGTGCACAGTGCTGATAGACGGCAATTCCATGCGTAGTTGCCTTATGTTTGCAGTACAGGCTGAGGGTAAAGAGATAGCAACGGTCGAAGGTCTGGCAGAAGGCAACCAACTCAACTCTCTCCAAAAGGCGTTCTGGGAACGGCATGGACTGCAATGCGGTTTTTGCACGTCTGGGATCCTGATGACCCTCACCGAATATTTCGAAATCAATTCGGAATACAGCGAAAAAACAATCCGCGATGTGCTGTCCGGCCATATTTGTCGTTGCACAGGATACGAAAGCATTGTTGCAGCTGCGCTCGATGTGGCCAATTCGAAGGAAGCTGGCAATGAATGAGCAAGGCACGAACTATATTGGCCAACCGGTTCTCAGAGTTGAGGATGACAGTTTTTTGCGGGGAAAAGGCCAATATGTTGATGACGTGAAAGTGCCAAACACATTTCATGTGGCTTTTGTCCGAAGCCAGATGGGACACGCGATCATCAGTAGAATTGACACAGGTGAGGCCCAAGCGGTTCCGGGGGTTTTGGCCGTCCTGACTGCGGATGATCTGAAAGAGGCACTTCATAGTCTTCGGCTTCCACTTGCGTTCCCGGCAGGGAAACTGGACGGAACCGCGATGCCACCGGTTCTTGCATCAACGGAAGTCGCCTATGTAGGGGAAGCTCTGGCGATGGTAGTCGCTGAATCAAGGCATGTTGCAGAAGATGCAGTTGATTTAGTCTATGTCGACTATGACGAATGCCCCGCTCTGGTTGATCCTCGAGAAGCTATGAAAAATAATGCGGATAGGGCGCTTTCCGATACGCTGTCGAACTGTTTCACAACCATAAAAATCGACTACGGCGATTGTGATAGCGCTTTCGATACTGCGGCGCATGTTTTTCACGAAACATTCTTCCTACACCGCGGTGCGGCTCATCCGATGGAGGGCCGTGGCATCCTGTCCGTGGTAGATCCCGGGTCAGGAGCGGTTACGCTCTGGGCCTCGACGCAGGCGTCGCATGAACTTCGCAACACAGCTGCAGAAATGCTGATGAAGAGCAATGACGATGTACGTGTGATACCCTGCGATGTTGGTGGCGGCTTTGGTAGTAAGTTCATGGTCTACCCGGAAGAAATTGCGGTTGCGGCTGCCAGCGTGATCCTGAAAGTCCCGGTAAAATGGGTTGAGGATCGCCGAGAGCATTTTCTGAGCGCCATCCAGGAAAGGGATCAATATTGGGATATCGAAGTTGCCGTAAGTGAAAAAGGTACCCTTCAGGCGATCAGAGGGCAAATGATTCATGATCAGGGTGCTTATGCACCTCACGCCATCACAGTTCCCTACAATAGTGCAAGCAGCATCATAGGTGCGTATGTCTTGCCATCCTATAAACTAGAGGCGCATGTCATACGCACCAACAAACCGCCGGTGATCCCGGTCAGGGGGGCGGGGTATCAGCAAGGAACCTTTGTGATCGAAAGGATCATGGACAGAATTGCAGAAGAGCTTGATGAGGATAGGGGAGAAATTAGACGCCGGAACCTGATCAAATCCAGCCAAATGCCCTATTCGACCGGATTAAAGAATCGAGCGGGGGCGCCTGTCGTTTATGATAGTGGCGATTACCTGGCTTGTCAGAAAGAAGCCCTTCTTGCAGCCGATTATAAAGGGTTTCCAGAACGACAGGCCGCAGCCCGTCGCGAAGGACGGTATATCGGCCTGGGAATGGCACATGGGGTAAAATGCACCGGTCGAGGACCGTTCGAAACCGCAACAGTACGCGTATCCACATCGGGAGAAGTCAGCGTCTACACTGGTGCCAACGCGGTCGGGCAAAGTACCAAAACGACTTTGGCTCAAATCTGTGCAGATAAACTTGGTGTAAATATCGAGCAGATAAAGGTGATCTGCGGTGACACTGCTTATGTTCAATATGGGCTAGGCGCATTTGGAAGTCGGCAGACGATGATGGCAGGAAATGCCGTCGCGTTCGCTGCCAGAGAAGTTCGTGAAAAGGCGCTTGAAGTCGCTCGACAACTCTTCAAAACGTCAAAAGGCACTCCGATTTCGAAAATCAACCGAAAGCTGTTTGTTGAAAATGGCCATATCCGGCTTACTGACGATCCTGAGATCGAGATTTCCTTATCCCACATTGCCTCGATTATGCGGGGTGCTGCTGGATATTCGTTTCCGAACGATGTTGGTGTCGGCCTTGAGGCCACGCATCATTTCCGCGCGGACCAAATGGCATATGCCAACGGATTTCATGTCTGCGAGACTGAAGTCGCTCTGGATACCGGTCACGTTAAAATTAACCGATATCTTGCCGTACATGACTGCGGGAAGATCATCAACCCTCTGACAGCAGTAGGTCAGATCCAGGGTGGTATTGTTCACGGTATAGGCAACGCATTGTTCGAGCAGATGCTTTACGACGGAAATGCCCAGCCTATCACGATAACATTCGCAGACTATTTGTTGACCACGGCTACAGAGGCTCCCAATATCGATTGCCGGTTCCGCGAAACCTTATCGCCACTTAATCCGTTGGGGATCAAAGGGGTTGGGGAAGTTTCAGTTATACCCGTGACTGCCGCTGTCATATCGGCAGTTGAAAATGCTCTGTCTCCGTTTGGCATCCATATCCGTGAGGCACCAATTACACCGATTCGCCTGATCGAGTTGATCGAGCAGGCCTCGGCATCAAGCTTATAACAACCAACAACCAAATCGAAAACTACAAGGAAACGACCAACAAAAGGGAAGACAATGAGAAACTCAGTCAAACTGCTTACAAAACTAACAGCCGTGGCAACGGCCCTTTATTTAGCAACTGTCGGAATAGTGAACGCCCAGCAACTCGATATGGTTAGCGGATCGGTTGGTGGAGGTTACTTCAAGGCCGCTGCCGCTCTTTCTGAATATGTCGCGCAAGAGCTTCCGAACACACGGATCATAGTCCGACCCGGTACGAGTTGGGCAAATGTTGATCAGCTTGACAGTGGCTCGGCCGACCTAGCTGTTATCGAGAATGTTCTGGGGACCCTCGCATGGCAAGGTAAATCACCAACAGGTGACAAGTATGATTTCCGTA
>NZ_JBDNHC010000181.1:0-2901 GCF_041689005.1 Sneathiella sp.
AACCATTGTCGATCTCATTCGAATTTTCAGTTACGACGTTGATTTCCAGCGCGAAATCCAGCCCGGCGACAGTTTTGAGGTTTATTTTGAACGGTTTTCTGATGAAAATGGCGACATTTTAAAAGATGGTGCCATTCACTGGGCTTCCATGACGCTGAGCGGTAAAAAAATATCGCTTTATCGGTTCAAGACCGACGACGACGGTTTCACGGACTATTATGATGAACAGGGACGAAGCGTCAAAAAGTCGCTGATGCGAACACCCATAGACGGCGCACGCCTGACATCGGGTTTCGGCAAACGCAAACATCCGGTCCTCGGCTATACAAAGATGCATCGCGGCGTTGACTTCGGGGCCCGTCGGGGAACACCGATCATGGCTGCCGGAAATGGTGTAATTGAACGGGCGTCCCGCTATGGCAGTTTCGGTAATTATGTCCTGATACGCCATAACAATGAATATGAGACCGCCTACGCCCATATGAAAAAATTTGCCAAAGGCATTCATAAGGGGTCACATGTCAAACAGGGGCAGATTATTGGGTATGTGGGAACAACCGGGCGATCAACCGGACCGCATCTGCATTATGAGGTTCATAAGAACAATCGCCAGATCAACCCGCTTTCCGTCAAGCTCCCGGCCGGACGGAAGCTTACCGGCAAAATGCTAACCGCATTCAGTGCCTACGCTGACGAGATCCGACAGGAAGTTACCGGAGCAGATCTGGAAACGAAACTCGCGAAGTTAAGCGATTAACCGCGAAACGGAACTGGGCTGAGCCCCCCACAAATACGACCGTCGTTTATTCGACGGTCGTATTTTTTTTACCGATTAACACCTCGGTTTAGGCGGCATCCGCCAGGACATCATTGATCGTCAGCCCGTCCTCGCCTGCCGAGATTTTAACAGTGACGCCATCGCCGATCACGCCTTCCAGAATTTGGGAGGCGAGAGGATTCTGCAGAGATCGCTGAATAACCCGTTTCAGGGGCCGGGCCCCATAGACCGGATCATAGCCCCGGTCGGCGAGCCATTCATGGGCGGCGGCATCCAGGTCGAGTTCAATATGCTGTCCCAACAGTAATTTCTGTAGGTGAGACAGCTGAATATCAACGATCGCACTCATATCCTCCCGCGTCAGACGATGGAAGATAATCTGCTCATCGAGCCTGTTCAGGAATTCCGGTCGAAACGCTGCGCGGACAGCCTCCATGACATTGTGCTGCACCAAGGCATCATCCGCATCATTGCCGGTTGACAGAAACTCGCTGCCGAGATTGGATGTGAGAATGATCAGGGTATTCTTGAAATCCACCGTGCGTCCCTGACCATCGGTCAACCGTCCGTCATCGAGGACCTGCAGCAAGATATTAAAGACATCGGGATGGGCCTTTTCCACCTCGTCAAAGAGAATAACCTGATAGGGCCGACGACGAACGGCCTCAGTAATGACGCCGCCCTGATCATACCCAACATACCCCGGCGGCGCCCCGATCAGACGCGCGACACTGTGCTTTTCCATATATTCAGACATGTCCATACGGATCATGGCATGTTCGTCATCGAACAGGAACTCGGCAAGTGCCTTGGTCAATTCTGTTTTACCAACACCCGTTGGCCCCAGGAACAGGAATGACCCAATGGGACGGTTCGGGTCCTGAAGCCCGGCCCGGGAGCGGCGCACTGCGTTGGAAACCGCTTTCAGGGCATCTTCCTGACCGATCACGCGCTTGCGCAGCTGTGTTTCCATGTTTAAAAGCTTTTCGCGTTCGCCTGACAGCATTTTATCAACGGGAATACCGGTCCAGCGGGAAACAACCCCGGCGATATCCTCCTCTTTCACGCTTTCGCGGCCAAGGGAAGACCCTTCAGCCTCCTCTGCCTCCGAAAGCTGCTTCTCCAGCGCCGGGATGACCCCATAGGCCAATTCGCCTGCCCTTTGCAGTTGTCCCTGCCGCTGGCACGTCGCAAGCTCGTTACGGGCCTCATCAAGCTGCTCCTTGACATGTTGGGCCCTGTTGAGTTTCTCTTTCTCCATCTGCCAGCTTTCCGTCAGGTCGGCAGACTGTTTTTCAAGATCAACCAGTTCGGACTGCAGCTTCTCCAACCGCTCTTTGGATGCCTTGTCCGTTTCCTTTTCCAGCGCTGAACTCTCGATCTTCATTTGCATGATCCTGCGATCGAGCTCGTCCACTTCCTCAGGCTTGCTATCCACCTCCATGCGGCGGCGGCTGGCGGCTTCATCCATCAGGTCGATTGCCTTGTCCGGCAAAAACCGGTTAGTGATATAACGGTCCGAAAGGGTTGCCGCCGCAACAAGGGCGCTGTCGGCAATCTGAACGCCGTGATGGAGCTCATATTTTTCCTTCAGGCCACGTAAAATCGAAATGCTGTCCTCGACCGTCGGCTCAGATACGAGTATCGACTGGAACCGGCGGGCAAGCGCCGCATCCTTTTCGATATATTTACGGTATTCATCCAGCGTTGTGGCGCCGACACAATGGAGTTCCCCACGTGCGAGCGCCGGTTTCAACAAGTTGGACGCATCCATCGAGCCTTCCGCGGCACCGGCGCCAACAAGCGTATGCAACTCATCAATAAACAGAATGATTTCGCCGCCCGTGGCGGAGACTTCCGACAAGACTGCCTTCAGCCGCTCTTCGAATTCACCGCGATATTTTGCGCCCGCAATAAGCTGCCCCAGATCGAGGGACATCAGTCTTTTGTTTTTCAGGCTTTCCGGAACATCACCGTTGACGATGCGCCGGGCAAGGCCCTCAACGATTGCCGTCTTTCCAACACCGGGATCCCCGATCAGGACTGGATTATTCTTGGTCCGGCGCGACAACACCTGTATCGTCCGGCGAATTTCCTCGTCGCGGCCAATGACGGGATCAAGC
>NZ_JBDNHC010000182.1:0-18478 GCF_041689005.1 Sneathiella sp.
AGAAAGTGGAAACCTGACGTACATCATCACAGCCAGGCGGATGATCTCAGGAGATGTTTTAAAATAGCGGAATGGGTTCTTTTTTGTCATGCTCGGAGGCTAATCGACGAGCAAATGCCCATCAGCAATTTTCTTCTGACAAAGCCGGTTAGTCTGTTCGCGGGAACTCGTACATCGCGAAAGACAATTTCACAACGCCTCTCCGGTGCATGATGCTTCAACGTGGCAGCGGCGTCACCGTTCGTTCTTTGATATTAGACATAGACCTGCTTTCTAATGCGACATCAAAACGGGAACAATCATATGGTTCAAAATATGTTTAGTTGCGCCCCCAAAAATAAACTCGCGGGTGCGGGATCGACCATACCCTCCCATGACAAGAAGATCTGCGCCCCGCTGCGCCACATAGGACAACAATTCATCTCCATCAGAAAGATCTGGATTGACCTCTGTTTCCGCCGAAACATTTATATTATGGCGCGCCAAGGTTGCGGCCAAATCGGTTCCGAGAAGTGTTCTCTCGTCGGTATCTGATTTTGTAGCTACAGCCCAATGAACATGTACCTTGCTGGCGGATTTCAGAAGCGGCAATGCATCGAATGCAGCTCTTGCTGCTTCCCTCGATCCATTCCAGCCGACTAAAATATGATCACCAATTGTCGCAAAGGATCCGGAATAAGGGATCATTAGTATCGGACGGCCACACTCCATCAACACATCACCCGGCACTTCCCGAATATTTGCATCATCATTCTCTTCATCCGCTTGTCCAAGAATAACCAGGTCAGCAGTATGAGCGTTATCGATAACAATTTGTGAAAGGTTAGGGATATGTGACTCAAACTGCCGCCATTCCGCAGAAATACCTTCACTTTTTGTCGTTTTATCAAAAAGCGACTTAATTTTTTCAGCTTGTTTAAAATAGTATTTTTTGTGCGGCAGCAATACTTCAGATGGAATATATATGCCCGCCGATGGATAAATCTGGATCCCTGGCACAACAAATAAGCCGATCAAATGGGCATCGTATTTTTTTGCCATCATGACGGCGACGTTCAAAATCTCTTTTGACCGGTCAAGGTTGCTGACATGAACAAGGATGGTTTTGTAGCCCATAGTTAATCTCCAATATTATATTGTAAGTCACAATTATAAGAGATTTCCGGCGCTGTGCATTGACTTAGGTCAATCTGTGCGGTTATGGCGTCATCATTCCCGCAGGATCGCCGCATGACGTCAATCACTTGCGTCACTGCGACGTGATCGCCTACCCGGGCTCGGTGACTTGCAGAAGGTGGAATGGAGAGCTTCAACGACAGTGAATACTTCGGGGGACGCAATACTATAATGAACTGTCGTCCCCTCACGGCGCGCTTTGACAAGCCCATCCGATCTTAGCCGTATGAGTTGTTGCGACATCGGCACCTGCTCGATCCCGAGTTCCTGACGTAACCTGGCAACCGACTTCTCGCTCTCCACAAGGGCACAAAGCACAAGAAGGCGTTGCGGATGTGACAGGCTACGCATCAACTTTGCCGCCGAGTTCGCCGCTGGAATCATATCTACTACATTCATAAACTTGTATTTATAATATTTGAATGTTATATGCAAGGGGAAGAGTTTAAAAATGACATACCAATACGGAATGTCTCAGACAAAAAGAGGAGTTTAAAATGTCACTAGATCGCACAGTCATGATGTTCGCCGGCATTATGGTTCTTATATCTCTGGCGCTTGGTTTCTATTTTTCACCTTGGTGGTTTCTACTGACGGCCTTTGTCGGCCTGAACCTTATTCAGGCCTCTATCACGGGTTTCTGTCCAGCCGCTATCGTGTTCAAAAAGCTCGGCTTCAAGACCGGGGTCGCGTTTGAATAGGTGTGTCTGCCGTCCTTTGTAACAAACAAGGGTGCTGTTTCATCCATCGTTGCCCGTGAAAGGTATGCTGTCCATGTCGCTACTATCCCTTCGAATTCCGGCAGTCGCCCTTGTCGTGGCGGTGATTTTTGCCGCGCAAGTTGCTGGGGCAGGCGAGTTTACCGTTAAGGCCGTGACGATCACCGAAATGAAGGCCGTCTTCGGGCAGGTGGAAAGCCGCATCGTGATACCGGCGCGCGCACGCATCGGCGGCTCCATCCGCGAAATCCGTATCAGTCAGGGCGATGTGGTCAAGAAAGGCGAGGCCGTTGCTGTGGTCGTCGATGACAAGCTTGCGCTCCAACTCCAGGCTATCGACGCCAGGATCGAAGCTCTTGATTCGCAGCTTGGGTATGCGAGAACCGAGCTTGAGCGGGCGAAACAACTCCGGGCGGCAGGAACGGGCACACAAACGCGACTGGACCAAGCCAGCACGCAGTTCGAAGTGGCAAGCAAACAGGTCACCGCAGCGAAGGCCGACAAGGCGGTGATCGCGCAAAGCGCGCAGGAAGGCACGGTCTTTGCGCCGGCCACAGGCCGAGTGCTCACAGTTCCGGTCACGCTAGGCTCAGTCATCCTGCCTGGCGAGGAAATCGCCCGCATCGCGCCAGGCCCTTATTATTTGCGTCTGTCGCTACCCGAACGACACGCGACAGAAATTATACAGGGTACCGATGTTCTTGTGGGTGAGCGGGGGCTGACACAATCGCCTGGTCAGGCCACCGCTACCCGCTTTGGACGAATCATCAAGGTCTATCCCGAGATTACAAACGGACGCGTGATCGCGGACGTAGATGTTACCGGGATTGGAGACTATTTCGTCAACGAGCGCATGCTGGTATCAATCCCGGTCGGCAAACGCACCGTTCTTGCCGTACCGCCCGAGGCAATCCACACATTGCATGGCGTTGATTATGCACGCATCACCACAGCTGACGGCGATGTGGAGGTAGCGGTGATCCTCGGTGAAACGTTTGACGAAGACGGCGTAACACGCGTCGAAGTTCTGACAGGCCTGCACGATGGCGATCAGGTCGTGCTGCCATGAAGCTCGGCATCGCAGGCAGCCTTACCCGCGCCTTCATTACGTCTCCGCTCACGCCGCTGTTTCTATTGACTGCACTTGCACTGGGTCTCATCGCGCTTATTACCCTGCCGCGCGAAGAAGAGCCGCAGATCTCCGTGCCGATGGTCGATATCCATGTCAATGCGAACGGGCTGAAGGCCGAAGACGCTGTTAAGCTCGTCACCGAACCGTTGGAAACGATCATCAAGAGCATCGACGAAGTTGAACATGTCTATTCGCAAACCGAAGACGACGGCACGGTGGTCACGGCACGCTTCAATGTCGGTACCAATGCAGATGTTGCTGTCCTGAGAGTCCACGAAAAGATCCGCGCCAACATGGATCGTATACCGACCGGCATTCCTGAACCGTTGATTGTCGGACGCGGCATCGACGACGTGGCGATCGTTGTCGTCACGTTACGGCCGACACCAGCAGCAGCCTCCCGCTGGACGGCGAACGGATTGACGCGGATCGCACGCGAGTTGCAAGTTGAAGTTTCGAAGCTGTCGGACGTTGGTCTTACCTACATTGTCGGCGAGCAGCCGGAAGAATTCCGGATCGAACCCGATCCGGAAAAGCTCTCTCTTTACGGCATCACCTTGCAGCAGCTTACTGCCAAGATTGAAGGAGCCAACCGCTCGTTCCGTCTCGGTTCAATCCGCGAGAATGGTAGCCAGCACGCCATCATCGCTGGCCAGACCCTGCAGGAAATGCCACAGATTGGCAATCTTCTGCTTACCGCCCGCGACGGAAGGCCGGTCTATGTGCGCGACGTCGCAAAGGTGGTGCTGGAAACTGCGCCAGCCGAGAACAGAGTGATGGATATTCGCAAATCAGATACCGGGCTCACTCGCGCCCCTGCGGTGTCGTTGGCGATCGCGAAGCGTCCGGGCACCAATGCCGTGGTAATTGCCGAGGATATCGTTAAGCGCCTTGATCAGGTGCGCGGCCAGATATTCCCCGAGGACGTAGAGATGACCGTCACGCGCAATTATGGGGAAACTGCCAACGAGAAGGCAAACGAACTTCTCTTTCACCTGGGACTGGCAACGATATCGATCGTCGTTCTGGTCGCCTTCGCCATCGGCTGGCGCGAGGCGCTAGTCGTGGCGATCGTCATCCCGACGACGATCCTGCTAACGCTGTTTTCTGCCTACGTCATGGGTTACACGCTGAACCGCGTCAGCCTGTTCGCGCTAATCTTTTCCATCGGCATTCTGGTTGACGATGCCATTGTCGTAATCGAGAACATTGCGCGCCACTGGTCGATGGCCGACGGCCGTTCCCGCACGCAGGCGGCTATCGACGCGGTCTCTGAGGTTGGCAATCCGACGATCGTCGCCACAATGACAGTCGTTGTCGCCCTCCTGCCCATGCTCTTCGTCTCCGGCATGATGGGCCCCTATATGAGTCCGATTCCGGCCGTTGCTTCGGCTGCGATGGTGTTTTCCTTCTTTGTCGCTGTGGTACTGACCCCTTGGCTGATGCTCAAGATCGGTCGAGGTCACGCTACCGAGGCTCATAATCATTCGAACGCTAACGGCGGAATACTCGGCCGGCTTTACGTCGCTGTCGCCCGGCCGATCCTCAAGGCCCGTTGGCGGTCGTGGATATTCCTGCTGATTGTCGGCTTCATCACTTTGGCTTCACTCGGCCTGTTTTATACCAAGAATGTGACAGTGAAGCTTCTGCCTTTCGATAACAAGTCCGATCTTCAGGTCGTACTTGACTTGTCGAAAGACTCGTCCGTCGAGGATACGAACCGGACACTCCAGATAATTGTTGACCGGCTGGCCGCCATTCCCGAGATCATCTCGTTTCAGACCTATGCGGGTACCGCCCTACCCTTTGATTTCAACGGGTTGGTGCGGCATTACTATTTGCGATCCAATCCCGAACAGGGACAGGTCGCAGTAAACCTGTCATCCAAGGGTGAACGCGATCGCTCAAGCCATACCATTGCGCTCGAAATCCGACAACGCCTCCGGGGGGCCGATATACCGAAAGACGCCGTGCTCAAAGTCGTTGAACCGCCGCCTGGCCCGCCCGTTATCAGCACATTACTCGCGGAGATTTACGGTCCGGACCCGCAGACGCGCCGCGCTGTGGCCCACAAGGTTGGCGAGGCGTTCGCGAGTATCCCGTTTATCGTCGATATCGACAACAGTTACCATAATCAGCCGGAGCGGGTTCGCGTCGCTATCAACCAGGACAATCTCGAATATTACCGGGTTGAGCAGTCCGACGTATATGATACGCTTCGCTATCTATATGGCGGTGTCACGGTGGGTTATTCCCATAAAGGCGGAGGCCGCCAGCCGATCGCTATCCGTGTCGCGTTATCGAAGTCGCGGGCGGTGATGGACGAGCGTACACTGACCACCCCAGTGCCCGCCAATGCGCTTCCAGGAGCCCGCGATGTGGTCGAGCTTGGCGATGTCGTCAGTGTCTCGCGCGAACCGGGATCCTACCCGATTTTCCGACATAACGGCCGAGCCGCCGAAATGGTCATGGGGGAGCTCGCGGGTGCCTATGAGGCGCCGATCTATGGAATGCTGGCGGTAGAAGACGCCATCGCGAAGATGGATTGGGGAGACCTGCCAAAGCCCGAGATTACCCTGCATGGACAGCCGGAGAACGAAACCCACTCTACCCTGCTCTGGGATGGTGAATGGGAGGTGACCTGGGTGACGTTCCGCGACATGGGAGCTGCCTTCATGGTGGCAATCCTCGGGGTCTACGTCCTCGTCGTCGCGCAGTTTGGCTCCTTCAAGTTACCGCTTGTCATCCTGACACCCATTCCGCTTACCTTCATCGGCATCATGTTCGGACACTGGCTGTTCGATGCGCCGTTCACGGCAACCTCGATGATAGGCTTTATTGCGCTCGCAGGCATCATTGTGCGCAACTCTATCTTGCTGGTTGATTTCATCCGTCATACACACCAACCCAACCAAGCGCTGGTCGAGGTTCTTCTCGAGGCCGGCGCAATACGCTTCAAGCCGATCCTGCTTACAGCGCTTGCGGCGATGATCGGTGCAGCGGTCATTCTCCCGGATCCAATTTTCCAAGGCCTGGCGATTTCGCTCCTGTTCGGTCTCGCCTCGTCAACGGCGCTCACAGTGCTTGTCATTCCGGCCATTTACGTCGTTCTAAAGGGTGAAAAGGCACGGCCATTGTCATCTACAGGCGCTTCTTGAGTCATTACCTGTGCACCCCCGGTAGAGAAAATAATTACCGGAACAAAGAAGTAAAGGCAGTAGCGCCTCATACTTGAGTAAACACCAGTACACACTTAACTACACGCGATAAGCGGGAAGGAGTTCATGATGGAAATTGTTATTTTAGGTGCTGGCCTTGGCGGAACCTTGATGGCCTATGAGTTAGCGGACCAATTGCGACCGGAAGACAGGCTAACGGTGATCGGCCAAGGAGCCATCTATCATTTCGTCCCGTCCAACCCCTGGGTCGCCATTGGCTGGCGGAAGCGTTCAGATATTGAAATCGACTTGGTTCCGGTGCTAAAGAAAAAGGGGGCTCGCTTCCTCACTCAGGGTGCGGATCGGGTGCACCCCGCAGAAAAACGCGTGGAACTTACAGATGGGCGAAGTGTCCCTTACGACTATCTGGTTATCGCCACCGGCCCTGACCTTGCTTTCGATGAGATCCCCGGTCTCGGCCCATCCAGCGCGCACGAGGGGGGCGAGACTCAATCGGTATGCCATGCGGCACATGCACAGGAAGCCCATACCGCGTTTGAGGCTTTCTGCAACAATCCCGGCCCTATCGTGGTTGGCGCCGTGCAGGGCGCGTCCTGCTTCGGCCCTGCCTATGAATTCGCCTTCATTCTGGAAACTGAATTGCGCAAGCGCAAAATCCGGGACCGAGTACCGATGACCTTCGTGACTTCCGAACCATATATCGGTCATCTCGGCCTGGACGGCGTCGGTGATACCAAAGGGTTGATGGAAAGCGAATTCCGCGCCCGGCACATCAAGTGGATTACGAACGCCAAGGTGAAGGGCATCGCCGACAAGATGATGACCGTCGACGAAGTGAACGAGGATGGCAGTCCAAAGAAAACCCATGAATTGCCGTTCGACTATGCGATGATGCTGCCCGCGTTTCGCGGCGTACCAGCGGTACTCGGGATAGAAAAACTGACTAATCCACGCGGCTTCGTTATGATTGACGAACACCAGCGCAATCCGACCTATCCGGAGATATTCGGCATCGGCGTTTGTGTCGCCATCCCCCCCACTGGACCCACGCCGGTGCCGGTCGGCGTGCCGAAAACCGGGTTCATGATTGAATCGATGGTCACCGCAACTGCCCTGAATATTGGCGCCTTGTTGCGCGGTAAGCAGCCGAAGTCGCGGGCAACATGGAATGCCGTCTGCTTGGCCGATTTCGGCGATAGTGGTGTGGCTTTCGTCGCCCAGCCGCAAATTCCCCCGCGCAATGTCAACTGGGCGTCCAAGGGCCTATGGGTGCACTATGCTAAGGTCGGGTTCGAAAAATACTTCATGGGCAAGGTACGCAGCGGCAAAAGCGAGCCGTTTTATGAACGCTTCCTGATGCGCCAGCTTAACCTCGAGAAACTTAAGGAAACCAGGCAAGAATGACCAGCATGGCGCATGTGGGTGAGGCCCTCTATCCGGCCAGCATTGGCATGTGTGGATGACTCCATTTCTGCAAGGACTTTTTTCTGAAGTAGATAATTGCAGGATACGGTTTATGTGTCCGGGCGGTATTGTCTATGTATGGACGTCTCCTGAAATGTGTGTGGCTTCAAATTGGCAGCAGGCCCACCAACAACAATAAAACGCTGAAAATAAATCCCAGAACTGGCACAAAAATTGGCACAATAAACGCATCGCCTTCGGTCGGTGTTTTTGACAGCTTGATTCGCAACAATGATAAGTTTACAAAGCAAAAAACAATAAGAACAATTGTCGAAGTTGCTTCGGCGAGCTGATCGATAGGTAAAAAATATGCAAGAAACAGTACAACGCAAACAACAGCTAATGTCGCTACAAGCGGCGTCTGCGTAATAGGGCTGACATAGGCGAACAATGCGGGCAGGTTCTTCTGCGCGGCCAAACCATATATCACACGTGATGCCATTATAATTTGAATAAGAACGCCATTTATTGTCGCAAAGACAGCGATTACGCTAAATATAATCGTCGGTATTGTTCCTGCTGTTTCCAGTACCAACCGAAGAGGTGCGGCAGAACTGGCTAAATCTGTCATGGGAACTACTAAAACGATGACTGCCACCACGACAAAATAGATGAGTGTGGCGATCCCCAGCGTCAGCAGAATACCGCGCGGCAAGTTCTTCTGGGGTTGCTTCACCTCTTCTGCAATATTTGCCATATCCTCGAACCCGACAAAGGCAAAAAACGCCAGTAGACTGGCTGACAGAATACCGCTCCAGACCGCGGCATCGAACGGTGGAATTAGGGTATCCAGTTCAGTCCAAATATCGGGCTTGTAGGCAATTCCATAGTACACCACAAGACCCAGCCCAGTAATTTCGATAACCGTCAGTATGGCGGCAATAAAGACAGATTCAAAAATACCCCAAGCGGCTATCATACCCACAGCAATAACCACAAGCGCCGTCAAAAGGTCGAGCGATAAGGGGAAAAACCCTTGAAGATAGGCAGCAGCCCCGATGGAAATAGCCGCCGAGGAGACAACGCCGGAAGCAACAACCATTAAACCGATAACAACAGAAAGCCAGCGCAGCTTCAGCCCTTTGGACACATATTCAGCTTCCCCTGCACTAACCGGATACCGTGTTGAAAGTTCAGAATAGGAAAAGCTGGTAAAGCCCACGACGACCGCCGCTAAAAGGAATGATATCGGGGCGTAAATACCGGCCCGAGCCGCTGTGGTGCCGACCAGAACATAAATACCGGCACCAATTGTCACTCCAAGACCATAGAGAGTCAAAAGGGGAAGAGATAAACTACGCTTGAGTTCCGGCGGAGCCTTAACGGCTCCTGATGCTTTCATTGCTGATTTTCTCACCATGTCGCGATAGTTACCATTCGTTTGAGGGTCCCATAATTTTTTAGACAAACAATATTGGATGTCTGCTTTCAATCAATTTCTGAAGAAGAATCCTGTCACGTGTCAGCGTTCCATTTCTGGCTAGAATCAGTAAATTATTGGAAGCACTCAAACGGCTGAAGATAACCTCGGCCTCCGGCTTAACCGGCGAGGCAATGCGAATATTAGCCGCTGCATCCCGAGCGATTCCTTTAAGGTTTTCGACTAATAACCCATCGTCGGAAGCAGTCGCTATGCAGGGCAAAACGAGAATTTCCTGCTTCTCCGTTTGCACCAATGAGCTCCCAACGTTTAAACAGCTTTGTAATGACCCCTGGCTGTCGCAGAGAACAACAAGAGGTCCAGAAAGTGTTCTATCGCCCTTCAACAGTAAAATCGGTCGAACCGCTTGCTGCCCGGCTTTGTCTTGTGGCAACAGAAATAGCGTCGATGGCAGGAGGGATCGACTGGTGCGTTCTATGATTATCAAATCGACGTCTGCAACGATCGTCGCTGATTCCGAGCCAAATTCCTCCCTAACTGTATGAAATCCGGCGGTAATATTCCGGCTCACGGCTTCCTGCTCTAATTGACTACGTGCCCTTCTCGCCAGCGCTTTCAGTTGTTCTTCCAGTCTACTACTATCCAGATTTTGTGCGGTTGGCATAAACTGGCTAAATTCCCGAACAAAATCGAGACCGCCGATATTAAGAAGGTTTTTATCCTCCACAAATACCCCGTGCAGTTCCGCACCGAGCTTCACCGCAATATCGACAGCAACATGAAAGACTTCGCTATAGGAGCTGGACGTATCTATCTGAACCACAATGCGGCGATATTTGGGGTGATTTGGATTAGCCATTTTTCAGCTTCTCGTCTTCGCTGCCGTTCTGTTCGCGTGCAAACTTCTTTGCTGAATCCGCAAATAGTTTCAATCTGGCCTGAACCTGCCCATTAATGCTATCCTTTGGATACTGGCCTTCCGCATCCGCTTCCCCAGCGCTCATGCCGGTGAGCAAAGATATTCCTTCATCAACTGTTTTGATCGGGTAAATATGAAACTGGCCCCGTTCAACCGCGGCCAGAACGTCATCATTTAGCATCAGATTCGGCACATTGCTCGCCGGTATTAAAACCCCTTGCTCGCCATTCAACCCCTGTTGAAGGCAGATGTCGAAAAACCCTTCAATTTTCTCATTAACACCGCCAATTGCCTGAACTTCTCCAAACTGGTTAGTGGAACCAGTCACCGCCAGCGACTGCCGTATAGGTACGTTGGCCAGCGCTGAAAGAAGTGCGTAAAATTCCGTAGACGAAGCACTATCGCCATCAACTTGACCATAGGATTGCTCAAATACGAGACTGGCGTTGAGAGACAACGGCTGAGTTTGTGCAAATCGTGCGGCCAGTAAGTTGGACAGGATAAGTACGCCCTTCGAATGGAGTGGCCCGCCAAGCTCGACTTCACGCTCGATGTCAATTACATGGCCTCGCCCGATCTGTACCCGGGCCGTGATCCGGCTGGGGCGGCCAAAAGCAAAATCACCCAACTGTAAGACGGACAAGCCGTTAATTTGCCCAACTTTTTCCCCAGTCGTATCTAACATGATCACGCCACGTTTTATCTGCTCCTGCATACGTTCACGAATACGGTCAGAACGGTGGATGTGAGCGTCAATCGCCCGCTCGACATCCTCTCCGCTAATGACGTCGGCACCCCGATCAGATGCCCAATGATCAGCTTCGGACAAAAGGTCCGCCAGAGAACGCACATGGCTTGACAATTTTTCCACATCCCCGGCGAGCCTGGTCATTCTTTCCAACACCAGCGCCACCGCTGAGGGATCAAGGGGCAAGAGCTTCTTAAGACGTGCCTGACTAGCTATCAGTCTTACGTAAAGTGGAATTACCTCTTTCGATGCTGTCATCCGGTCATCAAAATCAACAGGCACTTTAAATAGTTCCTGAAAATCTGGATCTTGCTGGCTTAGCAAGTAGTAAATGTTTGGATCGCCGATCAGTATGACCTTAACATCCAATGGAATTGTTTCTGGTTGCAAGCTAACCATATTCCCAAGAGACATCATCTGACTTACCGATTCAATTCGGATCTCGCGACTTCGTAATTCCCGTTTCAGGGTTTCCCAGGCAAAGGGCTGAAAGAGTAATCGACGCGCATCAAGAATTAAATATCCACCATTGGCCCGATGTAGAGCGCCGGATTTGATCAGCCGGAAATTTGTTATCAGGCTACCATACTGCGACAAATGCTCGATGCGACCGATCAGGTTTTCAACAGTTGGATTGTCCTCATAGACAACTGGTGCGCCGCCTTTTTGTTCCTGACAAACCAGCACATTTACCTGACAGTTACTAATCACCTGTTCGCGTTGTTGAATATAATCCGGCATCATACCCGGTGGAAAACCAGCGGGTGCCTGTTCGGTACTAAGTCGAAAAACGTCCCCATGACCAATAACGTATTCCTGCACTTCATCAAGAAAAGCCAACACTGCTTTGCAGTCTTTCCACTTAGCCCGAATATCATCAAGTAAATGATCCACCGCAAAGCTGGTCACTTCCCGGTTCAATTTTCGGGTTTCCTGCCGTTCTTCCCGTTCGATCTCAGGTAACATTCTAACTGTGGATTGGAGATCACCTTCCAGGCTGCTAATATCGCTCTTTATTTTTTCTTTGTCTTCGTCTGTAAGCTCCGCGAATGCCGCTGGATCGAGAACCTTCCCCTCGCGCACCGGTGCCAGTACGAAACCTGTTGGTGTCCTTACAAGTGTGATGTCTTTTTTGGCGGCTTTTTCATTTAGATCTTCGAAAATCTTCTCCTGCCTGAGCTTGAGATGATGAATAATCACATCAAGGCGGGTGCGATATTCATCGCTTTCAAAACCGGCGGCGATGACAACACGCAATTCATCTGCCAGATTCTCCATCTGACCGGCAAGTTCCAATGCCCGGCCCGCAGGAAGCCGTAAAACCTTTGGCCGGTCCGCAGCGGTAAAATTATTAACATAGCACCAATCGTCTGGAACTGACTTTTTTGCAGCTTCCGGTTCCAGGTAAAGACGGATTATTTCCGTCTTACCTGCACCAGATGGTCCGAACGCAAACAGGTTAAAGCCCTGATGTCTCACGCCAATGCCAAATCTGATGGCCTCTATGGCCCGGTCCTGCCCCAACGGCTCCTTCAGTTCCTTTAATTCGCGTGTATCTTTAAATTTGAAAGAATTGGGGTCATAACGGCGCCTTAGTTGCGCCACTGTTAACTCTTTGATATCAGACATACAACTGCTTTCTATTTTGGCACCAGAACCAGAAAGATATTGTCATTCAAATATAATCTCCAGGTTTTTAAGGCTTACCTCATGAGTACGTCTATAATGTAGACCTTATCGGCGGCACTTACTTTGGCAGTGAAGATAGATATACCAGAAAATTATCGATTTCGCGGGGTTTCAGACGAAATTCAGGCATCGCATCATGTCCAACTGAAATCCCTTCTGCGAGTGCTTCTTCAAGATATGAAAGGGGCCAGCGACCTACTATTTCCTGAAAGGGGGGCGCCTCGGAAAACGGGCTTTCCTCCCCCGGAGTAACCGCATGGCACCGACTGCAAAATTGACGGGCCAGAGCCTTCCCTTCTAAAATACGTCCTTGCCGCGACTCCTCCGCATACGCCAGCGTAAGCGTCAACATGTTAGCCGACAAGGCAATTATTACCGCCGGAACAAAGGTCACCATAACGGGATTATGACTACGAAAATCTGCATGTATTAATCCCGAAAAGGCTATACGCCGGCATTGTCAGATTAAACGAAGTTGGGCGATCTAACTCATCCAATCTTATTACAGATTGGGTAAAGTCGTTCGCATTGCCTGACAATTAGCCAAACACCTATTTTGAAAACCAGCCCAAATCCGCAGTCCACTATAGCAAATCAGTTTAATCTGATGGTGTGGACGGCTCCCCCGTTCGGCATCATTTGTACCATGCTGGAGTTGTTATGAACCAACAATGAGAAGGAGCCATCCATTATGCATGTTACAACAATCGGGATTGATCTGGCCAAGTCTGTTTTCCAGCTTCACGGCATTGATGTTGAGGGTGAAGTATTGTTTCGCAAGAAACTACGGCGTTCGGGAGTCCTGGATTTCCTGCGCGACCTGCCGCCTTGCCTGATCGGTATGGAAGCCTGTGCCACGGCGCATTTCTGGGCTCGTGAGATCGGGGCGCTGGGTCATGACGTACGGCTGATCCCGCCGGTCTATGTAAAACCCTATGTAAAGCGTCAAAAGAATGATGCTGCGGATGCAGAAGCCATCTGTGAAGCGGTGACCCGCCCGACCATGCGCTTTGTCCCGATCAAGAGTGTGCAGCAACAAGGTGTTCTCATGCTACACCGGATACGCGACCTGATGATGCGTCAACGCACCATGCTGTTGAATGCTACCCGGGCTCACCTGGCCGAGTTTGGCATTGTCACAGCCCAGGGGCCACATAAACTGGCAGCGTTGCTGAAGACCTTGCCGGATGAGGATTTACTGCCGGATATCGCCCGAACAGCGCTGGAGGGTCTGATGGTCCAGCTTGATCGCCTGGCGGGGGAGATACACAGACTTGAGCGCCGCCTTCTGGCTTGGCATCGGGCCGATGAGGTCAGCCAGCGACTGGAGACTATTCCCGGGGTCGGTGTTATCACGGCAACGGCCCTGGCAGCCAGTGTGTCTGATCCTGCTGTCTTCAGGAATGGTCGACAGTTTGCTGCATTCCTGGGCCTGGTGCCCAGGCAGAACTCATCGGGAGGCAAGGATCGCCTGGGCCGCATCTGCAAAATGGGGGATGGGTATCTGCGAAGACTGCTCGTTGTCGGGGCGACCTCAGTCATCCGCCGCGCCGACAAGAACACATCGGCGGGTATTGTCAGGGCATCAAGCCCGATCTTCTGAGAGGGACCCGGGACGCGGACTTCATCAGGGCCAGCGGGCATACGCACCGCGCAAACAGGCCGGACACATGACCGCAACCCGCTTCGATCAGGATTACCTCAATTTATCCCTTGCAAAAACGGAGCCGTCCACACATGACAGTACCAACCTGACATACATCATCACGGCCAGGCGGATGATCTCGGGCGATGTCTTGAAATAGCGGAATGGGTTCTTTTTTGTCATGCCTGGAGGCGGTCTAGTCAACGTACGTCTCCCCTTCCAGAATTAATCCGTTATTTGGTAGGTCAGCTCAACTTTGATACAAAATATTGTTGCGATCTGCATCAAACTAAAGCAATGTTAAGCGTGATTCAAATGCCGCCAATTATAGCAAAACTGAGGAAGCGTTATGTTCAAACGGCGAATCACCGCGATGTTAGAAGAACGAGTAATATCGAAAATCGAGTCAATCGCAAAGAACCAACGAGTGTCGCTGGCACGGGTAATCCGTTATGCAGTATCGGTTTATCTTTCAAAAAAAAGGTTGTCGAATCTAGAAAGGCGACCCCTTTGACAAATCAAGCTAGTAGCTAGAATGAGGTCGGTAGTCGCAGTTCAGGAATGCTTTCATGGTGTGCCTCGGCGTGGGTACGTTCTTTCGACAGCTGTCGAGGAAATCGCCAAAAATGGGCGTCATATAGTCGCATCGTTGAGTGAGGCTTTCGTAGCTCATCCCGCTATGATAAATCGTTGCCTTCCAGTTCCAATGAGTAATGAAGACGAAAGAGCTGCGTGGTTATCTTTCTCCATTTGGCTTGTCGCTCTAGCAGGGAAGCACATCAAAGCGACAGATCGACTATCTCATTCTGAGGCATGGTTCCTAGGCAGGCCATTAAGCTCCGCAGAACACTCCTTTTGGCATTTTATGGATAGCACTCTGAGTCAAGAACTTGTTGCAATTTCTCGATGTTCAGGTATCAGGGAGCTTTTACCGTATATCTTAGAATCGCATGGACCGGGGTCCCGATTGAGCGTCAGACGAAATCCAAGCACCCAGAAAGCGCGAGCCAAAAAGAAAAATGAAGGAGTGTTTTACACACCACTGGATGTCGCAAACTTTATGGCACAATCGGCCATTGAGAGTTTTGCCGGTGTTCAACACCCAAAGGTGCTGGATCCAGCAGTCGGAACCGGTGTTTTCTTGCGAGCGGTCCTCGCTGTACAGAAGAAATCCAACCCGACGGTCAATGCTTTCAAGCTAGCGTCCGAAACACTTTTTGGCTGTGATATTGATTCTTTGGCGCTGGATGGGGCCGCGAGCGTTCTGTTGCTCGATACCTTAGAGGACGCAGTTGAGGTAATGCCTTCACCAATGTCGGCTTGGACAACGCTCCGTCGCAACCTCAAGAAATGTGACGCGCTATCAATCGACAAAGAAGCTGAACTTGGAGAGCGGGAAGATCGGATCCTCCTAAGGGATATTTTTCCTGCTGCGGAAGACGGTTTTGATTTAGTCATTGGGAATCCTCCTTACGCTGGCATAGGTATACGGGATGACTTAACCAAGCTGGCTAGTCGGTTTCGCTCAATCGCTGCGAAACCGAAACCAACTGCCGATTTATATCCAGTCTTCGTAGAGCAAATGGTTAGACTTTGTGCTTCAGAAGGCGTTGGGGCGATGGTCGTCCCGCTTTCGATTGCATGTAATTCTGGTGCGCAATTCGCTGCGTGCAGAGCCTTTATTAATGAAAAAAAAGGGACATGGAAATTCTCGTTTTTTGATCGGCAGCCTCATGCTCTCTTCGGCGAGGATGTCAAAACAAGGAATACTATTCTGATTTGGCAAAATCAGAAGCAAACGAAAAAGATATTTTCGGGGCCACTTCGCAAATGGAGAGGGCATGATCGGCAAAAAATGCTCCAGTCCATCTGCTATACGCGTATCCGGGGCGATATTAGAGCGGGTATACCAAAAATCCATGGTACTGTCCAAGCTGCGCTCTTTGAGCAGGTTTCAAACGAACCCGTTCGATTGGGTCATTTAGTACCGCAGTGGGACAGAACATCCTTGGATAAAGTGCCATTCGGTAGTTTGACTAATGTGTTTGTAGCACCCACTGCATACAATTTCTTGGGGATTGGGAGGCGGTGCGCATTGACGACCAACGAGAACGAAGCTCTGTCAACCAACCCCCTAATGCGGCTAACTTGCGGATCTAGCGAAGATGCGGATGCGGCTTTCGCTATTCTTTCTGGAAATTTTGCTTATTGGTGGTGGCAGGTTTGCGGTGATGGTTTCCATGTAAATCGTGCCACACTGTTCAATTTACCGATTGGGCGCGTAGCAATGTCAGAAGCCAATATTGATCAACTCGCGAGCCTTGGCCGTAAAATTTGGGATTTGGCAGTCAAGAACCCTATTCGCAGTTTGAACCGGGGGCGGATCTCTTATACTTACTCGGCGGCTGCGGCACCCGACTTAAGGCGTCGAGTTGACACTATTGTTCTTGCCTCGCTTCGCCAGCAGGGGTCACTTTCACACGAGCTCGAACGTTTCACCAAAACGATAACGTCCGCTGGACTATTTTTGCCGAACCAAGAAATTCAAGAGGAAAGAATTCAGAATGACCAAAAAAATCTCGCCGGAGATAAAAGAGAAGAGCAAGCTTACGAAAGAGGAGTGGCGTGAATACACAAAGACCGTTTGGGCAATAGCAAATAAGGCTCACAAGGACCACCCTGCCGCTTTTCCAATTGAGATACCGCATCGACTTACTAAACTCTTCAGCTACTATGGTGAAACGGTGCTCGATCCATTCGCTGGCACGGGGACCACGGCAAAAGCGGCGATACCACTTGGTCGAAGTGCTATCTGCATCGAACAAAACCCAGAATATATCAAAATCATAGAGCGGGAATGCGCACAACTGCGCAATGGGCATGCTGACGATTTCGTGCCGCTGACAACCGTCGAGGGCGACAGCAGGTATATGAACTCAGTGGCCGATGATAGTGTTGGACTCGTGATTACCAGCCCGCCTTATTGGGACAAAGCCGACTATGGTGATGGCGAAAGCAACCTCGGTAATATACCGAACTATAGAGAATTCCTAAATGGAATCCGACCGGTATTTGAAGAATGCTATCGCGTATTGGTACCCGGCCGTAAGATGTGTGTCGTCACCGCAAACGTAAACCAACAGACTAATCACGGTCTTCTCACTTTCCCTTTAGCGACGGACTTTGCTGTACTTTTACGGAGCCTGGGATTTGTTATGATCAATGAAATCATCTGGTCAAAAGATGGAACCGGTGGGAAATGGGGGTCTTTTGGAGCTCAAAGGCCAATTTTTGGCAGCTACCCCTACCCGCCTAATTTCTTATTCAAGAACGTCCACGAATATGTCCTAATATTTGCTAAGCCGAGCCTCAAGAAGACGACCGGCGCTAAGGTGAAACCATACAGCAAATTAATGGATGGGATTGAGAACGTGGTGCCCTACTTGCCATCAGGAGAAGGAGACGAAAGCAAATTACCACTAGTCTAATTTTCCGCGAAAACCGAGGGAAAAATGTTTTACAATCAACCACTTTCAATCCGCTTTGGTACAGAATTACTGAATCATGTCGATGAAAGAAACGGCATTGAACCATTCTGGGATTCTCTTGACGTAGCTGTCGCTTGGGTGCGTGCTTCTGGCGTCAGCCACCTTGAAGACAGCTTTACTCGCTTTCTTGCCAATGGAGGCCAACTGTCATTTATCGTCGGCATAGACCTTCTTAACACCACGAAAGAAGGTCTAAAGGCGCTCCTTGATCTTGAGGCGCATGGAACTTGCGAAACGTATGTCTATCACAATGAGGCGGGGAGCATATTTCATCCCAAGATTTACTTATTTCGAAACGGCGAAGAGGCGAGACTCATTGTCGGCTCAAACAACTTAACGGCGTCGGGACTTTTCTCCAATGTTGAAGCTGGTTTACAACTTGATACCGAGCTAACCAACGACGTTATCGAGAACGCAGCAGATGCGATTGCATCTTGGCGTGATACATCCAACAAATTGGCTATCCGCCTCGATGAGGCTACCTTAGATAAGCTTCATGACAATGGCTACATTAAGGAAGAGGCTGAAATTAGGACACCGCCTAGAAAATCAAAAAAGCGGTCGGACGGGTCGGAGGCTGAAAGGCTTTTTGGGACACGGACTTATTCATCGCCCAGTCGAAAGGAAAAAACAGACGAATCCAAACTACCAGCGTCCGCTGTTCCGGCGGCGGCGGGTGCGGTAGAGGCCGACCCAACCGGAACAACTGTCTTGATGCGTCTGCGTAAGGCCAGAGGTACTCAAACACAAATTCCGTTTCGCGTATCGGAGAAGTTCTTCAAGGGTATTGATAGTGTTGTGAGCGTGCAATCTGGAACCGTGCACGGGCTTAATCCAGCTCAAGCTCACGGAAACAAGAATACAATCAAACTAGAGAT
>NZ_JBDNHC010000183.1:0-3944 GCF_041689005.1 Sneathiella sp.
GCCTTTGGCAGCGGGTTCCAGCGGCACCACGGAACCCGACAAGATGATATCGCCCGCATCCAGCGTCACACCATATTGCCCCAATGTATTGGCCAGCCATGCCACCGCCTGCGCCGGATTGCCCTGCACCGCCGAGCCCAAACCTTCCGACAATGGCTCTCCGTTCTTTGTGACGGTCACTCTCAGATTTGGCAGGTCGTGGCCTTTCGGATCCGCACGGTCTTTGCCGAGAACAAACACACCGCAGGATGCGTTGTCGGACACCGTATCGACAATCCCGATCTTCCAGTCCTTGATCCTGCTATCGACAATTTCAAAACAGGGGGCGATGCTCTCCGTGGCTGCCATCACATCTGCGACCGTCACGCCGGGGCCATTGAGACTGTCTTTCAGAATGAAGGCAATTTCCGCTTCCGCCCGGGGCGCAATTAACCCCTTGGCCTCAACGTCAATATCACCCGTCACATGCATCCAGTCCGTCAGGAAGCCAAAATCGGGCTGGTGGACACCCAGCATATCTTGCACGGCTTTTGAAGTGACGCCGATTTTCTTGCCGACCACGCGTTCGCCTTGCTTGCGGCGGCGGGCGAGAAAATCGAGCGAGATCGCGTAAGCGTCATCAACCGTTAGCGAAGGATCGCGGGCGATTAACGGTTCCAGTGTATTCCGGTTACGGAGCGCATCGAACAGCTCCCCGCCATATTTTTCAGCCAGGATATTATCTGTGCTCATTGAGAAATTCGATAGAATAGCGGTTGAACTCGGCGGATCGTTCGACTTGCACCCAATGGCCGACATGATTAAACGTTATGCAACGCGCATTGTCGCATTGGTCGAGGAATAACCGCGCGCCGCTTTCAGGACAGAACTCGTCGTTCAAGCCCCACATCACAAAAATCGGCAGTTTCAATTTGCCCAGGTGCGGACCAAGATTGGGGGTTATCATCCGCGCTAGCACGTCCTTCGGCTGATCTTTGGCAACCGCATAGCGCTCTTCCACAAGCGCGTCGGTAATTTTGGACACAGAGTCGGGATGCACCAGATTGCTCACTAGCCGGCGCTGGTCGTCCTTGCTGAATTCATCGCTGCCGAAACTGCTCTTCATCTTGGCGATGCCGGGCATGGTGAAATAGCTGGCCTGCTCCTGAATGCAGCCGGGCGCCATAAGAATGAAAGCCGTCGCCATTTCGGGATGGTCTAGCGTCATCTGAATCGCGATTCCGCCGCCCAGCGAGTTGCCCACCATCGCAGCCTGTTGGATCCCGTGCTGCTGCAATGCATCGTAAAGCGTGTCGGTAAACAGCTGCAGCGTATAATCGATTCCCTCGGGCTTTGACGATGCGCCATAGCCGATCAGATCAGGCAATATTACACGGTAACCCGCCTCAACGAAGGCATCGACATTATCCCGAAAATTCGATGATCCCGATGCGCCCGGTCCGCTGCCGTGGATGAATACCACAGCCGGTCCCTCGCCGGTTTCCTTGATATGAATATCATACCCGCCAGCGACGGAATATGTTGCTTCCGATAAATTTGCCAACGCGCAATCCTTTACATGAAAGTGAAAACGGGAGGCTGACCGAGCATCGTACCGACAACGTCGGCGGTGCGGTTGTTCGGATCATTTGCGACATGGGCCCGGGCAGCATTGAGATCAAGCCAAGGCTGGATGATATCACTAGACATATAGATCGCGCGACCACCGAGTAGCTGCACCATATCATCTACCAACCGCGCCAAACGACGCACCACGGTCGAGCTCTGATAAGCAAATAATGCCCGCTTCTCCATCGGGATTTCTTTGCCCTTCTCGGCGAGTTCGATCAACTCATCGAATGTCGCCTTATGCGTCAGTTCCATTTCCAGGATCTGGCTGTGTGCCGCAGAAATCGCTCCGTGGAGCATCGGGTCTGCTTTCGAAGCCTTACCGGTATTGGTCGAAACACGGCTTTCCATGATCGCCATCGCGGCATTGACCGCCGCGCGAGCACCACCAAAGGCTGCGGTTGAGACCGAACGCACAAAAACCTGAGCCCAGGGAAGCGAATAGAGCGGCCCCTCATTCACCTTCTGCCCGGGATTATCGCACAGGAACCCTTCAACCGCACGATGGGTGCGATACTCGGGCACAAAGACGCGATCAACAATGATATCGTGACTGCCGGTGCCTTGCAGGCCAAAAACCTGCCAGCTTTCCGGATCAATTTTGTAATCCTTCCGAGGCAGAAGGAAGGTCCGCATATCAGGCGGCCCTTCGCCATCTTCCGGAAAGACCAGCGCACCGAGCAGCACCCACCCACAATGCAACGAGCCGGACGAAAAGCCCCAGTGCCCGCTGAGATAAAAACCGCCGTCGGCATGTTCGACCTTGCCGACCGGTTGATAGGTCGAGGACACCAGCATCGATGGATTGTCAGCCCAGACCTCTTGCTGGGCCTTGTCATCAAAAAGCGCCAGTTCATAGGGATGGCAACCGAGCACGCCATAGACCCAACCAGTAGACATGCAGCCCTCGGCCAGCAATTTCTGCACGTCAAAAAAAACATTGGGATGCATTTCGTAGCCGCCCAGCCGTTTTGGTTGCAGAATCCGGAAGAAGCCTGCGGCCTGCATTTCGGCAATGGTCTCGGCCGGAACATTGCGGTCCGCCGTACATTGTTTCGCCCGTTTCTTCAGCACCGGGATCATCGCTCGTGCGCGCTCAACCAATTGCTTCTCGGTCGGCACTTCCCCGACCTGATTTTTCATTGCGGCTACGGACGCCATACCAGTTTTCTCCATCAATTTTTCGACTCATCTATCAAAACATCGGAATTCGTAATTTTTTTTGTCATAAAATACGCAAATCGTCAATTGAAAAGCTATTTTGCTTTCGTTATTGTCATTTTCTGGCATATTGATCATCTGATTCTATCAATTCGTGCTTTTGAGATGTTGAGGAGTGTGTGTGCAGTTTGGTCTAACAGGAAAAGTGGCGCTGGTTACCGGCGGGACACGCGGTCTCGGTCGGGTGATAGCGGCTACCTTGGTCGAACAGGGCTGCAAGGTGATGGTGACTGCGCGCAATGAACCGGACAAGTTGGATGATGGCATGGCTTTTTATCAGTCCGATATCCGTGATCCCGAAACCGTACAGGAACTGGTCGACCACACGGCCAACGCTCTCGGTGGTATCGATATATTGGTGAACAACGCAGGCGGGTCTCCGGCATCGGATGCGGCAACCGCCAGCCCGCGCTTTGCCGATGCGATCATGGGGCTCAACCTTATGGCTCCCTATTATTTGGCCCGCGCCTGTCACCCTTATCTGGTGAAATCGGATGGCGGAAGCATCATCAATATCGGCAGCGTTGCCGGCATAAGACCCGCCCCGGGCACCGCAATTTATGGCGCTGCAAAGGCGGGGCTGATGAGCCTGACCCAGAGCCTTGCGCAGGAATGGGGCAAGGATGGGATTCGTGTAAATGCGATAATTGTGGGCCTTGCCGAAACCGAAAATGCAGAAGCAACCTATGGCGACGCAGACGCGCAGGCAGCGGTGGCTGCGTCGCTGCCACTAGGACGTATGTGCCGAGGAGAGGATGTCGCCAACGCCGTCTGCTATCTGGCCTCGCCAGCAGCGGAATATGTTTCGGGCGCACGATTGAATGTCGATGGTGGTGGCGAAAAGCCGTATTTTCTTGATTTGGTAAAAGGGAGTTAGTGACGTGACTGTGCAAGGGCTTGGCTATGTTGTGATCGAAACGACCGACAAGGCAAAATGGCATGAATATCTGACAAAGATTGTTGGAGCGATGGCCAATGGCGAAGGATCAGATGGCGCGGCCTTGTATCGGCTGGATGAACGCGCCGCACGTTTCCGTATCATTCAGTGCCAGGCTGACAGGTTTGCCGTCGCGGGTTGGGAGCTTGCCGATGCGGCTGCGTTTCAGTCAATGAAA